>NZ_CABYWZ010000009.1 GCF_902522795.1 uncultured Prochlorococcus sp.
TCATTAAAACTACTTTCAAGAAAATTTCCAATCCTCCCTCCAGAGCATGATTGCAAGAAAATTAAAAAAATTAATAAAAAAAATTCTTTTTTTTTTAAAATCATATTTTCTCTAACTTTTCTTTTTCCTTGTAGTTTTTTTATTACTAATCTTTGTTTTTTTTAAAATTGCGCCTTTTTTATCTTTTAGTTTTTCTTCTAAAAGAAATACTGCTTCATCTATGGTAAATTTTTCTATGTCAGTATCTTTGGCAATCGAAACATTAGTTTTGCCGCATTTTAAATAGACACCATATCTTCCATTTAATATTTGAATTTTTTCTTTAAATTCTTTCGGTTTTCCAAAGTCTTTAAGTACCTCTTGACCACCTCTACCCATTTTTGGCATCGCAAGAATTTCTAATGCTCGTTTTATATCAACAGTAAAAACATCATCCTCTTTCTTTAAGGATCTATTTTCAGATTCAGATTCATTTTTAATCCATTTGATGTAAGGGCCAAATCTTCCTCTATCAGCTTCAACAATTCCTCCTTCAGGATGAACTCCTAACAATCTAGGTAAACTTAATAGTACAAGCGCTTCATCTAGAGTTAGATCATCAGTTTTCAACTCTTTGGGTAATGAAGCTCTTCTTGGTTTAGCTTTATCTTGATCATTATTTCCCAATTGTACGTAAGGTCCATAAGGGCCAAATCTTAAAAAGACTTTTTCCCCAGTTTTCGGGTCAGTTCCAAGATCTGATGGGCCACTTAAAATTTGATCAACTTGCTTTATATCTAAATCTCCAGGAGTAATATCCATTGGAAGGTTACCTTTAGCCTGAATTTCATTACCAGATTCATCAATTTTTGTACCCTCTAGCCAAGGTCCGTTAGAGCCTATTCTGACTACGCAAGGAAGGTCTTCGAAATCAACTTGTCTATAAGCTTTACCATCAATATCACCCTCTGTTTTCTGAACTTTTACCTCTAAACCATTTTTACCTTTATAGAAAGTTTCTAGGTATGGTAGCCACTCAAGATTACCAGAAGATATTTCATCCAATGAAGATTCCATTTTTGCTGTAAAAGTAGTATCAACCAGATCAGGAAAATGTTCTTCTAATAGAGCAGTAACAGCAAAAGCTGTAAACGTTGGAGCCAAAGTATTGGAAGATATATTCGCATAACCTCTATCAACTATGGTCCCAATAATGCTGGCATAGGTAGAAGGTCTCCCAATCCCTTCTTTTTCAAGAACTTTAACTAATGCAGCCTCTGTATATCTTGCAGGAGGTTTAGTTTCATGAAAAGTAGATTCCTTATTAGTAACTTCAAGACATGTTCCAGTTGTTAAGTTTGGGAGAATAATCTCTTGTTGTTCAAGGGATGAACTTGGGTCATCACTTCCCTCGACATAAGCTCTGAAGAATCCTGCGAAATCAATACTTTTCCCGCTCGATTTAAATAATCCATCCCCTACGCTAATTTCAGCATTAATCATTGTTAACCTAGCTTCCGCCATTTGACTAGCTACAGTTCTTTTCCAAATTAAATCGTAAAGTGATAAGTCTCTACCAGTTAGATTAGTTTCCTTTGGTGTTTTAAATACCTCACCTGCCGGCCTAATAGCTTCGTGTGCTTCTTGAGCATTTCTTGCAGTTGAATTAAATTGTCTTGGTGAGTTAGATAAATATTCTTTTCCATACATAGAACTGACACATTCTCTAGCAGCTCTTGTGGCTTGTTCGGAGAGATGAACTGAATCAGTTCTCATATATGTTATGAAACCTCTCTCATATAGACCTTGTGCACATCTCATAGTTTCTCTTGCAGACAAACGAAGCTTCCTATTTGATTCTTGTTGTAATGTGCTAGTTGTAAATGGAGGAACTGGCTTACGAGTGGATGGCTTTTTTTCGATTTTTGAGACTAACCAATCCTCTGAGGAAAAAGTCTTCAATAAATCATTTACTTTCTCTTCTCTAATTATTAAAGATTTGTTTCCTTCTTTTAATTTACCGGTTTGTTCGTCGAAATCGGAACCGTTAGAAATTCTTTGACCGTTTAAACTGAATAATTTAGTTTCGAAAGTAATATTATCTTTTACTAGGGAAGCTTTAATCCCCCAGTAACTAGCTTTTTTAAAGGATCTTCTTTGTCTCTCTCGCCTAACAAGAAGTCTTACAGAAACTGATTGGACACGACCAGCAGATAGTCGGGGGGCTACCTTCTTCCAAAGTAAAGGAGATAATTCATATCCAAAAAGCCTGTCCAAGATTCTTCTTGTTTCTTGAGCCTGAACAAGTTCCATATCAATTTCTCTTGTTTGGTCTAAAGCTTTATTAATTGCCTTTTTTGTGATTTCATGAAAAACCATTCTCTTAGTTGGTATTTTAGGCTTAAGTATTTGCAAGAGATGCCAGCTAATACTCTCTCCCTCTCTATCCTCATCAGTTGCCAGTAATAGCTGGTTCGCACCTTTCAATGCATCTTTTAACTCTTTAACAACCTTTTTCTTATCTTTTGGAACTATATAAAGTGGTTCAAAATCTTCTGTTGTATTAACTCCTATCCTTGACCATTTTTCCTTTTTAACCGCAGCAGGTATTTCAGCAGCTCCTTTTGGAAGATCTCTTACATGTCCCATTGAAGCGAGAACTTCATAATTAGGAGGCAAAAACTTTCTTATAGTTTTTGCTTTGGTGGGACTTTCAACAATAACAAGTGTGTGATCCAAGGTTTATTTCAAAAATTGGTGTTTTTGTTCTGTTAGGGCATATTATGATTATTTGAAGCTTTTTCAAGTATTTTCTTCTGAAAATTTCAAAAATCATACCCACAAATTATAATCAAGTTAAGATTAACTCTTAGACCCTTACAAACAAACATCTAATTTAATCCAATTTAATAAAGTGCCCAACGAAATCTTTACAATTAATTTAAATGCTCAAGCCATTATTCCAGAGGCTTTTATTCTATTAGGTATTGTTGGAACACTTTTTGTAGATTTAGCTGGAGAAAAAACTGCATCAAAATGGGCACCGATAATTTGCTATTTATCAATTGGCAGCTCTCTCGTTAGTTTGGCATTGCAATGGAGTAATCCTGTAGAAAGCGCATTCCTTGGGTCCTTTAATTCAGATAATTTGGCAATCGCATTTAGAGCAATAATTTCTTTATCAACCTTAATATCTTTACTTATAAGTTGGCGGTATACAGAACAAAGTGGTAGCCCAATTGGCGAGTTTGCTGCGATAGTTCTTTCGGCCACCCTTGGAGCAATGCTTTTGTGTGGATCTACTGACCTTATTAGTGTATTTATATCTCTGGAAACTTTATCCGTAGCAAGTTACTTACTTTCTGGTTACCTCAAGAGAGATCCAAGAAGTTCAGAAGCGGCCTTAAAATACCTCCTTGTTGGATCAGCTGCTGCTGCTGTCTATTTGTATGGATCCTCTTTTCTTTATGGATTAAGTGGTTCAACAAACTTAACGACAATAGGTTTAGAAATTATCAATAAGCCATCCTTTATTACTTCACTAGCTCTTGTATTTGTCTTATCAACAGTTGCCTTTAAAATTGCTGCTGTTCCCTTTCATCAATGGACTCCTGATGTATATGAGGGTTCACCTACACCTGTAGTAGCTTTTTTATCTGTTGGTTCAAAAACAGCGGGCTTTGCATTTGCCATAAGAATATTAAGCACAACTTTCTCTTCTTTTGACGAAGAATGGAAACTTTTATTTACCATTTTGGCAATATTGAGCATGGCTCTAGGAAATGTTGTAGCTCTAGCTCAAACCTCAATGAAAAGGATGCTAGCTTACAGTTCTATTGGACAAGCAGGATTTGTAATGATTGGAATAGTATCTGGCACACAAGATGGTTTATCATCTGCTGTTTTATATTTGGCTGCATATTTATTTATGAATTTGGGTGCATTTTCTTGTGTAATACTTTTCTCACTAAGAACTGGTTCCGACAGAATTCTTGATTACTCAGGACTTTACCAAAAAGATCCTCTCATTACATTAGGCTTAAGCCTTTGTCTTCTATCTCTTGGAGGGTTACCTCCAATGTTGGGATTCTTTGGAAAGATATACTTGTTCTTTGCAGGTTGGGCGAATCATCAATATCTACTTGTAATTGTTGGATTAGTAACTTCAGTTATATCTATTTATTACTACATTTCAGTGATAAAAATGATGGTAGTAAAAGAACCACAGGAAGCTTCTGAAATAGTCAAATCATATCCAGAAATTAATTGGGGAATTGTAGGATTACCACCCTTGAGAATTGCACTTTATACTTGCGTGGCGGTAACTGCTCTTGGAGGAATCCTATCTAATCCTCTTTTTAAATTAGCCAATACAGCAGTTTCAGAAACTCCTTTCTTACAAGATATTATTGCTACAGCAAACAATATTTCCTAGAAGAATTCTTCAATAAATGTCTAAGAAAGTTGCAAGTTTAGAAAATATATCTAAAACATATGGGAAAGAGGATTTAACTGTCAAAGCCTTAGACAGCATAAATTTAGAAATTTATAAAGGTGATTATTTAGCTGTAATGGGAGCAAGTGGCTCAGGTAAAAGTACAGCTATGAATATTATTGGATGTTTAGATAGACCATCTGAAGGTATTTATAAATTAAATGGTATTCCTGTTGAGAATTTATCTGATGATGAGCTCGCGGAAATACGTAACCAAAAATTAGGCTTCGTTTTTCAACAATTTCATCTTCTTTCAGACGCAACTGCACTTGAAAACGTAACTTTGCCCATGATTTATGCTGGTATTGAGCCTGAGCAAAGATTAGAGCGAGGTAAGAATGCCTTAAAAAAAGTTGGTCTTTCAGAAAGGATGAATAATCGCCCAAACCAATTATCAGGGGGTCAACAACAACGAGTTGCTATTGCGAGGGCTATTATCAATAACCCTGCAATTTTGTTAGCCGACGAACCTACTGGAGCACTAGATTCAAAAACCACTGAAGATGTATTAGATCTTTTTGACAAACTGCATGAATCTGGAATAACTATAGTTTTAGTTACGCATGAAGATGAAGTTGCAAATCGGGCAAAAAAAATAGCTAAATTTAAGGATGGAAGAATAGTTGAATTAAAAGTTAATTAAATTCAAAACCTTCTAATTACCTTCACTTGAGTTTCATTTTCAATTCTTAAATTCCCATTCGAATCAATATCTTTAATTTTCCATGTATGAGGACAATAACCACTAGGTAAAAAACTTTTAGTAAGAAACTTATTTGCAGATTTAATTACATATTCTTTCTTCTTATTACATTCAATTGAATCATTAAAAGCTTTAAGAACTTTGGCTGTCCAATAATGTTGATTAATATTCTTAGTTTGAAGTACTTTTGATAATGAAATACCTTCTGATGGAGTGTAATTTAAAACATTCATGCCAAGTCCTACTCTTACGTAGATAATTTCTTTTCCTCTTGTAATAACCCTTGGCAAAAATCCAATCAACTTTTTTGAACCAAGAAAAATATCATTTGGCCATTTCAAACAAACATTTATATTCTCTTGTCTAAGCATTTCACATAACTTAATACCTAAAGACAAATTAAATATTTGACATTCAAATTCTTTTGAAAATATTGGGTAAGCTGCACTTAACCAAATCCCGCCTTTTGGTGAAATCCAAGTTTTTGAGTTTTGGCCAACTCCTGAGAACTGTTCTCTTGCGATTATAGCTAAAGGCTGATTTTTCTTTATTTCAGAATATTCAAAAAAGTTTGTTAGCTCATTTTCGGTACTTTTACATTTTATTTTGTAATGAAGTGTCCAGGTTGGATATTGACCCTGAATTTTTTTTAAATAAAAAATTGTCTTAGCTGCAGGTCCAATAACTTTCACAAATTTTTTATTAAAACAACGAGCATCTTTTTAAAGATTAGATTAACTTTAGTCTCAATAAGTAAATTTTACAAATTGGACAAAAAGTATTTGCCAATAGTGAATAGAAGGAATCCACATCTATTAAAAAATTGTCTTGATAATTTCAAAAAATCATGCGGAGACTTAGATAAACTCTCTAAAATCAACGAAAACTGGAAGAACTTAATCGGATTAGAACTATTTCAAGAATGTAAACCATTAAATATTGAAAAAAAAATACTTACTATTGCAGTAAATCATCCACAGTGGCGCCAAGCTTTAATCTATAACAAGCATAAATTAAAAGAGAGAATAGAGAAAATTGGAATAACTTTGAATGAAATAAAAATAATACAAAATTATGAAATTAAAAATAAAAATATCAAAGCTACTAATGCAAAGATAGTTTGGGCAAAGCATCCAAGCAGAATCAGTCAAAATAATATGTGCATTTGTACTCTTTGTCATTCCCCTACTCCTGAGGGCGAAATCAAAAGATGGGGGAAGTGTTCTTTTTGTTGGAGAAAAATAAAAAACTAAATTCTTTATTTAACTAAAATTAGTATTCCCATTTGCCCCCCCAAAATAGTCCTATATTCAGCTTTTTTAAATCCAACTTCCTTAGCAATATTTATAAGCTCATTTTTCTTTGGGAAATTACTAATACTTTTTTCAATATATTCGTACTCTGGACCTAAATTAAAAAGCCGCGAAATTGTTACTACAATTAATCTCAAATAAATTTTCTGAAAAATATTGGATAAAGAATTTCTTGTTGAGTGATTAAAATCCAAAAATCCTGCCCTTCCCTTATCCTTCAAAAGATCAAAAACTTTTTTTATTCCTTCTTCAACATTATTTAAGTTTCTAAGTCCATATGACATGCAAATCCCATCAAAATTTTTTGAATAATCATTAATTTCTAATACATCTTTAATTTCCCACTTAATAAATTTATTATTTTTTAGCTCTGATTTTTTTTTTGCAATATTTAAGATATCCACTGCACTGTCAATCCCAGTAATTGAACCCCTTGGACTAACTCTTTCAGAAATTAAGAATGCTAAATCTCCAGTTCCACAGCATAAATCAGCCCAATCTTCGCCATTTAAAGGTTCTAATAAATTAACTAATTTCCTTTTCCATAATCTGTGCAGCCCAAAACTTAATAGATTATTTAAAAAGTCATATTTATAAGAAATTTTATTAAATATATTTTGGACTTCGATAGTTTTTGTGAATTTCATTTTTAAATTTTTAAACTTATTTTTTTTGGTATTAAATTAAATTTTTATTCATATGGTCTAATTGGAAGATTTTTTTCGAGAAGGAAAGTTTTTATTTCTTGTAGAGTAAGTTTCTTATCATGAAGTAATGATGCTAAAAGTGCGGCAGATGCCCTGCCTTCATTGAAAACATCATAGATATCTTCTAAACAACCTGCCCCTCCGGAAGCAATTACTGGGATATCAACAATATTTGCAACAGATTCTGTCAAATTTAAATCATATCCATTCTGTGTTCCATCACCATCCATTGAAGTAAGCAATATTTCCCCTGCGCCTAACTCCTCAACTTTCTTTGCCCAACTTAATACATCTATACCAGTATTTTCTCTCCCTCCTTTCACATATACCTCCCATTCGTCAATCTTATCAACTTTTCTTCGAGCATCAATTGCTATAACGATGCATTGATTACCAAATTCTCTAGAACTTTCAGAAATTAAATAGGGATTTCTTACGGCTGAGGAATTCAAACTCACTTTATCTGCTCCTGCTCTTAAAAGATCATTAATAGAAGAGACAGAATCTATACCTCCACCTACTGTAAAAGGAATTTTTACTGATTTTGCTGTCCTAGAAACAAGGTCAACTAATGTATTCCTATTTTCCACGCTTGCTCTAATATCTAAAAATACCAATTCATCTGCGCCTTCATCAGAGTACCTACAAGCCAATTCAACAGGATCTCCTGAGTCTCTTAAGTTAACAAAATTTACACCTTTAACGACTCTGCCATAGGCGACATCTAAACAAGGAATTAAACGAAGAGCTACCATTTTAGTAAAAATTGTCCAAATGCTGTTAATCTTGCATAATAGCTTCCATTTTACCTCTTATGGCTGAAACAAAATTATTACCCAAAATCGGTAGTAAAATTAAAATTAACATTAACAAAGTAAAAGATAGACTACCAGCTAAATTAATTGATCAAATATCCTCTAATCCGAAAGCCGTAATAACAGGCTATAAAATGACAGACGGCAGGAGTATTGGGATCACCGCAAAATTTCAGAATGGTGAGCAAAATTGGTTTTTCCCAGAAGAAATTGAGAAAGGTTAAAGAGTAAAGTGAATGATCCAAAACAACTATTAGGAATTAAGGGTGCCTCTGAAACATCAAGCATATGGAAACTCCGTGTACAGTTAATGAAACCCATAACGTGGATCCCTTTGATATGGGGTGTTATTTGTGGAGCAGCTGCAAGTGGGAATTTTGAATGGACATTTAGTAATGTTCTAGCTTCATTGGCATGTATGTTGATGAGTGGACCACTTTTAGCTGGTTATACCCAAACCATAAATGATTTTTTTGATAAAGAAATTGATGCAATTAATGAACCAAATAGACCAATTCCTTCTGGCAAAATTTCAATTAAAGATGTAAAAATACAAATCTGGGTATTACTTATAGCTGGTTTAATAGTTGCTTTTCTATTAGATTTATATGCTAAGCACAGCTTTCCCTCCGTCTTACTTTTGGCATTAGGAGGTTCCTTTGTTAGTTATATATATTCTGCTCCACCACTCAAATTAAAACAAAATGGTTGGCTTGGAAATTATGCATTAGGAGCATCTTATATAGCTTTACCTTGGTGGGCAGGACAAGCCTTGTTTGGGAAATTAACTATCGTGACGGCGTTACTAACACTTGCTTATAGCCTCTCAGGACTTGGAATTGCTGTTATTAATGATTTCAAAAGTGTTGAAGGAGACTCAAAGCTAGGCTTAAATTCTCTACCAGTAGTATTTGGAATTAAAAATGCAAGTAGAATAAGCGCGGGACTGATTGACATTTTTCAATTAGCAATGGTTGTAGTATTAGTCATTATTGGTCAACATTTAGCCTCTGTAATTTTGGTTTTATTGGTAATTCCACAAATTACATTTCAAGATATGTGGTTACTAAGAGATCCTTTGAAGTTTGATGTCAAATATCAAGCAAGTGCCCAACCGTTCCTTATAACTGGAATGTTAGTTACAGCTTTAGCGATAGGACATAGTTTTTTAGTTGCTTAAGGTGCAAAAGATTAAATTCAAATCTTTTGTTTTAATAATTCCAATATTAATTTTTTCTGGAATATCTTTTTATTTTTTTAGTCTAATATTTAGTACCTTAAAATTAGACGTTTCTAAAAATAAAAAGTCTCGGGGAACCAAATATTCTTACGTAATATTATCTTCTGATAATAAGATACTGAGCAAATTAAGCCGCAAATTTGAAATAGATAATAGTTATCATAAAATTCCATTTTTTCTTAAACATTCTTTTATATCTTCTGAGGATAAAAGATTTTATAAACATAATGGAATAGATTTAAAAAGTATTTCTCGTGCCCTTATTCAAAATATTAGAAGTGGTTATGTTAAAGAGGGAGGAAGTACGATTACACAACAAGTTGCTAGATTACTTTTTCTAAATAATGATTTAAGTTTTCAAAGAAAAATCAAAGAAATATTTATATCACTCATAATTGAATTTAGATATAACAAAAATCAAATTTTAAAATTATATTTAAATAATATTTATCTAGGATCAGGAGCATACGGGGTAAACGAGGCTGCCCAAGTTTATTTTGGAAAATTTACAGATGAATTGACATTATCAGAGATCGCATTAATTGCAGGATTAGCTCCAGCTCCATCAATTTATTCTCCTTATAAAAATTTAGAACTAGCTATTAAAAATAGAAATAAAGTTCTTGAATCAATGTATGTTGATGGATATATTTCTCTTGCAAATAAGAATAAGGCTATTAAAGAAAAAATAAAGTTAAATTATCAAACAGCTGATAATTTTTTAGATGATAAATTACTAATAAAATTTATTCTTCAGGAAACAGATAAAAAAATTGAAAATAGTAATGATTATAAGTTTTTAAGAATTAAATCTTCTATCAACAAAGATTGGCAAGAAAAAGGTCAAAAAATATCAAGATACACAGGGCCTAAAGAACTTGAATTTGGTCTTTTATCTATCGAATCAAACACAGGACTAATCAGGACAATGATAACCAGCAAAAATCCATCAATTAATGAATACAATAGAGTGATTTCATCTGTAAGACCTTTAGGTTCTACTTTTAAAATAATCCCTTATGCTGCTGCATTAATAGAAGGAATAAAATTAAGTGATCAATTTGAAGACTTACCAATATGCTGGGAAAGTTATTGCCCAAAAAATTTTTCAGAAGACTATAGAGGTTCAATATCTTTGATTGAATCATTTAAAAGTTCATCAAATATCGTTCCAATATCAATAACAAAAAAAATCGGCTTAAAAAATATTATTAATTTAGCGAATTCATTTGGACTAGGTTACGAGCAAGAATTTGAGGAATTTCCATCATTAGCTATTGGCGCCTACGGTGATAATCTTTTAAACATCACAAATGCATATTCTGCAATAAACAATAATGGGAAGATTCAAAGCCCTGAAATCATAGAAAAAATAGAATCATTTAAAAAACAACCTATTTGGGAAAATAAATCTATTTCCAAGAAAATATTAGATTTAAAAATAAACAAGAAACTAAATAAACTTCTAGAAAAATCTGTAAAAGAAGGAACTTCAAAAGGAGCCTTTATAAAAGGAAAGAAAATTTATGGGAAAACAGGAACATCTGATGGAAACAAAGATCTCTGGTTTATTGGTTCCATTGATAACCTTACAACAGGGATCTGGATAGGTTACGACGATAACAAAGAATCTGAATTATCTAGTGGGAATGCAGCTTATTTATGGAAGAAGTTCATATCTGAAATTTATAAAATTCCAATTAAAAAATAAATTATATTTTTAAGATTTATAAGAAATTATTGCAGAATAAAATCCATCACCAGGATAATCCAAGCTAGGTAAAATTTGCTTTTGGCTAACCAATTTTAAAGTTTTGTTTTTTTCAATAAATCGTTCAATTAATAGATTATTTTCATCAGGACAAATAGTACAAGTTGAATAAACTAAAGTACCATTTTTTTTCAAAAGGGGGAAAATACTCTCCAAAAGTTTTTCCTGTAATAAAATTAAAGATTTTATTTTTTCTTTACTTAAAGACCATCTTGAATCTGGATTCCTGGAAAGTGTTCCAATGCCTGAACAGGGAGCATCTAATAAAATCTTATCAAAATAAGATATAAACTTAGGATTTAATTCAATCAAACTCGTAGCATCAGCCTTAAGGGTATTAACAGATTTCAAATTTAACCTTTCTAAATTTGATTGCAGTATTTTCAATCTTTTTGCTGATCTATCTACGGCAATGATTTCAGCACTATCATTTGTTAATTCTGCAAGGTGGGTAGACTTACTTCCTGGAGCTGCACAAGCATCTAAAATCTTTTCACCTTCTTTTGGATTTAAGAGAGGTGCTATCCACTGAGAAGACCTATCTTGAATTGTCCAAAGTCCAGCACTATATCCTGGTAAATTTTTTATAGATCTTGGATTAGATTTTAAAGTAATTCCATTATGTAAATCTTTAATAATTTCAGCATCAATTTTATTTTCATGAAGTACTTTCAAAAAGTTATCTAAATTAGTTTTTAATTTGTTAATTCTCAAATCAATTGATGGTTTTTTATTAAATGCCTTAATGATATTTTCACCCTCGCTATTGCCGACCCATTTATAAAGATCCTTCACAAGCCATAATGGAAATGATTCAAGATATGAAATTCTTTCTTTTCTATCAGAAGATAATTCCGGAAAAATTTTTTGTTCTAATTTTCTTGATGCATTTCTCAATATCGCATTTACAGTTCCCGCTAAACCATTTAAATCTGTTTTTTTAGCTACTTCTAC
This sequence comes from uncultured Prochlorococcus sp., assembly GCF_902522795.1. Taxonomy (GTDB): domain Bacteria; phylum Cyanobacteriota; class Cyanobacteriia; order PCC-6307; family Cyanobiaceae; genus Prochlorococcus_A. The sequence continues at coordinate 11,978 of NZ_CABYWZ010000009.1, forward strand.
AGTGGTAGAAATAGCAGCAGGAAATGGGATTTTATCCATTTTCAATAGTTGATACAAACCTATATGTAGAAGCCACCTTAACTTTGGAGGCTGCTTTTTATGAGTAATTTTTGATGTATGATCCGTCCAAAGATCAAGAAATTTTCTGTACCTTATGCATCCAAAAGATAATTCCGTAATAAAAGCTATATCAAGCGGATTAAATTGATAATTTTTTAAAACCTTTTCAAGAGCATGATCGGAAAAATCACCAGAACTAACTTTTAATAAAATTTCCCAAGCTGCCTTTCTTTGTAAATAACCTATGCTCAAAATATAATTAATTTTTTAAAGATAACTTTAATATACAAAAAATTTAAAAATTTAAACTACTTTTTCAATTGCAGAATTAAACCAAATAAAACCTAAGATAGAAATAAGTGAAAGATTAAATCCTAAAAAAATAAAGATATTTAAAGAATGGATTTTTTCGCGAAAAAATATTTTTTTCTCTTTTTGATACTTCATTATTAAAATAAAAACATATTCAGGATTTCAAACGGCAGCCAATATTGATAGATCCTGTATCAATCATTCTGCCTAATTTAATTGCTATGGATTCCTCCAACCTAGTGAAATTAGATTGATGGGTAGTTATCCAATCTAATTCAGAGAAAGTGATAATTCCCGTCGAATTACTTTTTAAAAAAAGTGTTCCAATTTCCATTAGATAAATCTAATTTTTTCTAAGCTAACATCCCTACTTAATATTTCTTCATAACATAATATTCTTTTAATTTTTCAAAGACAACTGTAGGTTATCACTCTTAATTTATTGAATATCTCTTAAAAATTTATCGGCCGTTTTTAAGTGATTATTTAATTTTTCCTCTGACATTTTATCGAGATTTCTCGTTAACATTGCCAGACGATATTGCTTTCTAAAAAAGCTTTCATTATCTTTAATAAATTTCCAAAATAAGCCATCCCATATTTCACACCATGGGCCACTTTTAAAATTAGACATTTTTTTTACATAATTAGAGCTTGATATATATGGCTTTGTTGAAAAGATACCACCATCACTAAACTGACTCATTCCGTAAACATTTGGGACCATAACCCAATCATAGGAATCAATAAACATTTCCATAAACCATTTATAAACTTGGTTGGGGTGAATTCTACATAGAAGCATAAAGTTGCCAACAATCATTAGCCGCTCAATATGATGACAATAACCAAATTTAATAATATTTTTTATAACAACGTCTACTGGTTCAATTCCTGTATTTCCTTGATAAAAAGATTTTGGAATTGGCTTATCTTCAAAATTCCAAAAATTACTATTTCGCATCTTTGTTCCGTACTTTTTATAGACGAGGCAAATAAATTCTCTCCATCCAATAATTTGACGAATAAAACCCTCCAAAGAGTTAATAGGAACATTATTATTTTTTGCAAAAAGTAATGCTTTATTTACTACTACATCTGGGGTTAATAAGCCGCTATTTAAAAGAGGAGAAAGTAAACTATGCCATAAAAAAGAATTTTCTTTAGAAATAGCATCCTCATAATCTCCAAATAAGAAAAATCTATGTTTAAAAAAATCATTTAACCATTCATCTGCCTCATCAAAATTAGTTGGATATAAAAAGTTATTACTTTCTCCAATAAACTCAATATCAAAATTGGCCAATGACCTTTCTGCATTAACTACAAATTTATTTTTTTGTAATTTAGGTGTATCAGGTATGTTTATTTTTTTTGGTAATTTTTTTCTGTTCATTTCATCGAAACTCCATTTACCACCTTCAGGTGTATTATCAGGATTAACTAATATCTTTTGGCTCTTTCTTTGATTCTCATAAAATCTACCCATAAGAGGTTTTTTTGTATTTGATGCAAATAACTCTTTTAAATCTTCACTGCTCATAAACATAGGAGAAGGCAAAATATTTAAAGCTAAATTATTACTTTCAACAAAATTATTAATCCTCTTCATTATTAAAAAATCATGAGGGTCAATTAGATTTATTTTCCGATATTTATCTTTAATAAATTCCGATAAGTAGTCAACTGTAGAAGTATTATTCTTGTTTTCGATATATAAAACTTTAAAGCCAGATTTTTCTAAATAATTTTTATAAGCCAGCATAGATGCTTTATGAAAAACTAACTTGTTTTTATGGTTAATTAACTTATGAAATTTATCATTTCCAAAAAATAATGAGTCTTCCAAAATCAAAATTTCACAATTTATTTTTAAGATTGGGCTTTCTCTAAAAAGTTGATTCGGGAAAATAATTGATACTTGTTTCATCTTTGCGACTTTCTGTTACTGCATCTTTTTGAACAGTAGATAACATCATCCCAACAGTTTTTCCATTTTTTACGCCACTCGAACGGCCTATTGCAAACAGGACAAGTTTTGGTAGAAAGATTTTTCAAAATTTATAATTTTCTTTTATGAGTAGATTTAAATCTAGTTGAATCTTTAAGTGCCATATGTTTTGTATTTCTTCCCGAAACTCTCTTTCTCCAGACTTTGAAGGATTTGGGTTTAAGATTTTGGCGCATAATTTTTATCGCATCTTCCTCTTTTAAACCAAATTGATACTCAATAGCTTCAAAGGGTGTTCTATCTTCCCAACACATTTCTATTATTCTGTCTATATCGATACTTTCCATATTTATTGTTCACATTGTGAGGTACAAAGTTTTTCAATATCAGATCTACCTGTAATTTGAAGTCTATATTTTGCCCAATATCTGTAAACCATTCTCAATAATGGAGATAAGAGCTTAATCTTCAAGGGATAATAAACCCAACCTAAACCAACTAATTCATAAGAATATGCAAGTACATCTAGTCCCCTAATAATTTCACCATTTTCCATAATCCCATGCAGGTTTGACATCGCTTCTGCATAAGAGATGTCATTGAAAAGACTTTGATCATAATCCTTATTATTAATATCTATAAATGCAATTTGATTTAAGGTATCTCTCTTTTTTAGGAAATTTGTTTCTCTCAAACAAAGTGGACAACCACCATCGAATAAAAAGGTTAATTTATTTTTCATATTTTTATTCAAATATAGAAATTAAATAACTTTTTTGTGGAATAAAAATTTTTTTTAAGAGTGCAAGCTTTATAAAGCCTTAATAATTGCCAGTTCTAATTTAGTGAAATTATATTATCTTATAAATTAATAAGCCATTGATTAAGGGATACATCAATGGTTTAAAACTATTTCTGATTATTCATCTAAAAGATGAACTCCTTCTCCTACATCAGGAGTAAAATTACAATATTTTTCAAAAACGAGTCCAACTCCTCTCATTTTTTCTCCTAATTCATCTTTAAATTTATTCCATTCTTCCGATTCACGCTCAGGTAAATTCCACCCTTGTTTTTCTACCATACTTGTTATGACTGTATAGTCCCATTCTATGTATGCCATTGAGTTAATTCAAACTACCAAAATATTATAAACCAAGAGATTTAATAGGTAATCAATATTTTTTGAATATAATTTAAAAGTGTGAAAAAAATTATAAATGTCAATTTTGCCAAGAAGATTCGAACGAATTAAAAGTGTTTTAGATTGCAGAATGAAAAACTTGACTGTTTTAGTTGAGGATGTCAATAAACCACATAATTTATCTGCAATATTAAGGACATGTGATGCAGCAGGAGTTTTTGAAGCAAATTTTATTAGCAAAACGAATGCCGTTAAGACTTTCAATAGTACTGCGCAAGGAAGTCAAAAATGGGTAAAACTGAATAATCATGAAAACACTATCACGGCAATTTCTGATTTAAAGAATAAGGGTTTTAAATTATATGGAACGAATCTTAATAGTGAATCAGTAGATTATAGAAATTTTGATTATTCTCAAAATACATGTTTTGTTTTAGGAGCAGAAAAATGGGGACTAAGTAATGAACTTATATCAATGGTTGACCAATCAATTTTTATACCTATGAGGGGTATGGTTCAATCTCTGAATGTTTCAGTTGCTGCTTCCATATTATTATTTGAAGCTATTCGCCAAAGAAAAAATAAAGGTATATTGCCCGCCAATGGAGAAGGGTTAAATATAGATGAATATCAAAAAACACTTTTTGAATGGTGTTACCCAGAATTAGCTGCCGTGTATAAAAAATCAGCTAAAGAATATCCAAAGTTGAATGATCAAGGAGAACTTGATCCTATTACAGATAACTAAATTTATTCAGAATTTTGACTATCAAAAATTTCTTCAAGATCCTCTCCTATAAAAGAAAGACCTAAAACTAAAAAAAACATCGCCAAACCTGGGAACAAAGCCGTCCACCATATACCTGTAGGTAAAGCTGCAATAGCAAGATTTAAATCACTTCCCCACTCTGGGACATCAGCCGGAACGCCAAGACCTAAAAATCCTAAACTTCCTAATACCAAGACAGCATCCGCAGCATTTAAGGTAAGCAAAATAGGCAAGGGCGTTATTACATTTGGGAGAATATATTTAAAAATAATTGTTTTAACATCAGCTCCTGAAACTTGAGCTGCCTCCACGTAAGTTTCGGATTTAACCAATATTGTCTGATTTCTGATTAATCTAAAGTATTGAGGGGAGTAAACAATACACAATGCCAAAGCTGCGTTAAGAATACCCTTACCCAATACAAAAGCCACAACAACTGAAAGCAAAATTACAGGTATTGAAAAAATAGTATCCATTATTAGTGATAAGCATTTATCAAAAAAACCACCAAAATAGCCACTTAACAATCCTAATGGCAAACCTAAACTTAATGAAAAAACAATAGCTAAGAAAACAACTTCTATAGCTAAAGATGATCCTTGCAAAGTTCTTAAGCAAACATCTCTTCCTAATCTATCTGTGCCACAGAAATGATTAAGCGAAGGAGGGGCAAAGATATCGTTGCTTAACATAGAAAATGAATAACCAAAAAAATTATTGGCCTCTAAAAATTTCATTATTAAAACAACAAGAAGATAAAAAAGTACAATTAAAAATCCAGCTTTTCTGATATTTGCACCGACAGGATTAAATGAGTTAATATCCAAAATCTTTTTTTAAAGATATAAATGAAATATACCCAAATTTTTTTAAAAATAAATAGCTATAAATTTTAAATTAAAAGAAATTACTGGTTTAATTTCAAGACTGCCATAAAAGCTTCCTGAGGGACTTCAACTTTACCCATTGCCTTCATCCTCTTTTTACCTTTGGCTTGTTTCTTTAAAAGTTTCTTTTTCCTAGAAATGTCCCCTCCATAACATTTAGATAAAACATCTTTTCGCAAAGCACTTATGCTTTCACTTGCAATAATCCTGCTACCGATTGATGCTTGAATAGGTATTTTAAATTGTTGTTTTGGAATAAGTTCTTTTAATTTCTCAACTAAACTTCTGCCAATTCCATAAGCTTTATCTTTATGAACAATAGAAGTTAATGGATCTGCTCTTTCTGAATTTATTAGAACATCTAATCTGACAAGGTCATTTTTTCTATAGCCAATCAAATGATATTCCATTGATGCATAACCTTGGGTTCTACTTTTCATTTGATCAAAGAAATCTGTAACAACTTCTGCTAATGGAATTTCATAAATCAAGGTAACTCGATCTGTTGTTATGTATTTCATATCTATAAATACTCCCCTTCTTTCCTGACATAAACCCATTAATGTTCCATTAAATTCATTGGGAGCATAAATTTCCATTTTCACATAAGGCTCTTCTATTGATTCTCTAAGTTGTGGATCAGGAATTGTTGAAGGATTATCAATAAAGATATGTTCCTGCTGATTTAAATTAACTTTATAAATAACTGATGGTGCCGTTACGATTAGATCCAAGTCATATTCTCTTTCTAATCTTTCTTGAACAATCTCCATATGAAGAAGTCCTAGGAATCCGCACCTAAATCCGAAACCCATTGCGCTACTGGTTTCGGGCTCATATTTTAAAGCTGCATCAGATAATTGTAATTTTTCGAGTGATACTCTTAAATCTGGGAATTGATCAGCATCAGTCGGGAATAATCCACAAAAAACCATAGGATTTGCTGTCTTATATCCAGGCAAAGGATCATTGGCAGGTGAATTTAAAAGAGTAATCGTATCTCCCACTCTCGCATCAGCAACTGATTTTATAGAAGCAGCTAAATAACCAACTTCTCCTGCATGTAATTCATCAACTTGCTGCTGATCAGGCGCCATTATTCCTATCTCATCTAGTTCATAATTTTTCTTACTTGCCATTAATAATATTTTTTCTCTCTTATTAAGAGACCCAGATATCACCCTGAAATAAACAATAACTCCCCTATACGGATCATAATAAGAATCAAAAATCAGTGCCTTTGTAGGTAGTTTAATTTCATCTTGAGGAGGAGGGACTCTTCTTACGATTGCTTCCAAAATATCTTTAATACCAACTCCAATTTTTGCTGAACAATTTATTGCATTAGATGTATCAAGTCCAATAATTTCCTCTATTTCTTGTTTTATTTTTTCAGCATCAGCCCCTGGTAAATCAACTTTATTTAAAACAGGAATTATTTCAAGATTATTTTCTAAGGCAAGATAAACATTAGCTAAGGTTTGAGCTTCTACTCCTTGACTTGCATCAACAACGAGTAAAGCGCCTTCACAAGCTTGAAGAGATCTACTAACCTCATAAGAGAAATCAACATGCCCTGGAGTATCTATTAAGTTCAAAACATATTCTTGAGAATCGTCAGCTTTATATTTCATCCTAGCGGCCTGCAACTTGATAGTAATTCCTCTCTCTCTTTCAAGATCCATACTGTCCAAAAATTGTTCTTGCATATCCCTTTGCTGCACAGTACCAGTATCTTGAAGTAACCTATCTGCAAGGGTAGATTTACCATGGTCAATATGAGCGATTATGCAGAAATTTCTAATTTTTGAAACCGATATATCAGTCATATATAAAGAAAAATTCCCCTTTTATTACCTCTTGATTAATCTTAGCTAATTAGAATTATGGATGGAAACCAAAAATGGAATTATTTCTTTTTTTTATTTCTTTTATGAAGGTACTGTAATTTTCAGAGACCGATAGTTTTGGATAAATTAAGTCATTTATTTTTTTCTGAAGATTATGCTTTTCGTTTAAAAATAAAACAGATTTTTCTAGAACCTCAACCATAATTGAAACTGCAGTGCTTGCTCCCGGAGAGGCTCCCAATAAAGCAGATAATGATCCATCAGATGAATTTACAATCTCCGTTCCAAATTTCAAAGAACCACCACCTTCAGATTTTTTTATTATTTGGACTCTTTGACCAGCATTCTTTAAATACCAATCAGAAGAATTAGCTGATGGCATCATATTCTTTAAATTCTCAACTCTTGAGTTATGGTTCTTTAATGATTGTGATATTAGGTAATTAATTAAATCGTTGTTCTTGAAACCAACGTCTAACATAGAAAAAATATTATTTTTTTTAATTGAACTAAATAAGTCAAAGTATGAACTTTGTTTTAGAAATTTCGTCGTAAATCCAGCAAAAGGTCCATATAAAAGAAGTTTTTTATTATCAATCCATCTAGTGTCTAAATGAGGCACAGACATTGGTGGTGATCCAATATCAGCCTTACCATAAACTTTTGAGTTATGTTTTTCTGTTAGATCTTTTTTCTCGCAAATAAGCCATTTCCCACTAACAGGAAATCCACCATAACTCTTTGCTTCTGGAATTTTTGATTTTTGTAAATAATTAATTGTTTTTCCACCAGCACCAAGAAAAACGTAGCCAGTTCTAATTGAAGTTTTTCTACCTTCAGAACTAATTTCTAGTTCCCATTGTTTTTTATCAATTTTCTTTAAATCTACTAATTCTGTTTTGTATCTAATTTCAACATTTTTGTTTAAAGAAACTAATGACAAATACTCTTTAGTTAAAGCTTCAAAATTAATATCAGTACCTCTACCTATTCTGGTGGCAGCAATTTGAGTAGATTGATTTCTATCTTTTGTTATTAGAGGAGCCCATGATGAAATTTCATCAAAAGATGTAGAAAATTCCATATCGATAAATTCAGGATTTTCGGTCATTTTCTGAAATCTTTTTTTTAAAAAAGAAATATTATCCTGACCAGACACAAAGCTAATATGAGGAATAAATTTTAGAAACTTCTTAATATCAATTTTCCCTGATTCATACAATGAGGCCCACAAGGACATGGAAGTTTCAAAAGAACGATTTATCAAGAGCGCTTTATCTATTTTTAGATTTCCTTTTCCATCTAAAGGGGTATAGTTTAATTCGCAATTAGCCGCATGTCCTGTACCTGCATTATTAAACGCGCCAGTACTTTCACTTCCTGGAGCATTTAATTTTTCTATAATAAGAAATTTTATATCTGGTAAAACTTCTGAAATTAGGAGGGCTAAAGTACTACTCATTATCCCTGCTCCTACTAAGACTGCATCAAAGTAGCTATTGTCATTAGTGGGATTTTTAGATGAAGTCACAACAGAAAATTATCTTTTTTGCAATTAATCAGATTTCTTTCTAGGCTTATTATAAAGTTAATCCAAAATTATGAGTACTGAAACACTCTCGCTGACAAACGAAAATGTAGAAAAAGTCCTTGACGAGTTAAGACCTTTTTTAATTTCTGATGGAGGTAATGTAGAGATTGCAGAAATAGATGGTCCAATTGTCAAAGTCAGACTTCAAGGAGCATGTGGTAGTTGCCCAAGTAGCACTATGACTCTAAAAATGGGTATTGAAAGAAAGTTAAAAGAAATGATTCCTGAAATAAGCGAAGTTGTCCAAGTTTTATAAAAATTCTAACTGAAATATATATTATTTAGTTTTTAATTCCTTCAACAAAGATGACTCCATATCAAGGCAATCAATTGGAAGACCTTGACCAATAGCGATTAAAAGAGGTGCAAGAATTCCTAAAGTAAAAACTAAATTTGATTGACTTACATCATATTTACTCAAAGTAAAAGTTATCAAATAAATAATTAAAAAATACGCATGTAGGGAAAAAAATTCTTTTGGCTTTAGGACTGGCCACCTTAAAGTATTTCCCAAGAAATATAAAAAACCTGTCATAAAAAAATAGTTACATGAAGATTAAACCAAATATAAACATAATCCTTTTTAGAGACTATTTATAAAAAAATTTACCTAAGATAATAATTAAAAAAAGATTAAATCTTCGTTTTTATTTGTAAAAGCTAGACATCACAAGAAAAATAAGCTTATAATAATTTGGTAGCTTTTGCTACTTTTTCGTTCACCCTCTCTTGAGGGCGCAGTTCGAGTCATACCATGGAACGGGGGATGGCCGTTTTGTCACATCGAATCATGACTACTTTAACTTACAGAGGTAAAAACTACGTTCAAAATAAAGAAGCTGCTGAAAAGCAACTTGTTGAACTTACCTACAGAAGAAACGTATACACCAACAGAATGGATGACGCTTCTTCAAGTAATGAAAAAGCAGAATTAAATTATAGAGGTGTAAATTACACTAAATAATTTAATACAAATTAAAAGCCCCTTTTTCAGGGGCTTTTTTTTTGGCTATATTAATTGAGAGTCCTTGTTAAAATATGTCTGAAAGTTGCTGTAATACAAACACATCGAATAAAGCACCTTATCAATTTGATCATAAAGATGCGATTCAAGAAAGATATGGCTCAGCGGCACAAGAGAAAGAAAATTGTCTTTGTACACCAGTTGGGTTTAATCCCGTTTTACTTGAAGCAATTCCTCAAGAGGTTATAGAAAGAGACTATGGGTGTGGTGATCCAACAAAATATGTTCAAAAAAATGATATAGTCTTAGACCTTGGAAGTGGTAGCGGCAAAAATGCTTTTGTTTGTGCCCAAATTGTTGGGAAAGAAGGAAAAGTTATTGGAGTTGATCAGAATCCTGATATGCTTTCTTTATCTAGATCAGCCTCTAAAGAAGTTACAAAAAATATAGGTTTCAACAACACAGAATTTCTAGAAGGTTCAATTGAAAAACTTGATGAATTAGATAAAGATTTAAATCCATTAATCGCCGACAAATCTGTTGATATTATTTTAAGTAATTGCGTTTTAAACTTGGTAAGTCCAGAATCTAGAAATAACCTTTTAAGAAATATAAAAAGAGTTTTAAACGATAATGGAAGAATTGCAATTAGCGATATTGTTTCTAACCAAAAAGTTCCTCTAAGATTGCAAAATGATCATGATCTATGGACAGGATGTATTAGTGGAGCATGGTATGAGCCAGAGTTTATAAGTGACTTTAAAGAACTAGGATTTAAAAATTTAGAATTTGCAGAAAGGAGTGCTGAACCTTGGAAAGTAATTGAGGGTATTGAATTTAGAACAGTAACTTTAGTAGGCAATATTTAAAAAATTCAAGAATATAAAAATATAATTTAAATTTTCCATGATAAATAATTTAAGAGACAAAATACCAGCATTAAAAAATAAGTATTATTTCAACTATGGGGGTCAAGGACCATTACCAAAATCTTCTCTAGAAGCAATAGTCAAAACTTGGGAAATTATCCAAGATTTAGGACCATTTACCAATGATATGTGGCCTTTTATTTACAAAGAAATATTGACTACAAAAAGAATCATTGCACAAAAGTTAGGTGTCAATTCAAAGAATGTAGCTTTAACCGAAAATATCTCTTCTGGTATGATTTTACCTTTTTGGGGAATAAAGGTAGAAGAAGGAGAAGAGTTGTTAATAAGTGACTGTGAACATCCTGGAGTAGTGGCTGCAAGTCGAGAATTTTGCAGAAGAAATAAATTAATATTGAAAATTTTGCCAATCCAAAAAATTAAAAATCTAAACGACGAAAATTTAATTTTAGAGATTTTAAAAAATCTAACTAGTAAGACTAAGATCCTAATTATTTCTCATATTTTGTGGAACTTTGGATATAAAATTCCCTTAAAACATATTTCCAACGAATTAAAAAATAATCGAGAAAACTCTTATTTACTTGTTGATGGAGCTCAAACCTTTGGGCACATAAAAATTGAAGGAGAAGTTTTTTATTCTGATTTATATTCAATAACTTCTCATAAGTGGGCATGTGGACCAGAAGGTCTTGGAGCAATTTATGTCTCAGATAGATTTATTAATGAAACAGATCCAACAATAATTGGTTGGAAATCATTAAAAAAAGAACAAGGAATCTATGAGCCTTCAGATAATCTTTTTCATGATGATGCAAGGAAGTTTGAAGTGGCTACCTCTTGTATTCCTTTACTTGCAGGGCTGCGTAATTCTTTAGATCTTTTGGATAAAGACTGTAATGAAAAAGAAAAGAGAAAAAATATAAAAAGATTAAGTGAGAAACTTTGGGACGAATTAAATCAATTAAAGGAAATTGAATTAGTTTTAGAAAAAAAATACTTAAATGGGATTGTTAGTTTTAATATTGAAATTATCAAAGATAAGGAAAAATTTGTAAGGAAACTTGGAGAAAAAAAAATTTGGATTAGAGTTTTAGAAGATCCAAAATGGTTTAGAGCATGCATACATCAAATGACAACAGAAGCTGAGATAGATTTACTTTCTAAAGAAATAAAAAGAATATTGACTTAAAGATCTATTGATATAAAAGATAAAATTTATTTTACCAAGGTATCTCAGAGCTGTCCCATGCAATAAACTTTCCAGTAGCTGCAGGAGTTTGATTTTTAATAATATTAATTAAAAATTGGGAGGATTTTTCTTTACTGAATAATTTATGCTCTGGAACAAATTTATGAAAAGGTCTAGATAAATCAGTATCTACTGTTCCTGGATGAAGCAATGTAATAGTAGCCTTTGGGAAACGTCTAGCCCACTCAATACTTAAAGATTTAAAAAACTGATTTTGTGCTGATTTTGCAGCTCTATATGAATACCAACCTCCAGTTTGATTATCTCCAATGCTTCCCACTCTTGCACTTATACTTGCAAAATTAAAATTAAAATCTTTTGGTATAAATTCTTCAATAGTTTTAGCTAGCAAAATAGGAGAAAAGGCATTTATTGAAAAACTTTCAATCATATTTATTTTATCAAGATGTTGCAATCTTTTTTCTGGTTGAAGAGAATCACTATGAAGTCTCCCTGTAGCGTTAATAACTAGTCTTAATTTTGAAGGATGATTTGATATTTTATTTTTCAAATGCAAAAGAGATTGAGAATCCTCTATGTCCAATTCCCAAAAAGAATTAAATTCACTTTTTCTTCCACACAAAACAACATCTAAATCTTTTTCACTTTCATTCAGATCTTTAGCTAGTTGTGTTCCAATTCCACCTGCACCTACAACTAAGGCTAAGCCTTTCATTTTATTAAAAATAACTCTCTTGATTCTAAGAAACTTTTCTTGTGATTTGCGTAAAGATCTTTCTGATTTGATTAGGAAATTTTATTGAGATTTACTTTTTTCTTTTAATAATTTATGAGCTATTTTTCTATCATCAAAATTAATAACTTTATCATTTAGAATTTGGTAGTCTTCATGTCCTTTTCCTGCAATTAAAACAATATCTTCTTTATTGGCAAATTTAATAGATTCATTTATTGCTTTAAATCTATCAATCTCAATTATTATTTTTTCTCTTTTTTTAATACCCATCAGAATATCATTTACTATCTTTTGGGGTTCTTCTGATCTTGGATTATCTGAAGTTATAAAAAGTTGATCAGAAAACTCTTCAGCTATTGATCCCATTAAAGGCCTTTTACTACGGTCTCGATCTCCGCCACAGCCAAAAACAGTTATGAGTTTCCCTGTACAAAGTTTTTTTATTGTTTGCAAAACTTTTTTTAATCCATCTGGAGTATGGGCATAATCAACAATTACTGTTGGAAGAGGTCTTGAAACGTCATCATTATCAATTTGTATTTTCTCCATTCTCCCAGGAGCACCAGGGAAAGATTGTATTAACTTTGATAGATCTTTTAAAGAAAAATTAAGTTTATACAAAATTGTTAATGCTTGAATCGCATTCATTAAATTAAATTCACCCACAAGTGGAACAAAAAGTTGAATTTTTTCCTTAGGTGTATGAAAAATACAGGTGCAACCAGTTTCAGTAAATTTTTTATCTGTTACGAAAAAAAAATCATCATTTTCAAATTCACTTTCAGTAATCTTTGTAGAGACTAGTAAAGATTTTTTTTCAAGATCAGATGATAATTTAGATATCCAATGGTCATCATGATTTAATACACAAATTCCATCTTTTTCTTTTAAGTAAGGTGGGAAAAATAATTTTCTTTTTGTTTGAAAATATGATTCCATATCTGAGTGATAATCAAGATGATCTTGAGTTAAATTAGTAAAAATAGCTGCCTCAAATTCGCACCCTGATATCCTGTTTTGAGCAATAGAATGAGAACTTACCTCTAATATCGCGAATTCAGATTCTGCCTCAACAGCAGCATTTAATTTCTTTTGAAGTTTATCTGCGAAATCAGTTGTATGAGAAGCCACTTCTGAGAAGCCAGGCCATCTATTGAGCAAGGTCCCAAATAATGCAGTCTTTTTCCCTAATTTTTTTAAAAGATATTCCAATAAAAAAGTAATTGTCGTTTTTCCATTTGTACCCGTAACACCAATAAGTTTAAGTTTTCTTGAAGGCCTATTCCAAAACTCAGCGATTATTTGACCAAAAATATAATCTAAATTATCCCCTATAACCAAAATCCTTTCTCGATCAATAGATCCAATTTTCTTTTTTGCAGAAGACCCAATAATGGCAGCCTCCGCACCATTTTCAATTGCCTCAATACAATATTTTCCTCCATCAACATTTAAACCAGGCATACCTAAAAATAAAGTTCCTTTTTGTACTTCTTTAGAGTTAAAAGAAATATTATTGATTTCATGATCTATTAAATCTAATGGAGGAAAAATTCCTACCAAATCTAAAAGTTTATGTAATTTTATAGATCTCATATAAAAAAATTATTTCTCCAAAATGGCCCTAATATTTCTTTGAAACCAATTCTTTAATTGATCATCTTTTAATCTTGGAGAAATGCGAGGCAATTCTATAATCTCCTCGGAGCTAATGCCATTAATAGCAATAACAGGAACTTCATAATCATATTTTTTATATTTATCTTTATATAAATCGACCCTATCAATATCAATTTCTTTAAGCTCCTCTAGATTAGGGAATAACTCATTAAGATTCATTTTTGCCAGTTTGTTTTTTAATGAATCACAAAGACAACACCCCTGCCTAACAAAAATAAATATTTTCATTCATTCAGTCAGGCACAGGGTCACATCCGCAGGGAGTTAAAGGATGACATCTGCTTAATCTTCTTAAAGTTAACCACCCTCCCTTCCAAGGACCATGTCTAGTAATTGCCTCATATCCATAAGAGCTGCAACTTGGAATAAATCTGCATCTTGGTCCGAAAAAAGGAGAAAACCACTTTTTATAAAACGAAATCATAAAAAGAAGTACAGAAGTAATTGATTTATTAATAGTTTTGAACACTTTTATGATGTAAAATAATAATTCCTGTAGTAATAAGTTTAATTGAATTTAATCAATTAAACAATTTATTGCAAATTTCTATTTAATTTAAAATTATGTCAAGATACCGCGGCCCCAGGTTAAGGGTTACGCGTCGCTTGGGAGAACTACCAGGTCTCACCAGGAAAGCTTCAAAAAAGTCTAATCCTCCAGGTCAGCACGGCCAAGCCCGTCGCAAGCGATCAGAATATGCAATTCGTCTAGAAGAAAAGCAGAAACTTAGGTTTAATTATGGAGTTTCTGAAAAACAACTAGTACGTTATGTAAAAAAAGCTAGAGCTCAAGAAGGATCTACAGGAACTAACCTACTAAGACTTTTAGAAAACAGACTTGATAATGTTTGTTTTAGATTAGGTTTTGGAGGTACCATTCCAGGCTCAAGACAATTAGTAAATCATGGCCATGTAACCGTTAATGGAAAGGTTCTTGATATTGCTGGTTATCAATGCAAATCAGGCGATTTAATCGGAATTAAAGAAAACAAAGCAAGCAAAAAACTTGTAGAAGGTAATATAGAATTCCCGGGCTTAGCAAATGTCCCACCTCATCTAGATTTAGACAAACCTAAATTAACAGGAAAAATAAATGGGAAATGCGATAGAGAGTGGGTAGCTCTTGAAATAAACGAACTACTAGTTGTTGAATATTATTCAAGAAAAGTTTAATACTACTTTTCTTTGGATTATTAAATCTCTCTTTTAAACAATGAGAGATTTAATTTAATTCTTATTTTAAAAATAATGGGAAATAAGGAAAATAATATAAAAAAGCCAGGTTTTAAGACCCTATCTATTCACCATGGAGAAACATTCGCAGAAGAAACTGGATGCGTAATGCCTCCTATTTTTTCTACATCTACTTTCAAACATGGAAATAAAGATAATTTCGACTACACCAGGTCAGGCAATCCCAACTTTAGAATTCTAGAAAACATCCTTAAAGCAATAGAAGATTCTAAATACTGTACAGTTTTTGGATCTGGAATTAGCGCGGTAACTGCAATTTCATCAACACTAAAATCAGGTGACAAGATACTCTGCGAGTCAAATCTCTATGGTTGTACAGTGAGGATGTTCGAAAAAGTTTTCAAGAAATTTGGACTAGAAGTTTTATACACAGATTTTACAAAAGAAAATAATATCAAAAAGATTTCAAACCTCCAGCCAACCTTGATATGGCTAGAAAGTCCAACTAATCCACTTTTGAAGGTACTTGATATTAAGACGATTTGCGATGAAGCGAATAAACTACAAATCCCAGTAGTTGTAGACAATACCTTTTCTACGGCACTTATTCAAAAACCATTGGATCTTGGGGCAACACTATCACTCGTAAGCACAACAAAATTCATTAATGGACATAGTGATGCACTTGGTGGAGCAGTACTGACAAATAATGAGGTATGGAATAGTAAAATGCTTTTCTCTCAAAAAGCTCTAGGGCTTCAACCATCTCCTTTTGATAGTTGGCTCATTACAAGAGGAGTAAAAACTCTTCCTTTAAGAATCGAACAACAAACGCAAAGTGCAAAATTAATTTCTGAAGAATTAGAGAATCATAAAATAATAAGTAAAGTAATTTATCCTTTTAATCAAAAACATCCGCAATTTAATTTAGCAAAGTCACAAATGAGATCTGGAGGTTCGATGATCACCATAAAATTAAATCTTAAAAAAGAGGATACTTTTAAATTTTGCAAATCTCTCAAATATTTCTCGCTAGCAGAAAGCCTTGGAGGAGTTGAAAGTTTAATTTGTCACCCCTCAACAATGACTCATGCTTCTGTTGATGATGAAACAAAAAGTCTTTTAGGTATAGATGATACTCTTATCAGATTATCAATTGGATGTGAAGAAACAAACGATTTAATCTCAGACATATTATGTGCTTTAAATAAATTCTGAAAATTGAGAGATTTACTTAAAAACCCTATATGGAAAAATTTAGAGTTGGGATATTCTATTCCTGATAGTATTCATGCTGTTTCTGTAGCATTACCAACTTGGAATGATGTAATAAATTACGAGGAAAAAAATCAAGAATGCATGAATTTATTGAAGTCCATTTACCCAAGATTTGGGCTAAACCCCATAGTGAAAAGATTATGCGAAAAAGTAAAAAAGGAAAATTACTACAATAATGAAAGTATCTGGCCATATCCGAATGAGAGCATAGCTTTTAAAGCCAAAAAACACGTTGATAGAAATACTTCTGAACAATTCTCATTAATAGAAAAAAGAGATAATATAGCTTTCTTAATAACTGAAAAAGAAGGAAGTATTTATGCAAAATCTTTTTGGCAACATACTGGCCTTGGTATATCTTCAAGGGCTGCTGCTATAGAACTTGGTCTTGAAGATTGCCCTCCAAAATCTTACGTAAATGAATGTTCTCAAAGAATAAAAAATAGAATTTCTAAATCTACAAAAATTGACCCTAATGATATTCACTTAACTTCATCTGGAATGTCTGCATTGCATACATCATTAGAAATCATATATAAATTATTCCCAGCTAAACCAACACTCCAAATTGGTTTTCCATATGTAGATGTACTTAAATTACCAATGAATATCTTTCATGGAGCCAAGTTAATTACAGAAGAAAATTGCGAGGATATTGAATTAGAAATCAAAAGAATAAATCCATCAGCATTAATTATTGAACTACCGAGTAATCCAATGCTTAAATGTGTAAACATTAAAAAAATTTCAAAAATAGCAAAAAAGTTAAATATTCCACTAATCGTTGACGATACGATTGGTTCAAATTTAAATATAAATTCCTCAGCACATGCAGATATAGTTTTTACTTCACTTACAAAAATTTTTTCAGGTAGTGGTGATATTCTTGCCGGATCATTAATACTAAATCCAAAAAGCAAATGGATTGATCAATTTAGAAATGCATTAAACGAGATTAATCTTCCAACACTTTCCGATGGAGATACAGTTTATCTAGAGAAAGTTAGTAGAGATGTAAATCAAAGAGTTTTTGAACAAAATAAAGCGTGTTTAGAATTAAAAAAAAGATTAGAGACCCATAGCGAGATTAAAAATATTTTCCATCCTGAAAATTGTCCAAATTTTAATTCTTTACTCACTTCTGATGGAGGATACGGCTGCCTATTATCGTTTGAATTAAATGGAGGGTTGAACAAAGCTAAAAATTTTTATGATTCTCTAAAAGTATCTAAAGGCCCTAGTTTAGGTACAAATTTTACTCTAGTTTGTCCTTATGTTTTACTAGCTCATTATGATGAATTGGATTGGGCTGCAAGTTTTGGTATACCCTCGCACCTTATTAGAGTATCAGTTGGATTAGAAGATGGAAATCAATTATGGAAAAGTTTTTCTGAAGCACTAAATAATTTCTAAATTCCTAGTATTTACCGTATAGAAACTTATATACTCTTTTTTTGAATAATAGTTAGTATTAATATATATTTTCTCAATATATAAATGGCAAAAATTTATGAGGACAACAGTTTTGCTATTGGAAACACTCCATTAGTAAAATTAAAATCAGTTACTAAAAACGCGAAAGCTACAGTACTTGCAAAAATTGAAGGTAGAAACCCCGCTTATAGTGTCAAATGCAGGATTGGTGCAAACATGATCTGGGATGCAGAGAAAAGTGGGAAGCTTACAAAAGACAAAACTATTGTTGAGCCAACTTCTGGAAATACAGGAATTGCTCTAGCTTTTACTGCTTCAGCGAGAGGTTATAAACTGATCCTTACAATGCCAGAATCCATGTCAATTGAAAGAAGAAGGGTTATGGCAGTGTTGGGTGCTGAAATTGTTTTAACAGAGGCATCTAAAGGTATGCCTGGAGCAATAGCTAAAGCTAAAGAAATTGCAGAAAGTAATCCTTCTCAATATTTCATGCCAGGTCAATTTGATAATCCAGCAAACCCTGAAATTCATTTCAAAACTACTGGACCAGAAATCTGGGATGATTGCGATGGTGAAATTGATGTTTTAGTTGCAGGGGTTGGAACTGGCGGCACAATTACGGGAGTATCAAGATACATTAAGCAAGAGAAGGGTAAAAATATCACTTCTGTAGCTGTAGAACCCTCACATAGTCCTGTTATTACACAGACAATGAATGGAGAAGAGGTTAAATCTGGACCACATAAAATTCAAGGAATTGGAGCAGGATTTATTCCTAAGAACCTTGACTTGTCCATTGTTGATAAGGTTGAACAGGTAACAAATGACGAGTCAATCGAGATGGCTCTTAGATTAGCAAAAGAAGAAGGTCTATTAGTTGGGATATCTTGTGGAGCTGCTGCAGCGGCAGCTGTTAGATTAGCTGAAAAAGATGAGTATGCTGGAAAAACTATTGTAGTTGTTCTACCTGATTTAGCAGAGAGATATTTATCATCAATTATGTTTACTGAAGTTCCAAGCGGAATCATTCAAGAACCAGTCAAAGCCTAAATCTATTTTTTCTCCAGTAATGAATCTGGTGAAATATACATAGCATCGCCATAAGAGAAAAATCTAAATTTTTCTTTTATGGCTTTTTTATACAAATCTAATAATCTTTCTCTACCAATCATTGCACTTACTAATAGTAATAATGAACTTTTAGGAAGATGAAAATTTGTTAATAATCCATCAACTACCTTAAATTTATAACCTGGCTTAATTACTAAATCCACATATTTCGCTATAGGAATAAAGTCATTAATTTCGTGAGAATAACAACTTTCAAGAGCTCTCACGCTAGTTGTCCCAATAGCAATTATTCTTCTATCTGTTTTCTTGATTTTTTTTATTTCCTCCACTACTTCCTTATTAACACTTACCCATTCTTTATGAAGTTTTAAGTTACTTAGATCTTCTTGATCAATTGGTTTGAAAGTTCCATAGCCCACGTGCAAAGTTATCGGTAAAATTATTACTCCTTTTTTTTTTAGATTGGAAATAAGACTTTTGCTTAAGTGTAAACCAGCTGTTGGTGCTGCAACTGCCCCCGGATTAGTTGCATACTCAGTTTGATAACTTTTCTCATGAAAAGATTTTTCTTCGGAATTTTTTATATAAGGAGGGAGTGGGATTTCCCCGTATTTATCAAGAAGGTCATTCATTAAATTGAGACAAGTTATATTTTCCGGAAATTTAATAAATCTCCCTCCAGTTTCTTCATCAACCCCATCAACAGTCAAATTAATATCTGGTGCTAAAGGAAATTTTAATTTTAATTTTCTATTTTTTTTTAACTTTTTCGCTGGCTTTGCCAAACATAACCAAACACATTCATGGGATCTTTCTAAAACTAATAATTCGACTAATGTCTTATTTTCTAATTCAACCTTTAACCTAGCTTTCATTACTTTAGTATTGTTTACAACTACAAGATCGCCTTCTCTAAATTCATCTAAAAGATTCTTGATAAATTTATTAGTTAAACAGTCTTGTTCTAAAACACTATTTCTAACTATCATCAATCTTGATTCATGCCTAATTGCAGAAGGTTTACTAGCAATTAATGAAGGATCCAGTAAATAATCATAAGCTTCAAGCTTATAATCTCTTTCTTCATTATTAATTTGAGAAATCAATTAAATTTAGGAGACAAGAGTATCTGGCTCATATTCAATTAGGTAAGCCAAGTCTTTTAAGAATGAAGCTCCATCAGCTCCATAGATCACTCTATGATCAGCTGTTAAATTTACTTGCATTATTTTTTTAACAGATATTGAACCATCACTATTAGCAACAACGGTTGGTTTCGATGATGCTATGGCTAAAATAGCACCGGTACCTGGAGGAAGAATTGCGTCAAATCTATCAACTCCAAACATCCCAAGGTTAGATAAAGTGAAGGTTCCAGTTGAGTATTCATCAGGTTCTAATTGTTTTGATCTTGATCTTTTTACGAGATCTTTCCATTCCCTAGACAATTCAAATAAATCAGTATTGCATGGTTCTTTTAAAACTGGAGTTATTAGTCCACCATCTTCCATCGCAACAGCAACAGCAATATTTATATTTTCTGGATAAGAAATTCCATTTTCTGAAAAACTTGAGTTAACTTGAGGATGTTTCTTTAGTGTCTTTGCAACTGCCTTTACTAGTAAAGCAGTCATAGTCACTCCGTTCTGTTTTACTTTTTTGTAGAAATTATCTAATTTATCTGTGTTGATGGAGTATCCCACCCTAAAACATGGCACATCTAAACTAGATTCCATATTTTTATTTACCGCTTTTTGAAGAGTATTAAATTGAATTGTTTCTCCAGGATTACCAAAACTATTTCCTGAAGTTTCTGGTTTACTTTCAACTCCCAAATTTGAACTAGGAATACTTGCAGGAGAGCCACCTTCTCCTATCCATGGTATAGAAACAGGTTGGCCATTAGCTTTTAAAATATCATCGGCTTGAATCCTTCCGTGCGGTCCAGATCCATGAACTTTTGATAAATCAACACCCATTTGAGAGGCTAGTTTTTTAGCTCTTGGAGATGCAATTATCCTCGAAGAAACATTATTTGTAGCGGCATTAATTTGATCACTATTAAAAGATGGGGCTGCCTTTTCACTCTTTAATAAGACTTCTTGTGCTTCTTTTTTGATATCTTCAGCCTGGGCTACTGGTTTTTCTTCAGTTTTATTTTTTTCCAATTCAAGTTGGTCTGAAGTAGAAACTTCGGGTTGATTTCCTTTATTTTGTTCTTGAACAGAAGCTATATCATCCTCATTTTCTACAATGAGACCAATAGTTTCTCCAACAGGTGCAGTGCTGCCGGCAGGCATTAAAACTGCTGCAAGATATCCATCTTGAAAAGATTCAACATCCATATCTGCCTTGTCAGATTCAACAACCAAGACAGATTCGCCTCTTTCAACCTTATCTCCAGGATTTTTCAACCATTCCACAATCTTGCCCTCCGTCATAGTAGAACTCAAGGCAGGCATGAATATTTCGTGAGACATAAGAAAATTGTTATTGCATAAGTTTTAAGGGATTTTTACCAAACTTTCAAAAGTTTTTATAATTAAGAACCCTTATAACTCTTGATCTAATTATACGAAATCATGTTCACAGTGGGAACTCTTAAAACTTAAGAAAGTAATAATTTAGATCGATTAGAATTTAAAATTTTTCGCAATTAAGATTTACTTATTTTTATCAAAAATACTAAATCTTTTTATTTAATTATTGTCTATAGATTGAATAACTCCATCTTTAACAGTAATTGAGACTTGCATTTTTTCAATAAGATTGTCGCCCACAGTGACATCACAGAAACTATCAACTTGTCCTTGATCAACAATTTCGTCCATTTTTAATTCGCGAACTTGACTCTGTTGTTGAAGTAGATTTCTTTTTTGTTCTTCAATTTCATTTCGTTTTACTGCAACTTGTTGTTGCACCTGACTAACCTGTTCTTGAACTCTTGGATCTAGAGGATTAACCGATTGGGATCTAATATTATTTACTATTTGCTGCCCCTCCTGCTCAAGTTGAGATAATTGCTGGTCAATGTTTGAAATTGCTTTACTTAATTCTTTTTCAGCATCTTCCTTCCAAGTTGGTGTAACTACAGCTTTAATAGCTATTGAGCGCTTTATAGATATTGAGTTTTTTGTTTCCATAAAAAATTAAATTACCTTTTTCAATATAAATAGAACAAATCAAATTTTCTTACTAAATTTGTTTTCATACATATTTTCTATTTGTAATGAATACTTTTTTTCTATTTCTTTTCTTTTTTGTTTAAGAGTTTGAGTTAACAAGCCATTTTCTAAAGTGAAGGCATCAACAAAATAACAATCTAATATTTGTTCTTCTGATCTTGCTCCTAATCGACTTTTAAGCAAATTATTAATTTGTGATTTAAAAAATGTACCAATATTTTTTTCTAGGTTTAATTGCGAAAGGTCTTCTTCCAAAAACTTGTTTTTAACCAATTCGACATTAGGCACTACGAGAGCTGTTAAACATTTCTTGTCTTGTCCTACTAGTTGAATCTGATTAATAAATTCAGAACTAAGGATTTCGGTCTCAAGTGGATTCGGTTCTATATTTTCACCACTTGATAGCACTATTGTATCCTTTGCTCTTCCTGTTATAAAAAGAGAACCATTTGGTATTAGGAAACCTAAATCACCAGTATCAAACCAACCATCCTTGGATAAAACATCTTTTGTAGCTAATTCATTATTAAGATAACCTTTCATTACTTGTGGTCCCTTAACAAGAATTTTTCCGACTTCTCTGAAATTAAGAATCTTTTTTTTATCATCATTTACTATTTTGATTTCAGTAAATGCTAGAGGCTGACCGGATGATCCTCTAACATTTAATTCTCTTCTCCTACAAGTTAAAACTGGACTAGTTTCTGTGAGGCCATATCCCACCAAAACATCTACACCTAAAGATTCAAAAAAAAGGTCTACATGTTCTGGTAATGCCCCTCCGCCGTTAATAGGAAATTTCAGTTTTTCTCCGCATAGTTGTCTAAGAATATTCGGCCATAAAAAAATAGTAGACAATTTATGTAAAAGATATCGACCAAAAACTGAACCAAGTAAGGGGATTTTTGATTTAAAAGTTATTTGATTGATATCTAAATTTCTTATCTTTCTTAGACTTCTTTTGAAAACTGAACTATTACTTATCAAAAACTTAATAAGTTTTTGCTTTTTGGAAGGCATTTTTTTCAACGCCTGAAAAAAACCATCATGAATTGCCTCCCATAGTCTTGGTACAGTAGCCATGACAACAGGTTTTATTTGTGTAATATCATCTTTCAGAAATTTTGGAATTGTATAATATTGAGAACAACCACATGAAAGAAAGAAGTATTCAGCACTCCTCTCATAAGAATGCCAGATAGGTAACACGCTTAATACAGAAGTCCCAGGTTCTGGATCAGCGATATAGGCTAAATTGATTATTTGATGTAAAAAATTTGCATGAGTCAAGGGGACACCTTTAGGTTTTCCTGTTGTCCCAGAGGTGTAAAGAATAGTAGCGACATCATCAATTTCTGGATTAAATCTTTCAAAATTATTATTTTGCGAATTTTCTTTTTCTACTGAACTTATAAATTTACTCCAACTTATTAAACTTTCAAATTGTTCATCTTCTAAATTGATTATAAATTTCAGTCTTTTTTTTAATTCTTCTTTGTTGTTTAACTTTAGCCAAATCTCCTTAGATTGAACTATTAGACCTACTGAATTAGAGTGCTCAATAATATAGTCTAATTCTACTGAAGGAGAATTGATACCTCTCACTGCATTTATAGCTCCTAAACGCATTAAGCCTTGATCAACTACTAGCCATCTTGGAGAATTTTCAGATATTACAGTAACTACATCCCCCTTTACTAAACCATAATTTTTAAAAGAAAAAGAGACTTTTGTTATTAAATCAGCCAGCTCAGAATAAGAAAATTTTTCTTTATATTTTCCTCTTAAATCGCAAACAGCTAAAGTATCACCACATTTAAATTTTAATTTTTCCCAAATTTGATCTATATGATTAAGGTTCTTAATAAAATCTCTATTTTTAGCAAATTTATCTTTTTTAGAAAGAGGTTTGGCTGAAGGCCAGTATGCTAAATCACCCATATTAAATTGATTTTGAAATTTTAATTTCTATTTTGATACAAAATCAAAATTAAATTCTTCCTTAATGATTTTTTTAACAATTCTCTTAACTTCTTGAATATTTAAATTTTTGTTGTAATCAATCATATTTGCCATAAGACAATTTTCGATCCCGCAAGGAACAATTTTATTAAAGTTTTCTAATTCGCAGTCAATATTGATTGAAAATCCATTTATTGTAATCCATCTTTTACAACCAATTCCAATTGAAGCAATTTTCTTATTTCCTATCCAAACACCAGTGAACCCCTCTCTTGAATGACAATTTATATTAAAAGTTCCAAGAATTTTTATAATAATTTCTTCAATCTTTCTTAAATACCAATTTAAATCTTTATTAAAATTTTTCAAATCTAAAACCAAGTAAGTTACTAATTGTCCAGGCATATGACAAGTAACCTCACCACCTCTATTAATCTTAAAAACATCATATTTATTATCGTCCAAAGAAAATAGTAAATTATTGTAATTAGATCCTCTACCTAACGTATAACAGAGTTGATGCTCCCCTATCCAAATAAAGTCAGGGTTAGAATTATCTGAAATCAATGCCTCCTGATATTCTTTCTGTAATTTATAAACATCATTAAAAGAAGAAATATTATCAGGTTGTTTAATTATTGCTGTTCTATTTTCCATATTTAAGTAGATTGAGAAAGTAAGTGAATATTTTTAGATTTGTTATGAAAATTTTAATCCATGGAAAGAATCTTGAGCTCACTGGAGCATTAAAAGAATATACTGAGGCAAAGATAGAAAAAGCAACGCATCACTATAAGGATATCGTTAAAGAAGCTGACATACACCTTTCAATTGAAAAGAACCCAAGAGTCTCATTCCAAACTGCAGAAGTTACTATTTTTGCAAATGGTACCGTAATTAGAGCTGAAGAAAAAACTGAAAATCTATACTCAAGCATTGATTTAGTTTCAAATAAACTTTGTAGAAAATTACGTAAATTTAAGGAAAGAAGCAAGAAAACAATTCATAATAAACAATTTAAAAATAAAGATTCTTTACCAATTGAAAGTATGGAATCAAGTTTTTTAGATAAAGCTTTATTCGAAGAAGGAACTGAAGCAAGTCTGCCTGAACCATCTATTAAAAATAAATACTTTGAAATGACTCCAATTTCATCAGAAGAAGCAAGAAAACAATTAGATCTAATTGATCATGATTTTTATGTTTTTCGAAACAAGAAAAATAATGAACTTCAAGTTTTATACAAAAGGAATCATGGAGGTTATGGACTGATTCAATCTAAATAAGTTTTAAATGCCCAATATTGAATATGAATTAAACGAGAAAATTCATGCGATTATTATTAACCCTTATCTATCCTGGGAAAATTTCTGTGTGAATTGCGATTTGATAAGAAAATACAATATCAAAAATATTTCTACTTCACTAAATTATTTAGCTGATCTTAAAAACTGTTTGGGTAATTACAGTGCGGATATAAACGCACTTATTTCTTACCCTTTAGCAGATTTACCAGTTTCATTTATTGAAGAATTAGTTTGTTTTGCAAAAGATAAGGGTGCAAAAGGAATTGAATATATCCCAAACTTTATCAATTTATCCAAAAGAAATTTAGAAACTTTCGCTGCTGAAATTGAGCAAGTTAAATTATCAGGATTACCAGTTTCAATAATTATAAATAAATCAAAACTAAAAGAAGATGTTTTTATTAATGCGATAGAAATATGTTTGGAATTAGGAATAAAAAGTTTTCAATTCGGGGACGGGTTTGGGTCTTCTCTTACATCTTATGATGTCCCCGAAATACTAAAAATTACAGGTTCACAAAATCAAATAAAAGTTGTAGGGGGCATAAAAAAACTGACGCAAGTAATTGAGTTGTTTGATAATGGAATTAGTTGCGTGGGAACTTCAAATTTTTGTGAAATTTTTGAAGAAGTAAACGTCATTTAAATGTCTGGTTCAGGTGAGTGCAGACTAAAAGGTCTCTGTATTAAAGCTTCTCCATTAGGCGAGAATGATAGATTAATAACTATCCTCACCGATGAGCAAGGAATTGTTAGATTGGCGGTACCTGGTGCTAGGCGTCCTAAAAGTAGTCTTGCTGCAGCTACTCCTTTAACATATTTAAGTCTTCAAATTTTTGGGAAAAGAAATCTTAAATCTGTACGTCAAATTAAAATATTAAAAAGCTATTCTGGTCTAGGGAAAAATATTGAATGTCTTGCAGCCTCACAAGCAATAACTGAATTAACATTTTTATTAGTAGGTAATAATGACAAGCAACAAGACTATTTATCTTGCGTTCTGGCACATCTTGATAGGATTTATTTATATAAAGAGTCTCAAGAAGAAGATATTAAAATGCTCTCAATGAGTATCCAATCCTTAGTCCATCTATTAGCCATCGGGGGTATTAATTTACCAATTCATCATTGTTGTAAAACTGGAGAACCTATTATTCCACCTTTAGGAAATTGGGAATGGAGTTGTTATTATTTGCCAAGCGAAGGGTTTTCATCCATAGAAGATCCTCAAAGTAATCTAAAAATAAATGCATCTGAAGTTGCGCTATTACAGAGACTTCTTTTCCCAGAATTACCAATAAAATCTAATGGAGAGTTGTTGGGTCCCAAAAAAGTCTGGCTTAAAATATTATTCATTATTGAGACATGGATCTCTACTCAATTAGAGAAGGATCTATCTTCACTAAAAATGTTGAGAGAAATATATAGTTAGCATTTTCATGAAGCATATAAAAATTTAAAAATTATGAACATGGCGCCTTTGGCTGTTAACTTAATAAATAGTTAATCCAACTAATGTGGTTCATATTGCCTGGTTAGGAAAAAAATCCCCTTTTTGTGGAAATGTAACTTACGGTAATTCAACTACTAAGGAATTAAAGGCCAGAGGGCATAAAATTAGTTTTATTCATTTCGACAATCCCTCTAGTTCAAATTCATCAACCCCATTATTTCTTGCAAATGATCCTGATGTAAGTCTCCCATATTTAATCAAATCCCAAGTTTATACAATACCCTCGCCCAGGGCAGAAAAAGAACTAAGGCTATCATTGGAAAGATTAAAACCTGACATAGTACATGCAAGCCTAACTTTATCTCCTTTAGACTTTAGACTTCCAGAGCTCTGTAATGAAATTAATGTTCCTCTTATAGGAACATTTCATCCACCATTTGATGCAAAAAATAGAAATTTAACTGCAAGCACTCAACAATTAACTTATCAACTTTATGCTCCCTCTTTAGCAAAGTTCGATAAAATAATCATTTTTTCTGAACCGCAAAAAAATGTTCTTGAGAAATTAGGAGTAATTAAAGAAAAACAAATAATTATTCCAAACGGCGTTAATGAAAATATTTGGAAACCTTTTTGCGAAAAAAATAAAAAATATGATCAGGTAAAAAATAAACTTGGAAATGAAAGAATCTTTTTATATATGGGGAGAATTGCCAATGAGAAAAACATCGAGGCACTTTTACGTTCTTGGCGCCAAACAAAAAATAAAAATTGCAAATTAGTTATTGTTGGAGATGGTCCAATGAAGCCTACACTTGAAAATAGTTTTTCTGACCTTAATAATGAGAAATTAATTTGGTGGGGAGCTGAATCAGATTTAGAAACTAGGATAGCAATAATGCAAATAGCAGAAGTATTTTTTTTGCCAAGCCTAGTAGAGGGTTTGTCATTATCACTGTTAGAAGCAATGTCTACTGGTACTGCATGTGTAGCCACAGATGCAGGTGCTGATGGTGAAGTTTTAGATAACGGAGCAGGAATAGTGATTTCAACTGATAATGTCACTGCACAATTGAAAACTATAATCCCAATTCTTATAGAACATCCTTCATTTACAAAAGATCTTGGAGAAAAAGCTAGAGAAAGAGTACTCGAGAGATATACAATTACAAAAAATATAAACTCACTTGAAAGAGTTTATATGAACTTAAAAGATAATTGAAAAACCTAACGAAACTCTTTACTTCGATTACTAGCTGAAACTATTGATTCAATTAATGCTGACCTTACACTCTTTTTTTCTAACACCCTTAAAGCAGAAATAGTTGTTCCACCAGGAGAAGTTACTAAATTTTTAAGCTCAGAAGTAGTAAGTTTTTTTTCCTTTATTAGACAAATAGTCCCTAGTATCATTTCCATAACAAGTTCCTCTGAAATTATTTTTGGTAATCCACCGCTTAATCCTCCATCACTTAATGCTTCTATAATTAAAGTAATAATTGCAGGACCTGATGAAGTTAAAGCTAAAAATATATCAAGATAATCTTCAGTAAATTCATAAATTTTACTAGTATTTTCAAATAATTTTTTTGTAAATTGTTTCTGATCTTCTGTAATTTCTTCTCCCCAAGAAATCCCTGTTAAACCTTTTCCAATAGTTATTGGAATATTTGTAACCACCCTCACACATTTATGATTAGGAAACTTTTGAGTAAGTCTATTTATTGAAACCCCCGCAAGAATTGAAACTATTAAATTGTCCTTGTTTTTTATATGATGGGCCTCACTTATTTCATTGATTTGTTGGGGTTTTATCGAAAGAAGTTTATATTGACAATCCCAAATAACGTTTGCCTCTTTAGAACCTGATCTATAAACGTTTATATTATGTTTATAATTTTTTTTTATATTTTCTATACTTTTTTCTGTATTTACAACACAAAAAACATTCTCTGGCTGAATTAATTTGTTTTCTAATAGAGGGGTTACTATAGCACTTGCAATATTTCCAAAACCAATAATCGCAATTTTATCAGTCACAGATTAATCATGAATAAGCACTTAATTTAGAGTTCCCCCATGCAGGTTCTGGAGTAGTATTTTTACCCAAACTATATTGTGGTGTGTTTTCTCTAGACATAGAAGAAGGAGAAGCTTCTTCTGGGGAAGAAGTGGTTACATTTACACAACTTGGAGCAAAAAGAAAAATACTTTCACCGACTCTCTCTTGATGTCCATCAATTGCATATGTGCCCCCAGCAATAAAATCAACCGCTCTTTGTGCTTGATCAGGATCCATCATAGTTAAATTGAGGATTACAGTTTTTCTCTCTCTTAATGCTTGTATAGCTTGAGGCATCTCATCAAAACTTCTTGGTTCCATTAAGTTTACTTCTGAGGATGAATTTGAGATCCCAGGCATACCAACTACTTTTGATGATCTGTTGTTATTCATAAAATCGAATGGATTTGAATTTGCAAGGGCATTTGCATTCTTTGGATTTTGTTTGAAATTATTAATATCATTTAATTCTTCCTCTGAAGCATAATCCAACTCATCAAAATCATCATCGAGATACTCATCCCCTGCAACAACTGCCTTTAATTTAGAAATAAGTGACACCTTTTAAATCCTCTTGAAATTGATTACTAAGGTTTAAGAACCTTAAGTAATAGATTCATTTCTTAAATGAATAAACTACCTATACTTAAATAACGTTAGTTGAACTTTACCGCAAGTTAATAGATAAGATTTTTATAAAAAAATAACTAATTAGGATCTGCCTCCAAAAATCAATGATCCTAATCTTAACCAAGTTGATCCAGCGTCAATAGCTTCTTCCCAATCACCTGACATCCCCATGGAACAATCTGGTAGTTGCAGTGAATCAGCTAGAGCACGACATTTTTTGAACAACCCTAAATTTTCCTTAGAGCTAAGTCCTTTAGGATTGATAGTCATCAAACCGGTTAATGAAATATTTTTCAACTCTTGAATTTCTCTCCATTTTAAAATTAAAAATTCAGGATTAAAGCCTCCTTTAGTAGGGTCATCACTCAACTTAACCTGCAACATTATTAATGGATTTTTCTTCTCTTCACGTGATATGTTAGAAATCTTTTGCAACTTTTCGAATGAATCTACTGAATGAATGTATTTAAAATTTTGAACTATTTTTCTTATTTTATTACTTTGTATTCTGCCAATAAAGTGCCAATTTAATTGTTTAAGATCTTTTAAGGTTAATTGTTTTTCAAACGCCTCTTGAACCTTACTTTCACCAAAATCATTCTGACCAATATTTTGAATAGTCTTGATTTCTTGACTTTTAAATCCTTTACTTACCGCAAGAATATTTACATTTGATGGTATTTTATTTTTTATTTTTAAATAATTTGAAGGGTTCACCTTTTATAAGAAAGTTTGCGTAAATAAATTCTCCCATTTAGAAAGTTCTTCAGATCCTTTTCTTCTAGCTTTTTGTAGGTTTAATTCGGCCTGATTACGGGCATCTAAATAAGGTATAACTTCAAAAAAAACTTCTCTCTGTCGAACTTCTACCAAGAAAAACATTTTTTGAGCGTATAAAGTCGCATAAATATCTCTCCCATCATTTCCAGGAGAAACTTGGTATAACATACCAAATGTTGGATGGTTTAAATAACGCTCAGAACTCAAACCTAAAATATTGTGTTATTTATAATGCACCATACAGTTTTCTAAGAAAAATTGCTATGCAAATAAAACAAATCGATAATGTATTAACAATTACATTGAGAGATTTTGAAGGATAAAGAGTTCTAAATCTGTGAGTTTTTATAATAATTGTTTTCTTTGAGAGTAATGATTCTGCTCCATGATCAATTCTCAGAAATATATTTTGAAATAACCTTTCCACTAAGATTAATAAAACATTAAAAGATTTCTTTAATCCTAAATTTCGAAAATTTATTGATCTAACTGACACTGATTTAATGATATTTTGAAGTTCTTCCTGAACTAGAGGAATAAAACGTAATGCAATTAACAACTGAAAAAGCCACTTACTAGTTGGCAATCCAATCTTTCTTAATGGATACATAAACCAACTTAATCCCCATACAATGTCCTCCTGCAATGTGGTTAAAAGCATCAAATTCACACTATGAATAACGGTAAATATTAAAGTGGAGGTTTTTATTCCTAGTTCAAAGGCTTTTCTTGATAAGTTGTAGGGACCAAAATTAATAAACCATATCTTCTGAGAAGGAATTTGCAAAATATTCCATTCTTTTTGACTTTCCAGTAATACTTGCAACTCATTGGGATTTCTTAAATATCCATCTAAAGATTGAATATCAGAAGAAGCAAGTATTGATATACAACCAATTAATAGTGATAAACATGAGAGAAAAAATAATGATCGCCACCATACTCTAGATGGCAAAAAACTTAAAAAAGTAATTAATAGTAAAAAACCAACTAAACTCAATCTCCATATTGGACCTGCCCAAATTGGAGTGATTAAAAATATCATTACGATAATTATCTTTAATCTACTATCTATAATTCTTAGCCAACTTCTATTACCATAAACGTATTGACCAACAGAAAATTTGGTTAGCAAATTCATTAATCTTTTTGAATTAACTCAATATTTTCTCTTTCGACTTCTTTATTTAAAGCTCTTTGCTGTTTTCCTCTCCAAATTAAAATGAGGGGTGTGCCTTCAAAGCCTAAATTCACTCTAATTTGTTTTTCAATATATCTTCTATAAGTTATTCCGAATAATTTAGGGTCATTTACAAAAAGAGTAAAAGTGGGAGGTTTGTTCTTTACTTGAGTACCGTAATAAAGCCTACCTTGCTTGCCGCTTCTCTTCGTTGGAGGACTTTTCCAACTGATTGATTCTTTAAGTACTTCATTAACTACTGAAGTTGTAACTCTTCTTCTATGTTGATTTACAGCATTAAGAGCATGCTCAAAAATATTATCTACTCTTTGACCAGTTAGGGCAGATATAAAAATCATTTTTGACCAGTTTAAAAAATAAAGTTTAGATCTAAGTTCTTTTTCTACTTGATAAATTGTTGAACTATTTTTTTCTATAAGATCCCATTTATTAACTACAATTATACAAGCTCTGCCTTGTTCTTCTATTCGCCCAGCCAGCTTCTGGTCTTGATCAGTTACTCCGTTTACCGCATCTATAACTAACACACAAACATCACTTCTATCTATTGCTTTAAAAGCCCTATTAATACCAAAGAACTCAGTACCATATTTAACATTTTTCTTTCTTCTTATCCCTGCAGTATCAATAATTTTCCAGTGATTATCACCTTTTTTGATAAGCGTATCTATTGAATCAGTTGTCGTACCACTAATATCACTAACTATTGCTCTCTTTTCTCCACAAATTGAATTTAACAAACTAGATTTACCAACATTAGGCCTACCAATAATTGACATCATTATCTTTTCTTCGTCATCCCGAATATTATTTTCAGGAAGTTCGCCTATAACGAGATCCAAAAGATCTCCAGTGCCTGAACCATGAATAGCCGAAACAGGATTAGGTTCCCCCAATCCTAATTTCCAGAACTCTGAAGCTAGGGATATACCCAGAGTAGTCGATTCGCATTTGTTAACAGCAACAATTGTTTTACAGCTTGAGTTTCTTAACCATTTTGCTATTGATAAATCACCATCAGTAACGCCTTGGTTCCCATCTACCACCAGTAACGCTAGCGAAGCCTCTTCTAGAGCCAAGAAAACTTGTGTCCTTATCTCTGGGAGAAATTCACTATCATCATCAAAAACTAAACCTCCAGTATCAACTATTTGAAATTCCTTACCTCCCCATGAAGCATTTTGATAAGTTCTATCTCTTGTAACACCAGGTTTATCAAATACTATTGCATCATTACTTTGGCAAAGACGATTAACTAAGGTAGATTTCCCAACGTTAGGTCTTCCGATAATTGCTATTGTAGGAAGAATCAATTCTTCTCTCCAAAGAAAGTAGTATCCATTACAACTATACCTTTAATAGAATCATTTACCTTATTCAAAAAAACTTATTTGATTTCTGGATCTCCAAAATGTCCTTTAACTGGATTAAAAGGTATTGAACTGGGACTCGGCATTAATCTATTGTCTTTTGAAAAACAATCATTTTCATTCGCCCAATAAATCAACCAATTTACTGCCGTTGCTCTTCTGGTTCTTCTTGGATAAAGTTCATTAATCTTATAACCTTTGAAATTAAGAAAATTTTTCAATCCCTGTTTATAGTCTTTTGGAATTGATCGGGTCAAATGTACTGAGGCTGGTCGCTCTGAAATGATTTGAGGAGCTTTATCAAATTTTTCTGACCAATAAGAAGGAGTTAATGCGCTAGAAACCCAATTATTTAAAGTTGTTTCTTTAGTATAAAAAAGTCTTTCCCAAACCAATTCACAAACAAAAACATCACTAACCCTATCTTCGAGAACAAGAAATAATAAATCCTTACATATTGGCCATGTAAATTGAATTTCAACTAATTTTTCTTTTTTATTCATTAATCAAATCTTATTAAAATCAAAGAAAAATAAGGCATAAATTCATTTTTATATTGTGATGCATATTGAATAATTTGATCAGGCATCCCAACACGTAAAGCTATTAATGTTGTATTGATGATATCCTCTTTTTTTAAAATTTCCCTGACTAAATTCCATCTTTTGCCAACTTTCATAATGGCCAATACCGTTTTATTTGTAATACTTTCCCTAATTAGCGTTGTCAATTCAGATTCTGAAGAAGGGCATTCTTTGATGATCAATGTCTCGCCTTTTCTTACCAAATCAAAATTATTCAAAGCTGCTGCAGCTGAAATAGAGGAAATACCAGGTATGGTTTTGGTAATAATTTCAGCATGATTATTTTTTATTAACCTCAGAATATTAGAAGAGCTTGCAAATAGTGAAGTATCTCCAAGACAAAGTAAAACAACTGATTCGCCATTTTGTATAAATTTCACAATTTTTTCTACAGCATTAGACCAAATTTCATCTGGATCAAAATCCTTCCTAGCCATTGGAAAGATGATAGGGATATTTTTTTTAAATCTGGTGTATTTCTTGACTATTTCCGCAGCGAAACTCTTTTTATTATCATCTGATATTGGGAAAACTATAACTTTTGCTCTTTTTATTGCATCCACAGCAGCAATTGTTAAAAGCGATGGATCTCCAGGGCCTACACCAACTATGGTGAATGTTGGTAAATCAGTTTTATATCGATTAAGTAAACTTAAGAACTTGTTTATTATCATTTTTATTTTTTAACTTTAGCTATGTACCCTTGGCAATATAAAAGTTTCAGCCAGTATTGCTGACTCAATTTCAGACAATTCCTCTAACCTTTTGAAAGTTTGATTTTTAGAGAATTTAGTTTGAGCTAGTTTCCAGTAAACCCCAAAGTGTCTTGCCTCACTCTCTAGCAGAGACTCATAAAGGGATTTAAACGATTTATCTTCAGAATTCAACGCAAGCAAGCTTAATCTTTCATGACTTCTTGCTTCAATAAGACCTGCTATTAAGAAACTATCAAGCATTCTATTGGGCTCTTCCTTTCTTATATTCTTGGACAATTCAGCTCCATATGGAGGCGGTTTTAAGGACTCAAGAGAATGTCCAAGATCCTTTAAAAAATAAAGTATTTTTTCAAAATGCTCTAATTCCTCTCTCGCTATCGGACTTAGAACTTCTGCCAAATTTGGTTCTGATGGATATCTAAACATCAATTGAATAGCTACTCCTGCTGCTTTTCTTTCACAATGAGCGTGGTCAATAAGAATATCTATTGGATTAGATAATGCGAGGTTGATCCACTCATCTGAGGTAAATGACGATAAATATTTAATATGAGAAGTGGGCCTTTTAAAATCGACTAGCATTTAATCTTTAATACTCAAATATCCAATGATTCCTTCAAGAGCTAAGGAATAACTTGATATACCGAATCCACTTATAATTCCTACAGCTTTATCTGTAAGAAAAGATTCTTTACGAAAATCTTCTCTACTGAAAATATTTGAAATATGTAACTCTACAAAAGGAATTTTTGATCCAATTAAAGCATCACGAATTGAAATCGAGGTATGAGTAAAAGCGCCAGCATTTATAAGAATGCCCTGTATACTTTTTACAGAATCCTGAATTTTATCTACTATTTCTCCTTCGTGATTACTTTGAAAACATTCAAGATTAATACTTTTTTCTTTAGCAACTTTAGTTAAATCTTTTTCTATATCACTCAATGTTTTATTACCATAAATTTCAGGTTCTCTAGTACCCAAAAGATTTAGATTTGGTCCATTTATCAATAAAATATTCATCAGCAATAAAGTCTTTTCTTTATAAATGCTATCTAGAAAGAAACAAAAAAACCAAAACAATTTCACACAAAGTGTCCATTAACTGATAAGTTCAAATAGTGGGGGTCGGTGCCCGAGTGGTTAAAGGGGGCGGACTGTAAATCCGCTGGCTCTGCCTACGTTGGTTCAAATCCAACCCGGCCCACTTTAAAATTGCCCTTGTAGCTCAGCGGTAGAGCACTCCCTTGGTAAGGGAGAGGTCTCGGGTTCAAGTCCCGACGAGGGCATACCCAAAAGCCGAACTACCGCAAAGGTTTTAAAGAATTTAGAGAGAAGAAAATATACACTCCACTTCAAGTACTTATAAGTGAATATATGGACATATTGGGTAAATCGCACTAATATTCGCACTAATAGCACTAATTAAATGGCCAGTATTAGCAATGGTTCTTGGGAAACAGACTTAAGAGATTCCGTTCGCACTAATTTTGGGCAAGGATGGCTTGTAAATGGCGAGACAAGTGGCAAGACTAAAATCCTATATGTTTACAACGAAGGGCTTGGTAAAGCCAACAAAAGAACCTCTGTGACACTTCCTATTAAATGGAAGAAATCTTCTGGTATAGATGTCCTCAATGCAATTAAATTTATAAAACCTTTAGTAGTTAAAGAAAACCTTCCACTTAGTGATGCTGGTAGAAGATGGAAGTCTCAATTTATTGGGGATGATATAACAGCACCTAATAAAGCATGGCAAGATTTTCTAATAGTTCCACCAAAACATTTCTATCCACAAAAAGAATACGATAAGGTTTTTAAAGAATATGAGGCAAAATTAAAGGCCACAAAAGTTGACCAATTTTTGGCTACTAAAAGACCACTTTCAAGCGGAACAGAGAAAAAATACTTCACAAGGATTCAAATATTTTTAGAGGTAATGAATAAGAGGCCAGCACCTAATACAGGTACAGAATTAATAAAATTATGTGCTGCAAAATTAGGGGAAAATATCACCCCAGATCAGAAAAAAAGATATCTAGATACTTGGTGCGACATATTAACTTATGGCATCAAAAGACATTCAATGAATGATAAAAGATGGCAACCTCCAGAAGATGACTACAGAAAAGAATTAAAAGGCGTTTCTAAAAAATCTAAAAAATCCTCATTAACTCCTTATGTAAAAGAAAGTGATTTATTGAGATTATTGGATGATCTTGAATCAAGTGACCCTGAGATGTTTTTAGCTACAGGATTAATATCAATTTTTGGTTTAAGACTATCTGAACTTGCAGAACTTGAAGTCAGAGGTGGGAAGTTATATGTAGGCCATATAAAAAATAATTTAAATACGACTAACCAAGATAGAGACTCAAGAAGAGTATTTGCTATGGACTTAACTGATAAACCTAATTTAGGTAATAAATTAATTAGCTTATTAGATTCAGAATTAGTAAAACTACCAGCAACAGTATTAAAACAAATTAGTTTAGTACAGGACAAAAATAGTTATGCCGAAGTAGGCAAAGCATTTACTAAAAAATTAAAAAAACATCCAATTTGGAAAGAAATTGAAAAGACTAATTCTGATATAACTCCATATAGTCTCAGGCATAGATTTGCCCATCAATGTCATACAGGTTCTAGGTATCTAATATCTATTAAAGACGCAGCCGAGGCAATGGGTCACACAGTTGATGTTCACAATGGAAGTTACGCAAGTTATACAGATGAAATGAGTGTTGAAAGAGCCTTTGATCTACATAACAAAGAGAGGATTACATTATGAAAATTAAATATTTCGAATGTATAACTTAGTACTTATAAGAACTGATAAACGAGGCTATATTTGTACCAACTGATGAACAACTACGGGAGACTCTGATCTTCAAATAGGTTCTGAATTACTTGTATAAACCTTTGGCAAGGTGGATAGACGAGGTCAGGGTTGCTGTTACTACTAACAACAATTCTCCAGAATTAATATGGCTAAAAGTCGCTTTAATAGAAAATACAATGTTTCCGTAAGGAAGCGTTCCAATGATGATGCTAAATCAACTGCGGATTTTATTGAAGCAGCTGACCATATTAATAAAGGCCATGACCTATCTACGGCTACGCCAATGTTGAAGCATGGTTTTAAGAATCGTTTTAGGAAAGACAGCGACAGCTAAGTAATATTTCATTCAAGGTAAAAAATGACAACTGAAGAGAGATGGCTTAAAACAAGTGACGCAGCCTACTGGTTAGGAGTTAGCCAATGGTACTTAAAGCAATGTAGAGATTGCTATGAAGATGGCTTTTTAATAGAAAGAGAACATTACATTCTTGGGGCTAGTAGAACAGCACCTATTAAATGGAATGTTAATGCTGTACTAGATGCTTTTCATTACAGAGGAAAGTTCGTTCGGGCTGCGGATAAAGCCCTAAAAGAAGCTAGAAAAGGTAAATAATATATGTTAAATAATATAAACCCCTCCCTCATCTAGGGAGTGGTTATCTCTTTAATCCTTTGATATGCATTTTCTTCTGATCTTTCAGAAGCAAAATAGTGCGATAACTAGTGCATTATTGACAATTAATCTAAAATAAGAGGCAATTAGCTCCTTTTTTTTTTTAATATGTTTATATAAATTCCTTAAGTTTATGCGTTCACTTTTATTATTGCCTTTGCTTTTAGGTTTTTCATTTCCAGCGAATGCAAAGTCAGAGACTTACTTTATTGATGTTTCAGCAGAAAGTATAGAAAACTATATTCTTAGTGGTAAAGATAAAAATGGATCTGTAAGTGGGAATGATCCTACAGTTACTGTTAATAAAGGAGATACTATTGTTTTTAATGTTGATGCGTTTAGTCATCCGTTTTATATAAAGACTGAATTTTCTCGTGGAGGCGGTGATCAAGTAACCAAAGGGACATTATCAGGTACCCCTGGAACTCAAGATGGAAAACTATCATGGAACACAACGGGTGTATCAGCTGGGAAATACTATTATGTTTGTTCTCCTCATGCACCTTTTGGGATGGGAGGCTCAATTATTGTTGAATAAATAAATGAAACGCTTACTACTCCCATTACTAGCTGCCCTCGCTTTACCAACTGCTGTTAATGCTGAAATATCTGATGAATTACATAAAAAATGTTTAGAAGCACGAGATTATGCAGGATGTGTGAAAACTAATAAAAAACTATCTCATAAAAAAGATAAGGAAATATCAGGGATTGGAATAAGGCTTTTTCTCAATAGTGACACTGCTGAATTAACTATTCAATCTGTAATAAATGATTCACCTGCTGCTTCAGCTGACATTAAACCAAATGATGTAATCATAAAAATAGATGGCAAATCAACTAAAGGAATGGGTATAAATGAAGCTGTTTCTCTCATAAAAGGACCAAAAGATAAGCCAATTAAATTAGTTTTATCAAGAATTAATGAGGCAGGTAAAAAGGAAAAAATAAATGTTCGATTAGTAAGAGATACTTTTAAAGTCTCAACAAAAGACTATTTATATGAAGGTGATTTAAGGAGGCAATTAGAGTTTTTCTTTCCAGAAAATATAAAACAGATTTTTCCAGAAAATGATTCTTCGTCAAAGCTCAAAAAAGGAACTTCAATTTAAATTTCTGAATGAAACGCATACTCCTAGTTGAACTTTTATTAGTTTTAATTACCATAATTTATGTTTCTCTAAACCCAATTTCAAGAATTTATATTGCTGATTATTTAGAAAAGATATCCTTATTTTTATTTAAAACAGTAAGTGAAGAAGATTTAAATAAGTGGTATGAGAAAAGAGATAAGTATGAATTACTTGAGAAATTAGGAGGAACTGCTTATTGATTGACAGTCGATCTAAACTGAGAGGGATAAAACTCTCTTTTTTTATGACTGCTCAAAATTTTATGAATGTTGTTCGATTTAAATTAAAATCTGATTGTGTAGATAAGTATTTCGAAGTAATAGATAAAACAAGTTTTGAGGGAATGACTCAAAGATATATCGCTAAAACTGGAGATTATGATTACTGTTTTGTTGGGATCTGGAAAAGTGCAGAAGCTATTTCAGCTCAAAGACCAGCTATGATTGCTCACCTTGATGAGGTTAGAGGATTTATGGAAGAGTTGTCTCCAGAACTTGGAGTTACTGACCCTGTTTCAGGAAATATTGTTTCTAAAGTTGGATATCACGATTGACAGTCGATCTACCATAATTAGCATTTAGCTCCTTCTCAACCTCTTTGAGTTCCTCTCAATAATTCTCGTAATTTTAACCTAAGACTAAAAATGAAATCAGGTTCAGAAAACCAACTATCTTTATCTGTTATTTCTACAGTTTCGTTTAAAAATTTAGCGGAAGAAGTCAAAGAATTTGCAATAATTACTTTTGATTTTGGACTTGAGTAAATAAATCCAATAATTAACACAATTAAAAATATGGACCCTTTAACTTTAAGTGATTTAATAAATTCTTTTTTTAAGTAACCCAAAATAATTTAAAAATTAAATTTATTTTAGGAGTTGATATTTAAAGACAGATTAAATTGACAGTCAATCTAAAATAAAAAAAGTAATAAGTTTTTATAAATGAGTAAATTTTCCTCTCAGGAAATAGAAAGTCAATACAACTTGATAAAAACGCTTTTA
This sequence comes from uncultured Prochlorococcus sp., assembly GCF_902522795.1. Taxonomy (GTDB): domain Bacteria; phylum Cyanobacteriota; class Cyanobacteriia; order PCC-6307; family Cyanobiaceae; genus Prochlorococcus_A. The sequence continues at coordinate 51,903 of NZ_CABYWZ010000009.1, forward strand.
TCTAATCCTGAAAAGTATAAAGATGCGATAGATGCAGTTAAAAAAGATATTACTTATATGCCACTAGAACTAAAGAAAAAACTTGAAGAAGAAAATATTACTTTATAAATAATATTTTGGAAGACTTAGAAATATTTACTAAATAAAGCATCAAAGGAACTTCTACTAGTACCCCAACTATGGTAGCCAAAGCAGCTCCTGAATTAATACCAAAAAGAGTTATCGATACAGCTACTGCAAGTTCAAAAAAGTTTGAAGCGGCTATAATCGAGCCTGGACAGGAAATAGAATACTTTTGCCTAAAAAACTTCATTGAAAAAGCAGTTAAATAAAAAATAAAAAGAGTCTGAATTATTAATGGAATTGAAATTAAGATTATATGAATAGGATTTTGTAATATAGATTTTGATTGAACAAAGAATAATAAAAAGACTGTAAGAATTAAAAAAAACAACGAATAACTTTTACTTTTATTCAAAATACTTTTTATTCTTTTTTCGCTATAGATTTTATTTTTTAAAAATATTGCTAGAAAAAGTGGTACCAAAATAAAGATTATTACAGAACCGAAAACAGTATCTAACGGGATATCTATACTGTTAAATCCTAAAAGAATTTTTGACAACAATGGAAAGGCTAAAATTAATATTAGATCATTAATAGCTACTTGTATTAAAGTAAATAAAGGATCGCCTTTAGCAAGATTACTCCAGACAAAAACCATTGCTGTACATGGCGCTATTCCTAATAGAATCATTCCAGAAACATATTCTTTAGCAAGTACAGGATCTATCAAATTACCATATAAAAAATATAAAAAAGAGGCTGCAATGATTGCCATTGAAACTGGTTTTATTAACCAATTAATAAAAAGGACAATAGAAAATCCTTTAATCTTATATTTCAAATTTATTATTGACTTGAAATCTATTGATAACATCATTGGGAAAATCATTCCCCAGATAAGAATTGCTATTGGAAGATTAATTCTTGAGAGTTCTAATCCGCCTATAAATTGAGATAAATTAGGAAATAAATAACCGGATAAAGATCCAATACACATTGCTAAGAAAACCCAAACACTTAGATATCTATCAGAAAATTGCATTTAATTTATCTTTACTTAACTATTCATACTAGTATTTAATTTAGTCTAAATAATAGCCTTTCTTATTTTTGCTGTAATCCATTCACTAAAAACTACTGCCACTACTATTGTTAATAAAATAACTGATACCTTAGCCCAAGCTAAGTCTCCTATTTGAGCATCTAATTCTATCCCTATACCTCCTGCTCCAACTAAGCCAACAACAGTTGCTTCTCTTATATTTATATCCCACCTATAAATAGAAATACTCGTAAATGCTGGGAGAATTTGAGGCACTATGCCAAAGGTCATAATTTGTGCTTTATTTGCCCCTGTTGCCTCAATAGCTTCAATTTGGTTTTCATCAATTTCCTCAATAGCTTCATAAAGTAATTTTCCACAAAATCCTATCGATCTTAATCCTATAGCAATTATGCCAGCCAAGACTCCTGGACCGACAACTGCAACCAGAAGTAATGCCCAGATTACTGAATTAATTGATCTGCTTGAAACTATGCAAAATAAGGCTAAAGGTCTTATAAACTTTTTACTCGGAGTAGTATTGTTTGCGGATAAAAAAGCTAATGGGATTGCAATTAAGGTTCCAATCGTTGTACCAATAGTCGCGATATTTAAAGTATCCCATATAGGTTTTATTAAAGTATAGAAATAATTAGTTTCTGGAGGAATCATCCTACCTAAAAGATCTAAAGCCTCATTATGTGAATCAAAAACATAAAACCAGATTGTATTACTACTAATCAAACCGAAACATAGGCTAAAAATTAAAGTTCCTAAAAACCAACAAAGCCAGTTTAGTAAATCTCTTTTTCGATCAAATTTTTTCCAGGTTTTGTAATCCTTTTGTTTTATAATTGGCATTACTTTATTAATTTCCTTAAATGACTAGATGTATATTCAACAATCATCACGATAGAAATAATTACGATAAGAACAGCTGCTGCAATCTCAAATTCATATCTATCAAAGGCTGTATTTAAGGTAGAACCAATACCTCCTCCCCCAACAATTCCAATTACCGCTGACTCCCTGAAATTAATATCCAATCTGTATAAAGATAATCCGATAAATCTTGGCATAACTTGAGGTTGGACACCATAATTAATCCATTGAAACCAATTACTTCCAGTAGATTTGATTGCTTCAGCTTGGGATTTACTTATTTCTTCAATATCTTCAGATAATAATTTAGCGAAAAAGCCTATTGTCGAAAAACTTAGAGTTACCATCCCAGCAAAAGGTCCAAAACCCATTAACTTAACAAAAAATATTGCTAAGATTACTTCCTGAAAACTCCTTGATAATGTGATAATTCCTCTTGAAAAAAAATAAACAAATTTAGGAGCTATGTTTTTAGCAGCTCCCAAGGAGACAGGAATAGAAATAATTATCCCCACAATAGTTGCTACAATAGTCATCCATAAACTTTCAAAAATACCAGCCAAAATCTCATCAGATCTAGTTATAAAATCTGGAGGGAAAAAAGCAAATATAAAGTTTTTACCCCTTGGGATTCCTTCAAGAATTCTTTGCCAATCAATTTCCGTAGTTAGGAAAACAGATAATAAATAAGTACTAATGAGTAAAATTAATCCAATTCTTAATAACTTATTTTTTATTAATGGTTTTCTTTCCCAAATTACTTTCTTATCTTTCATTTAATATATTTCTAATTTGCTACGGTTTTAGACCAGTCTTCTTCTCCATATATATTTGTAAGTATTGCTTCTGATAAGCCACTTGCCTTGCCATCGTAAACAATTTCTCCAGCTTTTAAACCTATTATTCTTTCTGCAAAATTCTGAGCAAGAAAAACATCATGAATATTTATAATCGCAGCAAGATTTCTTTCCTTACATAACTCGCATATTAATCGCATAATTTGCCTGGAATTTTTGGGATCTAAACTAGCTGTAGGTTCATCTACTAAAAGTAACATTGGATTTTGTATCAAAGCTCTAGCAATTCCTACTCTTTGCCTCTGCCCTCCTGATAATTCATCGGCTCTTTTATCAAGCATATGCTCTAGTCCAATTCTTTGAAGCAATCGGAATGCTTCTTCAATATCTTTTTGAGGAAATTTCCTGAAAAAACTATTCCAAAATCCTACGTAACCTAATCTACCGGAAAGGACATTTTCCATTACACTTAATCTTTCTACCAAAGCAAATTCCTGGAAAATCATTCCAATTTGTCTTCTTATTTTTCTTAATTTAGATTTATTTAAAGAAGTAATGTCATTTTTTTCATTAGCGAAATAAACTTTCCCTGAAGTGGGCTCAACTAATCTATTTATTGTTCTAATAAAAGTACTTTTACCAGCACCTGAAGGACCGATAAGAGCAACTACTTGCCCATTAGGAATTTCCAGGTTTATTCCTTTAAGCGCCTCTTCACCATTTGGATAAACCTTTTTGAGGTTTATTGTTTTAAGCATTAAGTCTGATTTTATTTATGATTAAAAATTTTTATTTGCAATCATAAACAACACCATTAGCCTTATCTATTTTTCTAATAACATCCCAATCGTGCTTGTGACTTATTGAAATGAATCTATCAGCCTTTTTAAATTCTTTATCTAATGTTGAATTATCCCAGTTATAGGTGTAAAAAGCTTGCTTTACTTTTGCAACTACAGCTGGATGTAGATTATGAGCATGAGCATAACCTGTCGTTGGGAAGGTTTGGGATTTATAAATAGTTCTTATTTTAGAAGAATCAACAACACCTCTTGCATCCATTCTTGTAAGAACTGAGTTAGCAATTGGTGCTACTTCATAATCTTTGTTTGCAACACCCATTATTGAATTTTGATGCTTGCCAGAAAAGACTGGGGTGAAATCTTTATTTGCCTCAAGACCAAATTCTCCTTTAAGAATTGCAGATGGTGCTTTAAATCCTGAATTAGATGTCTTAGATGTAAATGTAACTTTTTTACCTTTTAAATCTGCAGGAGAATTAATTGGGCTATCAGAAGGTACGATGATTTCCATTTCATAACCGTAAGACAAATCTTTTTTAGCCATCATTCCAAAAGGAACTGCTCCTGCACATGCTGCTGCCACAGTATTACTACCGGTATTAATTCCTGCTACGTGGAGACGACCAGATCTCATCGCTTCAACTTGTGCAGCATAAGATTGAACTGGTAAGAATGTTACTTTTTTACCAGTCACCTTAGACATATGTATTACAAAATCTTCCCAAACTTTTGCATAAACGGAGGGGTCTTCAACAGGTGTATATGAGAACACGATGGTTTCAGGATCTATCCATTCATCTTCGGAAAGGGGTAGATCTGCGAGAAAATCTCCATCTCGATCACAATATTTGCTGTCAACAGTATTATTTGGATTGCAATCAGATAAATCTAAATCTCCAATTAAATTATTTGATTTATTTCCACAACTTGAAATGCTTGCACTGATTATTGATAGCCCTAAGACTATCTTTAAAAAATTTCTCATTAGTGTTGAATTTATTCTTCATTATTAACTTGCTCTAAAGAGATTAACTTTTTCGCAAAAAGAGTTTAAATTCTGATTAAGTGTTTTATTTTGAGTTACTCAATTTTTAATCAGATTTATTAGGGAATTAAATAATTTTTAATTTATTTTTAACTTTATAAATTTAGGGTGATTGAATTTAATAAATAAATATGATAATTCCTGAAAAGCAAAATATAGAATTTAAAGAAAATACAATTCTAGAAGTCAAATCAGGAATATTAATAATGCAATCAAAAATCAAGAATAAGAAAAATATTGTTGGGATAATAAATGAAAATGTTGTAATAAATTTGGAATTATGTAACTACGAAAATATTAAATTAATTGCGTTGACAAATTGCGAAATTAAAACAATTAAAAGAGGGCTATTTTTTTCATCTACAGACTTATTAACAAAAAGTCTAAAAAGAATTGATCAATTGGAAAAACTTTTATTAATAAGGGATATAAAAAAATCAGAAGAAAAACTAAAAGAATTTCTTTTATACTTATCCTCAATAATTGGCTTAAAAAAAGATAAACATTTTTATCTAAATTTAAAAGAATTTAATTTTACCCATAAAATTATCGGTAATTCAATTTCTTCAACAAGAGTAACCGTAACAAGAAATTTAAAAATACTAGAAAAAAAAGGTTGGCTCAAATTTGAAAAAAAAGGTATTTTAATTCCGTTTAAAGATAATTAACCAAGCCTTAATAAAATAGATTTATTTTATATATACAAACAATATCTTTATTATGTCTTGTTCTATAACATCTGTTTTTACTTTTAGAATTGAAAGCACTTTCGATGAATGGGCTGCAATATTTGATAGTGCAGAAGCAGATAAAAGGCATTCAGAATTTGATATTAAGCCACTTTTTAGAGGAGTAAGTAAGGAAGATCCTCAAAAAGTTATTGTTATTCATCAAGCTCCAGAAGGTAATGTTCAAAAGTTTGTAGAAGCTAATGGTGACTGGATGGCAACTCATAGAGTTGACTTATCAACAATGGAAGAATCATCTTGGACTTTTTCAGCAACAACGGAGAATTGTTGTGATTAACAAATGAAAAGACTGCTATTCCCACTACTAGCTCTCTCAACTATTTTCCTTGCGAGTTATACTAATAACTCAAACAAAATAGGT
>NZ_CABYWZ010000010.1 GCF_902522795.1 uncultured Prochlorococcus sp.
CGGAAGAAGTTATAGCTGATTTCCCATGGGTAGACATTGCTTTTCTTCTTTCTATTACTAACTCTTTACTAGATAAAGTTGTTGAAGAAAACTTACTATTGACTGAAGTTTTTGGAATATGTTTTGTAGCTGGTTTAGAAATATTATGATTATTATTAGAAGACTGAGTCCCAGAAATCTGTATATCTTGAGAAGATCGAACTCTATCTTTGGTAGTTGAAGAATAAACAGCAGCTTTTTTACCGCTATCACTCATCGCCTTTCTTCTTTCAAGTGCAATCTCTCTACTGGTTTTTTTTGACATAATCTTCAAGTTTGAAATTCTTTAAAAACTTTTTTGAAAAACTTTCTCCAAAAAAATTTTTGGAGAAAGATATTTATTAAGACAAGTAGCTTTAACGTCCTTGGAAAACTACAAAAGCTGTTCCTTGACTTTGAGTGTAAGCATCGTATCCGATGATTCTTACATGATGATCAGGGTATGCTCTATGGCATGCCTCTAATTCGCTCACGATCAAGTTAAGATCTTTTTCCCCAAAGAATGGGAGTTTCCAATAAGACCAATAAGTTTGCATACACCCACTTGGATGAACATGCTCAATAACTGGACTCCAACCTTGAGCAATTATGTATGCAATTTGGTCATATATTTCTTCCTGGGTCATCGGTGGTAAGAAACCGAATGTTTCCAGGGTTGCAACTGTTTGATAGTCGCTTACTGTGCTCTGGAAAGGCATAATTAATCAAAATGTGAATGTAATTACTCGTAAAAACGAGATTTTAATAAGTTTGAGGAGAATAAATCTCCTCAATTTCGAAACTTGAGTTAACCCTGAACATCAAGCTTGTCGACAGTATCGAACTCGAACTTAATTTCCTTCCAAGTTTCTAGAGCAATAGCTAATTCAGGACTATGCTTAGCAGCTTCCATAAGAATGTCTCTACTCTCTTTTTCGATTTCGCGACCAGCATTACGGGCTTTTACACAAGCTTCTAAAGCAACTCTGTTAGCTGCAGCTCCAGCAGCTGAACCCCATGGGTGACCATGTGTTCCTCCACCGAACTGAAGGCAGGAATCATCTCCAAAGATCGCTAGAAGTGCAGGCATATGCCAAACGTGGATACCACCTGATGCGACTGCAAATACTCCAGGCATAGAACCCCAATCTTGATCAAAGAAGTTACCTCTTGATCTATCTTCAGGAACAAATGACTCTCTTAAGTTGTCAATATAACCAAGAGTTGTTTGACGATCACCTTCTAGTTTTCCAACCACGGTTCCAGTATGTAATTGGTCTCCTCCAGATAGTCTCAAACATTTTGCAAGAACTCTGAAGTGAATACCATGCTTTGGATGTCTATCAATAACAGCATGCATAGCTCTGTGAATATGCAGAAGCATGCCATTTTTACGACACCAATTAGCTAATCCAGTATTTGCGGTAAAACCACCAGTTATATAATCATGCATGATGATTGGCATATCTAGCTCTTTTGCAAATTCAGCTCTTTCATAGAGTTCTTCAGGAGTGTTAGCGGTACAATTAAGATAATGACCTTTAACTTCTCCAGTTTCTCGCTGAGCAAGCTTAACTGCTTCAGCAACAAACTCAAATCTTTCTCTCCAACGTTGGAATGGTTGAGAATTAATATTCTCATCATCCTTCGTTAAATCAAGACCGCCTCTAAGACATTCATATACAACTCGACCATAGTTTTTACCAGATAATCCCAATTTTGGTTTGATGGTACAACCAAGTAGAGGTCTTCCGTATTTGTTAAGTCGATCTCTTTCAACTACGATTCCGTTTGGTGGACCACCGCAAGTTTTAATGAAAGCAATTGGGAATCTAATATCTTCTAGACGTAGATGTCTTAGAGCTTTAAATCCAAAAACGTTTCCTACAAGAGATGTTAATACATTTGTAATTGAGCCTTCTTCAAAAAGATCTAAAGGATATGCAATAAAAGCATAAAAAGCTTCGGGATCTCCAGGAACGTCTTCGATTCGATAACAACGTCCTTTATAAAATTCTAAGTCTGTAAGTAACTCGGACCAAACTGTTGACCAAGTACCTGTTGAAGATTCAGCGGCAACAGCTGCTGCAACTTCTTCTCTTGGAACACCTTCCTGACCTGTACATTTGAAACAGGCTAGTAAATCGGTGTCTAGGGGTACATATTCTGGAGTCCAGTAGGTATCTCTGTACTCCTTTACCCCTGCGTCATACTTCTTACTCATAAGGATAAATTTAGGTCTGTGTAGGGAAAATAATTATTTTGCAAAATTTATTAATCTTGCTTTACTTAATTAGTCCTTTTGACCAAGAAATTCACCGTTACCTAGAGCAGGTTCAACTTCTCTATGAGGACGAGCAATAATGTGGGCTGCAACTAAACCGTCACCAACTCTTTCACAAGCATCAGCACCAGCTCTTACAGCTGCGTTAACTGCGCCTGTTTCGCCTCTAACTAAAACTGTGACATAACCGCCACCAACGAATTCACGACCAATAAGGCGAACTTCTGCTGCCTTTGTCATTGCGTCTGCTGCTTCGATTGCAGGTACAAGTCCGCGTGTCTCGATCATGCCGAGAGCGATACCCATTGTTTCTGTAGCCATTGTCTACTAAATACTAAATGTGGAATGTTCAATTCGAAGAATGCTTCATTAAGTACTTATAAGTCAAGCGTTTTCGACAAAATCTCCATTAATGTTTTTTCTATCATTCATAAGTTAAACTTATCACCCTTGGTATTATTGATATGTCAATACTTATGCGAATTAGTTAGTGCATCAAAACATACTGTTGTGTTAAGAAAAAATTTACATTATGTTATTTCCGTACGAGACAGGCCCTGTCTATTCAGGTGTGGAATGTTCAACCTTTCCTGTCTCCGTATCAAGCTTTGAAGTAAGATAATATTCACAATAAATTTTTTATTTTATTTTGAACCTTCCAGTTCTAACTATTGCGAGTGGCAATCAAAGAAAAGTATCTGAAATTTCAGAGATGCTGGATGTTTTGTCTTTAAAGGTTGAGAAGCAACCAGAATATTTAAATGTCGAAGAAACTGGGAAAACATATTTTGAGAATGCACTACTTAAAGCCAAGGCAGCTTCTCTAGAGACAAAAACTTGGGCATTAGCTGATGACTCGGGTCTTGAAGTAGATGTTTTAGATGGTCGACCAGGAATTTATTCTGCTCGATATGCCAAAAATAATGATGAGAAAATTAAAAAATTAATTAATGAACTTTCTGATAGTCCTTATAGGAGTGCAAGATTTATAAGTTGTATGGTTTTATGCGATCCCTCAGGAAACTTAGTTAAAGATACAACAGGAATATGCTGGGGAGAAATTCTTAAGAACCCCAAATATCCTAATGGGGAGTTCGAATCTATTTTTTGGGTTAAAGAAGCTAATTGTGTTTACGGTGAGCTCTCACAATCACAACTAAATAAATTAGGTAGTAGAGGTAAAGCTGCAAAAATTATGTCACCTTTTTTAAAAAAAGAGATAGGCATAAGTTAAAAAGGTTTAAAAAAAAATTCTCAATAATTTGAAATTTCTTCAATTGCTCTTATAGCAGCAGCTGCTGCCTCTTCTACATCTCCTTCTTTCCCAGCAAGAGTTAATCTACCAAAAGCTCCAACTGCTTTAACATCAACAACAGTTATATTAGATGCCTTTTCAGCTTCATTAGCAGCTTTTAAAACATAACCAGCTGGTTCAGTTTCTAAGATAAACATGCTCATTCCAGATTGAATCATTGATCCACTTCTGTTTTGCCTATTTATTAAAACTGCATGATCTGGAGTAATTGCGCGAATAACTTCAGTCCAACTCGTAGCAGGTTTTGTTCTTTTTCTAACTTCACTCCCAATAGCATCTAGAACAACATCTCCAGAATGTAAAACCGTGCTTTGATCTTTATGGTAAAGAGCAAGAGATCCAAATGCTCTTTCGACAATCATCTGACCAAGTCTTACATTACTTGCTTTTAGGGCAATATCAGTGACTCTATGAACAGCCATCCCTGGTGAAACTTCCATCCAAAGACATGAATCACCAGGAATAGGTAAAAAACCTCTACTAACAGTTCCCATATATGCAGCTAATTGAGGTTGCAGAGAATCTAAAAAAACATATGTTCTTAACTCAATTTGCTCAACTTGACTTGCTTGTCTGGATACCAAGGACTTTTCTGAATCAGTAGTAATAAAACAGCTAGCACCACTGGCCTGAGATTGCACCTCAGATCCTGTGACTAGAGAACTCCCTTTTTTTCGTTCCCCTCTGTTTAAGCTAGAAGTTGGTTCCATTGAGGCGACTATAACGGATAATGGTTCATTTTTTCTATTAAATTTACTTGCATGCTTAGCACAAAACGATAACTTCAAGTAAAAGATATGCATTTTTATGGGAACTTCTCAAAAAAAAGAACCAAATGTTTCTGGTACTGAAAAAGAATTAACTCCTGATCAAACTCTTGGATTAGTTAGCCTAAGCTTGATGCAAAAACTATCTCAGAAAGACCCATCTTTTAGTTGGTTAGAAGAAGATAAAATTGAAAAAGTAAATCTTAAGAACCTCAGAGATAGATTGGAGTTAACGCAATTAGCTATAAATACTGGAGCACCTTTAACCACTTCAGAAGTGACAGCTTTAATTGGGGCAAAGCCCGGTAAATCTAAATTGGAAAGAGCAGGATTATTAGCAACGAAAATAGCTAGAAATGTGTGGAAGCTTTCAAAAACAAGTCAAGGAAATTCCTTCTACAGAAATTAAAATACGCTCCAAAAATTTTTTCATAATTCCCATTTAAGTATTTAAACATTCATATAAGTTTTTTAAATATGTTCATTTTGTAAGAGAACTTATTAATTACTTTCTTAAATTGAAAAGTTTATGCAAGCTTGAAATATAAGCTCTTGAAAATTTTTAATGAGTAAAGTTGAATTTAATAAGGAAACTGGGCCAAGGGAAGTTTTTTGCGGGTTAACTTCAATAGTTTGGCTCCACAGAAGAATGCCGGATGCATTTTTTCTAGTTGTAGGGTCAAGGACATGTGCTCATTTAATTCAAAGCGCTGCTGGAGTTATGATTTTTGCTGAACCAAGATTTGGGACGGCTATTCTTGAAGAAAAAGATCTTGCTGGTCTTGCTGACGCTCATGAAGAATTAGATCGGGTGGTAAATGATCTTATTGCGAGAAGACCAGAAATAAAAACTCTTTTTCTAGTTGGATCTTGTCCAAGTGAGGTAATCAAATTAGATCTTGCCACTGTCGCAGAGAAATTAAATAAAAAATTTTTAGGTCAAGTGAGATTCGTTAATTACTCTGGCAGTGGGATAGAAACAACTTTTACCCAAGGAGAGGATGGCGCCTTAAAAGCTTTAATTCCATTAATGAATTCATCAGATGAGGAGAAATTATTATTAGTTGGGACTCTTGCAAATAATGTAGAGGATAGGTTTAAAAAGATTTTTAGAAATTTAGGAATTTCAAATATTGAGAGCTTCCCACCCCGTCAATCAACAGAATTACCAAAGATTGGCAAAAATACAAAAGTTTTATTAACTCAGCCCTATTTAAGTGATACCGTTCGATGCCTAAAACATCGTGGTTGTGAAGTAATTTCGGCTCCATTTCCTCTTGGTATCGAAGGAAGTTCTGAATGGTTCTTAGCCGCAGCGAAAGCTTTCAAAATTAATGAACTTAAAGTTCATGAAATTATTTCGCCTTTAATTAATAGAGCAAAACTTGCTCTTGAATCTCACAAAGAAATACTTAAGGGGAAAAGACTATTTCTTCTTCCTGAATCGCAACTGGAGATATCTTTGGCAAGATTTTTGCATAATGAATGCGAAATGGATCTTATAGAAGTAGGCACTCCTTACCTAAATAAAGATTTAATGAAAGAGGAGATTAATTTATTACCTGATAATACAAAAATTGTCGAAGGGCAACATGTAGAAAAACAATTAGATCGAGTGAGAGAATCTAATCCAGACTTAGTAGTTTGTGGAATGGGTTTAGCTAATCCTCTTGAGGCGGAGGGGATTAGTACTAAGTGGTCAATAGAAATGGTATTCAGTCCAATTCATGGAATTGATCAAGCCGCAGATTTGGCAGGTCTCTTCTCCAAGCCTTTAAAAAGAAATCAAATATTAACTTCAAAAACTTTAGTAACTTATTAAAAACTATGGAATTAACTCTTTGGACGTATGAAGGACCACCACATGTTGGTGCTATGAGAATTGCCTCGTCAATGAAAGACATTCATTATGTGCTTCATGCCCCCCAAGGAGATACATATGCAGATCTTCTCTTTACAATGATCGAGAGGAGGGGGCAAAGGCCTCCAGTAACTTATACAACTTTTCAGGCTAGAGACCTTGGAGGTGATACAGCTGAATTAGTGAAGAAAAACATTAAAGAAGCGGTTGAACGATTCAAACCCAAAACTCTTTTAGTCGGAGAAAGTTGTACAGCAGAACTTATCCAAGACCAACCTGGATCTCTTGCGAAAGGAATGGGGTTTGATATGCCAATTGTAAATCTTGAATTACCTGCTTATAGCAAGAAAGAAAATTGGGGGGCCTCAGAAACCTTTTATCAATTAACAAGAACCCTTTTAAAAGAAAAAGTAAGCTATTCAGAGAAAATAAGTCCTCTGAGGTGGAGGGAATTTGGGCGTAGACCGAAAGTCAATATACTTGGCCCTACATTACTAGGATTTAGATGCAGAGATGATGTAATCGAAATCCAACGCATACTTTCAGAGCAAGGAATAGATACAAACTTAGTCGCTCCACTAGGTGCTAGTCCAGATGATATTGAAAGACTAATTGATGCTGAAATAAATATTTGTCTTTATCCAGAAATTGCGGAAGCAACATGCGAATGGCTTAAACGGAACTTTGGAATGGAATATACAAACACTATTCCAATTGGCATAAAAAATACAATTGAATTTATAAATGAAGTTCATAAGAAATTAGATCTTCCTTTGACTAATAAAAAAGAATTAGAAAATAAATCAAAACTTCCTTGGTACTCAAAATCAGTTGACTCAAATTATCTAACTGGCAAAAGAGTTTTTATTTTTGGTGATGGAACACATGCAATTGCAGCAGCCAAAATTGCTAAGGAAGAATTGGGTTTTGAAGTAGTGGGTCTTGGAACATACAGCAGGGAGATGGCCAGGCAGGTAAGAGCTACAGCAAAAGATCTAAATTTAGAAGCTCTGATAACTAACAATTATCTAGAAGTGGAAGATGCCATGAAAAAAGCCGCCCCTGAACTAGTTTTAGGGACCCAAATGGAAAGGCATAGTGCAAAAAGACTCGGTATTCCATGCTCAGTAATTAGTACTCCAATGCATGTTCAAGATGTTCCTGCAAGATACAGTCCTCAAATGGGATGGGAAGGAGCAAATGTGATTTTTGATGACTGGGTGCATCCCCTAATGATGGGTTTAGAAGAGCATCTTATTGATATGTTCAAACATGACTTTGAGTTTATTGATGGTCATCAAAGCCATTTAGGACATACAGCTACGCAAACAAAGGACTTTTTAAATTCTGACGAAAAAAAAGAAATAAATAGTAAAGAAGGAATTATCTGGACTGAATCTGGTAGAGCTGAATTAACAAAGGTTCCATTTTTTGTAAGAGGCAAAGTTAAAACAAATACGGAAAAATACGCAATCTTGAGAGGAATTCCAGAGATAAGCGATGAAACTCTTTACGATGCCAAAGCATATTTCAGTTAATTCGTTTACTAATAAACTATAATTAAGTCATGAGTATTTTCACTCATAATTCAACAGATTTCATGCTAAAAATTCAGTTATAAGAACATATTTCCCACTTTTAATACAATTAAATACATATTTGTTTAGAAACATATTTCATGTGTATTTACGCTGCAAGAATATAAATAATAACGTGTTTTTAAGTTTAAATGACAAGTACTATAAATAGGCCTCTTGATGGAGAAGGAAGTGTTCAAGTAAAGCAAGATCCAAAAATAAATATTGAAGAAGGGGCTTTAGTTATTGCCGTATACGGTAAGGGCGGCATCGGGAAATCAACTACATCATCAAACCTTTCTGCGGCATTCTCAAAATTAGGTAAAAAGGTTCTACAAATTGGATGTGATCCGAAACACGATAGCACTTTTACTTTGACGCACAAAATGGTTCCTACCGTTATCGATATTCTTGAAGAGGTAGATTTTCATAGCGAAGAATTGAGACCAACCGACTTCATGTTTGAAGGCTTTAATGGAGTAATGTGTGTTGAAAGTGGAGGCCCTCCTGCTGGGACAGGGTGCGGGGGGTATGTAACTGGTCAGACAGTTAAACTATTAAAAGAACATCACTTACTTGAAGATACTGATGTTGTTATTTTTGATGTCCTTGGAGACGTTGTTTGTGGGGGATTTGCAGCTCCTTTGCAACATGCAAACTATTGTCTAATTGTTACTGCTAATGACTTCGATTCAATATTCGCTATGAATAGGATAGTTTCTGCAATTAAAGCAAAAGCAAAAAATTATAAAGTCAGATTAGGTGGAGTAGTTGCAAATAGATCAAAAGATACAGACCAAATTGATAAATTCAATGAAAGAACAGGTTTAAAAACCATGGCTCATTTTAAAGATGTCGATGCCATCAGAAGGTCAAGACTAAAAAAATGCACCATTTTTGAAATGGAACCAACTGAAGATGTTATTGAAGTTCAAAATGAATATTTATCTCTTGCCAAAAATATGCTTGAAAACGTAGAACCTCTAGAAGGCAATCCACTTAAAGATAGAGAAATTTTTGATTTACTAGGATTTGATTAGTCAAAATTAATCTAATCCAACCAATTGGCTTGTTAAATCATAAGTTTGCTGAGAGGTCTTCGTATCAATTATTCTTTTTGACAACTTTTGAGAAAAAGCTTTTCTGCCAGTTTTTTGACGATTTCCCCAACTCCAATGTACTGATGGTTTAGCAAATTGTTTATAAGTTGCCACTTGAGCAACCCTTTCTCCTGCCAATCTTTGTGACACATATCCTTTTGTTATGAATTTTTGAAATATCGGGAAAAGGAATCTAAATAACCAAGGTGTATCTCTAAAAAGTTTTGTCTCAGCAACACAACCAGGATATAGAGAATTTACAATAATTTTATCTGCAGGATATCTTTTTGATAATTCCTGAACGGTCACCATATTGCAAAGTTTACTATCCTTATAAGCTTTACCAGGTTTGAATTTCTTTCCATTCGCCATACTTATTGGAGATAAAAAACCATTTTTGAATCCAGATAAATCTCCCAAATCAGCTGGGGCAGGGATGGGGATCCTTCCTCCAAGTTCTGAATAATTAGCTGTAACAGTCCCTAATACTGTAATTCTTGGCTTGAACAAAGTTGATTTGCCATTTAAAACAATTTCTCTTTCAGAAGATAGAATATTTTCTATAAGAAGGTTAATCATAAGAAAATGCCCAAAATGATTTACTGCCATAGAGTTTTCAAACCCCTGAGGAGACCTTTCAGGTCTCTTTAGTCTCGGTTTATAAACTGCTGCATTACAAATAAGAGAATTTATTGGCTTTTTAAATCTTCCTAATATTTCATCGCAACCTTTTCTAACATCATCCAAGTTAGAAAGGTCTATTTTTATAAAGTGAACATTTTTAATTTCCTCTTTTGTTAAGGATTCCTCAGCTATTTTTATTGCTCTTTTATTTGATCGATTAACGGCTATAACCTCCCAACCAAATCTTAATAGGGGTTTTAGAGCATTTAATCCAACTCCTGAAGTTGTTCCTGTTATAAGGACTAAACCCTTAATGTTCTTACTCACTAGCAAAAAAGTTAATAGAAAAATGAAAAAGTAGAATGATTCAAGATCATCCTTATCAACGCCATATTACTCTGATAATGTCCCTAGAAATTATTTGATCCTGATCCTTCATAAATCTTTGCTCACCTTCAGAAGAGAATAAATCATCAAACTTATTTGTCAAAACATTAAATCTATGTTTTTCGTATAAAAATGAGTCTTCAATTTCCCTTAATCTGGTCAACCTCACCTTGGAACTATAGCCAAGTCTAATCAGACTTATTGTTGCTAAAAGGGAAAAGCTAATTTTTATAATTAAAAAAATTAATGATACAAAATTATCATGTTTCTGTTGTCTTTTTGTAAATACAGACCCTAAATATTTTTTTTGAAAAATACTATTTTTATAAAAAGATTTTGACAAATTAATTACATGAAATTTTTACTGAATAAATCAATTCAGTCTTACTATATTTTTACCTTATAAATTTCAAATTTTCTAATGGACTTTAGTTTCTACCTAAGCTAATTCCTAGTCTTAGTGCTAAAACTCCTGCATGCATAACAACTATGAGGCTTAATGCAATAAGATTAAATGTTTGAGTTGGCTCCATGGTAAAAAATTTATTTTCTATATTCTCCACTGAAAAGAGGAGATTTGAAACACTATTACAAAATGATGTTACGTAATTAACAAATTGAAAGAAAAAATTTATTGAAAATTATCATAAATAAACCTACAAAATTAATTTTGGGAATAGAAGATCAGGCTTTAATTTTTTCGACAAATAATTTACCTGGATTTGATCAAATGGCTTTAGATTTAAATTCTTTAGATCAGACAATTTCGAATCCTGAAATAATTCTCACATTAAGGTTCTACTATTGGAAAGGAGATTGGCTTTCAATTGGCTATCACCAAAAGGAAATTCCTCTTCATTGGGAAAATTTATTATCAAATGGGGAAATAAATATTGTTAGACGTCCCTCTGGAGGGGGGGCTGTTCTGCATTCAGGAGGCATTACATATGCATTAACATTTAAAAAAACTTACTATAAAGTCCTAAGTTATGAAATGGTTAATAATTGGTTAATTAAAAGTTTTAGAGAATTAGGTCTAAACTTACGATATGGTAATTTACGAAAATCAAGCATTAAAACAAATTGTTTTGGAACTTCATTAATTTCTGATTTAGTTGATCAGGATGGGTTTAAGAGAATAGGTAGTGCCCAATTTCGTAAAAAAGGTGCATTCCTTCAACATGGAGAGATTCAAACAAATCCTTCAAGAGATTTATGGTTCAAATTATTTAAAGAAGAAGCTCCCCCAAAAGTAAATTTAAAACTAACAAATGATGAAATAATTCAACATTTGAGGAATTCATTCCTTAAAAATAAATCAAATATAAATTTCAAAAATATTGCCCTAGATAATAAAAATAGAAAATTTTAATGACAAGAATTATTAAAGATCTCCTTTCTGCTTCATTGAATTAATTATTCTTGGCAATTCAATTCCTAAGGGATAATGATTTTTAAAGTTTAATTTGTTAACAATCTCTGAAGGCAAATTAAAACCTAATTTGTTCAATACAAAGTTTCCAATTTTTGACCTATCAATTATCCCTAAAGGGATATCGGCAGCATTGAGAACCAATAAAAAACCTTCATTTGTTTCTTCAAGTTTTTCTATAGTTCTCCATAATTTATCGTTATAAGATACACTATCAAAACTATCGATTGGTTTCTTAAAATCTCCAACAAAGTTCCGTTCCCATTTTTTTAATGAAAGAGTTTTTAAAATATTCTGATCAACAAAACCCGTCCATCTACCATTATTCGTAACAAAAAAATATTTATCCGATGCATTGTTTTTATTTTTTATTAATGTATTAAATTCTGAGAAATTTGAATCGTATTCAATTTTCCTTAAAGGCTTTAATTTGATTTCAGAAACTTTACTAAATTTAAGTATGTTTTCAATTTTAAAAAATTGACTTTCAGATTTTGAAGAATTAACTCCAAACAAGCCTAAAAAAGAAAGAATAAAACCAAAGTAAAAGTTAAATCTAAATAAACAAACTATCCCAAAAAATAAAACAAAAAAAGATAATAATAAATTTACTTTATTGAGGATATTTCTTCCTTTATTTTTACTCCCTGAGAAATGCCAAATAATACTTTTTAATAAATTTCCCCCATCTAAAGAACCAATTGGAATCAAATTTAAGAAACCTAAGAATAAATTAAATATACCTACCCTAGAAATTACATTAACTACTATTTGTTCTTGAGATGCACTGTTATTACTAATTAAAAGTAGGATTGATGCTGTAGCGAAACATAAAAGAGGTCTAACAATTGCAATTTTTATATTACCTAAAGCAGTTTGACAATACTTATCTATTTGTAAAATTGCTCCTAGAAAATAAAAAGTAATTTTTTTTATTTTTACTCCCTGATTAAGTGAAACAAAAGTATGAAAAACCTCATGAAAAATAATTGAAGATAATAAGAAAAAAGAAGTTAAAAATCCTATAATCCAAGATTCTTTAATATTATAAATATCACCCGAAGTTAAATTAACCTGATTACTAATACTCCATGTGAATAAAAAGAGAATAGCAATCCAATAAGGGTGAACTTTAAAGGGAATTCCCCATATTTTAAAAATTTGCCAACTTCTCAAAAATAATCTCCGCTATATTTAGCAATAATATTAATTTTACATAAAGGCTAATTATATGCCCAAGAGTAATACTTTAATTAAAATTTGTGGCTTAACGTCAGAAGAACAAGCTCTTCAAGTCGCAAAATTAGGAGCGCATGCTATCGGCATTATTTCCGTAGAACAGTCACCAAGATATGTATCAGCTGAAATTAAGAAAAATATTTTTACAACTTTAGAAAGTTTGTATCCAAAAGTCGAGAGAGTATCGGTTGTTCAAAATTGTCCAATAGACTTAATTATTCAAAATTTCTTAGGAAAACCAAGTGAAACGATCATTCAATTACATGGAGATGAAGATATTGATTATTGCAAAGAAATAAGGGAAAAAATACCCAATATTGGCCTATGGAAGGCTTTCAGAATAAAGACGGAAAAGGACATAAATAAAATTAAACCTTTTGAGGATTTTGTAGATGCTATACTACTTGATTCTTGGAATAAAGATACTTATGGAGGTTCAGGAAAAAAAATAAATTCTATTTATTTAAAGAATTTGCAATTTAGCAAACCATGGTGGTTGGCAGGTGGAATATCAATTGAATGGATTGATGAAATCCTCACTGACTTCAACCCAGATGGATTAGATATTTCAAGTAGTATTGAGATATACCCAGGTTTAAAAGATATTAAAAAAACAGAAGATCTTTTTAAGTTTTTAAAAAGTAATTAGTAATTATTAGTAGCAGACTGCTGTTTTACAAGCTCAAAAAATTCTTGTTTTAAACTTAAGTCGTGCCTAAAATCACCTCTAACCACAGAATTAATCATACTTGTATTTGGTTCTTTGACTCCCCTCCACTTCATACAATAATGTTGGGCCTTTACAATAATGCCTAAACCTTTAGGCTCACACAGTTTTTCAATTTCATCTGCGAGGATCATTACAGCTTCTTCCTGAATATGAGGTCTTGAAAAAACCCAATCAGCAACCCTAGCAAATTTTGAAAGTCCTATGACTTTTTTCCCGGGTTTAATACCTATCCAACACTCTCCTAGAATTGGAACTAAATGATGTGAACATGCAGATCTTACTGAAATTGGACCAACTGTATAAATTTCATCGAGATTTTTATCATTAGGGAAACTTGTAACTTTAGGTTGTTCATGATATCTGCCTTTAAAAACTTCATTTAAATACATTTTTGAAACTCTTTCAGCAGTTTCTTGAGTATTATGATCATTTTCAACATCGATTACAAGAGACTTTAGTAGGTCTTTGACTCTTGAGGCTACTTCTTTTTCTAAAATTTCTAATTCACCAGGATTAATAAAATCAGAAATATTATCGTTAGCGCTAAATCTTGTTCCAGAATTCTTAATTCTGTCTCTTATAATTTCAGAAATTAGTTTATTAGTAATCTGGTCGTCAAAGTTTCTAATATTATCGTTGGGTAATGTAGAGGTCATAAAATTTTAAACAGAAAATTGTATGCAACTTAATTAACTGTATCTTCCAAAAGCTTAATTGCTCATATACTATATCACATTCTCTTGTTCAATCGGGTTCAAATTGCACTAATAAAAATCACTATTTTAAGATTAGGTAGATAAACAGAATTTTTTAAAAGGCTCCGCCAGAAGGCATCAAAGTCAAGTCTTCGATCAATTGTGATTCAGGTTTTTGAGCCATGTAGAGGATAGTTTCTGATACCTCTTTTGAGGAGAGCATAGAAGTTCTATCAAAATTGGAATTGATTGATTCGGAGTCCCAAAGAGGAGTATTTACTGAACCAAGAGTTATTGTGCACGCTCTTATTGAATTAGATCTCTCCTCCTCCCTCAAACATTTAGTAAACATAGCTAGTGCAGATTTTGAAACACAATAAGCTCCCCATTGAGGGAATGCATTATAAGAGGCATGACTACTAACATTAATAACTAAACCGCCATTTTTTCTCATTTGAGGAATTATTGAACTACAAATTTGAAAAACACTTGTGAGGTTTATTTGAATAGTTTGTTCCCATTCACCTAATTCCATTTCAATTAAAGGGCTATTAAATGCGCAACCGGCATTATTTATCAATACTGAAGGGCAACCATACTTCTCAATTGCCTCATTAACACAATGCTTTATTTCTAGAGGATTAGATAAATCACATTTCACTAGGTTAATTTTTGATTTAGTGGTCAACAGTTCTTTCTTTAGTTTCTCCATTAAATCCATATTCCTAGAGAGTAAAATTAAATCCCAGCCAGCATTGGCAAAAGTAATTGCGGTAGATCTACCAATACCTTTCGTAGCACCTGTTATAAAAGCTAGTTTCAAGTTATTCAGTTTTTTGGGGAATTTCACTATAAATCTCTTCAATATTATTTGCTTCGATAAATTTACCTAAAACCCTGAACTTTTTGTATCTTTCCTCAATTAATTCATCTTCAGGCATTTGCAGTAGAGAATTAAGGTGTTTCTCAATAGCCTCTTTTAGTGTGTTACCAGCATCTAAAGGAGCCCAATTATTCCCACCAGAAGGTTCTGGTAATACCTCGTCTATTATACCTAATTTAAGTAAATCTTTACCTGTAATTTTAAGTGCTAATGCAGCTTCTGGTGCTTTCGCAGCATCTCTCCACAAAATTGATGCACATGCTTCCGGACTAGCAACTGTGTAAACACTGTGTTCAAACATTAGTAACCTATCGGCTACACCTATTCCAAGTGCGCCTCCCGAACCTCCCTCTCCAATGACAGTAGCCACAATTGGAACTTTTAATCCAAACATCTCTCGAAGGTTTCTTGCAATCGCTTCACCTTGACCTTGTTCTTCAGCTTTTAAACCAGCATAAGCTCCAGGAGTATCAATAAATGTAAGAATTGGCAAAGAGAATCTATTTGCATGCTGCATTAATCTAAGAGCTTTTCTGTAACCTCCTGGTTTTGCCATCCCAAAGTTTCTTACTACATTTTCTTTTGTATCCCTTCCTTTCTGATGCCCTAAAATCAATACTGGTTTATTATTTATAGAACCTATCCCCCCAATAAGTGCCATATCATCGCCACCATTTCTGTCTCCATGTAATTCGATCCAGTCATCACAAAACATTTGAACAAAGTCCAAAGTACTTGGTCTTTGAGGATGCCTAGCCACCTGAATTTTTTGAGCAGGGGTGAGAGATTTAAATATTTCTTCTCTTCTTCTCGCAGCTAAGGTTTCAAGCTGTAGAAGCTGTTGACTTACATCTACTTCTGAATCTCGAGCTAATTCTTTAATTTGCTCTATCTGCTTCTCAAGTTCAACAAGAGGCTTTTCAAAATCAAGAAGGTAACGTTTAGCCATAATTTCAGACAGTTAATACTTTAGGCTGCTTATCAAGTCCAATGGCGGAAAAACCATGCTTTAAAGAAGCTGCTCCAATAAATTCCATCTTTTCAAGTGAAATGTTATTTCTTCCCCAACTAAAGTTTGTATGACACTTTTCAAATTCTAAAATCATTGCTTCTGCAAAGCAAGCAAACATCTCTCGCTGAGGGTTTTGCATTTCCGCAAGTTCCATCATATTCCAACCAATATCATTGAAAAACTTTACTATACCTCCTTTTAAAACATAAATATTTTCACCCTGAAATTTCTCATCAAGATTTTTGGGGTATCCACCATCAATCATTAAACATGGTTTTTTTAAGTTATCAGTATCAATTTCAATAGTTTTAGGCATACTTGCAACCCACACAACAATATCCGCCTGAGGCAATGCCTCATCTAAACTTGTTATAGTGCCACCATCTAATTCTTTTTGTAACATTGCCAGAGGTTCTTGTTGTCTTGCTACCATAAGAAGTTCTGAAATCCCAGTTTTATTAATAAGCCATCTACAAACAGCACTACCAATATCACCTGTAGCACCAATTACAGCAACAGTTGTTTTTTTTAGGTCTATCCCAATGCGAGGCGCATTTATTTCTAGTTGCTTACAAATAACCCAGGCGGTATGAGTATTGCCAGTAGTAAACCTTTCCCACTCTAATGAAGTATTTCTAATTTGTTTATGCTGTAGAAGATTAAAATTCTCAAAAATAATAGAAGTAAATCCTCCTAAAGCAGTAATGTTAATGCCTTTTTTCTGAGCTAGTTCCATAGCATTTAGTACTTTTCTTCTAGCCGTTTTAAACCTAGAAAGCATTTCAGGAACAAAGCACGAATCTATATAAGAACCTTCAATAGATATTCCAGTAGCACTCTTAACTTCTACATTTTCAACAAGCTGAGGAGGCGCAGTACACCAAACATCCAAGTCACCATCAGCAATATGATCAAAGCCTAGCATCGAAGCTTTTCTTTTTGCATCTTCAAAACTGGTTGAATGGCCTATTAACCCAAACATTTAAAATTTATAAATGGTTTCTATATGATCTTATGAACAATAGCACAGAGCTAACAACTTAAATAGGATTGATTAATTATTAAAATTCTTGATTAATTAGAAATGTAATTAGACGATAGCGGCCATAGCCATTCTTGCAATTTCTCTATTATCTAGACCTATTTCCATCAATGTATCTTGATAAGCAATCATAAATTCTTCCATTAATTCTTCTCTGTCCATAGCTAAAACTGATGCGTCATCTGCTACTTCATCTAACATCTTTTTAATTAAAGGAAGATTAACCTTATTAGCTTCCATTAATTCCAATTTACAAGAAGATAAATTATCTTTAAGCCACTCTTGACCATAATTTAAATGAAGATATTCATCTTTAACCACTCCCTCTGTTATTTTTTTTGCAAAAGGATCCGCAACTCTTATGTAGACGTTATAAGCAGAAATTGCAAATGCTTCAATTAAGATGGCTTGTATTAAAAGACATGTTGTTAAATTTCCTTTTTTAAGAGCAACTTGAAAATTACCATGTAATTTAGAAAAGAATTTTTTAGCAAAATCCATATCAGCTACTACACCTAAATTTCTTCCACATGCGGTGAAGCCTTTTTTATGCTTCATTTCCATTCTCGCCAATTTAGTTAACTCCTCTAACTCATTTGGAATTAAAGATGCTATTGAAATGTAATTATCATGAGCCTCTTGCTCTCCCTCTATGACAATTGCATTTATTCTACTGTATGCGTCCTTATAAGAATCTGTAGTGAAGTCGGGCAAATCTAAAGAAATCGGATTAGTCGATTCTTCAATAGTTTTTTTATTTGATTCTAGAGTTTGCATGTCAGTAATCTTTAGCTCAT
Organism: uncultured Prochlorococcus sp.; assembly: GCF_902522795.1. GTDB lineage: Bacteria > Cyanobacteriota > Cyanobacteriia > PCC-6307 > Cyanobiaceae > Prochlorococcus_A. The sequence continues at coordinate 17,764 of NZ_CABYWZ010000010.1, forward strand.
TATGCATGAATATTACACGATTATAGAGAGTTTATTTAAATATCATGAAAATAGTTTCAATTGTTAAGTCACATTTTTTACTTAAACTTATTTAGGAATTCATTGGCCAATCTGATTGCATCAGATTCATAATCAATTTGAACCAATGATTAATCAATAATTCCTTTAAATTTTTCCCTAAAGACTCATTTGCTCCTCTACTATCTCCAATAACACCTGATTTACTGAAGTCGTCAGTAAGCCAAGCAGTAGGCGCATTGCCCTCTAAACTCCAACCTTCAGGAATCTCTAATTTATTTCCCTCATTTGGGCGTTCATTTCCTACTAATTCAGGTTTCAAAGCCAGCATCAAACTTGTTTCAGCTAAAGAGGCATGAAGCCCATCCTCAATCTCAGTTTTTGTTAACAATTCACTCAATCCATTCACACCACTCCATAAGAAACAAGGGAAAACTGCCATCCCTGGTGCGACGCCTCTTAGTTCTCTTGCAGCTGTATTTAACAGTGAAATTTGACCTCCATGTCCATTAATTAATATCAATCTTTTAAAACCCATTTCAGATAATTGGCCTCCGACTTCCTTTATCATTGAGGTTATTAAATTTGAGGAAAGTGAAATTGTCCCGGCAAAACCCTTATGTTCTGGAGAAAAACCAATATATTGGGTTGGAAGTTTTTTTAATGGAATATCGGCAGAGAATAATTTAAAAACTTCACTAATAATTTCATCAACAAAAATACTGTCTGTAGCAAGAGGCAAATGCGGTCCATGTTGTTCAACAGCACCGAATGGCCAAATCACTGTTGATCTTTTGTTTTTTGCAACGCACTCAATTTCTTGCCAATTTAAATATTCAAATTTATTAGGTATTGGTTTAAAGTTCATTAATTTTAATTTTGAGTACTAACATTTAGAGTATGTTAATAATTAATTATTCTTATTTTACCTACGATGGGAGTCAGTAATAAAAATGCCCAAGATAATATCCAACCAAAGGGCAATAAAAAACCTATTCAGGTTCTTCATATAAGCAAGAAAGATACTCAAAAAATAGATAATGAGCAAACCAATTCGCTAAAAGAAATTAAAAAAGAAGATATCGCAATCAAACCGCAAATCATTAAAAATGATTCAGTAAAAAAAATTGAGGACAATAATGAAAACACCAATGATTTTGATATTTCTCAACAAAATTTAACTCAACAAGACTTAAATAGACCCCTTAATTTATCTGATCAAAACACAGATTTTCAATTAGAAAGAACAGTTGATGAATTCGATTTTGATGAAAGTGCTTTTTTGGAGGCTTTAAATGCAAATGAGCCAATTGGGGCTACAGGAGAAACAATTTCAGGTAAGGTTATAGCAATTGAAAGTGATGGACTATATGTTGACATAGGCGGAAAAGCACCCGGTTATATGCCCAAAAAAGAATGTTGTTTGGGTGTCATCACTAACTTTAAAGAAAAGTTTTCTATAGGTCTTGAAATGGAAGTTTTGGTTATCAAAGAACAAAATGCAGATGGGATGGTAACAGTGAGTGCTCGGGCATTAATTCTGAGACAAAGTTGGGAGAAAGTATCAAGTTCCGCAAAAAATGGAGAATTAATTAACGTTTTAATTAATGGATTTAACAGGGGTGGGCTTACGTGTGATGTAGATGGATTAAGAGGATTCATCCCTAGATCCCAAATTGAAGATGGTCAAGATTATCAATCTTTTGTTGGCAAAACTCTAAAAGTAGCGTTTCTTGAGGTGAATCCAGAATCCAGAAAATTAGTTCTCTCTGAAAAGAAAGCATCATTAGTCTCTAAACTTACAAGTTTAGAATTAGGTCAATTAATTGAAGGAGAAGTTTTAGCAGTAAAGCCATATGGCTTCTTTATAGATTTAGGAGGAGCTAGTGGACTTCTTCATCAATCCTCACTAACAAATGGATCGATTCGTTCTTTAAGAGAAGTTTTTAGAGAAGGGGAAATGATAAAAGCTTTAATATCTGAAATAGACCTTGAGAAAGGTCGTATTGGTCTTAATACAGCACTCCTAGAAAACTCTGCGGGAGAATTAATTATTGATAAGCAAAAAGTTATGCAAGAAGCCACAGAGAGGGCACTAAAAACCAAAGCACTCTTCGATAAAAAAGAACAAGATAAATGAACATTAATAAAAAAATGGAGTCAAGTCTAAAATTAAAAATTTCAGATTGGGAATTAGACTTTTACTCAAGACCAATTATTGAATCAAATGGGAAAAAAAGGTGGGAATTAATTATTTGCTCTACAAGAGGTTATAAGACAGAAGATGTTTTTCTTTGGAATAAAAAGTGCCCTGCTAATGAAGTTAATTCAGTGTGGCTTACAAAGGCACTAAATGAAGCAATAAGTGAAGCGAAAAAACAAGGGTGGGAGAAACCTTCTATAGTTCGATTCTGGAGGTCGTCAATGAAATCGATCATAAAGAAATCTCTGGATGCAGTAAGTATTGAGGCAATTGTAAGTAGGAGAACTTACAATTTATTAGATAGAATCGAATTTCTTGAAAAAGAGATTTATCCAAATGAAAAAGGTTATGTAAGAGGTGTATTAGCTCCTACTTTTACTTCTAAAATGGAAAACCCTCCTACACCTCTACCAGAAGCAGTAAGGGGTGATGCTTTAACTATCTCTGAAATATCAATTGGTGAATTAAAATTAGCAGAAAATTGGCCTATGGAATTTGGAGATATTTTTCCAATTCAGCAAGATTTAGATGATAATTACTTAGTTCCAGGATTAAGACTTTTTAGCAAAGATAGATCTTTGGCACTTTCTGCATGGTTTAGTTGTTTAGAACCTATTAAATTAGTGGTAAATAAGAACCAACTCATACTTGAAGCTTCAGAAGATGATAAGTGGCTGGTAACTGATTTACCAGAAAAAGATGCAAAAATTTTGAATACAAAGTTTTTAGAGAATAAAAAAAATTCTTTTGGTTATCAATTTATTTCCATACAGTCAACGCCGTATATCGAAAAATTTGCAGGATTCTGGATCTTAAGAGATATTGAATTAATTTCATAAATTCATTTTAGGAGCAGGAACTATTCCTTACAAAGAAATATATTTCTCAAAAGATGAAATTTATATTCAAAACAAAAAATTTGAGTATTATTTATCACCTATTCTTAGTCAAAATAATTTCAAACATGCTTTCTTCACGAAGTCTTGCTCTGAGGAATTTCTTCAATTATTAGGAAATCACTTTAATGAAAATTCCATAAATTGTGTTTCCACTCAAATTCACAGTAATGTGATAGTGTTTGGATCTCATTCGCAAAAAGGAACTAAGACTTATGCAGATGGTCTTGTTGGCAATAAATGCAGTCAAAACTTATGGGTTTACACAGCTGATTGTATGCCAATATTTTTTGCCGATAAAAGGACAAGAAATGTAGCAACCTTGCATTGTGGAAGAAAAGGTTTAGAAAAAAAAATAATAAAAAATCTGGTAAAAATTTTTGATGATTTTGGGACATCTATAGATGACTTACTTGTTGCAATAGGACCAGCGATTTCTAAGGAACATTATCAAGTTGACAAAATGACACTCAAAGAATTTTATAGAAAGGCCGAAAATAAAAACATAACTGTCAAATTGACTAAAACTAAAAAAGATCTTCATTTAAGTGATTCAAATCACTTCATAGAGCAAAACTTAAATCAACTTGATCTAAAAAGATCTGCCTATAGACAACTTTTAAATGAGAACATCCCTCATACAAATATAGACGTCTCAAATTTATGCACATACAAATTCAATAATGAATTTTATTCCTGGAGAAGGAGCAAAACAAGCTCGAGACAATGGAATCTTATTTGCTCATAAAGATAATTAACTTGGACAAATTTCACTACTTAATTTTTTAGCGACCAATAATTCAGTCATCTCCTTAGTACCTTTAATATTAAAAACTTTGGCTAACAAAATGTTCTCTTTGAAACCAAAAGGCTTTATTTTCACTTTGCTCCTCTTTGGGAATTCACTCTTAAGTAGATTAGTTGCCTCAATCTCATTATTTTCATTTACTTCTACACAAAATAATTCAATAGTTAAGTTTCTATTTTGATCCCCCACCAAAATAGTATTTGAACTTTTAATTTGAAGAATTTCGGCCGAGTTTACTATTACAGGATTAAGAATAATAAACCAGATTATAATTAAAATTTTTGATAATTTTTTCAATTCAGAAATCTTTAACTTTTTAAATTATGTTAAGGTTAATTTTTTTTAATGACGAAATTCAAAAAAATTAGTCTTCACAATTAACATATCCAACCATTTGAGCATTACTTTTACCAGGAGGAACCATTGGATAACAATTTTCACCTCTTCTGACGAGGATATTAATCAAGGCAGGACCGTCATGATCAAGCGCATTTTTTAATTCATTCTGTAATTGTTTTCTATCAGAAATTAAGTATCCTTTAACTCCAAAAGACTCAGCAAGTTTTACAAAATCAGGTTCACCACAACTCATATCAGATGAGGAATATCTTTCATCATAGAAACTTTCCTGCCATTGTCTTACCATCCCTTGCCAGCGATTATTGATAATAATCAATTTCACATTTAGACCATATTGAGATAAAGTTCCTAATTCTTGAATATTCATTAAGACACTTGCATCTCCTGCAATGCAAATTACATCTGAATGAGGTAGGGCTGCTTTTACTCCAATTGCCGCTGGTAATCCAAAACCCATAGTTCCTAAGCCTGCACTACTAATCCATTTTCTTGGAGAATTTCTAAGATATTGAGCAGCCCACATCTGATGTTGTCCTACATCTGTAGTTATATAAGCTTCTGGTGAAAGTTCCCTCACTTTTAAAAGAACTTCCTGAGGATAAATTTCACCTTCTTTAGGAGGTTCATATAAAGGATGTTTATGTTTCCAAAAATCAATTTTTTCTAACCAGTTTTTCGTCTGACAAGTAAATTTGTTTTTTAAAGATTGTTCATTAATTTTTAGAACAGCTTTTGAAACATCAGCAACAATTGCAACATCTACACGTCTATTTTTATTAACTTCTGCTGGGTCGATATCTATATGAATTACCTTTGCATTAGGTGCAAAAGTATCTAATTTTCCTGTCACCCTATCATCGAATCTAGCTCCAATAGCAATTAAAAGATCGCATTCCGTAACAGCAAAATTTGCATAAGCAGTTCCATGCATTCCTAACATACCTACTGATAAATTATCTTTTTCATCAAAAGCACCCTTCCCCATTAAGGTTGTGGTAACTGGTATTTGATAATTCTTTGCCAAAGTTTTTATTTCATCATGAGCTCCTGAAGATATTGCCCCACCTCCTACATATAGAAGAGGTCTTTCGGAATCCTCTATTAATTTAATTGCTTTGTTTATATCGCAATCATTAATTTCTCCATTCCTTTTAAATCCTTTAGGAATAATCTCACCAGGCAAAACTCTTTGGTAATTAAAGAACTCCTGACCTACATCTTTGGGTATATCAATTAAAACAGGGCCTGGCCTTCCAGATGAGGCTATAAAAAAAGCTTCAGAAACTACTTTCGCGATATCTGAAGGATCCCTTATTACCCATGAATGTTTCACTATTGGAAGAGTTATGCCAAAAATATCAGTTTCTTGAAAAGCGTCTGTACCTATAGCAGGTCTTGGGACTTGACCTGTAACTACAACTAGAGGGACTGAATCCATTTGAGCAGTGGCAATTCCAGTTACCAAATTTGTTGCACCTGGGCCTGAGGTTCCAAAACATACTCCTACTTCACCAGTAGATCTAGCATATCCATCAGCCGCATGTGAACCTCCTTGTTCATGCCTAACCATATAGTGCTTTAACCAACCATCTTGTTCTGCCTTATGAACGGCGTCATATATTGGTAGTATGGCTCCACCGGGATATCCAAATATAACTTTTACTCCATGAATTTTTAAAGAATCCATTAGTGCATCTGCACCAGTTATCCAAACTGGATTTTCATGTTTTGAACTACCCTTTGAAAAGGATCTCGAAGTAAGGGTCACTAAAGAAATTCAATATTTACTATAAATATTAAACTCAATTAAATACTTTTGCCTCATTTAGAAATGTAATGTCAGAAATATATTCAAAAAAATCTTTTAAAAAATTAAAAAATTCTAAAATAAATATCAATTTTTCTTTATAAGATGCCTAATTTATGTAGAGGTCCAGAGCCTAAAATAAGTTCAATAAAAAGAACAAGAAAAATAATCATTGCAACCCTTCCGTTCCACACCTCTGAACTATTATTCCAACCCCATTGCCACTTCTCCTGAGGATAAAGTTTAACTTTTTCAGGCAACTGAGAAGCCTCCTCTATATTAACTAGAGGTCCTTCCAAGCAGGAAATCACAAGATCACTAAGACCTTCAATAAAAGTAGGATGAGTATTTAAAGCTTTTACTCTCCGAAAGTTTTTAATACCAGCCTTTTCAGCAATTTCCTTATATTCAATATCAATTTCTTGCAATGTTTCGATATGCTCTCCAACGAAACTTATGGGGACTACAATCAGATCATTAACATTTGATCTTCCAAGATCAGCTAACACCTCTTCTGTATAAGGCTTTAACCATTCAACAGGACCAACTCTACTTTGATATGAAAGTGTATGAGGGTTACTATGACCTAAACATTTTTCCAGCTCATTTATAATTAATAAAGAACAATCTTCAATTTGTTGTTTGTAAGGGTCTCCAGCATCCTCCACGTAACTCTTAGGAACTCCATGAGCAGTGAAAAATATATGGGCTTTTGAAGGTGATTCACAAAGTGAAATCTGCTCAGAAATTAATTCGACCATCGACTTTAAATAACCTGATTGACTAAACCAACTCCTTACACATCTCATTGGAACATTCTTAAATTCATCATCAGAATCTCGCAATTTTTTTAATTCTCTAAAGCTCGAACCACTAGTACTTATCGAAAAATGCGGATACAAGGGTATTACAACAACTTGATCTACGCCATCTGCTTTCATATCAGCAATTGCAGATTCGGTAAAAGGATGCCAATACCTCATAGCGATGTAGGTAGTGGCATTAAACCCCTTATCCCTTAATTTAGATTGTAATTCTCTTGCTTGTTGTTCAGTAATCCTTCTGATAGGTGAACCTCCACCAATGGAAAGGTAGGCCTGTTGTGAAGTAGTACTCCTAAGTGTGCTAATTAACCAAGCCAGTGGTTTTTGAAAAACAGGGAAAGGTGTCCTGATAATTTCTGGATCAGAAAAAAGATTGTATAAGAATGGGCCGACATCAGTAATGCGTTCAGGCCCTCCTAAATTCATTAGTAAGACGCCTATTTTATCCATTTAAAATTTATGAAGATTGAAAATCAACATTAAAAACGTCATTATATGGTCAATTATATAAGTAAATGAACGTAATTCAGGAAATTAATAATGTCAATGATAAATTTGCTACTCAAGGCAGCAAGCTTAAAATTGAGAAAAGAGGAGAGAAATTAAATATTCGTGGTTCACTACCCTCCAAAGAAGATAACAACAACTTTAAAATTCAAAGAATATCTCTTGGCTTAAAGGCCGATATTTCTGGATTAGAGGAAGCCAAAAAAAAATTACAATTAATCAATTTGCAATTGGAATTGAATCAATTTGATTGGATTAATTGGATAGGCAAACCTTATAAAAAGGAAATAAAAGATGGTTTTGAATTCCCAAAAAGATTAAACCAATTTGAGGAATTTTTTTTTAAAGAAAGTAAAAGTGATTTTCTTACCAGCACCAGAAAAACTACTTGGAAAAGTTCTTACAAACCATATATGAAAAGAATCTTAAACATTTACAATGACTATGAGAATGCAGCTGTAGAAAAAATATTTCAAAAAACACTTGAAAGTTATAAGGAAGGTAGTAGAAGTAGGAAACAATGCGCTACTTCTTTAAGTGTTTTGGCTAAGTTTTTGGACATTAAACTACCAGAAGATTGGAAATTAAACTCTAGAGGATATGGTCTGAACAAAGCAGGATTTAGGGATCTACCTAAAGACGAATTAATAGAGAAACTTTGGGAGACGATACCTAACAAGTCTTGGCAATTTGTTTTTGGTCTGATGGCTACATATGGGTTAAGGAATCATGAAGTATTTTTTTGTGATTTAAGTTCTCTTACTAATTTTGGAGACAAAATTATAAGAGTTTTACCTACGACTAAAACCGGGGAACATCAAGTTTGGCCATTTCATCCTGAATGGGTGGAAAAGTTCGAATTATCAAAACTTGGCGAAAATCCAGAACTTTTACCAAACATTAATAGAGACTTTAAAGTTACAACCTTACAAAATATTGGAAAAAAAATTACAGATCAATTTAAGCGTTACTCTTTACATATAAAACCTTATGATCTGAGGCATGCTTGGGCAGTTAGAACAATTTTTTATGATTTGCCTGATACTGTGGCTGCCAGAATGATGGGACATTCGGTTAGTTTACATACCCAAACTTACCACCACTGGATTACTAAAAGAGATCAACAACAGGCAGTAAATAATGCTCTTTTAAAAGTTAAAAGAGTTAAAAATATTTAAAGATTTATAATAATTAAATTTTAAAAGGGTCATATGCAAGAAAAACCTTCATCTTCCGAGAAAATATTTAACCTCGATAATCAAGCAAAAAAACTTGGAATGGGAGGTAAATTTTCACCGGAAGGCGATGAGAGCTCATATAAAAAAAGAATGCAGCAAAGAAAAGATATTCAAGCCGAAAGACTACAAATTAGAAAAACAAAAAAAGGATTATTGATTGTTTTTACAGGAAATGGTAAGGGAAAGACAACTGCATCTTTAGGTATGGCTTTAAGGACAATAGGCCATGGCTATAAAGTAGCGATAATTCAATTTATCAAAGGAGGCTGGACCACTGGAGAAGAAAAAGCACTTAAAAACTTGTCTTCAAACATATCTTGGCATTCATTAGGAGAGGGATTTACTTGGGAAACACAAGACAGAATAAGAGATGAAAAATTAGTTCAAGACGCGTGGCAACTAGCCAAAAAATACATACAAAACGAATCTTATAAACTTATCATTCTTGATGAAATTAATATTGCGACAAAACTTGGTTATCTTTCACCCGAAGAAATAATCACTTTTTTAAAAAGCTTAAATAATAGAAAAAATCATATTGTTTTAACTGGAAGGGGAGCATCTGATTCAATTATTAATTACGCTGATCTAGTTACAGAAATGAAACTAATAAGACATCCATTTAAAGAACAAGGAATAAAAGCACAAAAGTGTGTTGAATTTTAGTAGAAGTAAATTATTATTTAAATTTTCTTTAGGCAGGTTTAGAAATGTTTAAAGACGCAAGCAATATCTGAACAAAAAATAAATTTGGTGCATTTACTTGCTAAGGTCTTAAAAGTACAATTATTGAATGACTTACAAAAGAGTTCTCTTAAAACTTAGTGGTGAAGCACTAATGGGTGAAAAACCATATGGTATTGATCCTGCTATAGTTCAGTCAATTGCAGAGGATGTTTCAAAAGTAGTCGAAAATAATGTGCAACTTGCAATAGTTGTTGGTGGTGGAAACATTTTTAGGGGGCTTAAAGGATCTGCAGATGGAATGGATCGCGCCACAGCTGATTATGTAGGGATGTTAGCAACAGTAATGAACGCAATTTCACTTCAAGATGGTCTTGAAAGAGTAGGAGTTGCAACCAGAGTGCAAACAGCAATCGAAATGCAGGAAATTGCCGAACCTTACATCAGAAGAAGAGCCATGAGGCACCTTGAAAAAGGTAGAGTTGTAGTCTTCGGAGGTGGATGCGGAAATCCATTTTTTACAACTGATACTACGGCAGCTTTGAGGGCAGCAGAGATAAACGCTGAAGTTGTTATGAAGGCTACTAAAGTTGATGGAGTATACGATCGTGATCCTAATCAATTTAAAGATGCAAAAAAATATTCCTCTCTCAGTTATCAACAAGTTCTTAGTGATGAAATTGCAGTAATGGACAGTACTGCGATTGCACTTTGCAAAGATAATAATATCCCAATTATGGTTTTTGATATATTCAAAAAAGGGAACATTTCCAAAGCTGTTGCTGGTGAGCCAATAGGCTCTTTAATTAGTTAAAGATCATTTTATTTTTTAATTATGAAAGAAAAAGAAATTCAAGAAAATATGAATAAAAGTATTGAAGCCACGCAAAGAAACTTTAATACAATTAGGACAGGAAGAGCTAATGCTTCCTTGTTAGACAGAGTAAGTGTTGAGTACTACGGAGCAGAAACACCAATCAAATCGCTTGCCACTATAAGCACTGTTGATTCTCAAACAATTTCAATACAACCTTTTGATATTTCATGTTTACAAGCGATAGAGAAATCTATTTCTATGAGTGATTTAGGTATTACTCCAAATAATGATGGAAAAGTAATAAGAATAAATGTTCCTCCTTTAACAGAAGAAAGAAGAAAAGAATTTTGTAAATTAGCCTCTAAATATGCAGAGGAAGGGAAAGTAGCTTTGAGAAATATCAGAAGAGATGCTGTTGATAAAGAAAAAAAAGACGAAAAAGATGGCCTTATTTCTATTGACGAATCGAGAGATAATCAATCTGAAATTCAGAAAATTACTGATAAATATATTGCTTTAATAGAAACTAAATTGTCTGAGAAAGAGAAAGAAATTCTAAAAGTTTGACAGGATTTGACGTTGTAATAATTGGGGGAGGTTTATCAGGATCTTCCACCGCTCTTAACCTATCAAAGAAAGGATATTCAGTTTTAATCATTGAAAAAGAAAAATCCCAAGATTACAAACCATGTGCAGGTGGGATGGCATCTTCAATGAAAAAATTTCTTCCTTTAAATATAGAAGATTTCATAGAAACAAAAATTAAGAATGTTGAATTCAGATGGAAAGCTTCAGATAATGTAACTGCTGATCTGAATGGTGAATCCCCATTTTGGATTGTTAAAAGAGAAAAATTAGATCAATTATTACTTGATGAATCCTTGAGTAATGGAGCTCAGATAATGAGACCATTATTGATAGAAAAAATCATTAAAAAAAATGATAAATGGGAAATTACTTGCAATAACAAAATAAAATATATTACAGAATTTCTTGTAATTGCAGATGGGTCTCAATCGAAATGGGCGAGTTATTTCAATTTAGGGCCAAGAAAACTGAAATTTGCTAACACATTCTCATTAAGATTGAAAGGGTTAGGTGAAATACCTAGAGATGCAGTTAGATTTGAGTTTGGATTTATAAAATATGGTTTTGCATGGGCATTCCCCTTAAGAGAAAGCTTAAATATTGGTTTAGGTACTTTTATAAATAATGGTCTCTTAGAAAATCAGATCATAAATAAAAAAGTTATAAGAAGCTTCGGTTTTGATGATTTTCCTAATAAAACAATTAGTAAGAAACTGAGAATATGGAATGGCTTCCACTCAATTAATGGTGACAAAGTTTTAGCGGTTGGAGATGCAGCATCTCTGTGTGATCCTTTTTTAGCTGAAGGAATTAGACCTTCTTTAATTAGTAGTTTTTATGCTGCAGAATACATAGATCAGTGCCTAGCAGGAAAAGTAGATGATTTAAATCTTTATACGAAAAAAATTAACAACATTTGGGGGAAATCAATGGTCTGGGGGAAGAGAATAGCCCAAGTATTTTATAGATTTCCTAGAACTGGATATCAATTAGGTGTCAAAAGAAAAACAGCGCCTAAACGTATTGCTCAAATATTATCAGGAGAAATGAGTTATGAAGATATTGCAAAAAGAGTTATTAGAAGACTTTTAACAAAAAGTGGAACTTAATTCTTTTTCAATTAAAACTTAAATTTAGTTAGCAGAAATCATTTTATAATTTTTAATCTCTGAATATCTCTTTAGTAAAAGCTCTTCTAATTCTTCTATAGCCTTACTGAATCCAGTGATGCCTTCACTAAGCTTTTCACTTGCCATTTGATCTTCTAACATACTTAATCTGAAATCTTTTTCTTCAAATTCGTAGTTATTAGAATTATTTATTTGGGTATTTACATCTAATTTTCTAACTAACTCTCCTTTTTCTTTTTTCAGTTCCTCAAGAAATTTTGGTGCGATTGTTAAAAGATCGCAACCTGCTAATTCTTTTATTTCATCAAGATTTCTAAAACTCGCTCCCATTACTTCTGTCTTGAATCCCTTTTCTTTAAAGTACTTGTATATTTGTGTAACCGAAATAACACCAGGGTCTTCAGCACCAACAAAACTAGTTTTACCAGTTTTTGCTTTATGCCAATCCAATATACGGCCAACGAACGGGGAGATTAGAGTTATCTTTGCATTGGCACAAGTTACCGCTTGGCAGAAGTTAAAAAGTAAGGTTAAGTTGCACTTAATACCCTCTTTTTCCAAAATTTCAGCTGCCTTAATTCCCTCCCAAGTTGCAGCAATCTTAATCAAAATTCTTTCCTTTTCAATTCCAAAATTTTTGTAAAGATTGATCAATTTTCTCGCTTTTCTTACCGTAGCTTCGGTATCAAAGCTCAGTCTTGCATCAACTTCTGTAGATACGCGCCCTGATATAATTTTCAATATTTCTTTTCCAAAAAATACTGAAACTTGATCAACAGTTTCTTTTATTAATTCAATTTCGGAGAATCCTTGGGGCAATGCATTTTCTGAACTTTCTAAAGCTTTATCAATTAATTTCACATAATCAGGGTTCTTAGCAGCAGCAAGTATTAGCGATGGATTGGTGGTGGCGTCCCTTGGTTGAAATTTTTTTATCGAATCTAAATCACCAGTATCAGCAACAACAACGGTCATTGAGGATAATTGTTCTAAAATTGATTTCATATCTAAATAATCATATATATACATAAACTAGCTTTTATTCCAGATGAAATCATCAGATAATGAACTAAATATTTATAAAATTGGAAAATTTTAGGGTTTTTTAACAATCATTCCATGACCTTTAATCTTGGGAGGTATTTTTTCAATTACTATTAAACTCTCGATAATTTCTTTAGCAACTGGTACAGCAACAGTTGAACCATATGCATATGATTTAGATGGCTCATCAACTACTACAAGGACAACATATTTTGGATCATTAACTGGTAAGGTCGCCACAAAACTGCAAACTTTTTTACTTGTATAGGAACCATTTAAGGCTTTTTGGGAAGTGCCCGTTTTCCCTGCTATCCTATAACCCTCGATTTTCACTCCAGATCCACTACCTTTATCAACTACGCTCTCCATCCATTCAAGAACAGTTTTAGAGACTTCGTGTGAAAAAAATTGTTTTTTTGGATCTTTATTAACTCTTTCTTTGAAATTTGTGGTTACATGAGGAGTCACTTCAAAACCACCATTTGCTAGAACCGCATGAAGTTGAACCAATTTAAGTGGGGAGATTGAGAACCCTTTACCAAAAGAAGTTACAGCAGGCTCAATTGATTGATTTACAAATAAATCTTTTCTCTTTAGTTGGCCAGCAGTTGATTCAAATAAGTCAGTCTCTAAATTTTTATTTATACCTAAATTTTTTAGCCAATCCCAATAAATTATGGGGTCTAAATTTTGCATTATTTTTACCATCCCAACATTACTTGAAACCTGCAATACTTTTGGATAGTCAATGTATCCATTACCTTTTTTATCCCAATTAGAAAGTGTCCAACCTCCAACATTAATTTTTCCAATATCTTCAACAAATCCATCTTTCTGAATTACTTTTTCTTCTAACGCTAAGGCAAGATTAATAGGTTTAAAAGTTGATCCAGGCTCAAATAAATCTTGAGAATACCAACCCCTAAAGAGTTCAGAATCATACTGCCAAAATTCATTTGGATCATATGACGGAGCTGAAACTAAGGAGAGGATCTGACCATTATTAACATCCATAACCATGGCAAATCCCTTCTTTGCTTTCCATTTTATTACTTGCTTTGATAATGCATTGAATGACGCTTTCTGTAATTTTGAATCTATAGTTAGGCCTAAATTTTTGTAATCAGAAATAAAATCACCTGGCGCTGAATTATCAGGAAGAGGAGTTCCATCTCCTCCTCTTTTTATTAAATTACTTTTATTAAAAACTTTAATTTGATTATCTAAATGAAGCTCTAAACCCGCTGAAGCTATATTCTCATCATTAACAAAACCGACAAGATTAGAGTAAAGCTTCCCTTGTGGATAATATCTTTGCGAATATTTAAACAAATCAAGTCCGCTTATTTGAAGGTTCTTAATCTTTTCTGCTTTTTCTTCGGAAATTTTATCCAAAAGCTTGATACCACTCATTTTATTATTAAATTTACTCAAGATTATTTCAATATTTATATCCAAGATAGGTGACAATTTTTCTGCAACTTCTTCAATACTCCGAACTTTGTTAATTGAATCACCAGGAAAATTAAAATATTTTGGATGGGCCCATAATTTATATAGCGGTTTATCGTAAGCAATTAGTCTATTATTTCTATCAACAATCGCTCTCCTTTTTTTTAAGGAGTTAGTTTTAGAAGATTGTATTAATCTAGCTTTCCTTTGCAAATCAGAGGCGTTAAAGACTTGCAATTTAACTAACCTACCAAACAAACAAAATATTAATAGTAAGCTAAAAATATAGAGAAATTTAAATCTTGTTTGATCAAGAGGTAACAGACGAACAATTTTCTTGTCTTTTTTCATCAGTATCCCCTTTGATATTTGCTATCAGTAAAACCTTCAATGAAACTACTTAAATTTTTCTTAAATAAACTTTCTTTTTTTTCTGGAAGTTTTTCTAGATAGATTAAATCTTCAGGTTTAGTTTTTCTATAAGTATTAAAAGACTCTAGTTCACTAATATAGAATTCCTCAATTTTAGAAATATAATCAATGAGATTATTATTGATAGCTCTTGTTTTAGATAAGTTTTTATATGTATTTGACCATTTTTTTTGACTATTAAAAGACAAGAAAAATAAGGTGAAAATTAATACCAAAAGAGAAATATTAATGGTGTCGAAAATTTGATGTATTAATTTATTATTAATTATGGATATTTTTTCAGATTTTTTTTTACTTTCATATGAAACTTTTTTTTTTAAATTAAGTTGACTCCCATAAGGTTTCATTAATGATTTTATTTAAATAAAAGAAGTGTTATTAATTAAATAAACATCTTTTTGTTTGATTCGCAAGTAAAAAATTAAATTCTTTAAGTCCTCAATAAGAACAAATTTAAGAAAGTCAATCCATTCCATAATGAATGCATAATCACTGAGGAAAACAAACTCCCTGAAGCAATTCTTGTTATTGCTAATCCAACCCCTAGAACAAATAATGGCGGCATTTCTCCCAAACTTAAATGAGCTAATGCAAAGATAAAAGCTGAAACAATAATGCCCGACATTACTCCAAAATCTCTTGAAAGAGTTGGTAGTAAAATACCGCGAAATATAATCTCCTCAAATAGAGGAGCTAATATGGTTGTTGTTATAAATAATAGAAAAAATGAAGAGTAATTATTATTATTAAGAACAATTTCTAGCAAAGGGTTACTACCATTCTGATTATCGATAAGACTATTCATAATTAGGGAAATCAATAAAACAAAAGGGACAATTGTTAACCAACCTTTAATGCCCTGAATAATTGCATATTTTATTGGCAGGAAATTGAACTGTAAATAATCCTTTTTAAAAGTAAATTCACCATACAAAGATTTAATTTGATAATAAACTATCCCTAATGGAGGAATAGCCATAAAAAGATATCCAAAGAATATTTTTAGAGATTGAGACAATTCACTAGAGATATTTTTAGAAAAAAGTTCAACCAAACTGATAGAAAACAAAGGTGATACCACTTCTCCTAAAACAACAAATCCACCTGCAATTAATAAGACCATATCTATTAATTCTAAATCTAAGGATTTAATTTCTTGCCAACCAAACTTTTTCAAAGATATGGAAGTCAATAATGTTTTTAAAGCCAGAATAGAGCCAGTAATTATTGTTAAAAGGGGTATTAGTCTTATGGCTAATATTTTTAAAAACATTTTGCTTGAAAATGCTTTTGTTATTAATGCACTATCGTCAAAATCAAATTTTCTGCTTAAAAGGTGATATAAAAATCTATCATTTTTAAATAAATCAAATTTATCAGAATTTGGTTTATATGAATTATTATTAGATTTTTTTTCTATCTCATCAATTAGAAATTTAAAGTTTTTATTTTCAAAATCTCTGGATATTTTTTTATAGATTACAGGATCAATTGATTCTGAAGTAATTATCCAAATTAATTTATTTCTTTCTGTTAGCTCTTCAAATGAGACCTCAGAGAGTGATTTATTTATCTGATCGACAGGATCATTTATGATTAAAAATTTTTTAAGATTTACAGGTATTGATTGGACAGATAATTCAACAATTTCTTGCTCTTTTTGACTAATATCAAATGAGACAGATGCTCTATTTAAACTATCTCTTAAGCCCTGCTGCCATACAAAAAAAGTTATGACTATAGAAATAAAAGCTAAAGTGAGTTTTGACTTGGAAATATTTTTAAAGATCATAACTTATTATATTGTTGAAAATTATAGTTAGTTATCATTGAATTTCCTTATATTCATGTATCTATTTTAATCACGCCATGAGATGATTAAATTATCTTAATTTTCAAATTTATATAATGGCTATTCGGTTAGTTTTAGTAAGGCATGGACTAAGCAGTTTCAATGCGAAAGGATTAATTCAAGGAAGAACAGACGATTCATTATTAACTGATGAAGGATACGAACAAGCCCAAAAAGCAGGCAAAGCATTATCAAAAATAAATTTCGATAAAATCTATTCCTCCCCACTTGTGAGAGCGGCAGAGACTGCAAAAACAATTAAAAAGACCTTTAATAAAGAACAAGATATTATATTCGATGATAATTTGCTAGAGGTAGATCTTAGTGAATGGTCTGGTCTAAAAATTGATGAAATAAAAACGAAATTTCCAGAAATTTACCCTATATGGAAAAATGATCCAGAAAATCTAATCTTAAAAAGAATAGACAATAAAACTTATAAACCAATTGAAGAGTTATTTTTTCAAGCAACAAATTTTGTAGAAAATATTTTAAAAATTTATCTCGATAAAGATGATGTAAATATTTTAGTTGTAGGACATAATGCAATTCTCAGATGTTTAATACTCTTGTTATTAGGAAAACCAAAGCAAGGTTTTAGAAAAATAAGATTAGAAAATGCTTCTTTCTCGATACTCAATATTTCAAGGAAAGATAACTCTTATAAGACCCAAATTGAATGCTTAAATCAAACTTCCCATCTGAATATAAATATTCCAAATCAAATTGGAGATTCCAGAATATTTCTAATAAGACATGGTGAAACTAACTGGAACAAAGAAGGTAGATTTCAAGGGCAAATTGATATCCCTTTAAATGAAAACGGAAAAGATCAAGCTAGAAAGACTTTTGAATATTTGAGAAATATTTCTTTCAATAAGGCATTTTCAAGTTCAATGCATAGGCCTTATGAGACTGCACAAATAATCCTTCAAAATAGCAAAAATTTAAAAATAGAAAGAATAGATTCACTTGTAGAAATTAGTCACGGATTATGGGAGGGTAAACTGGAAGCAGAAATCAGAGAAAAGTGGCCTGCTTTACTAAAAAATTGGCATGATAAACCAGAAGAAGTAATGATGCCCGAAGGTGAATCTATAAAAGATGTATCAATAAGATCCTTAGAAGCTTTTGACAAAATTTGTTCATCTCAAAAGGATAATGATCTAAGCCTTCTGGTTGCTCATGATGCAGTCAATAAAACACTAATTTGCAACATCCTTGGCATTAATTATTCAAATATTTGGATGATAAAACAAGGTAATGGTGGCATAACTATAATTGACCTTTTTAATGATCCCAATAAGCCCCCTGTTATTAGCGCTCTAAACATTACAACCCACCTAGGAGGAATAATTGATTCAACTGCTTCAGGTGCACTTTAAATTAAAACCTTTTTAGGATTTATTTTGATGAAGTTTGAGTCAGAAAAAAAAGCTTTATTTATTGAAAAAGCCAACATGACTAAGAGGCCAAAATCTTAAATATGCTTTACCAATTATCTCCTTTTTATGGAGAAATTTACTTCCAGGCCAATATCTTCCATCCCAGCTATTTGACCTATTATCGCCTAAAACTAAAAAATGGTCTTCTGGTACTTTTATATTTTCAAATTTACCACATTGATTAAACAGGGTTAATGAGCACTTATAAGATACATAAGGTTCAGGAATTAATTTATTATTTATTATTAATTCACCCTTAGTGTTTACACTTACAATTTCTCCTGGAAGTGCAACCACTCTTTTAATATATGCATCACAAGCTTGATCTCTCAAACCAGGAATAAACGACATTGGAGGAAAACTCATAAAAAAACAATATCTTTTTTTTGGTAAAGGCTTAGATCTTGATGCGATTAATTTTTTATCAAAGGAGTAAGGCGAGTTAAACACAACAATATCTCCTCTTTTTGGCAAAGAGTTTCTTAGCGAAAATTTTTCAATAATTAACCTATCGTTTATTTGCAATTCTGGGAGCATTGAACCAGAAGGGATGTAGCGTGGTTCTGCGAAAAATGATCTACAAGAAGAAACAAAAAAAGTTAATGTGATCAATAGACCCCACTCTTTTAAAAAACTTTTAATAGAAGCAGGCATAAAATTAAAAAAGTCCTGATTTTTTAAACTTATAAAAATTGTTTTGCATATTCAATTTCGTTAAAACCTAATATTACTTTTTTTCCTTCATAAATCAAAAATGGTCTTTTTATTAATTTGCCATCACTTAAAAGAAGTTGAATAATTTCTTCCCTTGATAAACAATAAATATCAAGATTAAGATTTTTAAAGGCTTTACCTCTTGTATTGAAAATCCTTTTTTTATCATCAAAATATTGTTCTAAAGCTAGATTTAAATAATTAACAATTGGTGGTTCTTTTACAATATCAATTAATTGGAATTCTAAATCGTTGCTATTAAGCCACTTTGCAGCTTTTCTGCAAGTAGAACATTTTAAATAACTATAAAAAATTATTTTTTTCAATTTAATTTACTAATTTTTGATTTCTTAAGTACTTTAAAGTTTTTCTTTTTTGTAGGTATACAGCTTTTCAATAAATTTTCAACCACATCAAAATCCCTCCAACCGTCAATTTGAACTGTTCTTCCATCAAGTCCTTTACTTGTCCTAAAGAATTCAGCAACATCCTCAAGCTGATTAGGAGCAATTTGATTAATACTCACTATATTAGCCTGTCTAGGATTAGCCATAGGCACACATAAAAGTTTTCCATCATATGCACCACAATCATGCATGTCCAAAACTCCAATAGGTCTAGCTTTTATTAAACAACCAGCAAAAGTAGGCTCATCCATTATCACCATTGCATCAAGAGGAGCTCCGTCATCAGCGAGGGTATTTGGGATAAAACCATAATCAAAAGGATATCTCACTGAAGAATGCAAAACTCTATCTAAGGCCATTATTCCCGCATCAGAGCAATATTCATATTTATTCCTACTCCCTGCAGGTATTTCAACAATGATATTCACTATTCCCTTCATTGGAGATGGAGGTATTGAACTAAGGTCCATCTTTTTTAAAATCGTGATTATGAATTATCTCGTTTCCTTGAGATAAAGGTCTTCCAATTAAAATGCTTATCGAAGGTAAAAAAATTGTCAAAATGGCAAAAATAATACCGAGAGATGTTATTGATAAACTCCTTATACTTAAAGGGTCATCATCATCTTTTTCAAAATCACTTCGAGCAGAACCATGAGGAGATTCTTCGCTTGATTTACTTTGAATAAACTGCTTTGATTTCGTGTAACTCAAGAACTCTTAATTGGTAAAGATTAAGGAGATAATTAAACATAATTATCCTACATTCAAAATGTCAATAAATCAAAACATTGATTAGTAACTTTTTAATTACTCTTTTTCCAGCAAATACCTAATAGATTTTAGTTCGTCTAATATTTGCACCAGTATATTTTGAGCAGCGGAGGAAGGTGTATTAAAAACCTCTACAGTAACTTCCTTAATTCTTAAAATGTCTTTTGCAAATCTTGCTACTTCATTAGGATGAAATTTTAAAGGATCTTTTTGATCAGTTCTAAATTCGGGATTTAATTTTCTTGGATTAAAGCTAGGGTTTAGATTTCTTAAATCTGTATTTGTATACCTGTAGACAGAAGCTCTTGATCTATTTAAGAATTTTTGAACTTCATCAATACCTACTAATTCCTCTTCGCTTGAGATATTGGAATCTATATTTTCCATAAACTTAAGAAAATGTTTTAGTAATAATGAACTTTTAAAAGAGTTTGAACTTCATTACTGAAAAAGTTAGCAGAAACAATATTTTTAGACTAGCCGCGTTGAGGGACTCAAGACACTTTTAATAATTTTTTCATCTTAATTGATAAAATTAAATATTATTAAGGATTTTTTTATATGCGCGTGACAACCTCATTTCCTCTGGGGACACTTCGTGACACACCTTCTGAAGCTGAGATTATTTCACATCAATTACTTTTAAAAGCTGGATATATTCGAAGAGTTAACAGCGGTATTTATGCATACATGCCATTAATGCTTAAAGTTATTGAAAAAATATCCGCAGTAATAGAGAGAGAACTTAATAGTATTGGTTGTACAAAATTACTATTACCCCAACTTCATCCTGCAGATTTATGGAGAAAAAGTGAACGGTGGGAAGGATATACTGCAGGGGAAGGAATAATGTTTAATCTCAAAGATAGACAAGGTAAAGAATTTGGTTTAGCTCCAACTCACGAAGAGGTGATCACGAGTATTGCATCAGAGACCATCAACTCCTATAAGCAATTACCTCAATGTTTTTATCAAATTCAGACAAAATTTAGAGATGAAATAAGACCAAGGTTTGGATTGATGAGAAGTAGGGAATTTATAATGAAAGATGGTTATTCTTTTCATTCTTCAGAAAACGATCTAGCTTCTTTCTATGAAAAGGTGGGTAATGCTTATGAAAATATTTTTAAATCTTGTGGACTGCAGACCGTAGGGGTTGAAGCTGATAGTGGAGCAATTGGCGGTGCCTCCTCCAAAGAATTTATGGTCACTGCTGATGCTGGCGAAGATTCTATTTTGTTTACTCAAAGTGGTTCTTATGCCGCAAATATTGAAAAAGCTGTTTCTCTACCTTCTCAACCTATTCCACTAAAAGATAATATTGCAGAGTGGTTGGAGACACCTCAACAAAAAACAATCCTAGAAGTTTGCGAAAATAATAATTTAGACCCTAGTCAGATTGTTAAAGTAGTAATATTTCTTGCAAAGTTTGAAGGTGAATTTGAGGTCCCAATTCTTGCATGCATTAGAGGCGATCAACACATTAATGAAGTAAAGCTTTTTAACTTAATCGATAAACTTCATAATTTCAATCTCCTAAATCTAAAAAAGATTGAGGACAAAAATACTATCGAAAAAAACCTAGTTGATTTTCCCTTAGGTTTTATAGGGCCAGATTTAGATAATAAAACTATTAAAGCTAGTTCTAATTGGGATAAAAAATGGACAAGAATAATTGATCGTTCTGCAAGTGACCTTTCAAAGTTTATAAGTGGTGGGAATAAAGTTAATTTCCATAAAGTTTTTCAAGAGTTTTCTTTTACTTCGAAAGAGTATCTAATTGAGGATATAAGGAATGCCAAAAAAGGAGATAAAATAAGTATTTATGATGATGAAGAACTTAAAGAAAAAAAAGGTATCGAAATTGGACATATTTTCCAACTAGGCCAGAAATATAGTGAAAAATTAAATGCAAAGTTCTCTGATAAGGATGGTAAGTTAAAAAATTTATGGATGGGTTGTTATGGAATAGGAGTAACAAGAATAGCTCAAGCTGCTATCGAACAGAATCATGATCAAAAAGGAATTTGTTGGCCTATCCAGATTTCTCCTTTTGAAGTTATTATTATTCCAACAAACCTAAAAGATCCTATTCAAAGTGACCTTACTGAGCAAATCTATAACAACCTTGTAATTAATAAAATTGATGTCCTACTTGATGATAGAAACGATAGAGCTGGAGTAAAATTTAAAGATGCAGAATTAATTGGCATTCCTTTTCAGATAATTATTGGCAGAGATTCTATTAATAAAGAAGTAGAACTTTTATGCAGAACAAATAACACCAAGCTTAAAATTAATATTGATAAATTGTTGGAAACATTTATTTCTGAATCTGAAATAATGTACAATAAAAAATCTTAAAGCTTATTTTTTTTGGGAGCTAAGTTATGTTATTGAAATGGACATCAAAATTATTTTTTAAGAATCTAACCAAAGCTATATCTTTCGCAATATCCTTTATTGTTGTCTTTACACTATTTAGTTCCCCTTCCATAGCTGTAAAAACCTCTATGACAGGTGACTATACAAAAGATACAATTTCAGTTGTTAAAACATTACAAACAGCTGTTGATACACCAAAAGATTCTCCAAATAAAGATGAAGTAAGAAGTGAGGCTCTTACACTCATAACTGACTATATTTCCAGATATAGAAATAGAGGGATGGTGAATAAAACGCAATCATTTACCACAATGCAAACAGCATTAAATGCTATGGCAGGTCATTACAAAAACTTTGCAAGTAGACCTTTACCAGATAAACTTAAGGAGCGTTTAACCAAAGAATTTTCTCTTGCTGAAAAAATGGTTCTAAGAGAAAGTTGATACAATTCATTTACTTTTTAAAAGTAAACAAAGATTTTTGAATATATTAAATATTCGCACAAAAATAATGCTCTTCTAAAATTGGCCAATGTTGTTGTAATCGGAGCCCAATGGGGTGACGAAGGAAAAGGTAAAATAACGGATTTACTTAGTCGTTCGGCAGATGTTGTCGTACGCTACCAAGGGGGAGTAAATGCAGGTCATACTATAGTTGTAGACAATAAAGTTTTAAAATTACATTTAATTCCCTCAGGGATACTCTATAAAAATACTTCTTGTCTAATTGGGTCGGGAACTGTTGTAGATCCAAAAATCTTGCTTAAAGAAATTGACATGTTAATTGATAATGGAATTGATATCTCAGGATTAAAAATTTCAGCAACATCACATGTAACAATGCCCTACCACCGAATATTAGATGAAGCGATGGAAGCTGATAGAGGTTCAAACAAAATAGGGACAACAGGTCGTGGGATTGGCCCAACTTATGCGGATAAGTCACAAAGAAATGGGATTAGAATAAGAGATTTGCTTAACAAGCAACGGCTAAAGGACGTGATCGAAATTCCATTAAGAGAAAAAACGGTCTACTAGAAAAAATCTATGGCATTAAACCACTTAAATTAGAAGATATTGTTGAAGAATATCTTGATTATGGGGAAAGATTATCAAAGCATGTTGTTGACTGTACGAGGGCTATCCATGCAGCTTCAAAAAACAAGAAGAACATTCTTTTCGAAGGTGCTCAAGGGACTCTACTTGACTTAGATCATGGGACTTATCCTTTTGTTACCTCATCAAACCCGATATCAGGAGGTGCATGTATTGGGGCTGGAGTGGGTCCTACTTTAATTGATAGAGTCATAGGTGTCGCAAAAGCTTATACCACAAGAGTAGGTGAAGGGCCATTCCCAACAGAATTGCAAGGGAGCATTAATGATCAACTTTGTGATAGAGGCAGTGAATTTGGAACCACTACTGGGAGAAGGAGAAGATGTGGTTGGTTTGATGGAGTCATTGGTAAATATGCTGTATCTGTAAATGGTCTTGATTGTTTAGCCGTTACGAAATTAGATGTGTTAGATGAATTAGATGAGATTCAAGTTTGCATTGCATATGATCTCGATGGAGAAGAAATAGACTACTTTCCTACAAATTCAGATGACTTGAAAAAATGCAAACCAATTTTCAAAAAATTAAAAGGTTGGCAATGCTCCACTGCAGATTGCAGAAAACTATCTGATCTCCCAGAAAATGCTATGAATTATCTCAGATTTTTAGCTGAATTAATGGAGGTTCCAATTGCTATTGTCTCGTTGGGAGCGAATAGAGATCAAACTATAGTAATTGAAGACCCAATACATGGTCCTAAAAGAGCACTTCTTAGGTGATTCAGTTTCAAATTAATGAGGGAATCCTTTAGACATTTTGAACATAATAAAAAGGTTGATCTCATTGGACTTGGCAACGCAATAGTAGATATTATTGTAAATATTGAAGATGAGTTTCTTGAGATAAATAATCTGGATAAAGGATCAATGAATCTAATTAATTCTTATGAATCTCAGAGATTGTTAGAGAATTGCAAAGTGATCAAACAAATTTCAGGAGGGTCCTCAGCAAATACCGTTGTTTCTTTAGCAGACTTAGGCAATCATGTGCAGTTTATAGGAAGAGTGAAAAATGATCAATTTGGGGATTTCTTTTCTGACGATATAAAAAAAAGTAAAACTATATTTAATACTCCACCCACCATTGAAGGTGCACCAACAGCTCATTCAATCATTTTGGTTACACCCGATGCACAAAGAACTATGTGCACTTACCTAGGAGCATCTGTAGAGTTTGAACCAAAAGATATTGACTTTAATGTAATTAAGGAAAGTAAATACTTATATTTAGAAGGATATTTATGGGACAGCGAATTAGCTAAAAAAGCTTTTATTAAAGCCGCCCAAATTGCAAAACAATCTAATACGAAAATTATCCTTTCTTTGTCTGATTCATTTTGTGTAGATAGACATCGTGAGAGTTTCACGAAATTAATTTATGAATATGTAGATATTGTTTTTTGTAATGAATCCGAGGTGTTAAGTCTATTTAAAAATGATAAATTAGCAAGCTGCCAAGAAGACCTATCTTCCTTATGTGAATTAGTCATAGTAACTCTTGGGAGTAATGGTTCTCTGATCGTTAACAAAAATAATGTTGAAAAAATTGAGTCAATCACGAAAGGCAAGATTATTGATACTTCAGGAGCTGGAGATATCTATGCGGGAGGATTTATCCATGGATTAATAAACAATTTTACCCTCAAAAAATGCGGAGAGATAGCTTCAATTTGTGCGGGACAAATAATTACTCAATTGGGATCTAGATCAGATATTGATCTTAAAGAGTTAATAAAATAGATTTAATCAAATAGTCTTATTCAACCAATCATAATATTTCATCTCAGCATTGTATTTTTTATAAATAATTTGAGGGACATCATATGTGGAATTTTTATTTACGAAATCAATTAAACAATCTTTAAATTCTAGTTTACTTTTTATTGTAATTTCAAACTCTTTAGTTTCTTCAATATCATCATCCCACTTATAAATTGAAAAAATTTGCTTTATCGAAACACAAGCTGCAAGTTTTTTTTGTATTAGTAATTTAGCCATTCGCAAAGCTTTTGCATTACTTGATTCAGTTGTGATCATAACTAATACTTCCATAATGAATTAAACATCAATATTTTTTAATTATGTGATTTATCAAATTGTGATATTGATCAAAAGAGTAAGAATAATCATTTTTAACTTTCGGCCTTTTAACCAAAAATAACTTCATCTTACTTCCAGAAACTATACTCTCCCAGTTTTTCTGAGAATAACTTCCAGATTCTCGGCATAGAACATAATCTATCTCCCAAAAATCACAAAGTTTTTTTTCTAAAATGCTTTTATTATTTTTACTCGGTTCAAGTATCGCTATGTTTGAATTTTTAATACATGATCCAAAAGCTTTAGTTATACTCTCATAAGTTGGAAGTACCCTTGTAAATACATTTGCTTTACAATTCATATAATAATTAGCTGTATCGTTAAGGAATCTTGATCCTATTGCAAGAAGAATATTCTTATTCTCAATATCAACATTATTTATATCCTTTAAATGATCAATATAAAAAAAATTATTAGTGTTATTTATTTGAGATTCCCTTTCAAATAGTAAAAGAGGTGTATTAATCTCTTTACATGCATTATTAAGATTTTTAGAAATTATTACGGCAAACGGATGAGTAGCATCGACAACACATGTGATTTTATTTTTATTTATGAAATTAATTATTTGATCTTTATTTTTTAATTTCCCCGTAATGATATGTAACTTTGGATTCTCAATATAAGCTTGCCCTGCTTTATAAGTTAAAACACTTGCAAATACTGAATAATTAAGTTCAAGAAGCCTATTTGCTATTACAGGTCCATCCGAAGTTCCTGATAGGATCCAAACATTTTTATAGCAATTTCCTTGATTCTGCATCAGTATGTCTTTAATTAAATAGTAAGTAATGAATCATTGTTTAATTCAGGCGGTCATTAATAGCGCTCCCCAAATGAGGTATACCAAAGAAAACCAAACTCCAATTGCAGAAATGATTGTTAATTTTAAAGGATTACGCAGTGAAGATCCAACCAGAGATCTCAAGATCATAGGATGGGGAAATATTGCCCAAGAAATGGTAGATGAACTAAAGGAGGGACAAAATATTGTTATTGAGGGACGTCTAAAGATGAATTCAGTCACTAGAAAAGACGGAACGAAAGAAAAGCAACCAGAACTAACAGCTTCAAAGATTCATCAACTATCGCCAGTTGACGTTATTAAGTCTGATCAAAAGGAAAATAATGAGTCATTTAAAAATAAAGAAAGCACTAAAAAATCCAGTTGGGATAGTTCACCTTTAGTACCCGAAGTTGACGAAATACCTTTTTAATTCAAATATCAACAATATTATCTTGAACACTTATAATTAATTTGCTTAATTTTCTTTCAAGCGCGGCAAGTTCGCTTCTAAGTTCAGGCCATTTACCCTTATCAAGATTTTCTAGTAGCCATGCTCTATCTTGATCAAGTTTAAAAATTAAATCTCCTTGATTTGCAGTATTAGGATCTTGCATCATTCTTGTCAACCCATTTAAAACTCATTCTACTAAATCAAAATGAAGAAATACTTATCGCCTGGAAACTTAATCGTAACCGCTGGGGGTATATTAGCGTTTGTTGGAATGACTGCTTATTTTACAGACTCAGTGAATTTAAGTGTACCTACTTTTTTTTATGGAGTACCTATTTTTCTAATTGGATTAGGCTTAAAGACTTCCGAAATACCTCCTGTAGAGTTGTTTGACAAGACAAATTTTGCGACAAATAAATTTAATAGACCAAAAGAATTAACAGCACTAGTTAAAGATGTTACAAGATGGAGATATGGAATAAAAGCTCATCTTGAATCGTCATTAGAATCTTTAAATTTGTGGGACGAGGATAACCCCCCTCAATTAAAAGAAATAGAAGAAATTACAAAGGAAGACAAAAATGGTCTCAGAATGCGTTTCGAATTAAACGCTGTTCCTTTAGAAAAATGGATTGAAAAACAAGAAAGATTAAATAGGTTTTTTGTCAAAGGTCTTGAATCAGAATTTATTATCGACGATAATAAAAAAGAATTTGATTTTATTCTCTTTTATTGAATATAGGGATATATTTGTAAAAACCTAATTTCTCAATTCAATCAAGTTTTAATGAATTTTAATAATGAATGATTCTCAAAGAGTATCAATATTAAGCGAAGCACTTCCATATATACAAAGTTTCTCAGGTAGAAAAATTGTTATCAAGTATGGTGGTTCTGTTATGGAGAATGATAATTTAAAAAATGCTTTTTTTAGAGATATTGCACTTTTATCAACAGTTGGGGTTTGTCCGATAGTAATTCATGGAGGTGGACCAGAAATTAATAATTGGTTAAAGAAATTAGAAATATCTCCTAAATTCGAAAATGGATTAAGAATTACAGATCAAAAAACAATGGAAATTGTCGAGATGGTTCTAATGGGTAGAGTTAACAAACAAATTGTAAAAGGGATTAATAAAACTGGATCCTTAGCTGTGGGAATATCAGGTCTTGATGGCAACTTAATTCAATCTAGAGAACTAGGAGATGGTAGCCATGGGTTAGTGGGAGAGGTTACAAAAATCAATCCTGAAATATTAGATCCTCTAATTTCTAAAGGATACATCCCAATTATTTCTAGCATTGGATCAACCTTGGAGGGTATTTCCCATAACATTAATGCAGATTTTGTTGCTGGAGAAATTGCTGCTGCAATAAATGCCGAAAAACTTATTCTTCTTACAGATACTCAAGGGATTTTAAAAGAAAAAGATAACAAAAATAGTCTTGTTGAAAAAACTAATCTCAAAGAGGCAAGGAATTTTATTGATAAAAGAATTGTAACTGAAGGTATGATTCCAAAGACAGAATGCTGTATAAGAGCTTTAGCCCAAGGAGTCAAAGCAGCTCACATAATTGATGGAAGAATAGAACATTCATTACTTCTTGAGATTTTTACAAATTCCGGAATAGGTACAATGATAGTCGCCTAAACCATGAAAACTTATGAGCAAGTTTTAGAAAAAGTAGAACTTGCTTTAGCTAAAGGTGAGTATTTTTATTGTATTGAATTTCTTTTGCCCATAATCGAATCATTTCCTTTATCAAGCAAAGAGGGAGTAAATTTAAGAACAATCTTAATTACTGCTTTTTGTGGTGTCAATAAAAAGGAGGAGGCTAAAAGGTTTTGTAAAGAACTTCTAAAATCTTACGATAATAAGACGAGAGAAAATGCAAAATATTTGATGGAAGTTATAGACTCTCCTGACATTAAAAAGCCGGAAAATTGGAACGTACAGTTTGAAAGCGACCCATCACTTAATAAAAAATCTTTTAACTCACTGCGCAAAAAAAGAGAAGTATTGAAGAAAAAAAAATTTATTAATGTAACTGAGACACCAACTGGTGAAACAAAACCCTTTCAGAAGGGCTTTTCACTGATCATTTTTTTAATACTATTATTATTAATTCCACTTTTAAGTGGCTGCGTTAGAATTGAAAATACCCTTGATCTTAGTGAACTTGATTCAATAACCAATGATTTAGTAATAGAAAGTAAATACATAAAGAAATTTCCTTGGCAATTAAAATTTGAAGAGAAGATGAAAGATATTTTTCCTGACGCAGAAATTGAACAAGACGAATCAACCTTTTCTTTGAAACATAAAAATCTAAATTTAGAGGATACAAAGCAAGTTCTTAAAATCACCCAAAATACTGCTGGAGAGTTAGCGGTAGAATCAACAAATATAGAAATTAATACAACTCAAAAAAACTTCATTTTTTTTAAAAAATACTTTTACAGGTTAGATTTGGATCTAAAATCTATTAAAGGCATTGATAATTTAGAAATCATTTTCAAAATTATTCAACCTCATAAAGCTATCCTTACCGATAAAAACAATTCAAATTTAGAAATCACAAAAAATCTAATAATTTGGGATTTAAATCAAGGGCAGATAAATAGTCTTGAATTTTCTTTCTGGAGCCTCAACAAACTTTTGATTTGGATATCTATTATTTTAATAATTATGATATTTGCTTATTTATTAAGATCCTATAGATTTAAATTAGGTACAGATTTACCTCAACTTCCATCAAAGTAATTACAACTCTGCAGGATTAACATCTATTGTTAAAAAAACATTTTTTGGAATAAGTTTCCATAATATTGATCTATCAGGTAAAGGTATCTTTGTTCCTTCAGGACCATGTATTAATATCTGCCATCTAAATTTTTTACCGACTTTAGCAATTAAACTAGGAGCAGGACCAATTAATTTCCAGTTCCTTTTCTCACAAAAATTGAGTAGATATTGTGCTAATTTTATTGCAATTGACTCAGTTAATTCATAATTTTCACCTGATAATTTAAGAAGGCAAATCGTGCAAAATGGGAATAAATTAGCATCCTTTCTCAATCTCGAGTTTTCAATTAAGAATCTTTCATAATCTCTTTTTTGCAGATACGAAATCACCGGGTGATTAGGTTTATATGTTTGAAAAATTACTTTCCCTTTTTTTTGTGCCCTGCCGGCCCTTCCTGCTACTTGCAAAAATAATTGCAATGATTTTTCTTCTGCTGAAATATCTGGACGATGAAGTAACCCATCTGCTGCAATAACTACTGAAAGAGTAATATTGGGGATGTCAATACCTTTTGCCAACATCTGAGTACCGACAAGAATATCAGCATCACCTTTAGAAAACTTTGAAAGAATATCTCTATGACCATCCTTTCCTGAAGTTGTATCTCTATCAAAGCGAAGTACTCTTAAGTCAGGAAATTCTTCATTTAAAAACTCTATTACTCTTTGCGTACCAATTCCAAAAGGTTTGAAAGCAGTTGAATGACAATCTGGGCAACGATTGATCAATCTTGATTTATGATCACACCAATGACACCTTAACCATTTTTTTCCTTGTGATCCGAGATGAACGGATAAAGGAACGTCACAGTTGGGGCAATTTATTAAATATCCGCAATTTCTACAACTTAAAAATCCACTATGCCCCCTTCTAGGAATCAAAATTATTGCTTGCTCTTTTTTTAAGCGTAGTTGAGGAAGCAATTGTAATAATTCATTGGAAAAAATTTTCATATTTCCCTTCTTGAACTCATCCCGCATATCAATAATTTTTATTTCAGGAGTCTCATTACTGGATATCCTTTGAATCATTCTTACCAATTTAAAATTCCTTTCAAAAATACACTTTTTCCAAGTCTTCATTGATGGGGTTGCACTCCCAAAAATTAACTTTGCAGAATTCCTTTTTACTATTTCAATCGCAATCTCTCTTGCGTCATAACAAGGCATAGGACTATCTTGCTTATAAGAAACATCATGTTCTTCATCCATTATTATTAATCCCAGATTTTTGATTGGAAGAAAAACTGCCGACCTTGTACCTATTACTATTAAAGGTTCATTAGCATTAATGATTTTCTTCCAAACTAAAGTTCTATGATCGGGAGAACAATTACTATGATATTCGCAAACAACATTATTAAATCGCCTACTAAACCTATCAATAAGTTGAGGAATTAATCCAATTTCTGGGGCTAGTATCAAACAACTTTTTTTCTTTAGTAATTGATCTTCAGCAATTCTCATATACACCTCTGTTTTACCTGAACCTGTTTCGCCCCAAAGAAGTAATCCTTCTCCTTGTTTCATTTTTTGAAATTCTTGAAATGCAATTTTTTGCTCATTTGTAAGATTTGGTTTTTTCGTTGCGATATGATCTTTTAAAAAGGAATTTAATTTACTATTTATATTTTTTTTTCTTTTAGATTTAGCAAGATAATTTTTACTGACCATTGAGTTAATTAGATTGTAATTAAAACCAGACTTTATTAATTCACTTTGCCAATTACCTTTTTTAGATAAAGTATCCATTAAAAAAAATTCTTTTTTGGTTAATCCATTTTTCTTATTATCAAATTCTTTTTTAGTTTCAATCCATATTTGATCTTTTAAACCTTTAGAGAAATTTTTATATTTACCAATCCAGCCAGGAGGGAATGCAGTTTTAAACATTTTTAAATTACTAACCATATAAAAAGAAGCTAGGGAGTCTATCAATTCTCTCCAAGATTCATCAATTATTTTTTTCTGCAAAATACTTTCAACAAACAAATATCTTATGCTTTTTCCTCCAGTAATATTTGATTCATCTTTATTAATTGTCGAAGAGTCTTTTTTGGAGATCACCAACCCATTCAATAATCTCCCCCTTAGTCTCACACTTACAATATCTCCAACTTCTGCTCCAAGATTATTTCCATCTAAATAGTAAAAGCTTTCATTACTACTACCTATATCAAGCAAAATTTCCAATTTACAGGAGATATTTAATAACTGATTACTTGCCGGCTTCAAAACTTTTTCTTAGTATTGGATTGTTGAACATTCCACAAAGTGTTTTTTGCACATTGTAAGTATCCTGCTCTTAAGGGAGACATGAAGCTCTGATCATTGACTGAAAATTCAAAAATGATCTGCCTGTCTGAGAAATCCCAAGACTTTTTACTTTAGGTAATCTATAGCACTATTTAAATTTTTCAACAATTTAGAAAACTTTTCTTATTCTCATTTTGTGAAAAAGTTTTTTAAACATTAAGGGGACTTTACTACTAAATGTTCAAATTAGCCCTAAATAAAATTTTATCTAGTTAAATTCACCGTAGAAAGGAGTCAATTATGTGTCCAGTCGCAGCAGAATCAAAGAATTCCAAGCCTAGTTCAAAAAAAAAGATCAATAAAAAAATTAATACAAATTTAGAAAAAGTAGTTGAAGAAGATGGTAATAAAAATAATCAAACTTTACAGACATCTGCTGAGTTAAACGAAAGCAATATTGAAAATAACAATAATGAATTTAGTGATTCTGAAGAAGAAGATAAAGGGCTCGGGAATATAAAGCTTGGGCCAAAAGGTATCTACACTGAAGATTCAATAAGAGTTTATCTCCAAGAAATTGGAAGAATTAGACTTTTAAGACCAGATGAAGAAATTGAGCTTGCAAGAAAAATTGCTGACTTACTCCAATTAGAAGAGCTAGCAACTCAATATGAGTCAGAAAAAGGGCATTTCCCATCTGTAAGAGAATGGGCCGAGTTAATAGATATGCCTCTTCCTAAATTTAGAAGAAGACTTCTCTTAGGGCGCAGAGCTAAAGAAAAAATGGTTCAATCAAATTTAAGATTAGTTGTTTCCATTGCTAAAAAATATATGAACAGAGGTTTATCATTTCAAGATTTAATCCAAGAAGGAAGTTTGGGTCTAATTAGGGCCGCGGAAAAATTCGACCATGAAAAAGGTTATAAGTTCTCTACATATGCAACTTGGTGGATTCGCCAAGCCATTACAAGAGCAATTGCGGATCAAAGTAGAACTATTAGATTGCCAGTTCACTTATACGAGACAATATCCAGAATTAAAAAAACTACAAAAGTTCTTAGCCAAGAATTTGGCAGAAAACCTAGTGAAGAAGAAATAGCTGAGAGTATGGAAATGACAATCGAAAAATTAAGATTTATAGCTAAAAGTGCGCAACTTCCTATTTCTTTAGAAACTCCAATAGGGAAAGAAGAAGACTCAAGACTAGGAGACTTTATAGAGGCTGATATAGAAAATCCAGAGCAAGATGTTTCTAAAACTTTACTAAGAGAAGATTTGGAAGGAGTATTAGCCACTCTTAGTCCAAGAGAAAGAGATGTTCTCAGATTGAGATATGGAATTGATGATGGAAGAATGAAAACTCTTGAAGAAATTGGCCAGATTTTTGATGTGACGAGAGAAAGAATTAGACAAATAGAGGCAAAAGCCCTGAGAAAACTTAGACATCCAAATCGAAATGGGGTTTTAAAAGAATATATAAAATAAAAAAAGTTAAATATAATATTCAGCTTTAAAAACTGGCAAAATAATAGCTTAAGATAGATTCGACTTAATTTTTAATTCAAACTCAAAATAATATTTAATGACTAATTTTAAGCTAAAAATAGCTAGTAGAAGAAGTAAACTAGCAATGGTTCAAACTTTATGGGTTAAAGATCAACTAGAAAGGAATATTCCCAATTTAGAGGTATCTATAGAAGCTATGGCAACTCAAGGTGACAAAATCCTTGATGTAGCATTAGCAAAAATAGGCGACAAAGGCTTATTTACAAAAGAACTTGAAGCACAAATGCTCGTAGGCCATGCAGATATAGCTGTACATTCTCTGAAAGATTTACCAACCAATTTGCCTAATGGCCTTAAATTAGGATGTATTACAAAAAGGGAGGATCCTGCAGATGCTTTAGTAGTAAACAAAAAAAATGAATGTTATAAACTAGAAACCTTACCTGAAGGTTCGATTGTTGGAACAAGCTCTCTAAGAAGACTTGCACAATTAAGAAATAAGTACCCACATCTTGTTTTCAAAGATATCAGGGGAAATGTTATTACAAGAATTGAAAAATTAGATGCAGGAGAATTTGATTGTATTATTCTCGCGGCCGCTGGTTTAAAGAGATTAGGCTTTGAATCAAGAATTCACCAGATTATCCCAAGTGGAATTTCCCTACATGCCGTTGGCCAAGGAGCACTAGGCATAGAATGTAAATCTGATGATAAAAAAGTTTTAGAAATTATAAATACCTTAGAAGATAAACCCACCAGTCAAAGATGTTTAGCAGAAAGGGCTTTTTTAAGAGAGCTTGAAGGTGGATGCCAAGTCCCAATAGGTGTGAATAGCAAAATTCAGAATGAACAACTTTGCCTTACTGGTATGGTTGCATCTCTTGATGGAGAAAGGCTTATTAAAGATCAATATATTGGCGATATTAATGATCCCGAAGAAGTAGGCAAAGAACTAGCTAAAAAATTAAAGCAGCAAGGTGCCGAAGAAATACTAAGCGAAATATTTGAAAAATTTAGAGAAAAATAAAATTTGTTAATTTACTAATTTAGGATCAATTTCTTTTTTGTATCTCTCTTCACAATCTTTAATCACTTTAACAGCTTCTGCTATCCCAAAAAAACCATTTACAGTACATGTTCCTGGTTTTTTTAGATCTTTGTAGTGCTCCCAATAATACTTTGTTTCTTTTAACCAATGATCTCCAAGGTCTTCATAACTTGAGATATGATCCATTCTTTTATCATCCGCGAGAACCGCTATTACCTTATCATCGACCTCTCCACCATCATCAAATTTCATCACCCCAATAATTCTTGCTTCCACGATAGATCCGGGTATCAATGGCTCAGTTACTCCAACAATTTCTACATCAAGTGGATCTCCATCTTCATCCCATGTCCTTGGAATACATCCATAAGCAAAAGGATACGCAAGTGATGAATAACCTACCCTATCAAGTTTAAGATGGCCCGTTTCTGTAATTAATTCATATTTATTTATGGTATTAGAGTTCAATTCAACAATAGTATTTATTACTGTATTTGAACTATCAGTGAAAGCATTTAGTATGTGCAATAAATTGGGGGTAACCCTGCTTGGGGGCTGATTTAGATTTGCCATCAAGAAATTATTTTTATTTATCTTACAACCTCACACCTAACCAAATTCTTTAAAAGTAATGTTTCAGCAAAAATCATTTATTTTAGACCTTAAATGATTGATAAAATAGTTTGGCGAAAGTTCTTCATTAGTTACAGCTCTTACCAACTCCATACAATTAACTGATCTGCCATATTCATGTATATTATTTCTTAGCCAAAAGATGATCTTTTGATATTCACCATTTTCAATTAAGTTGTCAATCAAACCTATGTCTCTTTCCATTTGAGAAGATATTTGCGCACTTATAACATGTCCTAACAAATATGAGGGGAAATATCCAAACGCCCCTTCACTCCAATGAACATCTTGAAGACAACCTTCTGAATCATTGGATGGTTTAATTCCTAGGAGTTCATCATATCTTTTATTCCATTCTGTTGGAATATCTTCAGCAGGTAATCCTCTTTCAATTAAATCTATTTCAAGTTCGGTTCTTATTAATATGTGTAAGCCATAAGTCAATTCATCCGCTTCAACCCTATTTAATCCTGCTTCCAAATGATTAATAGATTTCCATAGTTCTAAATAATTATTAAGAGAACATCCAGCCGAAACAAATTTGTTAAAAAATCTTTTTGAAAAAGATTTGGATTTAACTATTCTATTTTCCCAAAATAAAGATTGACTTTCATGTATACCCATAGAGGTTGCTTGACCTAAAGGCCAAGCAAACCATTGATGACTTTGAGATGGCAAACCTTGCTCATAAATAGAATGCCCCCACTCATGCGCAGTTGCTAAAAAACTTGATAATGGTTCACCTTCAACAATTCTTGTCGTAATCCTGTAATCATTAGGGCCTAATGTAATCGAAAAAGGATGAGGAGATTTACCAACAACAACTAGATCTTTATCTCTCCCAAACTCATCAAGTAATTGAGAACATAAATTATGTTGAGATTCTGGACTCAAATCCCAGTAATATTTCTTAGATTTATTAATCCCTCTAATCAACTCTGGGAGAGTGTCTTTCAAAGGCTGAAACATTTTATTCAGCCACTTTAAAGTTAATTCAGGCTCAAAGGGTTGGGCTAAAGTTTCCCATGGTGAATATTGATCTGATATTTGTTTCGCCTCTTCAATCCTCAATTTAACTAATTCTTCAAAGAAAGGAAGAAAAATTTTAAAATCTGATTTTTCCTTAGCTTCTTGCCAGCTTTCATACCCTTTAGATTTTGACTTTGCTAGAGACTCAACTAATTTAGGATCTAAATTTCTTTCTCTATTAAATTCCTTCAATAGAAGACTAATATTTCTTTCTTTATCTTTTATGAAAAGTTGATTATCGGAATTTCGTTCAATATTTGCAAGTTCATTTTTAGCAGATTGTATTAAATCAGAAAATTCCTCGGAAGAATTTCTTTCATGCAATACTTTTGCAATATAAGTAAGTTGTTCAGACCTCCAAGAAGCACCTTTCTTTGGCATTCCAGTATTCTGATCCCAATAAAGTGTATTTTGGATTGAACCTAATATTTGTGTTTCTTTAAGGTAAGCACCCAGCTTATTCCAATGAGTTTCAGCCAAAGATTTAAATGGAAATTAAATTTATTTTAAGATAAAAATTTTAATGTCTGCAGTAAAACATGCATCTTTATCCATAATAGGATATTGATTAATTAAGTTTTAACTTATATGGAACAAATATTTTCAAAATTAAAATTCATAACCCATGGCGAGGGTTTTATTGATATCACATATGATTTAAATTTATGTATTGAAAAAAATAATTTTCATTCAGGAATTTTAAATTTAACTTCACTTCATACAAGTTGCAGTTTAACTATTAATGAGAACGCAGATCCAAATGTACTGAGGGACCTAAAAAAGTATATGCAATCGATAGTTCCCTATGATTCCTACTTAACCTTATCAAAAAATAGAGAAGAAATATCCTATAAACATTATCAAGAAGGGGCTGACGATATGCCAGCACATATTAAAACATCCCTAACAAACACTTGTTTATCTTTGAGTTTTAAAGACGGGAAAATTATGCTTGGCACATGGCAAGCAGTTTATTTGTGGGAACATCGATTTGATCAAAAGGAAAGAATCATTAATTTACATATAATTGGTGAGAAAAAGTAAGGTATTTATAATGTAATAAGTCAGATTTTTAATTTAATGAAACCCTACATTTTGCAAGATGAAGAATTGAATGAATTAGTTGTCAAAATACCTGGCTGGGAAATTAAATCTAAACAAATCCAAAGAGAATTTAACTTCGCTAATTTTATTGAAGCCTTTGCTTTTATGACTAAGGTTGCTTTAATCTGTGAAAAATATAATCATCATCCTAACTGGGAGAATGTTTATGCAAAAGTAATAATTAAATTAAATACACATGATCTAGGAGGTATTACTAATCTGGATCAAACATTAGCTTCGGAAATCAACAAAAT
Organism: uncultured Prochlorococcus sp.; assembly: GCF_902522795.1. GTDB lineage: Bacteria > Cyanobacteriota > Cyanobacteriia > PCC-6307 > Cyanobiaceae > Prochlorococcus_A. The sequence continues at coordinate 55,238 of NZ_CABYWZ010000010.1, forward strand.
TTTCGATCAATAAAAATATAAACTTGTTTTCAACTATTCAAAATGTCTAAAAATTTATTGCCAGTTACTATTATTAGTGGATTTTTAGGTTCTGGCAAAACTACACTTCTAAATCATATTTTAAAAAATCAAGTTGGTATTAAAACAGCTGTTTTAGTCAACGAATTTGGAGAGATCGGAATAGATAATGACTTAATAATAGAAGGCTCAGAAGATATGATCGAATTAAATAATGGTTGTATATGTTGCTCTATCAATGGCGAATTATTAAATACCGTATCCAAAGTTTTAGAAAGAGCTGAAAAATTAGACTATTTGATTGTTGAAACAACTGGATTAGCAGATCCATTACCAGTAGCCATGACTTTTGCGGCTGGTGATCTTAGAGAAAAAGTAAGATTAGATTCGATAATCACTGTCATTGATGGAGAAAATTTTGATTTTGAAATTAATAATACAAGTGTCGCCTATTCTCAAATTTTATACGGAGATATCCTTCTTCTTAATAAATCTGATTTAGTAAATGAAAAACAATTAAAGAAAATAGAGGAGTTTATAAATAAAATAAAAAAAGAACCAAGGATTTTGAGATCAACTAATAGTGAAGTTTCATTACATACAATAATGAGCGTGGGTCTATTTGAAA
>NZ_CABYWZ010000011.1 GCF_902522795.1 uncultured Prochlorococcus sp.
AGATAATTATGATGGAGAAGAAGAATCTACGCCCGAAATACCTGAAGAATTCATATTAGACCCTGAGGCATGTATGGTTGATCCTGATTTATTGCTTTTTTCATCAGCAAAAGCAAAAGCCGGAAATAGTGGAAGTAGATCAGTGATATTCAGTGATAGTAGAGGAAGGTATGTAAAACCTATAATTCCAAGAGGTAAAGTAAAGAGAATTGCAGTAGATGCGACTTTGCGAGCGGCAGCTCCTTATCAAAAATCACGAAGATTAAGGAACCCTAATAAATCAATAGTTATTGAAGAAAATGATTTTAGGGCAAAGCTTCTTCAAAAAAAAGCGGGGGCGTTAGTAATTTTTCTGGTTGATGCTAGTGGTTCTATGGCTTTAAATAGAATGCAAAGTGCTAAAGGCGCTGTAATTAGACTTTTGACCGAGGCATATGAAAATAGAGATGAAGTAGCCCTTATTCCTTTTAGAGGTAATCAGGCAGAAGTGCTTTTGCCTCCAACAAGATCAATAACTGCTGCAAAAAGAAGGTTGGAAACAATGCCTTGTGGTGGAGGATCCCCTTTGGCTCATGGACTGACACAATCAGCAAAAGTAGCAAAAAATGCTCTTTCAACAGGAGATATAGGTCAAGTTATTGTTGTGGGGATCACTGATGGCCGAGGAAATGTACCATTAGGATTATCTCTAGGACAAAATGAGGTTGAGGGAAAAGATAACGAAAATGAAAATGTCAATTTAAAAAAGGAGGTTCTTGATATAGCCGCAAAATACCCCATGCTTGGGATAAAACTCTTAGTAATTGATACAGAGAGAAAATTTATAGCAAGTGGATTTGGTAAAGAATTAGCAGAGGCTGCTCAAGGTAAATACGTCCAATTGCCAAAAGCTACAGATAAGGCAATCGCAGCTATGGCTTTAAATGCTATCAATGAATTCTAAATATTTCTCAGGGATAAATTTCGTTAAGGAATTTTGAAAGTCCAATCGTTAAATCTCTTAAAGATTTAGTTAATTCTTTATCTTGCGTTAAATTTTTAAAATCATCACTCATATCATCTATTTTGGTTGAGATAGACCTAGCAGCATTAATTGTCAATTTGATGTCATTAAGAGTTTCTTTGTCATCGATAGTAGACAAAATGTTATTCAAATGATTAGCAGCAATTGTAATTTCTTTTATAAGAGGTTTAACTCTTTGTATTTCTTGTTTCGATAAAAAAATTAATTCATCAAGATTTTCTTGTGTGGTGTCAAATTGATCAATTGATTTAACAATGTTCTCAATTAAGTTTTCTTGATTTGTTTCCTTTAAAATTTGACTTATTCTATTAGTTATATTTGAGAGACTTGATAGTTGTTTACCCGTAATGGTATCTCCCTGACAAACAATTATTTTGGTATCGCATTTTTCGGATATAGGTTTTTCAATGTTTTTAGGAATTGTCTTGTCACTAGTTTCTAAAGCAACTTGGACATCTCCCCCAAGGAAAGAATTTGTAACTACCCTTGCAAATGCTGGCCTTGGAAGAATAATTTCAGGATTATTCAAAACTATTTTTGCTTTAATTGATTCATTAGTAAACAAGATATCTTCTATCGATCCTACTAAAATTCCTCTATAAGTTACTGGAGATTTGTTTGATAAACCGCTTGCGTTATTGAATTCAGCAAAGAGGAACCAATTTTTTGAAGATAATCTTACTCCTCTTAGCCAAAAAGAAAAAAATGTGAAAATTAAAACTCCTCCTAGTAAGGAATAACCGACTATTGAATCTCGTAAGCTTCTACGCATAATTTCTAAATGTCTTTGGGTTGCATTGGACCATCAAGTTTTCCATGCCTAAATTGGAATACATAGGGATCATTACTCTCTTTGAATTCGTCAATAGAACCTGCCCATCTAAATTTGCCTCCATAAAGCATTAAAACTTTATCTGAAGTCCTTTCTATAGTACTAAGAACATGGCTAACCACAATAGATGATCCGCGAGCTTTATCATTTGTTTTATTAATTAGATCTTCAATTCTTGATGAGGCTATTGGATCAAGACCTGCAGTTGGTTCATCAAAAAGTAATAAAGGTTTAGACTTTGCATTAAGAGTTTGATCAGTAATTAATGCTCTAGCGAAACTTACTCTTTTTTGCATGCCTCCGCTTAATTCATTTGGAAGTTTGTTTTCAACATTAAATAATCCTACCTCAGCTAAGCATTCAATAACTATTTCATGAATTAACTTTTTAGATAGGTTTTTATTTCTCTTAAGGAGAAAACCAACATTTTCTTCAATAGTTAAAGATCCCAATAAAGCTGGGTTCTGAAAAACTAGTCTTACATCAGGGGGATTATTTTGATCTAATCTCAAATATGTTTGCTTCTCACCAAATATTCTTAATTCTCCTTTGGTAGGTAAAATCAGTCCTGCTAATATTTTTAATATAGTTGATTTCCCAGAACCTGAGGGGCCAACAATAGCTAATTTCTCTCCATCATTAAGTTCAAAATTTATTTGATTAAGTACATTAACTTCTCCCCAACTTATTGAGAGGTTTTTTGTTTCAACTGTATGCTTTGATTTTTTCAAAACTTATAAAAAAATCTATTATTTCATTTTGCCTATTTTTATAAATAAAAAAAGGATGTATGAACTTGATTTATAATGATTCTATATAATTTTTAAATTTGAGAAAAATAATTTAAGAGGTTTTTTAATGGATAAGCGTAAAAAAAGGGTAAGAAGATCCTATAAAAAATTAAAAAAATCTAATTTTGTCTTTTTGAACAAGATTTTAAGAATTTTGAGTTGGCTTTTGCCAGGGTTGGTAATAAAAAGGTGGATGTTTACATCTGCGATGGGATTTTTGACTATATTATTAGGCTTGGCAATTTGGACAAATTTAAGACCGCTCTATTGGCTTATTGAAATCTTTTTTTGGTTAATGACAGGTTTAACTAGTATTTTGCCTGTTTCATTAATTGGACCATTGATTTTTGTTGTTGGATTATTATTAATCGGTATTGGACAAAATAGAAGTATTAACTCTATTCAAAAAGCCCTTGTTCCAGAAAAAAATACTTTTTTAGTTGATGCATTAAGAGTTAAAAGTAAATTAAACAGAGGCCCAAATATTGTTGCAATTGGGGGAGGTACAGGCTTGTCTACCTTACTAAAAGGCTTAAAAAATTACAGTAGTAATATTACGGCAATCGTAACTGTATCTGACGATGGTGGAAGTAGTGGAATTCTCAGAAAACAATTAGGTGTGCAACCTCCAGGAGATATTAGAAATTGTTTGGCAGCTTTATCAAACGAAGAACCTATATTAACTAGATTATTTCAGTATAGATTCTCGGAAGGAAGTGGTCTGGAAGGTCATAGTTTTGGAAATCTATTCTTGTCAGCTTTAACAACAATTACAGGTAGTTTAGAAAAAGCAGTTCAAGCCTCTAGTAAGGTACTGGCGGTACAAGGTCAAGTTTTACCTGCAACAAATATTGATGTTATGTTATGGGCCGAATTAGAGGACGGTGAAAAAATTTTTGGTGAAAGCAAGATTAGCAAATCAAAAAAATTAATTTCAAGGATTGGTTACATACCTGAAAATCCATCAGCTCTTCCGAGTGCTCTTGAATCTATAAAAGAAGCTGATTTAATTGTTCTTGGCCCAGGTAGTCTTTACACTTCTTTATTGCCTAATCTTTTAGTACCAGAGATAGTAGATGCATTATTGCAAAGTAATGCTCCCAAAATTTACATAAGTAATTTGATGACTCAGCCAGGAGAAACAGATGGACTTGATGTATATCAACATATCAAAGCAATAGAAAAACAATTATCAAATTTTGGAATTAATACTCGAATATTTAATTCAATCTTATCTCAGATTCAATTTGAAAAGTCTCCATTAGTAGATTACTACGAAAGTAGAGGGGCAGAGCCTGTCCTTTGTAATAAAGAAAAATTATTATCTGAGGGTTATTATGTTTTGCAAGCACCATTGTATTCAAAAAGAATAACTCCAACTCTTAGACATGATCCAAGGAGACTCTCAAGAGCAGTAATGTTTATATATCGTAAATTAAAAAAATTAAACTAATAAGCATCTTGAAGTTCATAGAAATCTGGCTGAATATAATCTTTTCTTAATGGCCATCCTCTCCAGTCTTCGGGCATTAAAAGTCTTTTAGGATTTGGATGATCAATAAAATTTATACCATACATGTCATATGTTTCTCTTTCTTGCCAATCGCTTCCTTTGAAAATTTTATACAAACTAGGGATTGATAAATCAGAATCTCTTTTGAGAAAAACTTTTAATCTGACTTCTTTAATTTTTTCGATTCTTTGTAAATCATCAACAGTTATAAAATGGTAGAAACTAACAAGATTTTTGCCTGGTCCTTCATCATATCCTCCTTGACATTGGAGATAGTTAAAACCGTAATTTCTTAAGGCAGATACTGCTTCATATAATTTATTGGGTTCAACAGAAATGTTTTCAATTCCTATGTGATCATCAGGTAAAGATTGATTTGCAATTCCATCTTTAGACAGAGATTTGCTTACAAAACCTTCTTTTTCTATTGATGTGTCTGAGGATTTAGCTAAACCGTCTTTTTCCATTAATTTTCTACAGTATCAATAATTTCAGTTTTTTCGTTCTTCTCAGGGAGTTCAGTTATTTTTTCTCTTTTTGAGGAGGGAATGGCGTTAGCTGAAGTTTTGTTTAGATATTCACCTTTATTTTCTGAGAAAACAAGATTCATTTCGTGATCAGTTGTTATGTATCTGTGGGTTTGCTCTGTCTTTGTGCGTTCTAAGATTGATTCGTTACCAACTTTTTTTCTTAATTTGATTACGGCATCAAAAATTGCTTCTGGTCTTGGTGGGCATCCAGGAAGGTATAAATCAACTGGAATCAATTTATCAACGCCTCTTACAGCAGTTGTAGAATCTGCGCTGAACATTCCTCCTGTGATTGTGCAAGCACCCATAGCAATTACATATTTTGGTTCAGGCATTTGTTCATAAAGTCTAACTAGGGCTGGAGCCATCTTCATCGTTACTGTTCCTGCAACTATTAACAAATCTGCTTGTCTTGGAGAGCTTCTAGGTACTAAGCCAAATCTATCAAAATCAAATCTAGATCCGATTAAGGCAGCAAATTCTATAAAACAACAAGCTGTTCCATACAAAAGAGGCCAAAGACTGCTTAATCTAGCCCAATTATGAAGATCGTCTAAACTTGTCAATATAATGTTTTCGCTTAAATCTGTAGTAACTTGGGGTGCACCAAGAGGATTGCAAGTTCCTTCTCGGATTTCTCTTATTGCTTTTGGGGATAATTGTGGATTCAATTTTTTAACTCCATTCTAAAGCACCTTTTCTCCATGCGTATGCCAGAGCGATAACAAGTATTGCAATGAAAATTAAAGCCTCAATAAAAGCTAATAAGCCTAATCTATTAAAGGCAACCGCCCAAGGATAAAGGAAAACAGTCTCAACATCAAATATAACGAAAACCAAGGCAAACATGTAATAACGAATATTAAATTGAATCCATGCTCCTCCTATAGGCTCCATTCCAGATTCATATGTAAGTTTTCTTTCCCCTGTTCTGCCTTTTGGTGCAACGATGAGATTAGTAACTAGAGCTAATATTGGAACAGCTGCGGCAATAAGAAGAAAACCTAAAAAATATTCATAGCCAGTTAATAAAAACATCTTAAAAAATTAATTTTGAATAAAAGTCGCTTAATTAAGCAAAATCTTTTAAAGTTCTTAAAGAACAATAATAAACCGTGAGTGAAAACATTCAACCTGCCTCTGAGGAAAACAAAATAGTTGAAGACTTTGAGAAAGAAAAACCTTCTGAAAATTACTCAGGAGTAAAAGGTGAACAACCTACCCTTAATTTAGAACAAAATAGATTCGAATGTAGAAGTTGTGGATACATTTATGATCCGTCTGAAGGAAATAAAAAATTAAACATACCTAAAAATACACCTTTTTCAGAGTTGGATGGGAATACTTTTGCTTGCCCTGTTTGTCGAGCCGGTAAAAATTTTTATAAGGATATTGGATCTAGAGCAAAACCTAGTGGATTTGAAGAGAATTTAGTTTATGGATTTGGGTTTAATAGTTTACCTCCTGGACAAAAAAATATATTGATTTTTGGAGGGTTGGCATTTGCTGCTGCTATGTTCCTTTCTTTGTACTCTTTGCATTAATATAAACAAATGAAAATGTAATTCCATGAAAAAAGTTTTTACTAGTATTCCAAATCTTCTTTTATCTGTAGTTATTTGTTTTGTTTTAAGCAGTTGTTCATCTACAGGAGTCAAGATGAATGAAAGCAGTCCTTGGAAAACAATTCAGCTTGAAGATCAAGCTAATGCTTTAGATGTTGATTTTATAGATGATAATCATGGGTTTTTAGTAGGTTCAAATAGATTGATTATGGAGTCTACTGATGGTGGTGAAACATGGGAAAAAAGATCATTAGATATCACTGCTGAAGAGAATTTTCGCCTTCTTGATATTGACTTCAATGGCTCTGAAGGTTGGTTAATAGGACAGCCCTCTCTAGTAATGCATACTGTCGATGAAGGTCAAAATTGGACAAGGCTTTCTCTTGGTAAGTTACCTGGACAGCCTTTTTTAGTTACTACTATTGATGATGGAGTTGCTCAATTGGCTACAACCTCTGCAGCAATTTATGAAACCTCAAATAGCGGTGAGACATGGGAGGCAAAAGTATCAGACCCTTCGGAACAGGGAGGCATAAGAGATTTAAGAAGAACATCTAATGGTGACTATGTGAGCGTAAGTAGTCTTGGGAATTTCTTCTCTACTCTTGATAGTGATAGCAATACTTGGATTGCTCACCAAAGAGCAAGTAGTAAAAGAGTTCAAAGCATTGGTTTTAACCCGGAAGGAAGTTTATGGATGCTTTCTAGAGGTGCGGAGATTAGGTTTAATGAAGATAGTAATGACCTAGAAAGTTGGACCAAACCTATTATTCCAATTCTGAATGGATATAATTACCTTGATATGGGATGGGACCCAAACAGTCACATATGGGCTGGTGGGGGTAATGGAACTTTAATAGTAAGTGAAGATCAAGGTAAAACTTGGAATTCAGATCCTATCGCTACTGCATTGCCTACTAATTACATAAAGATAGTTTTTCTCGATAAAGATAATTTAGATAACCAAAAAGGATTCATACTTGGTGAGCGTGGCTATGTTCTAAAGTGGAACGGTTAACTTAAAATTTTTGGATAAAAAATAAAAAAAAGCTTAATTTTGGATAAATTTAGCAACTGTCTGTAACCAAGCTGTTAATTTGTTCGCGAACTTATGATTTTACACTGTAAGATCATATGGTAAACATATGTGATTATGGCCGCAGGTTCAACGGGTGAACGCCCATTTTTCGAAATAATCACCAGTATTAGATACTGGATTATTCATGCAGTAACATTACCAGCTATTTTTATAGCAGGATTTTTGTTCGTATACACTGGTTTAGCTTACGACGCATTCGGCACTCCTCGTCCGGATAGTTATTTTCAGGCCTCTGAAGCAAAAGCTCCTGTTGTAACACAAAGATTTGAAGCTAAGTCCCAACTAGATTTAAGAACAAAATAACTATGTCTAATTCTCAAGCTCCAATGCAGGCTGTTGAAGTCCGCGTTTATCCTATATTTACTGTTAGATGGTTAGCAGTTCACGCTTTAGCTATCCCTTCAGTATTCTTTTTAGGTTCAATTGCTGCTATGCAATTTGTAGCCAGATAAATTTAAACATCATGCAAGTAAACGAAAATCCTAACAAAGTTCCAGTTGAACTTAATCGTACAAGCCTTTATTTAGGCTTATTATCAGTATTTGTTTTGGGAATTTTATTTTCCAGTTACTTTTTCAACTAAATTAAAATTATGAGTAAATTAAAAGGACCTGATGGAAGAATCCCAGATAGACTTCCCGATGGTAGACCAGCAGTAGCATGGGAAAGAAGATGGACTGAGGGAACTCTACCTCTTTGGCTTGTTGCTACAGCAGGTGGAATCGCAGTAATCTTTGTTTTAGGAATTTTTGTCTATGGATCTTACCAAGGTGTGGGAGCTGGAGGCTAACATTATCCTTTACCTAGAGCTGTAAATCACCAAAATCCAATAATCTAATAAGAATCAGTAAATATCCCTAGTTTTTCTTTTGTAGAGCTTGGGATATTTTCTTTTTGGGTTATCAATCCATCTTTTAATGAAAAATGAGACTTACTTTTTGGTCTTTCTTTTTCAATTAATTTAGCTACTTCGAAGATTATTTTATTAGCCACTTCAGTATTAGACCTTAGATTATCCAAAACCATTTCTACAGAAACTTCTTGATGAGTTTGATGCCAGCAATCATAATCAGTAACCATAGATAATGATGAGTAAGCTATTTCAGCCTCTTTAGCTAATCTTGCTTCTGTGTGGTTTGTCATTCCTATTATTGAACATCCCCAACTTCTATATAATTTAGATTCTGCTCTTGTTGAAAAAGCGGGACCTTCCATTGCTAGATAAGTCCCCCCTCTATGCAATTGTCTGCCGCCAGGGATATTTTTTTCTCCGATTTCACTTAATATTCGGCATAAATTTGTACAGAAGGGATCTCCCATAGTTACATGTGCTACAGCTCCCTCATTAAAGAATGTTGCTGGTCTATTTTTTGTCCTGTCTATAAATTGATCTGGCACGACAATATCAAGTGGCCTTATCTGTTCTTGTAATGAACCAACTGCTGATGGAGCAATAATCCATCTTACTCCTATTGATCTTAAAGCCCAAATATTTGCTTTATAAGGAATTTCAGAAGGATTTAATCTATGTGTTCTGCCATGTCTAGGAATGAATGCTATCTCAAGATTTCCAAGATTGTATACTCTTATTGAATCAGACGGTTTACCATAGGGAGTATTGATTTCTATTTCTCTTAAGAACTCTATTTGATCCATTGAATAAAACCCACTCCCACCAATTACTCCTAATCTTGATTTTTCAATTGGTAATAAATGTTCTTTATTCATGGTGATGTAAATGACTTTTAATCATCTAGTACTAATTGGAGGAGGTCACACAAACGTTCTTCTAATGAAGAAATGGCAAATGTGTCCTAAATTAATGCCAGATATTCCTGTTTCAATTATATCTAGAGATTCTCATTTGGTTTATTCCGCGATGTTCCCATCGGTGCTTTCAAAATCAATTTCTTTAGAGGAGAGTTTAATAGATATAAAATCTTTAGCAAAAAATGCAAAAGTATCTTTTGTAGAAGAAGAAGTAAAGGATATTGATTTCAAGTTAAAGAAAATTGTTTTAAGTAATAGACCTTCAGTTAATTATTCGAAGTTGGTGCTTAATTATGGAAGTCAAACAATAATTCCAAAAGAATTTGAATCATTAGTTAAAAATCGAAATGCTTTTTCAATTAAACCTTTTTTAAGGTCTTATGACTCAATACTAAAAGAGGACATTTTTGATTCAGTTAATGAACTTCCATTTGTGATTGTTGGAAGTGGACTTGCTGCAATTGAAGTATCTTATGCTTTGAGAAAAAGATGGGGAGATAGACCTTTAAAACTATTATGTGATTTAAGAAAAATTAATAATGCAATTCTAAAAAGTTTACGGAATTCCAATATTGATTTAGTTGAAAAACTTAATTTTGATTATGGCAAGATTCTTTTATGTACTGGAAATACATCTCCGTTATGGGCACAAAAAAAATTATTAGATTCGGATTCTTATGGCAGAATAATTACAAATCAGAATTTACAGATAAAAAGTTTCTCTGGAATCTTTGCTGTTGGTGATTGCGCAGTTGTAGGTTCAGCAAATAGACCAGCATCGGGAGTTTTTGCAGTAAAAGTTGTAAATACATTATTAAAAAATTTAAAAAAAGATATAGAAGGGAGATCGTTAAAAAAGTGGTTACCTCAAAAGATCGGATTGCAAATAGTAAATATATTTCCAAGCCATCATCCAAAGGCTTTTGCTATTTATCGCAATTTTGTTTTCGGCCCTTCTTTTATTTTTTGGATTTTAAAGCATAAAATTGATCTCAACTTTATTAATAAGTTCAGATCAAAAAGGCTAATTATGAAAAGTAGAGAAAAAAATTTTACATCGAATGATTGTAGAGGATGTGCAGCTAAAATTCCTCAGTTTGTTTTGAATAAATCATTAATAAATTCTAATTTAAATTCTTTTGCCTCATCACCTGAAGATTCAGCTGAGATATATAAAAATGGTCAAGATATAATCTTGCAAAGTGTAGATGGATTTCCTTCTTTGGTAAGTGATCCTTGGCTTAATGCAAAAATTACTACTTTGCATGCTTGCTCAGATTTGTGGGCATGTGGAGCAAAACTTTCGTCCGCGCAGGCTTTAATTTCATTACCAAAAGTTGAAAGGGAATTTCAGAGTTACCTCTTTTCCCAATCACTTCAAGGTATTAAATCAACAGTTGAGGATCATGGAGGTGAATTACTTGGAGGCCATACTTTCGAGGCAAGAAGTTTAGTAAATAAACCTTATTCATTAGGAATAGATATTTCTTTAACAGTTCAAGGTTTATTAAAAAATGGAGCAAAACCATGGCTTAAATCTGGAATGAACATTGGAGATATTCTTATGATGTCTAGACCTCTAGGCGTTGGGATTTACTTTGCCGGTCAAATGCAAAATATTAATATGCTAGGTAGTTCTTCTGAAGTATTTCAGAATTTAATAAAGAGTCAGCAATATTTGATTGATGAAATTTATCTTTTTCAAAATCAATCTAAAGAATCATTAGTCAATGCTGCGACCGACATTACTGGATATGGATTTATTGGACATCTTAAAGAAATGGTTGAATCATCTAATTTATATAGGCAAAGCAATAATCTTGAGCCACTAAAAGTTTTATTAGATTTATTTGCATTTAAAGCTTATCCTGGAGTATTTGATTTAATAAGAAAAGATGTTAGAAGTACTTTCTTTGAATCTAATAAAGAAATTTTTGACAAAATTTATAAAGTAAATAAGCAAAAAAGAATAATTAATTTTTTAAACGAAAATTCATTAGATCAAGAGACTTTTAACGAGAGAATATCATTATTATTAGATCCTCAAACATGCGGCCCCTTGTTGATTAGTTGCAATCGTAAATATGAAAATGTTCTTAATGATAAATGGTACAAGGTTGGAGAAGTTGTAAAAATGTAATTAATTTCTATTTAATTTGTCAATTTCCAAATATCTTAATCTTTTGATTTCCTTTCCCATCCCCTTCCCTGGGTACCAACCTTCTTGTTTTAATGTTTTCCCATCTTTTTTTGATTTTATGAATTTGTAAATAAATAACCACCTAAATAATTTACGCCAGTATGGTCCTCCATCACAAATTAATAATTTGACTGTCTCATCATTAAGGTTTCTGTCCTCAATAAATTCTGTCCAACTTGATGGAGAAAAATGATTGAATTTTTTTTGGTTTGTATTTAATATCTTTTTGATATTTAAATAATCTTCTAATATTTTTATCTCACTATTATTTACCAAAAATCTTTGACATGCTTTTTCTAAATCTTCTGAATCTTTTAATAAGTAAAGCATATGATTTCCCTTTAACTTCTTAATCCAATTTAGTCCTCTTAAAAACCTTTTATCGACTTTAATATTTTCATTTAAGATTGAGATAATTTCCCATTTATTAATTATCGAAATTACATTAGTCAAATTATCGTGTTTGCATATTTCAGCGAGTTCCATCCTTATTCGTATGCCTAGTCCAGGAGGGTAAATCATTTTCTGATTAGTTTCTGAAGTTTTCCATGGCCATTGTCTAACTGTTTCTTGAGATTGTTTAAGGGAATTATTTGAAATATTAAAATCTAACCTTGAAGCATATTTTGCACATCTAATTATTCTACTAGGATCATCTGAAATACTTTTACTGTGAAGTAAGTTCAATCTTTTACTTTTAATATCAGAAATTCCTCCATATAGATCATAGATTTTCCTTGTCGAGACCTCGAAGGCTATGGAATTTACAGTGAAATCTCTCCTCTTAAGATCCTCCTCAATAGTACTTTTATTTACTGTGGGATTTAAGCCTGGAGCAGAATAGATTTCTTTTCTTGCACAAGCAATATCAATTTTATAGTCATTAATATTTATTTCTACAGTGTTGTATAAATTAAATTCCTTTATTAAACATAAATCTACATTTACAATATTTTTTTTTATAAATTTTGCAAGAGAAATAGAGGATCCTTCAATAACAAGATCAATATCTACAGGTTTAGAAAACGATTTTTTGTGGAATTTACTAATTAATAAATCTCTTAAATAACCGCCAACAAAAGCTACTTTAGTTTTGTTATTTAATTCTATGTATTTAGCAATTAGGTTATATAGATTAAATGGAGTTTTGATTAATTCCCCTTGGATGTAATCAGAGATATCGTTCATGAGTTTTAACTTACATAACGAATTGGAGCTAATCTGGGATCTAGAATTTTACTTCCTTTATCACCAAATTTTACTGCTAAAGATATTTTTTCCCCACTCCCAAAAATATGTATGATTTCACCTTTTCCAAACTTTGAGTGAATAAGCTTATCTCCAACTATCCAGCTTTTCCCTTTACTGGGACCTGAATATAATTTCCTTACTGCATTTATTGGCTTGTTAACAAATTCATTTGGATTGTTTCGATCAACTCTAGTTAAACGATCAAGATGCCAATCTCTTCTAATTGAAGCTCCACCAGTTTGTGGTAATTCGCCATCCATTAAATCTTCAGGTATTTCTGAGAGAAATATTGAAGGAATTGTTACTTCACGCATTCCACCCCATAATCTTCTTTCTCTGGCATGACTTAAGAAAACTCTTTCTTTAGCTCTAGTAATACCTACATAACATAATCTTCTTTCCTCTTCAAGAAGTGAAGGAGTATCTATTGATCTATGGCTAGGGAAGAGACCTTGTTCTAGTCCAGTGATAAAAACATTTTGAAATTCTAAACCTTTACTATTATGTAGAGTCATGAGAGTAACAGAGTTGGGATTATTTTTCTTCGTATCATTATCAGTTGTTAAGGCTGCTGTAGAAAGAAATCCCTCTACATCTCCACTTTCTGTTTCTTCTTCATATTGAATAGCTGCATTAATTAGTTCTTGTAAGTTATTTTTTCTATCTTCAGATTCTTCAGTCCCACTAGAGAGCAAGTCACTTAAATAACCACTTTTTTCTAAGATAAGTTGCAATAGTTGAGCAGGTCCTGAATTTTCAAGATAACAAAGTAGATCATTCATAACTTCAGTAAATTTATTAATTCCTTTTGATGATCGGCCTATTGTTTCTTCAAGACTTTGCTTATCATTTAGAACCTCCCATAATGGGATATTTAACCTATTAGATAGTTCATTAAGTTTTTGAATAGTAGTCTTACCAATCCCTCTTCTAGGAACATTTATGATTCGTAAAAGACTAACGTTATCTGAGGAATTAACCAGAACTTTCAAATACGCTATTGCATCTTTAATTTCTCTTCTATCATAAAAACGTAATCCTCCAAAAATTGTATAAGGAATGCGCCACCTTACAAGAGACTCTTCTAATACTCTTGACTGAGCTCTAGTTCGATATAAAATTGCAAAATTTTTCCAAATTGGGTTTCGATTATGGTTATTGAGTGATTTTATTTTATTGGTAATTGCTTCTGCCTCGGAAATTTCATCGTCACAGCTGAGTAACGTTAGAAGTTCCCCTTTTTCTTTAGTAGCCTTTAAAACTTTGTCAATTCTTTCAGAGTTGTTTTCAATTAGTGAGTTTGCAGCATCAAGGATATTAGAAGATGACCTATAATTTTCTTCTAATTTAATTAAAGATGATTTTGTATCGTCATTGATTGAAGTTTTAAAATCTTCTTGAAAGCCAATTAAAATTCTGAAGTCAGCTGCTCTGAAGCTATAAATACTTTGATCAGCATCTCCTACTACAAAAATTGACCTATCTTCCCAACTAAAGAATTTTTTTGGTTCAGTATTTCCAGCAGTAATTAACTTTATAAGTTCATATTGTGTTCTATTTGTATCTTGATATTCGTCAACCAAAATATGTTTAAATCTTTTGTGCCAGTAATCTCTGACAATATCATTTTGCCTCAATAAGAAAACAGGCAAAAGTAGAAGATCATCAAAGTCTAAAGAATTATTTTTTGAAAGCGAAATTCTATATCTCTTGTATGCTTCAGCAACTGTTTTATCAAAATTATTATCTGCTTTTTCTAAAAGATCATTCGAAGTTAGACATTGATTTTTAGCGTTACTTATTAATCTTTTAATCTTTTTGGGATCGTATCTTTTAGGGTCAAGATTCATATCTTGACTGATAATTTCTTTTACTAATGTTTGAGAGTCTGTTTCATCATAAATTGAAAATTGCCTTGTCCATTTTAGCCCTTCTGGATCAGTATATTTTTCAATATCGTATCTCAGAAGTCTTGAAAATAAAGAATGGAAAGTACCGATCCAAAGGTTCTGAAGCCTCTCTTGGTGAACGTTTGTTCTTAACTGATTTTGATCAATCTCTTTAAGAGTTGTCCAAGGCTGCCCAAATTGATTTAAAGCTAGTTCTTGGGCTAGAAGAACCTCTAATCTTGCTTTCATTTCTTTAGCAGCTTTGTTAGTAAAAGTGACTGCGAGAATGTTATAGGGATCTATAGAGTTATTTTCAATAAGATTTGCAATTCTGTGTGTAAGAGCCTTAGTTTTTCCGCTACCTGCACCTGCTACAACTAATAATGGCCCATAAACATGTTTTACTGCTAGGAGTTGCTCATTATTTAATGATTTAAAAAGAAAATTGTTTTGAGACACTTTTGGAAGGGTTTTTCAAAAATTAAACTTTACTATGAGGTTCAGATTCCGTTTCTAGGTCTTCTAACGCTTTTTTTAAATTTATAAGTTCATTATTGTTATTAATTATTTCTTCAAATTTATTTTGAGGCATCCTTAATTTAATACTGCGGTCAAGAATTTCTTTTTCCAATCTCTTTTTATATGAGGAAATAAGTTTCTTTGATAATTTTAAATCCTGTTGATCCAAAACTTTTTTAAAACGTAATTTTATGTTAGCGGAAAAAAATATTTTATTTGAATTATTTCAACTAACACTTTGGAATAAAGTTATTAATTAAGAAGCGTTGCGTTAATTTTGAATTTGTATTTTTTTTACTAGCTTTGTACTATTCTAAGAATCGAATTTTAAATTTTTTCTTCAGGAATGTCTGTTTCAAAGAATAATCTACTAATGTCCGCTGATATGAAATTAAATGATTTAAGTAATATAAAAGAATTTATTAATACTGCAAACTCAAGATTAGATTCAATAACCTCAATAACAAATAATTCGCATGCAATTGCAGCAGATGCTGTAACAGCGATGATTTGCGAAAATCAAGATTCAGTTAATTCAAAAATATCTTTAAATACAACTAACAAGATGTCCGTTTGTTTAAGAGATGGAGAAATAATCTTAAGGATTGTTGCTTATCTTTTAATTTCTAATGACGAATCTGTTTTAGAAAAAAGTTGTTTGAAGGATCTTAAAAATACATATCTTGCTCTTGGTGTGCCTTTAAGAAATGCAAGAAGGGTTATTGAATTGATGCGAGATGCAACAATTTCTGATTTAAATTCTACAGTTAATAATATGCAGGGAAACAAAGGCTTTCTTCCTGATTTAATTTCTGAAACAGAGTTTCAATTTGAAAGGATAATTAATCTTTTAAATTAGCTAAATTTCTTATTTCAGAAGTATGGGAAGTCTGTATTACTGAGTTATTTTCAAGATTTCTAATAGTAGAAAATCTGGATCTTATGTGAGTGGATAAAAAGGAAATTCTTTCTTCAGAAATTGTTGATTTGTAAAAAGTTTTAATGTGTAAATTATTTTGTTCATCAACGAAATAATTTGATGATGAAATAAAAGATTCTGTATAACCTTTATTTCGTAAAACAATTCCTGAGTTTTGATCCTTGGGTAAAAATATCAAAATTGTTTCATCTCCCTCACTCATATCATCATCTTCCCAATCACTAATAGCTTGCCATCTTATATAAATGGCTATGCTCTCTAGGTTTAAACTTAGTTTGTAATTTTTAAAAATTTCAACAACTTTTTTATTTTTCGGATTGATATGTTTTATATATATTTTACTAATTGAGTTTTCAAATTCCTGAAAAGCTAAAGTATGAGTGCTTCTTATCGATTTCCACTCTCCTATACTTTTATCAATAAATTGATTAATTGTTGTTAGATTCTTCGTCAAGTTTATCTTCTACAGAATGATTTTCTGCTTTTTGAATCATTCGTACCATTGAATCCACCATTAATCTCTTTGCAGAAGTAACTTTTAATCCAGAAGGTGTGGTTGATATTTGTTCTCTAGGGCGATCATATGAAGTTGGTCTAAATGGTTTCATCTAAGAGCTTTAAAGAATTAATCGATATCCATTCTTGCATGAATTCTTATTCATATAGTTCTTGTTTGCAGAAATGTCATATCTCTCTTCTTTAAGACAGAATTTTTACTGTTTTGTTATTTATGTATTTTATTTTTTGCTAATCCAGAAAGAGTCGCTAAAGCAAACATTCCCAATAAAGCAATTCCTAAAAATAATCCTGCTCCCTGGCTAACTCCAGCTCCTACTGCTACAAGTATAGAGTCACTGATTAGAAGACTTATTAATAATGCTGGAGTAAATATTTTCCAACGAGTACCTCCAATACCAATTGCGTAGCTTAGAAAATCGAAAAGGCCAGTCATTAGTAAACCAGTCATAAGAAAGAAATTTTCTTCTAGTTGGTTCTGATTAAAACTTTCAATCTTTTTCATTGCTTTCGGGCCAACTAAATTGCGTACAGGAACCCGACCATAATTTCTTGCAATAAAGAAAGCAGCTTGGCAAAAAACAATATCAGAAAAGATTATTGTAATGTAACCTTTTTGAAATCCTAGTAATGAACCGGCTAGTAGAGAATAGGCTGAACTCGGAAGAGCTGGTAAAATAATACTTACTCCTCTAAGTATGAATATTCCAAAAGGAGCCCAAATTCCCATACTTTCTATTTTGTTTCTAAGAGGTTCAATCCCATAATTTTGGATTAAGTAAATCAATACAACGAATATTGCTATAAAAAAAACTACTGAGAGAAATTTTTGTAATTTATTCATTATTTTTCTAATTAACTTATTGGAAGTAAGTTTTAATTTAATATTTGATTGTATCTATAATAGAAATACTAATCAATAAAAATTTTTACAAATTTTTATCCTTTATTTACTCTAGATAAAAGATTTTTGTATTGCAGAAGTATTCATGGTTGATTCTAAGAATAAAGATAGTTCAACATTTATTAGAAGTAGCATTGGTTTACTCCTTTCGATAATCGTTCCAATTTTTATTTTTATAAAACAAGCGAATGCTTTGCCCCATGAATGGGTTGGAGTCCCTAAAAGTGAATATGGAGAGCAGTTATGGGATAGAAAAAGTATTAAAAGGAATGAGGATGGTTCTGTGAGAGTATTGAGTAAATATATTCCCAAAACAAAAAGTGAAATTACTAAGGATATTCTCTATACAATGGATATAAATTGTTTTGAAAAATCATTTAGAGACGTTGATGTCTCTGTAGATGAAGTAAATAGTAATTTTAATGATTTAGCTGATTGGCAAGATCCAAATGGAGATGAATTGATTTTGGGTGTTATTGGTCAAGTTTGCAGGGTAGAAAATTAATAAATTTTAAATACTATAAATAAAATAAAAATTAGTTGCTACTTTTTTAGAAAATATAAAACCCCTTCATCGAAGAGGTTTTAAAGGTGCCAGGACCCAGATTTGAACTGGGGACACGGCGATTTTCAGTCGCCTGCTCTACCAACTGAGCTATCCCGGCTCTAACCTATATACTTTAAATTAAGATGTGTAGTTTGTGAAACCCTTTTAATTAAAAATTTTATATCTTCATCAAATATCCAAAAAAAAACTTTTATTTTGAGTTAATCGCTAATAAGGCAGTACCAAAGGAAGTAGTTTTTTTACATGAAACTATTGGTATATTAATAATTTTTTCTCTTATTTTTCTCCACTGAGGGTTTTTTGAACCTCCACCAATAGTAATAATTTTTTTTGGAAGTGAACCTGTTAGTTCGCCTAGTTTTTCCCAGCCTTTCAATTCGATCTTGGCTAGCCCCTCGAATAATGAATGTAAATAAAGTGCGTCGCTTACAGGCCTTGGACCAAGTATTGGCTCTAAATTAGCATTATTAAAAGGAAATCTCTCTCCTTTACTATTAAGAGGTAAAAGATTTAAAGAAGTGTTTTTCGATGGATTTATTTGTCGACTGAGTTCCTTTATTTCTAAATCAGAGAATAACTGAGATAAGATACCGCATCCTGCGTTTGATGCTCCTCCACATATCCAATGGCCGTTTACTCTATGGTTTGTAATGCCTTGTTTTTTTATAGGTTCATCAATAATTTTCTTAACTACAATAGTTGTTCCTAAAACTGTGAGACCATCTTCTTTACCTAAACCTGCAGCTATTACACTTGCATTAGAATCAGTGGTGCCTGAGATTAATATTAATTTCTTATTCAAGTTAAACCTCTCTGCTAAATCAAAATTCACTTGTCCAATAATTTTCCCACTTTTTACTATTTGAGGTAGGCATTTTTGCCATGAAGTATTGAGATAACTTTTTGGCCATGATTCTTTTTCTAGATCCCAACCAAGTTTGAGATTATTACCTTCTTCTCCATGAGTCCAATCTTTTAAAAACCAACCAGTGATCCAATCAGATTGATGTCGTAAAAGTATATTTGTCCCATATTTATCTATCAGTTTTAATGCTTTAGCAAGACTACTGTATGGAGTTTGCAGATAATCTTCTCCACAAGCTAAGGATTCAATAAGGATCTTATGTTCATTACATGCTTGGTAATAAGGTATCGCTTCTCCTATCGGCTCTCCTTGTAAATCGCATGGTGTTAAAGTTCCTGAGGTGCCGGAGATAGCCAATTTATTAAGATTAATTTTTATCTCAATGGGTAAACTAACTAAAAGATTTTCACAAGAATTTATCCAAGAATTTGGATTTTTAAAGCTGAATAAATAAGGTACTGAATTTGAATATACTAATTTTTTATGAAGATTAATTATTGATATTCTTGCACCACTGGTTCCAAAATCTAACCCTCCATAAAAATTATCAGGCATAGAAAAATAATTTATAAAAAGATTTTGGAAGCCTCTGCTAATTGGGCTGCTTTTTCTTCTACATTTTCCCAAGGGAGTACAAGATCTCTTCTGCCAAAATGTCCATAGGATGCAGTCTTTCTAAAAAATTTGCCTCCCATTTTTTTGGGTAGATTTCTTAAGTTAAATTCTTTTATTATTGCTGCAGGTCTTAAATCAAAGTGCTCTTTAATTAGCTCAGTCAAATTAGCTTGTGAAATAACACCTGTATCAAAAGTTTCCACGAGAATGGAAATTGGTTTTGCTACTCCAATTGCATAACTTAATTGTACTTCTGCTTTTTTTGCCAATTTCGCCTTAACTATGCTTTTAGCTACATAACGTGCGGCATAGGCGGCTGATCTATCTACTTTTGTAGGATCTTTACCGGAGAATGCCCCTCCTCCGTGTCTTGCATATCCACCATAAGTATCTACAATAATTTTTCTACCAGTGAGCCCCGCATCACCTTGAGGCCCGCCTACCACAAATTTTCCCGTGGGATTTACTAGAAATCTTGTTTTGATAATGTTTGGTTTGATTTCTAAATCTTCAGTAGCAGGAATTACAACATGCTTCCATAAATCCTCTTTAATTCTTTGACGAATTTCTTCATCATTTGTTATCCCATCTATCTCAGGATTATGTTGAGTTGAAATTAAGATTGTATTAATAGAGACTGGTAGACCTTTTTCGTAATCAATGCTTACTTGAGTTTTACCATCAGGGAGTAGATACTCAAGGACTTTTTCATGTCTTACCTTAGCAAGTTGAATGGCTAATCTATGAGCCAAGCTAATCGGTAAGGGCATTAATTCAGGCGTCTCATCGCATGCATAGCCGAACATTATGCCTTGGTCGCCAGCTCCGGTGTTATCTTCCAAATCATCATCAACATCATCTGCTTCGTTTACACCTTGAGAAATATCTGGTGATTGCTCGTCAAGTGCTACTAAAACTGCACAACTATTTGCGTCAAAACCACCTGCTCTACCGCCTTCATATCCAATTTCTTTGATTACATTTCTAACAAGTTTTATATAATCGACTTTTGCTTTTGAAGTTATTTCTCCAGTAAGTAAACAAAGACCCGTATTAACAACAGTTTCGCATGCCACTCTGCTTTCTGGATCTTCTGTCAATAAAGCATCTAAAACAGCGTCACTAATTTGATCACATATTTTGTCAGGATGACCTTCAGTTACGGATTCTGAAGTGAAAATGAAATCACTCATTAACAAATAGTTTTGGAATTAGGCAATATCCTAAATTAGATTATCGTTACAAATCAATTATTGTAAATTAAAAAATACCTGTATAAGACTAATGAGGCTTAAATTCCGATATTTCGTGGACAAAATAAATAATTGAAGTTATATAGTTTCAGCTGATGATGTGGGAATTTCTTCGTTATCGTCAGTTTGTTCAAATAGCATTTGTTTGTATTTTGCAGCCATTTCTTCAGCTTTACTAAAAACTTTTTGAGGGTCAGTTAGCATATCTCCTGGTTCAGGTTCAAGTGCTTTGGTAGATAATGAAATTCGTCCTCTTTCTGAATCAAGGTCAATTATCATCACTTTCATTTGGTCATTCACATTTAAAACATTATGAGGAGTCTCAATATGTTCATGACTAATCTCAGAAATGTGCAATAGTCCACTAACTCCACCAATATCAATAAAGGCTCCATAAGGTTTAATACCTTTTACAGAACCAACAACAACTTCGCCTACCTCAAGTCGGTTCATCTTTTTCTCAACCAAAGCTCGTCTATGACTTAGTACTAATCTATTTCTCTCTTCATCAACTTCGAGAAATTTTAATGGTAAGTATTCACCTTCTAAGTCATCTTTAATTTTTCGAGCACTTATATGAGAGCCTGGAATAAAACCTCTCAATCCTTCTACCCTAACAAGAGCTCCTCCTCTGTTTGTTGCAAAAACTTCAGAATATATAGTTGCATCTTCTTTTTGGAGTTGTCTTACCCTTTCCCATGCTCTTTGATATTCAATTCTTCTAATGGAGAGGGCTAATTGGCCATCTTCATTTTCTTCGCTCATTATGAAAAATTCTCTACTTTCTGAAGGTTGTAAAACATCGTTAAGTCCTTCTACTCTATTTATTGAGACCTCCTGAACAGGCATAAAAGCAGCTGTTTTTGCCCCTATATCTATCATGGCCCCTTTCGGTTCCAGAGCAAAAACGGTACCTTTAACTAGGTCGCCAGGCTTAAAGTTATAGTCATACTTACCCAAAAGTGATGCAAATTCTTCTTGTGTGAATCCTGCGTTCTCAAAATCCGTATTTGTTCTACTAGAGGAAGAATCTGCTGAAGGGATATCGCTCTTCTCGAATGATAAATCTTCCTCATTTTGGGATTCTGAATCATTGTCTAACTCAGACGAATTTTTAATTTCTTGATCCTCAGAAAGTTCTTTAATGGTTTGGGAAGAATTTTCGTTCATTTGTTGTATTGCAGACTACCTAAGGTAGTTAGAAAGGAATGCTACTAGCCTGCAAACCAATAGCAAAAACATTTGTGATATGTATTCTACACTTTAAGATGCTTTATTTTATGAAATTGAAGCTAATTGGTTTTTAGAACTTCCCTTCAAAGATTCAAGAGTAGAAATAAAATCTTTTACTCCATTAAATTTTCTGTAAACTGAGGCGTATCTTATATAAGCGACTTCGTTTTCTTTCCTAAGATTTTTAAGTATTAATTCTCCGATATTTGAAGACTTAATATCTTTATTGGAGTTTTGAAGGATTTGCGATTCAATTCCATCTACGAAATTCATAATTGCTTCACTACTGAAGTTAGTCTTTTCGCAAGCTCTTGATATACCAGTAAATAGTTTTTGTTTATCAAATAATTCTCTGCCACCATCTTTTTTTATAACTGAAACGGGCATTGATTCCACTCTTTCGTAAGTTGTAAATCTAAAGCTACAATTTAAGCACTCCCTTCTTCTTCGAACACTTTTACCACTATCAGCAGATCTTGATTCCAAAACTCTGCTATCTGTGTTTTGACAGGTTGGACACTGCATGTGGTGAAATAAGCTGCACTTCAACTCTAATAGTAGAGTAAATTCTTAATTATGAAAAGTAAAAAAAAACCTCTTGTTAAAGAGGTTTTTTTCTTAGTTCATTTTCTATCAAATTTAGGTGGGTCTCTAAAGGCGACAGCAAAGAATAAGGTAACAACTGCAAGAGTTAGAATAAGAACGTAGGCAAAAGCTTCCATAAGATTAAGTAATAAAGTTTAGTTTAAACCCTTCCTGGGATTCTTCTTGTGGTTTCGTCACCAAGCTTCTTGAATAAACCAAATTCAACTTGGTCTCCAATCTCAGCATCAATACCAGCAAAGGAATTTCTGTAAAGAGTTCTTGAAGCATGCCACCAGTGGCCAAACAAGAATAACAATCCAAAACACAAATGTGCATATGTAAACCACGCTCTTGGTGAGCTTCGGAATACACCGTCAGATTTATAAGTCTCTCTGTCAAACTTGAAGGCTTCTCCAAGTTGGGCCTTTCTAGCTAATCTTTTAACTACTGCAGGATCAGTAAATGTTTGACCATTAAGATCTCCTCCATAGATAGTTGCGGTAATTCCAGTTTGTTCAAATGAATACTTTGCTTCAGCTCTTCTAAATGGAATATCTGCTCTTACATTGCCTTCTTTGTCTTCAAGGATAACAGGAAAGTTTTCAAAGAAATTAGGTATTCTTCTAACTTCTAATTCGTTACCTTCTTTGTCTTGAAAAGCAATATGACCTTGCCAACCAGTTGGTAAACCATCACCATTAACAAGAGCTCCAACTCTGAAAAGACCACCTTTTGCAGGACTATTACCAACATAATCGTAGAAGGCTAGTTTCTCTGGAATCGATGCATATGCCTCTTCTTTAGTTGCACCATCATCGATAGCAGCTTGAACCCTTCTATTGATTTCAGTTTTGAAATATCCTGAATCCCATTGATATCTGGTAGGACCAAATAATTCGACTGGTGTTGTCGCTGAACCGTACCACATTGTTCCTGCAACAACAAAAGAAACAAATAAAACAGCAGCTAATGCACTAGCTAGAACTCCTTCAAGACTTCCAAGCTTTAATGCTCTATAAAGTCTTTCTCCCGGTCTATTTGTAATGTGAAAAATCCCCCCAATAATCCCCATAAGTCCGGCAGCAATATGATTTGCAACAATTCCTCCAGGATTAAAGGGGTTGAATCCTTCTACTCCCCAGGAAGGGGCTACTGGCTCTACATGACCAGTTAAACCATAAGGATCTGAAACCCAAATCCCCACGTTTGCGCAATGAAAAGCTCCAAAACCAAAGCATGTAAGTCCAGCTAGGAGAAGGTGAATTCCAAATATTCTTGGCAGATCAAGAGCAGGCTCACCAGTTCTTGAATCTTCCCATAGATCCAAATCCCAATACGTCCAGTGCCAAATGGAAGCCAACATCAATAGTCCACTGAAAACTATGTGTGCTGCTGCAACACCTTCAAAACTCCAGAATCCAGGATCAACGCCTGTAGCACCTGTAATATCCCATCCATTCCAACTACTTGTGATACCAAGTCTTGCCATGAAAGGCATAACGTACATCCCCTGTCTCCACATTGGATTGAGAACAGCATCAGAAGGATCAAAAATGGCTAATTCATAAAGAGCCATAGAACCGGCCCAGCCGGCTAATAATGCAGTATGCATAAGATGCACAGCGAGTAGTCGACCTGGGTCGTTAATAACTACCGTGTGAACTCGATACCAAGGCAATCCCATCGGTTAATTTCTAGTAACTATGCTGAATAAACAGCTAAACATCACGATAGTAAGGGTTTTTTAGTCTTTGAGGGATTTTTGTAAATAAATTTATTTTCTTGGAAAAATTGGGCAAATCAACCTGCAGGACAGAATTTACAAGGAATTTTTAGCTAAAAATTGTTAATATTTTGGTCACAATTCTCAAAGTAAAACGCCAAAATAAGAAAAATAACTAACAAAAATGGCAACTATCAGATTTATCCGTGAGGATTTAGAGGTCCAATGTAATCCTGGTGAAAATTTAAGGGAATTGGTAATGAAGGAAAACTTACAACTTTATGGATTAAAAGGTATTTTAGGAAATTGCGGAGGGGTAGGACAATGCAGTACTTGTTTTATTTCAGTTGAAGGTGGAAACAAAAATTCTTTGAGCCCTCTCACATCTGTTGAAGAAGAAAAACTCAAAAATCGACCAGATAATTGGCGACTTGCATGCCAAGCATTGATAAAATCCTCTACAGTAATTTTAACAAAACCACAATCCCCTCCCTCAAATTTGGAAGAACTAAAAAAAATTAGTGAAAATAAAAAATTACCTCGCTAAATTGTTTAAGACTGTTAATCAGTTTATAAAATTTGTTTATTTTTCCACTTTATTCTAAGTTATATGTCTATAGTCTTATTACCTAATATAGAACTACTAAATTAAATGGAAACAACTAACTTTGGATTTGTAGCTAGTCTTTTATTTGTAGGGGTGCCAACAATATTCCTTATAGGTTTATTTATTTCTACTCAAGATGGAGAAAAATCAAGTTTCTATTCTGACTCTAGTAAAGGTAGGCTTGGCCCAAAACGCTAATTCTTCAATAAATGCTCAGAATTTCTGTAGAAGAATTCTCAATTTGGAAAAAAAAGCAACTTTCTAAGGGAGGAGATCAACAATCTTTTGCTGTTTTACTTGATTGTATAGGTGGTATATCGACTAGTGATCTACAACTGATAAGTATAAATCCCGAAGGAAACTTACATTTAAAACAAGATTTAGAATTTTTAGAGTCCATTTGGAACGAACATTTATTAAAATCTTGCCCAATTCAATATCTTTGTGGAATAACTTTTTGGAGAGACTTAAAATTAAAAGTTTCAAACAAAGTACTCATTCCTAGACCAGAAACAGAGCTAATAATTGATATAGTCTGTAATTTATTTAAAAAGAAGTCAGATAAATTAATTTTTGCTGAATTAGGAACCGGATCAGGAGCTATAAGTATTGCTTTGGCATTGGCTTATCCATTTAGCGAGGGAGTCGCAACTGATATAGATCAAGATGCATTAGAAATAGCTACTAAAAATTATTTAAATTCCTCTAAACAATCAAATTTGAAATTTTATTGTGGAAATTGGTGGTCACCTCTTGAAAGTTTTAAAGGAAAATTAGACCTCGCTATTTCAAACCCGCCATATATTCCTAAAGATACTTATGAAAAATTACCCAAAGAAGTTAAAAATTTTGAACCTAAAGTTGCCTTATTTGGCGGCGAAGATGGTTTAAAACACATTAGGGAAATAATACAAAAAGCACCATTATTTTTAAAAGAGAAGGGCTGGCTAATTTTGGAGAATCATTTTGATCAAGGCGAAACAGTAAAACAACTTCTTATTAAAAATAAATTTACATCAATAGAAATTGTGAATGATCTTTCAGGTATTGGTAGGTTTACTATTGGGAAGATATAAATAAAATATTACAGGTTCATAATCTAAATGAATTTAGTAGACTGCAAATCAGCTTTAAAGACCCTTAAAAGTGGTTTACCTATAATCTTCCCAACTGACACATTACCTGCGATTGGATGCTTCCCAAAATTTTCAAATGTTATTTACAAATTTAAAAAAAGAGATAGATATAAACCCTTAATTCTTATGGGATCAGAACATAAACAATTAATTGATTATGTTCACGAATCAGCTAAAGAAGATTACGAAAATATAGCTTCAAAATATTGGCCTGGAGCTCTGACAATTGTTATTCCTGCTTCAGAAAAGCAGACTACAATCCTCACAAGCAATGATCTTACTCTTGGGTTGAGGATTCCAAATTCATATATGGCGCAATCTCTCATGAGAGAATCAGGCCCATTGTTAACTTCAAGTGCAAATATCTCAGGTTCTAAAGGAGCAACTACATTTGAAGGTATTGCACTGGACTTCCCTTCTGCAAAAATTTTGGGCCCTATCCCCTGGGAAAAAGGTAGTGGAAAAGCTAGTACTATTATATTTTGGAAGAAAAGTGGAGATTGGAAATTAATTAGAGAAGGAGAAGTACTAGTTAGGGAATTATATTAATGTTTTTATTATTATTTTTTGTTTTATTAATTCAATTCTCTACTTATTGGGTATTTGAACCCATTACATCTTTTTTAGAGAATGTTCTTGAAATAAAATTTTTTCCTATCATTGCTCTTATAGGTTTTGTCTTTTTATTTTCAGCAAAGAATATTGAACAGAATTAAATAAATCAAAATGCCGGCTAACAGATTTGAACTGATGACCTTCGCTTTACAAAAGCGCTGCTCTACCGCTGAGCTAAGCCGGCAATTTCTTCATCTTACAATTAGGGAGGGTCAATTATCAGTATTTTTAGCTTTTTTAAAATTTATTACTTTTTGATATCTTTATTAGCTTTTTCAGTTTTATCAGTTTTTTTGAATTTTATTTCTCCTGAAATAGTTCTTTTGATTGGTAAATTGGCAACTAATGCGGTCATTCTATCTTCAGTCTCTAAACTTACTGCCACCTCATCAAAATCAATTTCAACATATTTAGCAACAACATCAAGAATCTCTTTCCTCATTTTATCTAAAAGATCAGTTGTTAAGGAACTCATATCAACTCTGTCATGAGCAAGTACAAGTTGTAATCTTTCTCTAGCTGTATTTGCACTAGACGTTTCTCTGCCTAGTAATTTATTTATAAGATCTCTGAGAGTCATCATTTTAAAAAACCTTTGTTTGCATTAATCTCATGAATTTATCTTTAAGACTTTTGCCTTCTTTTTTTGGATCGATAATTGGTACATCTTTATTTGTAAGTCTTTGAGAAACATTCAAATAACATTTTTTTGCAGGTGATCTACCATCTGAAAGTGTCAGTGGCTCTCCTCTATTTGTACTTATTATTACCTGTTCATCTTCTAAAACAATACCTAACAAAGGCAAAGAAAGGATCCCTTGGACATCTTCGATAGATAACATTTCTTGACTAGCCATCATGTTAGGGCGAACTCTATTGATTACAAGTTGGATAGGCTCAATATCTGAAGTGTTAAGAATACCTATTACTCTATCAGCATCCCGCACTGCGGATAATTCTGGGTTAGTAACAACAATAGCTTCTTTACAGGCTGCAAGAGCATTTTTAAAGCCATCTTCTACACCAGCAGGACAATCTACTAAGACAAAATCAAAGTTCTCACTAAGTAGCTCACTAATTTTTTTCATATCTTCGGGCTTCATCCAATCCAGCATCCTTGGATCTCCAGCGGGGAGAAGAGCAAGATTAGGTTCCTTTTTATGTCTAACCAATGCTTGGTCAAGACGACAATTCTTGTCTAGAACATCTTGAGCCGTATAAATGATGCGATTTTCTAATCCTAGAAGAAGATCTAAATTTCTTAAGCCAAAATCAGCATCTAATACAGCAGTTGTTGCTCCGCTATTAGCAAGTGCTATGCCTAGGTTTGCAGTTAGAGTTGTTTTGCCAACCCCTCCTTTACCTGAACAAATTAATATTGTGCGAGTATTCTTCCCCACGATTTTTAAGATTTTACAAATAATAAGGCCACTTGCAGAAAGTTAAATATTTTAAAGATTAAGTAATTCTTAAATTTATCTAGTTTGAATTAATTTATTGCAAATTATTGATTAATTTTTAATTTCGATTATGTGTGGTTTGATAATTATCGTTTTTTTATCTATTACTGCAATTTCTGGATAACAATTTTTGGGCTTATCCTTTGGTCCTATAGCTATCACATCAGCAATCCTTAACTGTAAAGGGTTTAGATAAAGTGATGCAATAGAGGCATTTTTATTTCCGCTTTTACCTGCGAATGCGATCCCTAGTAATTTGCCCCAAACGTAAATATTTTTCTTAGCGGAAACTATCGCTCCTGGATTAACGTCTCCAATAATGCATAGGTTTCCATTTGAAGATATTCTTTCACCTGATCGTACTGTTCCTTTGTGAAGAATATCGTCTATCTTTTGTGAATTGAATAATAGTAACTTTTTTTTAATCTCTTGCTCTTTTATATAAGCTGAATCAATTTTTAAAGACTTTCCAGTCAATACTGTATCTCTATTATTAGAGTAAATGCATAAGGAACAAATATTAATTTTGTCAAAATGATTTTTTAATTTTGATAATTGATGAGAACTTATTGACTCATTGACTGAGAAAATTTTTGCTTCTAAAGGTTCCTTGATGGATGCAAATTTTTTGAAAGTTTCATGGAGATTATCTAAATCTAACAAAGAAAAAATTGCTAAATATTGACTTTTACTGTTTTTTAAAACGATTTCCATTGAATTTAATCTAGGAATTGTTTTTTATTAATAAAATTTCATTTTCAATTTCATTTTTGATCGTATCGGGATAAATAATGAAAGAGCTTTCCTCGGTTCTCATTAAAGCTTTTATCAATGCAGAACCATTCTCTAATGAGCTTTGATAAGTGCCGTCCCATATTTTTAGTGCATTATTAGATTCAAAACCTTTAAAAGACCTTTCTTTAATCCCGCAAAATATTTCTGAATCATAACCTTTCTTCTCACATAATTTTAGGGCAAATGCGTGGATTTTCAACCTATTCATCTTACTTAAAAAACTTATGTTTGATGCCTTTAATAAATTCCTGTCAATAAACATTTTGCATAGTGTAGAAAGTGGTTCAAATGATTCATCTTTCCATCTAATCAAATGATAATAAAAGGTTACATCATCATTTCTTATGAAATCATCAAAATCAACCTTTGAAGGTGTAAAAATCAATTTATATAAAGAACTATCTAACCAGATATTCTTTTTATGATTATGTTTTATTGTGTGGACTATTTTTTCCAGAATCCATGTTGATATTTCGTTTATCCTGTGATTATAAATTGTTCTATACATCAAGTTTCTAAGTACAAGGAAATGCTCAATAGCGATCACTCCTTTTGGTTTGATTCCGATATTTCCATCAGGTGAGAAGGTAAGAGCTGAAATTATTCTCTCTAAATCTACTAAGCCATAATTAATACCAGTGTTGTAACTATCGCGTAAAAGATAATCGAGACGATCGCAATCTATCTCACTACTTATCAATGTTTTTAAAGGTTTTGATAATAGTTTTTTTGATTGAAATAATTCACCAATTTTTCTGGGCAATTCGTTGTCATACTTTTTGAGGATTGAATTTATTGGAGAATAATTTGTAACTAAGTTTGCAGACCATTGTTCGTGATCATGCTTAAAAATTGTTTCACTGGTATGGCTTAGAGGTCCATGACCTAAATCATGTAGTAGAGCTGCTCCATAAAGAACAAATTTATTTTGACAAAATGAAGATTTACTTTCAATTAATTTCTCATAAATTTTTCTAGCGATACAAAAAACGCCAATTGAGTGAGTAAATCTACTCGACTCTGCACCATGAAAAAGTAATGATGCCGGTCCAAGTTGTTTTATTCTTCTTAGTCTTTGAAAAGCAACTGTATCAATTAATTCCATAATCATTAATTCTTCTGGCTTTCCTGCATCAAATACTATTTCTTTATGAATTGGGTCATGAAAAATTCTTTTAGTACTCATATTTTTAAGATTTTTTATTTTTAATCTTTAGCCATTTAAAGATTTAAATTCTTCATTATTTAATTCAATTGTTTGAACTGAAGCTTCTTCTTTTTCTAGAAGCGATCCCAGAAATAATTCTGCATTCCTCACCCATTTATCGTCATTACTTCCATAATCACTTGTGTCCGGTAGATCAAGTAATTTGTTAGGAGTCATACCTTGGCCTTGAATATTATTACCATTGGGCGTTAAGTAACTAGCCACTGTTATAGCAATACCACTATCTTCTCCCAAACTTTTTAGGGATTGAATTAAACCTTTCCCATAAGTTTGTTCTCCCATAAGAATTGACCTCTCATTATCTTGTAAAGAACCAGCAAGTATTTCACTAGCACTTGCAGTCCCTTTATTTACTAAAGTCACCATTGGGCCATCAAAAGATGTCTCTTTTTGAGAAATAATTGCATCTTTGATTCCATTTCTATCTTTTGTCTCAACTATAGGTTTCTCACTCAATAATGAATCTGCTACTGCTATACCTGAGCTAACTAGTCCCCCTGAATTATTTCTAAGATCTAAGATCAAGCCCTCAACCTCTTTCTCTTTTAACTCTTGAAGTGCCTCTTCAACTTTTTTGGGTACGCTTTCGCTGAATTGAGTTATCCTTAAATATCCTATTGTGTGAGAATCGTTTCTTAATCTTTTTGTTCTAACTGGTCTGAGATCTACTGATCTCCTCTCTAGATCTACTTCCCTAATTTCTCCTGATTCCGAAGATACTTCAACTAAAACTTTTGTACCTGATTCACCTCTCAACTTAGAGGCAGTACTTGCAAGCCCTAATTTTTCTGATGAGATTCCGTCCACTTTCTTTATCAAGTCCCCGCTCACAATTCCAGCTTCTTCAGCTGGCGAACCTCCAAGAGTAGAGATAACTTTCACTTTATTGTCATCATCTTCACCTAATTGGAGCCCAACCCCATTAATCTCACTTCCAAAATTACTTGATTTCAGTAGTTCGTAATCTTTTGGGCGTAAAACTCTTGTGTAGGGATCTTCTAGAGGTTTTAACATGTCTTCAATTGCAGAATAAGCTTCTTCACTTGTTTCAATTTGTTTCTGTAATGTTTTTTGTCTAATTCTTTTCCATTGGATTTCATCAAACTTGTCTGGATCATAAAAACCTTCGTTAACCAAGGTCCATGCGTCAAGTACTAATTGCCTGCTATCACTGAGAGCATCAACTCTTTCAATCAACAAAAGATTGATAGAAAAAACAATGATCATTGATGCCGTGATCACAGTTTTGAATGTTAAAAGTTTGTTAAAAGATGAATTCATTGGGTTAAGTGTTAACACCAAGTATAAGAATTTTAAGTAAGCTCTTTATATCAAAGCTAATTTTTTTTTGGATGGCGAATTCTTCATCTGTTTATGACTGGTTTCAAGAAAGGCTTGAAATTCAAGACATAACTGACGACGTAACTTCCAAGTACGTACCCCCTCACGTAAATATTTTTTATTGTTTAGGAGGCATAACTTTAGTATGCTTCCTAATACAATTTGCAACAGGTTTTGCAATGACTTTTTACTATAAGCCTACAGTTACACAAGCTTATAGTTCAGTCAGTTATTTAATGACCGATGTAAGTTTTGGTTGGTTAATAAGATCTGTGCATAGATGGAGTGCATCAATGATGGTTTTGATGTTAATCCTGCATGTCTTTAGGGTTTATCTTACTGGAGGTTTTAAAAGGCCAAGAGAATTAACTTGGGTTACAGGTGTTGTAATGGCAGTCATAACTGTCGCTTTTGGGGTGACAGGATATTCCTTACCTTGGGATCAAGTGGGTTATTGGGCAGTAAAAATTGTTTCAGGTGTTCCTGCTGCAATACCAGTTATTGGAGACTTCATGGTAGAACTGCTAAGAGGTGGAGAAAGTGTTGGACAATCAACTCTAACAAGATTTTATAGCCTTCATACCTTCGTCTTGCCTTGGTCTTTAGCAGTTTTCATGTTGATGCACTTTTTAATGATTCGTAAACAAGGCATTTCAGGTCCCTTGTAAGCTTTTATACTTAAATTACTCAAAGACTTCCTCATGTCTACGTTAAAAAAACCAGATTTATCTGATCCAAAATTAAGAGCGAAACTAGCTAAAGGTATGGGCCATAACTATTATGGTGAGCCAGCTTGGCCTAATGATTTACTATATATATTTCCAGTAGTTATTTTAGGTACTATTGCCTGCGTTGTCGGATTAGCAGTTCTTGATCCTGCGATGCTAGGAGACAAGGCAAATCCATTTGCTACTCCTTTAGAAATTCTCCCCGAATGGTACTTATACCCTGTTTTCCAAATACTTAGAGTTGTTCCTAACAAACTTTTGGGTATAGCACTCCAAACATTAATTCCACTTGGATTAATGATTTTACCCTTTATCGAAAACGTTAATAAATTTTCAAATCCATTTAGAAGACCAATAGCAATGTCTGTTTTCTTGTTTGGAACTTTTCTAACAATATATTTAGGTATTGGAGCATGCTTGCCAATTGATAAATCACTAACCTTAGGATTATTTTAGGCTTAAATTTTAAACATATCTAGATCGTTATATTCATCCCTTAGAAAATGATTCATTAACAAAAATCCAACAATTGTCCATGTTTGATAAGTTCTTGATTGTTGTCCAACCCAAGTACCTGTTGGACCATCAAAATATTCTGCCCATTCTTGCTTGGGTAATTGATTAAGTTGACACCAATATGATTCCTCTACTAAAGATTTCATTTCTTCCATAAGAATCACATCATCAGAACCATATTTTTTTTGATGCAAGAGAACTGCTGCACCAAAAAACCAAAGTAAACTTGGCCAATGACCACCGTTATGGTAACTCCAAGGCCAATTCTTTGGATCTGATCCAGTTTTGTTTTGCCATTCTTCTACATCCATATGAGGATGACAAATTCTCATGGGCATTTGAGCCATCAAATGTTGTCTGTTATGTAAAACTAATCTAAATAAAGCTCTTTGTTCTTCAGGAGGAAGTACTCCGAACATGCAGGCTAAAGAATTCCCTAAACTGTAAAATCTAAAATCAGGTCTTCCAGTCCTAATATTACCTATTAAGTAACCACCTCTATTCTCTAACCAATCTTGTAGCCATGAGGGAACTACTTGTGGTTGAACGTTAAATTCATTGAAGTGTTGATCATCACCATACTGCTCTGTTGGCCTTCTTCTTAAAATCTGCATTGTTTGGCTGGTAACCCAATAATGTTTTAAAAGAAAACTCCCTAAATCCTTAACCCATTGATTTGTAAGGATAAGTCTTTGATCTAAAAGTCTACTAACATGATCTGCTCTGCTTAATTCCATTAAGTTTATACAACTTTTTAAACATCCATGCAGTAAAACTTCAACTTCTAGAGGTGCTCCCCATACATCCATAGGTCTATCAATCATAAATGCGCAATCTGGAACAAAAAGTACTGGAGTACCCTCAAATGTTGGATGTAGAACTAAATCTAGGAGAAGTTGAATACCTCTTTGAACGCTTTGACTTTTTCCGAAAGCATTATCTCCGCTTTTATTGACATAATACCAACATAATATGGGCCACCATAAACTTGCATCAGCTGAAGTAATCCTCCCTATTGATCTCTGACCATAGTCTCCAATTAGTTTTCCATTTTCTTCAATGAAACTAGTAGGAAATACACCACGTGTTTGGTAATTTGCGCTTTGTAACTCAAGGCATACACTTAGGAACTTTTTGACAATTTCATACCGTTTTTGAGTAATGAGGTAAATCATTACAGGAACGTTGTCTCTTAAAAATATTTCTCCATAATTTAATTTTTTATTTTTTGTTGGGTGTTCTAATGCGGCAACGCTTCCCACTAACTCACCTGAAATCTCAACCAAAGTCTTTTCAAAGTGTTTTTTTGCATTTGTTACAATTTTCTCTTCATCGGAACTTGGTCTAACTCTTAAATTTTTTTGGCTAAATCTTTCTGCCATTTCATTTATATCCTTTTATTTAAGCCTAGTTGTTTAAAGCGACTTTGAACAAATAAAAAATTAATAAAAAATTTTTGTATAAAAGGTTGCACAAACACAGTCAGATGGTTTAGTATTTTCTTCTGGGCAGAAATACACTTTTTGCATTATTCAATCAACTACCTTAAATCTTATTTTTGGTAGGTTTATGAATTTTCGGGAATTTGATTTCGATCATTATTTTCAGCCAGAAGAAGGGTTTCCCTTCGAAGTGGGTTAATCACATGTTGTTTAACTCTGCACCTAGAAAATTTAAAAACTTAGGAACTGATGCTTTTATTGCGTCGAGAATAACTAATTTTTTTTGGTTGTTTCAAGATGTATATGCAATAAAGGTGTGAGGTCCCGTCAAGAATATATAAAAATGTCATCAATTCCTAACTTTTGGTTTTGATGCAAACGGATCTGAGATCTTGGAAAGTCACTTAAGAATTATTTTTAATGTGCACTCAATGTAATCCTTAAAATTTAAGGAGGCTGAAACTAAATATAAATATTGAAATTTTTATTTGGATAAAGCAATTCAATTTGAGTAGATTTATCTACAAAAGGATTTGAACACAACGGAGAGTTTGATCCTGGCTCAGGATGAACGCTGGCGGCGTGCTTAACACATGCAAGTCGAACGAACCTTCGGGTTAGTGGCGGACGGGTGAGTAACGCGTGAGAATCTGCCCTCAGGAGGGGGATAACGGTTGGAAACGACCGCTAATACCCCATATGCCTACTGGTGAAATGAATTTCGCCTGAGGATGAGCTCGCGTCTGATTAGCTAGTTGGTGAGGTAATGGCTCACCAAGGCTTCGATCAGTAGCTGGTCTGAGAGGATGATCAGCCACACTGGGACTGAGACACGGCCCAGACTCCTACGGGAGGCAGCAGTGGGGAATTTTCCGCAATGGGCGAAAGCCTGACGGAGCAACGCCGCGTGAGGGACGAAGGCCTCTGGGCTGTAAACCTCTTTTCTCAAGGAAGAAGATATGACGGTACTTGAGGAATAAGCCACGGCTAATTCCGTGCCAGCAGCCGCGGTAATACGGGAGTGGCAAGCGTTATCCGGAATTATTGGGCGTAAAGCGTCCGCAGGCGGCTTTTCAAGTCTGCTGTTAAAGCGTGGAGCTTAACTCCATTATGGCAGTGGAAACTGAAAGGCTTGAGTATGGTAGGGGCAGAGGGAATTCCCGGTGTAGCGGTGAAATGCGTAGATATCGGGAAGAACACCAGTGGCGAAGGCGCTCTGCTGGGCCATTACTGACGCTCATGGACGAAAGCCAGGGGAGCGAAAGGGATTAGATACCCCTGTAGTCCTGGCCGTAAACGATGAACACTAGGTGTCGGGGGAATCGACCCCTTCGGTGTCGTAGCTAACGCGTTAAGTGTTCCGCCTGGGGAGTACGCACGCAAGTGTGAAACTCAAAGGAATTGACGGGGGCCCGCACAAGCGGTGGAGTATGTGGTTTAATTCGATGCAACGCGAAGAACCTTACCAGGGTTTGACATCCTGCGAACCTCTTAGAAATTTGAGGGTGCCTTCGGGAATGCAGTGACAGGTGGTGCATGGCTGTCGTCAGCTCGTGTCGTGAGATGTTGGGTTAAGTCCCGCAACGAGCGCAACCCACGTTTTTAGTTGCCAGCATTTAGTTGGGCACTCTAGAAAGACCGCCGGTGATAAACCGGAGGAAGGTGTGGATGACGTCAAGTCATCATGCCCCTTACACCCTGGGCTACACACGTACTACAATGCTACGGACAAAGGGCAGCAAACTCGCGAGAGCTAGCAAATCCCATAAACCGTGGCTCAGTTCAGATCGTAGGCTGCAACTCGCCTACGTGAAGCAGGAATCGCTAGTAATCGCAGGTCAGCATACTGCGGTGAATACGTTCCCGGGCCTTGTACACACCGCCCGTCACACCATGGAAGTTGGCCATGCCCGAAGTCGTTACTCCAACCCTTGTGGAGGAGGACGCCGAAGGTGGGGCTAATGACTGGGGTGAAGTCGTAACAAGGTAGCCGTACCGGAAGGTGCGGCTGGATCACCTCCTAACAGGGAGACAACAAAATGTTCAATATTATTTTGTCACCTTAGGTCGATCGGTATCTCACGTTCTTAAATTTTAAGAATTTCATTTCCTAAGTTTTTCTAGGTCACACCCATTATTTTTCCTGGGCCATTAGCTCAGGTGGTTAGAGCGCACCCCTGATAAGGGTGAGGTCCCTGGTTCAAGTCCAGGATGGCCCATATCTCTATGTTGGGGGTATAGCTCAGTTGGTAGAGCGCCTGCTTTGCAAGCAGGATGTCAGCGGTTCGAGTCCGCTTACCTCCACTGATTACCACCTCTTCCATAAACTGTAGACAGGAAATTTTTTGAGCTGTGATCAATTTCTGAACGAATCTAGCTTCCTAGTAAAATTATTAAGACGCTGGACTCATTGAATTAATTTCATTGTTTTCAGAGAACCTTGACAACTGCATAGATTATTTTTAAAGACAATAAGCATCTTTAATGATGCAGATTTATTATTTGTGCGAATGCATTAATAACAATTCTATTAAGCTGATGCTTCAATTTTGAAGTTATTGGTCAAGCTACAAAGGGCTCACGGAGGATACCTAGGCACACAGAGGCGATGAAGGACGTGGTTACCTGCGATAAGTCTCGGGGAGTTGGAAGCACACTTTGATCCGGGAATTTCCGAATGGGGCAACCCCATGTACGGCCAACTGAATATATAGGTTGGTGCGAGCTAACCCAGCGAACTGAAACATCTTAGTAGCTGGAGGAAGAGAAAGTAAATAACGACTCCCTCAGTAGCGGCGAGCGAACGGGGAACAGCCCAAACCGATAGTCTTGACTATCGGGGTTGTGGGACAGCAATATGGATCAATAAATCTAGAAGAAACGTTTGAATGGCGTGCCACAGAGGGTGAAAGCCCCGTAATCGAAAGATAAGTTGACCTAGCTGTATCCCGAGTAGCACGGAGCACGTGGAATTCCGTGTGAATCTGCGAGGACCACCTCGTAAGGCTAAGTACTACTGTGTGACCGATAGTGAAACAGTACCGCGAGGGAAAGGTGAAAAGAACCCCGGGAGGGGAGTGAAATAGAACATGAAACCGTGAGCTTACAAGCAATGGGAGCCCGACTAATCGGGTGACCGTGTGCCTGTTGAAGAATGAGCCGGCGACTTATAGGCACTGGCGGGTTAAACCGGAAATGGTGGAGCCACAGCGAAAGCGAGTCTTAATAGGGCGTTTGTCAGTGTTTATAGACCCGAACCCTGGTGATCTAACCATGGCCAGGATGAAGCTTGGGTGATACCAAGTGGAGGTCCGAACCGACTGAAGTTGAAAATTCAGCGGATGAGCTGTGGTTAGGGGTGAAATGCCAATCGAACCAGGAGCTAGCTGGTTCTCCCCGAAATACGTTGAGGCGTAGCGTCTAGTGCTCCAGCAGGGGGGTAAAGCAACCATTTCGGTGCGGGCTGCGAAAGCGGTACCAAATCGATATGAACTCTGAATACCCTGTGTGTAACTAGGCAGTCAGACTGTGGGGGATAAGCTCCATAGTCAAGAGGGAAACAGCCCAGACCGCCAGCTAAGGTCCCAAAATTAACGCTAAGTGATAAAGGAGGTGGGATTGCCCAGACAACCAGGAGGTTTGCCTAGAAGCAGCCATCCTCAAAGGAGTGCGTAATAGCTCACTGGTCGAGCGATCCTGCGCCGAAAATGAACGGGGCTAAGCGTTATACCGAAGCTGCGGATAAATTTATTTATGGTAGGGGAGCGTTCTATGTAGGGTGAAGCGTTAGCGAAAGCGGACGTGGACAGCATAGAAGTGAGAATGTCGGCTTGAGTAGCGAAAACATGGGTGAGAATCCCATGCCCCGAAACCCTAAGGGTTCCTCCGGCAGGCTCGTCCGCGGAGGGTTAGTCTGGACCTAAGGCGAGGCCGAAAGGCGTAGTCGATGGATAACAGGTCAATATTCCTGTACCAGATGTGTTTTGAGAAGGGGGACGGAGAAGGCTAACCAGGCCAGATGTTGGTTACTGGTTCAAGCGTTCGAGGCTTTGAGAGATGGAGAAAACATCTTGAGCTAAGGCGTGAGTACGAGCTGCTACGGCAGCGAAGTTGGTGATGTCATGCTTCCAAGAAAAGCCCTATACTCGCTAAGACACAAATGCCAGTACCCGAAACCGACACAGGTGGGGTGGTAGAGAATACCGAGGGGCGCGAGATAACTCTCTCTAAGGAACTCGGCAAAATGGCCCCGTAACTTCGGGAGAAGGGGTGCCAGCGAGAGCTGGTCGCAGTGAAGAGGCGCAAGCGACTGTTTACCAAAAACACAGGTCTCCGCTAAGTCGCAAGACGATGTATGGGGGCTGACACCTGCCCAGTGCCGGAAGGTTAAGGAAGCTGGTTAGCTTTTAGTGAAGCTGGCGACTGAAGCCCCGGTGAACGGCGGCCGTAACTATAACGGTCCTAAGGTAGCGAAATTCCTTGTCGGGTAAGTTCCGACCCGCACGAAAGGTGTAACGATTTGCGCGCTGTCTCGGAGAGAGGCTCGGCGAAATAGAATTGTCTGTGAAGATGCGGACTACATACACCCGGACAGAAAGACCCTATGAAGCTTTACTGTAGTTTGATATTGTGCTCGGGCTCTGAATGCGCAGAATAGGTGGGAGACGTTGAAATAGTGCTTGTGGGTACTATTGAGTCATCGGTGAGATACCACTCTTTTAGAGCTAGGGTTCTAACGCTTACCCGTTATCCGGGAAGCGGACAGTATCTGATGGGCAGTTTGACTGGGGCGGTCGCCTCCTAAAAGGTAACGGAGGCGCACAAAGGTTCCCTCAGGCTGGTTGGAAATCAGTCGTTGAGTGCAAAAGCAGAAGGGAGCTTGACTGTGAGACCTACAAGTCGAACAGGGACGAAAGTCGGTTTTAGTGATCCGACGGTTCTGCGTGGAAGGGCCGTCGCTCAACGGATAAAAGTTACTCTAGGGATAACAGGCTGATCTCCCCCAAGAGTTCACATCGACGGGGAGGTTTGGCACCTCGATGTCGGCTCATCGCAACCTGGGGCTGAAGTCGGTCCCAAGGGTTGGGCTGTTCGCCCATTAAAGCGGTACGCGAGCTGGGTTCAGAACGTCGTGAGACAGTTCGGTCCATATCCGGTGTATGCGCAGGAATATTGAGAGGATTTCTCCCTAGTACGAGAGGACCGGGAGGAACGCACCTCTGGTGTGCCAGTTATCGTGCCAACGGTAAACGCTGGGTAGCCATGTGCGGAGTGGATAACCGCTGAAAGCATCTAAGTGGGAAGCCCACCTCAAGATGAGTATTGCCATGGCTTAAGCCAGTAAGGTCACGGGAAGAACACCCGTTGATAGGCTCTACGTGGAAGCTTGGTAACAAGTGCAGCGGAGGAGTACTAATAGACCGAGGGCTTGACCAAATAAACTTAATTTATTGTTTTTAATTTATATAATTTTCTATGCAGTTCTCAAGGTTCACACTATCCTGGTGTTCATTGCGATGTGGAACCACTCCGATCCATCTCGAACTCGGTTGTGAAACGCATCAGCGGCGAAAATATTTAGGGGGTAGCCCCTTGAGAAAATAGCTCGATGCCAGGTAAAAATATTTAAAAGGGCTTACTCTAAAAGAGTGGGCCCTTTTTTATTTTTGGCATTTAGGACACCAATGGGTACTTCTTCCAGTAATTTTTCGCTTTTCAATTAAATTTCCACATTTACGACATTCTTTTCCAGTTCTTCTATAGACATTTGTCTGTAAACCAAAATTCCCATTCTCTCCTTCCAAGTCCCTAAAATCGCTAAATGTCGTCCCCCCAGAA
This sequence comes from uncultured Prochlorococcus sp., assembly GCF_902522795.1. Taxonomy (GTDB): domain Bacteria; phylum Cyanobacteriota; class Cyanobacteriia; order PCC-6307; family Cyanobiaceae; genus Prochlorococcus_A. The sequence goes on from NZ_CABYWZ010000011.1 coordinate 39,892, forward strand.
CCTATACTTTTTTTTAATACAGTTACGATTGATTCTTTGAGCTTGATCAACTCATTCTTATTTATTGTTCGAGCCTCCCTAAAAGGTGAGATGCCAGCAGAGTATAAACTTTCATCAGCATAAATATTACCTATACCTGCCACTATTGTTTGATCTAATAAAATAGCTTTTATAGATTTTGTTCTTTTTGAAATAACTTTCTTAAGGTAATTTGCATCAAATTCTTTAGAAAATGGCTCTGGTCCTAATGAACCTAATCCTTTAATTATTTTGTTAAGCGATAGGTCTTTATTAATCCACCACATTTGACCAAAACTTCTTACGTCAATGTACCTAAGCTCATTATTATTCTTATCGAAAAATCTTATTCTCGTATGTTTACAAGGATGAGTTGAGTTTTCAATAAATTTAAAATATCCGGTCATTCTTAAATGAACCACAAGAAATCCGTTATTTTGTGAATTTTCTAGATAAAATTGAACATTCTCATTTTGAACTTTTTTTAATTGAGCTATTAAATATTTTCCTCTTCTATCCCATTTATAAATAAGTGAGTTCCGAAGTCCTATAATGAATTCTTCTTTGTTTGCCGGGAATGAAACAGTTGAATCCTTACAGACTTCTACTTTTTTAATAATAAACTTATTAAGTTTTTGCTCTAAACCTCTACGAACTGTCTCTACTTCAGGTAATTCAGGCAATTATTTAAGCTTTCTCTAATTCACTTTCAGCGAAATTATTTGTATTTGCTCCACCATCAGTTCCGCTAATCCCAGCGTAATTTACTTTATCGAATCTGACTACACAGTTATATTTAATACCTGAGGTATCAACTGAAGCAACTTTACCTATTTCGTTGTACCAATATGATTCTGGTCTCTTTACTCTTACGAGATCTCCTCTTGAAATAGCCATTACTATTAATTTAACTTTTTGTAGAATAACCCATCATTAATATTCTTAGACAAATTATTCACACATATTAATTAAAAGTTTTAACAAAAATCATTTATTAAATTATTTTCGAATTCTTCTTTAGCAGGCTTACTTCCCAACCATTTCCTGCCAGGTATTCTTACATCTATTTCATTTGTATCACAATTGATTGAAAGAATCAGTTTTTTATTTTCTTGATTTAGTACGTTTAAAACTTTTCTACCTTTAATATCTTTATATAATTTACTTTGGATAATTATAGGACCATAAATTTTTTTATCTAACTCAATTAATTCCTTATTTTTTTTATTTTCAGTAGTTTCATGATTTTCTAAATTAATTATTTTCTTTTCTCTTATAGTGAGTTTTTGACCTACTTTTAATGAATTAGGATTATTGAGATTATTAATCTCTATCAGATCGATTACTTTTAAATTATATTTGTTTGATATCTCAGTCAGATTTTCACCAGTTTGAACAATATGATAATAATTTTTTAAATCTGATTGTTCTGTAAGATCTTCAGTGGATTCGGAGATAATAAGATTTTGGCCAACAAAGATATAATTTTCATCTTTTAAGTTATTCAATTTAATAATTAAGTCTTTATTTATTGAATAGAATTTTGAAATACTTGATATTGTATCTCCACTTTTTACAATATGAATTTTTTTTATTTCAGTTTTTTCTTCAGTAATTGATTCTTTTCTAGCAATATTCTCAATTTTATTTTTTGTTGAAAATATCTTTTCTTCTGATTTTATCAATGATTGATTAAAAAAATTAATAAATATGGCAATTACTAAAAATGCAAATTTCATAAATCTCACTATTTATTTAAAGATAATATTTAAATTTAAAATCGCTAGGTTTTTGAAAACAATTTAAGTAATTTAAACCTGAAAAATAAACTTTAAAAATTTCTTTACTCTTTCGTAGGGGGGATACCGCAGATTGGAATCAAATAAAAAACCTTTAAAAGTAATAGATTTTTGATTTGAAAAATTTCGAAACCCCTCTTCTCCATGAAATTTACCAATTCCACTTTGTCCAACACCTCCAAACGGTAAATTTGGAATAAGGACTGGTAACATCACATCATTTATACAAATTGTTCCTGAGCTGGTGACTTTTGAAATATGATTATGGATTTTCTTATTGCCTCCAAATAAGTAGATTGCTAATGGTTTTGATGTTTGACTAATCTGTTTTAAAGCTGATTCCATATCATTTATTCCAATTACTGGAAGTAGCGAACTGAATAGTTCTCTCTGCAAAATATCTTTTTCATTTAATTTAGTTCTCAGAATTGTAGGAGATATTTTCAACTTTTTTTTACTAAAAGTCCCCCCAAATAAAATTCTTTTTTCTTTTTTATAGTGTTTTAGAATTTCTATAGTTGATGTAAATTGTTTTTTCTCTAATTTTGATAAGTTTTCGGAAATAATTGGATTATCTCCGTAAAAACTTACAATACATTTCTTTAATTTTTCTATAAAAATATTTTCAATTTCTTTATCTACAAACATATGGTTAGGAGCCATGCAGGATTGACCAGAATTAAAAAATTTGCCCCAAACAATTCTTTTAGCAGCTACTTCTAAATTTGCATTCTTGAAAATAATTACAGGATTTGTTCCACTTAACTCAAGAGTTAGTGGTGTTAAGTTTTTTGAAGCTAATTTCATTATAGATTTTCCAGTTTCAGTACTTCCTGTAAAAAATATGTGGTCAAAATTTTGTTCAATTAATTTTATGGATTGCTTATAATCTCCCTCTATTGTCATTAGGACATCTTTACGGAAATATTTGATAGTAAGTTTTTTAATAAGTTTTGAGGTCGAGGGACATTTCTCTGATGGTTTTATAACTGCAGTATTTCCTGCTGAGAAAATATTTACCAATGGCTTTAAAACATAAAGTAACGGATAATTATAAGGACCAAGAATTAAAACACAACCAAGAGGTTCATAAATAACTTTGGAGGATGATGGAAATAGATAAAAAGGTGTATCAATCTTTTTTGGTCGCATCCAAGAATTGAGCTTCTTTTTTATGAGTGAAATTTCTTCTTTCACTAATAGGATTTCTGAAAGCCCTTCAATTTCAGATTTACCTAGATCAATAAAAAGTGATTTTATTATCTCTTTTTTATTTTCATCCAAAAGTTTAGAAACTATATTGATATGTTGGATCCGCCATTTTATATCTTCAGTTTTACCAGTGAGAACTGTATTTTTTAATTTATAAATGTCTTCTAAATGAAATTTATCAGAAATTTTCATTTTATACCTTTGAATAGTATTAAATATATCAGAGGATAAATTGTAAATAACTAAGGTTTTTAGCAAATTAAATCAAAGTGAATGACTTATGAGAAATAATCAAATCTATTAATATTGCCTTTAAAAATTCAAAAATTTCTTGGTTAATATAATTCTATGAGGAAAAAATTTTCAATTAGATTGATATCTATAAATGAAATACCTGAAGTCACAAACTGGGCAAAGTTAGAAGGATTTTCTCCTGGAATGGATGACGTATCAATTTATAGAAATACAGATAAACAAGGGGTATGGGTAGCTTGTCTCGACAATAATCCTATAGGTTCTATTGCGTGTATAAAATATAATCCCTCGTATGGTTTTATAGGTTTATTTATCGTTAAAAAAGAATTCAGAAATAATGGATACGGAGTGAGATTATGGAAACATGCCCTCGAATATTTGAAAAATGTTGATTGTATTGGTCTTGAGGCTGCCCCAGATAGATTGAATGATTACGCTAAGTGGGGTTTTAGAAAATCTTCTATTACAAATCGATGGAAATTAAATGGTTCTCAAGATTTGCCATTGAGAAATTTCTATAAAGATCAATTTCATTCTTTTAAAGTTGTCCCGGGTAATAAAATTTCCTCTGAAGCGGTCTTAATTTATGATGATCAAAGAGAACCTAGTCCCAGACCACATTTTCTAAATGACTGGTTGAAAAATTCTCATGGTAATGTCAGTGCAATTGTCGATAATAATGGGATGTGCCATGGATTTGGCAGAATAAGACCTTGTGTATTGGAGGAAAATGAGCAAGGCTGGAGAATCGGACCTCTTTTAGCTGATACCCCACCACTTGCTGAACTATTAATAAGGGAGTTAGTTGGTGATTTAGATGCTCAAATCTTATTGGATTGCTCTAATCTGAATCCTTATGCAAATTATCTTTTATCAAGTTTGGGATTTGAGGAAATATCAAAAACTTACAGAATGTATAAAGGTATTCAACCTCCCTGCCCAATGAATCAAGTATACGGACTTGCATGCTTGGAGCTGGGGTGAATTCCTTTAAAGCGTATATTTTACGTTTTATTTCTGTAATACTGAAATAATTTTGTTTGATTAAAATTATCTTCCAGAAGGTTTCAAAATTTTTTCTACAATATCGGCGTTGATTATAGTGATCTCTCCATTGTCAATATTGGCAACTTGAAACAAGGTCCATGAATTTGGATTTCTAGCTCCTCCAATACAATCGATAACTTGACCGACCCAATAATTTTCATTCCTTTCCTTAGTATATTCGCAATTTTCTTTTTTAATTGCGACATAATCACCAGGCCTAACGAAAAGAAACTCAGGAGTTGCCGAGCTCACAATAAATAGCTAATAGTATATACGTACTATAGTAAGTTATTAGTTTTGTTGCTGAACTTTGAATTATTTAGCAAACTAGGGGTAATTCAAAAATAAAATGGAATCAACTGAAATTGCTATATTTTCAACATTATTGGGGTTAATTTTAGCTTTAACTGACGCTTATATAGAAAGAAATATTCCTGGATAATATTTCTAATTCATTTCTTAAATTAAATAAGATTTAAGCTGGTCTAATATGTCGGCACGGCTGGAAACTAATTTTGTAAAAACTAAATATATTAACCCTCCCATTGCGAGTCTTCCGTTAATTTTTTCTAACTGCTTTAATTTTCTCAAAAATTACTCTTGCGATTAAACAAAATTTATAGGGTATAGAAAATAAAAAAGTATTGATTACATCAGAATTAAAAAAAATTTTAAAAAATTTGTAGAAATATTATTTCAAACACGAATTAAATTTAAAGCCAAGCTTCTTTCATCTCAAGATAAAGTCTCTCGCTCTCAGCAGAATTAATTTTGCTGTCTGTATAGGATTGTTGCTGTTGCTGTTGCTGCTGCTGAATTGAATTAGTATTAGAATTTTGAACTTCGCTCATTAGAGGGGCTGAATAATTGTGTTTATTCTCTCATATATAGAGCTTTTTTTGTCAACTTAAATTCTTAAATTTTATTTAAATTTTCTACTTTTTTAATTTTTCTGTTTTGAGTGAAGTTATTTCGCTACAGTAGTTTTGGCATATAGGAATTTAACTTCCCAATATACAATTCCTAAGAAGATAGCACTTGCAATAATGATTTCAGAAATGGCTAACATTTTATTTTTCCAATACTAATTTAATTTTGGTATCAATTTACACAGAATGCAATAGGTACTAATTACATTTAAGATTTTTTAAAATCTTATTTAATAAATTACGCGTCTAAATAATATAAAATTTTAAGTAAGATACATTTTTTTTCGTGGGAAATTTCATAAATTCAACAACTCTTATACCTTTAATACCTTTAGTAACCTCTTTATTTATATTTATTTTATTGGCAAGTTTTAACAGAACACTTAACAGGTTGACAAAACCAGTTACTGCACTGGTTGCATTATCATTATTAAGTTCTGCTTTTATAAGCACATTTGACTATTTTAAGAAAATAGAAGAAGAATTAGTTTTATCTGAATTTCTCAAATTTTTTGAAGAAAAGAATTTAGTTATACATCTCAATTTAGTAAATGAAAAAATTATAATTTTTTTCTCATTAATAATGATATTTATTATTGGAATATCTTTTTATAAATTACCTAGAAAAAAAGGTTATGTCACATTGATGATTAGCTTAGGATTAATATCTTCTTCGGTGATGCTCTCAATATTGCTAATAGATTTCTCAGCACTAATCTAAACTGCAGCAAGCATTGACAAAGCTTCGTTAAGTTCTTGGACATGATTTAGTTCATCTTGAGCAATTTCTTTTATTTTTTGATCATTTGGATTATCTATTAAATATTTGGAATAAGTTTTATATGCATGTTCTTCGATTTTTATATTGACATCATAAGCATTAGCTGGAGAGAGGAAATAATAAAAAACCATGATCCAGTAATAGACAAGCACAAGGTGTCTCGCAAAAAATCTATCAATCCAAAACCTATCTCCTCCTCTTTTCTCCATTTCTTTAAGATGCTCAGTTTCGTTAATAGCTTGATAAAAATGTTCTTTCATTAAAATCATTGTTTTCTCATTTTTAAATCCTAGGGATTCTTTAAAATGAAGAACTGATAGAAATGCAAAATAAGGTGATCTAGCTATAACTTCTAAAACCCAAAATCTTTGTAAAGATCTACCAGTGTATATGAAGTCTAGGAAGTTAACAGTACTATTCAAAATTAAAGAATTTAATTTCTTCATAAATTTCATTTTTCTTTAAGTATAATTACTCAGACGCTTTAAGGCTTTAATTTATTGAAGTAATTAACCAAAAATTAATATTTATAGTCTAAAAATTGTTACTTCCATTGAAATATTTTTTTTTCATGCATTAATTGGATAGATAAAAATTTTATATGACAACTACTGAAAAAATTGCAAATGCCAAAAAGAGGATTGATGAATTAGAAAGACTTATAAAATATTGGAATAATTCAGACCATAATGAGCCAAAATTAGTAAATTTTACAAGGAACATTGAAAAAAAAGTTGCTTAGATTGTGATGATTAAGGCTGATTAACTTTATCTACTTAAAGTGATTTAATATCTTTGAGGTTTCGAATATTGTTAAATTTTTAAATAGAGCAATTAAACCTATTCTCAAAAACGGTAAGGAAGAAATAATCTAAAATGAAAATCTATATGAAAACCTTTTCAAAAAAATATTTAGTTCCGATTAAATTTATACCATGGTTTTTTTGGGCATTTATATCTTTTATGAGTATATATTTGTGTAAGATAGCCTGGGTAAGTTGAATAATTAATGAATCTAGCTTCTCCTTAGCCAACTAGGAGCACCGCCAAACCAATCAGATATATCATCTTCATTTGGCTTGAAATGATTTTCTTTGTCTAGTCCATCTATCCCAAATGATTGTAAGAGGTTGTCAATCCCCCCATCATTTTTTGTGCCATTCCTTCTAAAGCTGTTAGCTTTTCTGAGCCAAAGAGAAACTGTAGAATTATGGTGTGCAAATTTCTCAACATATATCCTTTCTTCTAATGTAATTGATTTATCTTGAGCAATTCTTTTAATTATTCCTTGGATTTTTAGTCTTTTTTCATTACTAAGAAGCATTTTTAATAAATTAATTATTCTTTTTATAGGAAGGATTATTAAATATATCTTGTCAATGTTAATTTCAACAAATTCACTATTTTAAAGGGTTTTAAATTAGAAAAGTCTTAAAACACTAAAAAAAGGGATCAACAAGTTACTGTTAATACGTTTATTCATTTATCAAACTTATAACTCCTGCAAATTAGATAATAAAATCAATTCATTCATTCATAAGAAAACTTTGAAATTAAGATAAGTGGGCGCAATTATTGCACAATAGTAAAATTGTACTAATATTAGTACAGATGTATTATTAAGATATGAAAGTGATTTCATCTTCTCCCTATGCCCCTTTTAATTCAAAAGAGTGGAATTCTCTAATATGCAAAAATGCAAAGTTTGAAAATACTCCAATAAAGATTCAAAAAAAATTTTATAGAACTTTTACTCTAAAAAAGATTGAAAAAGATAAACTTTTGCAAGAGAAGAATGAATTGCACCAACAAATGCAACTCGTATTCGGATAGAAAAATATTAACTAACAATCTTTTTATTGAATATTATTTTACGAGATCCAATTTTTTGTTAGATTAGTAGAAATACAAGAAGGATTTAATTTGGCTGTTGATCGAGAACTTTTAAAAGAAGTTACCCAAGAACTTTGGAATACCGTAAAAAAACTAAGACCTGAAATAGATCGGCAAACTCGACTTCAATTAGTTTTAAAGGCCTTATTAACTATTGGAGATTTACCAGATCAAATGCAAGCTGCCATGGTAGTAGGTGTTTGCGCAGAAATGGATAAAAGTGATGTTGATAATGTTGAATCTAATACACAAACGAAAGATTCAAGCGGAGTTGATACATCTACAGGTAGAAAAGTAGTTAGAAGAAGTTCAGCTAAATAAATTTTAAACGATCATCCTTTAATTTTCTTTGATTCGTTTTTGTTAAGTCTATTGAATAGGTAATATGAAATTACAAGTAAGAGAGGAACGAATATTGAATGCAAAGTCATCATTAATTCTGTTTGGCCCATTCCTATAAGATTTGACTCGTTTGGAAGTTGTTCTGACCAAGTGCCAACTAAATGCCAGGCTTGAGGAATTGATAAGAAAAACATATAAGAGCTATAAGTTAAGTTTATGTTCAGATAAAGATTATCATTATTGAACGTTTTTGCTTTCTTTATTCTTATTTCTTAACTAAGTATTTGTAGAGTTATAAAAAATAACTTGATTCATAAATTTATTTTCTTAAGAAGAGTTTTAAACTCTTTTTTACCAATAATTTTTTCAGCTGCGTAAGCGCCACTTGCTGAAACAGCAGGAATTCCAATACCTGGAAATGTACTTGCACCGCAAGTAAACAAATTTTTCACTGGAGTTTTGCAGCCTGGGAAAAGACCTTTTGCTGCAGATAATGCAGGGCCGTAACTACCGCAATAGGTATTGGTGAATTTTTTATGAGTGATTGGTGTGCCTAGCATCTTTAAATCAATCCTTTCATCTATGTCAGGGATGAATTTTCGCACTGCATTAAGGAATATTGAACATCTTTCTTCTTTCAAATTTCTATATTCTAATTCCTTTGGATTTAGGTTTTCCCAAATTTCCCAAGGTTCATTTGCGGGAGTATATCCATGAAGAACATGTTTCCCTTCAGGGGCCATATTTTTATCTAAAACAGATGGGATTGAAAATACAGCTATATTTCTTTCTGCGGTTATACCTTTTTCCCACTCATCAACATGTATGGCATGTATTGGCAAATTTTCAAGACCATCAGCATCAAAACCTAGATGTATATGAAGGAAAGAATCACATTTATTAGGGTTCAAAACTTTTGTATTCCATCTTTTTGAAATTTCATTTGGAATTAACTTTTTTAAATTCCAAACATCAGTATTTGTGACAACAGATTCACAACTGTAACTAGAACCATTATTAAGAGTTATGCCTGTAGCTAAATTTTTATTGAAGTTAATTGTCTTTACTCTCGAAGAAAGAATTAATTCTCCTCCATTTTTTTTAAATCCATTAATTAAGGCTTTTACGATAGATTCACTACCTCCTTTGGGGTATTCAAGGTATGAATTTGGTTCAAACCACTCGTTAAATAAAGTAGCCATCGCAGCTGTATTTGTATCATGCATTGACATACCACTTATCAAAAAGCTCAATAAATCAACCCAATTTCTGAGAAAAGGATCCTCTAGATGATTATTTACTAAATTTCCAAAGCCTTTATTAATTTTTGGTATTTGATTGATATTAGGTAAAAATTTTGAGGTTAAATTTATTAGATCTAAGAAATTTATCGATTCGGGAGAAAATGAGAGTAAAGGTATTTCATTTATTATTTGGCTAAGAGGTTTTATTCCAGAAATAAATGATTCCCATTCTTGAACAGATTTCACACCTCTTAAAGTTTTAATTGTTTGTTTAAAAGGTTCTTCCCCCACATCAAGATTAAAATTGCCTTCTGGGACAATTACTTGCCAACCTTTGTATTGAAATAGTTCAACTTCTTCATCAAGTAATTTAAGAATTTGCCCTAGGGGATTAGTTGTCGGCCATTTACCTATTCCACTCCACAACGAAGGACCTGATTCGAAAGTGTAACCATTTCTTTTGAAACTGTGGGCAACACCTCCTGGCTGGCTATGAGCTTCACATATAAGTACTTTTTTGCCTGACAAAGCGAGGATAGAACCGCAACATAATCCCCCTATTCCACTACCTATTATTACAACATCGTACTTTTCCATTAAATATTTACTTTACTCTTCTCGCAAAACTAATTAGTTTTAGACAAGTGTATTAGTTGAAGTCGTAATACTTAGTACAACAGCTAGGAAAAATATGTAAGGGACTGCTTTTAAGGGGATGTATCCTTGACTTTTAGAGATGAAATCCATTGATTTAGTTACTTTATGTAAACATAATAACGAGATCTTGTTCCTTATGTGTGCCATAAAATTATTTTTTTGGAAATATTTTGAAATAAAGAAATCTTTTTGGAGAGATTTTTTAACTAAGAACATTTTTTATGAAGTTATCTTAGTATTTGATTCTTAGATAAAGATCTATTATGAAACACTTTCCTGATATTAATGAGATAAAACTATTAGAAAAAAATTCCCAAAAAAATGGTAGCGGAATTTTATATGAGGAATTGTTAGGAATATGGAAGTTTAAGTATGTATGGGGAAAGGAGTCAGATGAAATCAAAAATATACCCAGTTCGATTCTCCAAGTATTGTCGGCAAGACTCGAATTGAAAAGTAAAAATAAAGAGGATCATATAAATTATGAAATAAAAAATTCAATTAATTTCGGATTATTAAATATTACTTTTATAGGCAGCGCAGAATTAAAAGGGATTAGACCTCTATTGGCTTTCTATTTTGAAGAATTGAAAATTAGTATTAGTAATTTTCCTATATTTAATAAAGAATTAAAAAAACCAGAAGATAAAAAAATGCCTTTTTTCTCACTTGTAGGAATTAGCACTAAAGATAATTGGTTATGTGCTCGGGGCAGAGGCGGAGGGCTTGCAATATGGGTTAAGTCTTAATTTAGTGGTATTCTCCTGGATGATCTACCTTTCTTACGGTAACTTTATCAACTTTTTGTCCATTAAATCTTAAGAGATCATCTCCTGAAAAGTCATAACCTAATCGTTGACCTATTAGGGCTACATCATCTGCTGTAGAGGATGTAGTAACCTGCTTTTTTAATTCTTCATCAGATTGCATCTTAATTAAAAATTTTCTTATTTCAGAAAAACTCATTACAAGAATTTGATTGATTGATGTTAAAGAAATTTATAAAATCTTTTTCTTAGCAAGAACAAGATAAATAGATAATCATTATACTATTTTTATGACTTACTTATTCCTCTATATAGTTGGCATAATTTTAATTTGGTGGATATATCGTGTCGGTTGGCTTGAAGCGCTCAAAACAGTAGTTAAAGTTATAGTTCCCTCAGCGCTTATTATTTTATTTAACATAAAAGCCGGAAGATTACTTTTTAAAAGTCCTGTAGTCGGTTTATTAAGCGCTTTGCCTACCTCTATTTTTATTTTTAGAGGTTCATTGCCTTTAGTTAGTTATATAAATAACTGGATTGAAAATAAAATAAATAAGTATGATGATTCGGAAGTTATAGATACTGATTCTGTGCCTTTAGATGATTAATTTAATCAAATCCAAGAAATAATTCTTTGTGTACAACAAGAACATCAAATAAAGATGTTCCATGAATAGGACTTAATGGGATTTTGTCTATATTCAATGCTTCTGCGCAAATTAAATGAGCATCCCATTTTGCATTGTGATCACTTATTTCAATTGACCACTCAATTACTTTTTTGAAATGATCTGGCATCTCCGAACCAATTTTTCTGCAAATTTGACATAGAACTGACAAAAGAGGAGGCTTTGATGGCCTCTTTAAATCTTTAATAAGACTAGGCTGCGTAAAAACACTTGTATAGCGGATGTAGTCTATTAATTCATATTCTTCTTTAGTAAGAGCTGCTTTATCTAATGCTCTTTCAAATTCGTCTATGGGGGTTATGGGCCTATCCAAAATATTATTTTTTGCTGTTTTCTGAATCTATATTTTCTTGATTAATTTCATTGGTTTGATTGCTTTCTATAGATTTAAGAGATTCATCTTTATCTTCTTCGTTCATAACTTGATCGATTTCATTTTGAAATTCATTCGACGCTTTTTTAAGACTTTTCAAAGTTTTGCCAAGCTGTTTTCCTAATTCTGGAAGCTTTTTGGGACCAAAAATTAAAAGAGCTAAGATAAGTATTACAGTAACTTCAGGCAAACCTACCCCAAAAATATTCATAACTGATAACTATTTAACTAATTAGGAAATCTACTATTAAATATAGTCAAATCATGTGAAAATTTCATTCTTGGAAAAGCTTTTTTAATATTAAAAAATTTTGAAAAATATTATTGTTATTAATACTCCTTTGAAGAAAACTAACCAAAGTAATTGATAATCACTCAATTTGAATTTTTTTTGGTACCAATTTATAAGAGTTTTATGTTTACCTATTAATTTTCTCATTTTCACAGAGATTATTTATTACTATCACTTATTTTATCTTAATTTCTTTTATTATTAATCTATAGAAATCTTAGATTCTCCTCGAATTGTATTATTCTATTAAATTTTAATCTTTTTATAAATTAATTTTTTTCTAAATTATTGAAACTATTCGCTTAATATCTATTATCAAAAAAAATGAAGTACTTATTTGTTGTTTTTTACCTTTTTTTTCTAATTTATCCAGCTGAAGCCGTTACCACAAAAATGTTTAAAGTATTGGATACTTGTGCAAGATATCGACTCGGTGAGATTAATGCTAATGAGGCTATAGAAAAACTAAAATTAAAATTAACGAATTCTTCCACTAGTGAGTCAAAGGACCTAGTAAAAAAATATTGCTCAGTATTTACTCCAAATGAAAAAATTGAATTTTAATCTTAGTAATACATATTTAATTATTCTTTTTTGAATAACCTTTAGCTTTGTTTCGTATTTCTTTAACTTTTTTGAAATTAGTTATTTTTAAATTAAAAATAACTCCTAAAAAAAGAAGAAGAAATAAAAAAATATAAATTATTAATTCCATATTATTGAATTAATAAATTCACCTTAGTTTATTTTAATAATTTTTTAGTATCTTTTAAAACAAAAAAATTGACTTTAATACCAGTTATTTACTTTAAGGCCACAAAAAAAACATATTAACCTCTAATATGGAACTTTATAAGAATCATTGTGAAGATTGGAGATAAAATTCCAGAATTTTCTTTACTGGATCAAAATGGAGTTAAACGATCAAATAAGGGATTAAAAAATCCCCTTGTTTTGTTCTTTTATCCAAAAGATGATACTCCGGGTTGCACTATAGAAGTTTGCGGATTTAGAGATAAGTATGACTTATTTAAAGTATTAGGTGCACAAGTTTGGGGAGTAAGTAATGGAAGTACCTCAAGTCATTTAGCATTTGCCAATAAAAATAAATTACAATATCCATTACTCTGTGATACGAATGACGCTCTTAGGAAAACTTTTAAAGTTCCTAAAGTATTAGGTTTTATGGATGGTAGGGTAACTTACGTTATCGATCGCAAAGGGACAGTTAGGCATATTTTTAGAGATTTATTGAATGGTCCTGAACACATTAAAGAGGCAATTAGAGTACTTAAGGAAATTCAAAATCAATAAATTATTATTCAAAGAATTTTAGATTAATAACTTTTGTTTTATTATGGTTTCAGCTTTTTTTTAAATATATGAAGAAAATGGGAATGCAGGCTGTTGATCTTGCTATTGAAAATGGAGTTGATCTTGACGGTACTCCAATCCCTCAAAAAATGCTAGATCTATACAATAGAATTATGGATGAGGAGAATAAAAGACAAAGAAGTGGTGTTAAAAAATCAATGAGAAATAGATGCGTCAAAACGGGTTCTAAGCATTTTGATAAAGAAACATTGAATCAATTATTAATAGACTCTGGATGGGAAGGTCTTAAAGAAAAGGAAATTTTATTTTTTTATAACTAAAAAAAAATTTTTTTAATTATCTTAAATATCATTTATGGTAATTATTCATATATATATACTGAGAAATAATTAAATATTTTTTTAGATCTAATTTTTTGAATTATTTAAACCATCCTTTTTTGTTAGACGAAATTATTTTCTCTTTTTCAGCTTTTGTTTTATTACTCGCTTTTTTGAAAGCCAAGTTGGCTTCAATAACTGTAACTATTGATATAAAAAAAAGACCAGAAATTCCAATTATTTGTTCCCTTTGAGAGGGTTCTGAATCTCCTTGTAAAAAAAAACCTAAAGCGAACCATGCAGTACTAGCAGTGATGGTAAAAAAATAGGGTTTCCATCTTCTTTGATATAAGTAACCCGATCCTAAACCAGGAAGAAAATTTAAAAAAGATGCAACCCACCCTTTTGAAGATGCAAGTATTTCGTCTCTTGAGGGATAAGACATCTATATTAGGTATTTATTAAATGTGAATTTATATAAGCAAAAGATATTGCTGCACAAATTACCCAGCTAAAGGGTAAGAACATTCTAATTTTTTCTTTATTGTTATTCATTTTTTAATTATGGAAAATATTTTTAAAATCTGTGGATTTAATGGATTCCTTAAGAATTAAAAGAATTAAAAAAGACGGTTAAAAAACCGTCTTTGGAAAAAATAATTTCTTTAAAAATAAATTATTTATCTTTTGAAGCTGAGAGTACTTTAAGTTCTTTTTTTACTTCTTTTTCTCTCTCTTCAAGATGTTTTAGTTGAGCTTTAAAAGCATCTTCAAGTCTTACTTTTTGTTTTGTAATTTCATCAAGCTCTTCTTGATGTTGGTTTTTCTTTAACTCCTTCATTTCACTATCAGAAATAACATATACTGGGCGATATGAAGGTGTTTCAAAAAGAAGATCAAACATTGAATACATAAGTGACCTTTGAATTAGTACAAATTCAATATCTGATAATTCTTTGAAATATGAAAGGATAAATACCGAAGATATTGATACGGCAAATACACCGAA
>NZ_CABYWZ010000012.1 GCF_902522795.1 uncultured Prochlorococcus sp.
TTAAAAAAATTAAAGTTTTTTGTGGGACTGGAGGAACATTAATTGATAGTAATATCCAATTACAGGGTGATATGGTGTCGCAATCAATTGAGTTTCTTCGTAAAGAGGGATTTCATAATTTATGAAGCAAGGGTTAGGATAAGGTTTTAATTTTGATGATCCAAAAAATGAAAGAACAAGATCAAACAAAGTCAACCAATATAAAGTGGCACAATTTAACTATTGATAGGGAAAAGTTAGAGAAAATGAGAGGTCATAAAGGAATGGTTATCTGGTTTACAGGTTTATCTGGCTCTGGTAAAAGTACTTTAGCCAACGCTTTAAATGAAGTTTTACACCTAGATGGTTTTTCGACTTATGTGTTGGATGGAGATAATATTAGACACGGTTTATGTAAAGATCTTGGTTTTTCTGATGAAGATAGAGAAGAAAACATACGAAGAATTGGAGAAGTTGCAAATTTATTTATGAATGCTGGGATAATAACTATTACAGCATTCGTTTCACCATTTATTAGCGATAGAGATAGGGTAAGAAAAATTATTGGATCTAAGGATTTTATAGAAGTTTATTGTGCTGCTGATATCGAAGTTTGCGAAAAAAGGGATACAAAAGGTCTTTATAAGAAAGCTCGTTTGGGTGAAATTAAAGAGTTTACAGGGATTTCTAGTCCATATGAAGCTCCTCATAATCCCGAAATTTTTGTTGATACAGGTTCGTTAGATTTAAATGATTCCGTTGAAAAAGTTATTAAATACCTTAAAAAAGAAAACTTTCTTAACAAGGCTTAATAGAAAATATTAGTTCATATTTTGAAGATAATTGTCAGGTCCAATAGTTGATAACTTACTATTTTTAGTTCTTACCTGTGTATGTAGATTTTCTCTGAATTCTTTTAAATTTTTCTTTATAGATTCATCAAATAAACTGATCATCTCTATTGCCAATAATCCAGCATTCTGACCTCCATTAATTGCAACTGTTGCAACTGGAATCCCAGCAGGCATTTGAACGATTGACAAAAGAGAATCAATCCCCTTAAGTGTCTTACTCTCTACTGGTACTCCAATTACAGGAATACAAGTTATGGATGCCAGCATTCCTGGAAGATGAGCAGCTCCACCAGCACCGGCAATTATTACTTTTATGTTTTCTGATTCTGCATTTTTTGCATATTCCATCATTTCAATAGGTGTTCGATGAGCAGAAAGTATACAAACTTCAGTTTTTATTCCAAATTCTTTTAAAATATCAATGGCTGGTTTCAATGTTTTTAGATCTGAATCACTACCCATTACGACAGCAATTTTATAAATATTTTTAGAATTCAATTCTGACAAAATAACAAATCAATTCTTTCCTATAATGGCGTGCAATTAATTTGGCGCCAGTTAGTTAGTATAAAAAGAATAAATTTTCATAGAATATTATGAGTTCAAATAAGCTTATCGAAAAAAGTGAAGTTAGGGAGTATTTTAATGGTACTGGCTTTGAAAGATGGAATAAAATTTATAGCAAATCTGATGAAATTAATACAGTTCAGAAAAATATTAGGAAAGGTCATCAAAAAACTGTAGATGATGTAGTCTCATATATTAAAAATTATCCTGAACTAACAAAAAAAAGTTACTGTGATGCAGGCTGTGGTGTAGGAAGTCTTTCCATACCTTTACTAAGACTTGGTATAAAAGAACTACAGGTGAGCGATATTTCTTCTGAAATGATTAAAGAAACAAAAAAACGCATTAATGAATTAGGTTTGAATCAAGGTAAAATCAAATATGAAGTCTGTGATCTGGAAAAATTAAAAGGATTATTTGACGTTGTAGTTTGTTTGGATGTGTTTATTCATTATCCTCAACCGGTCGCAGAAGAAATGGTTCAACATCTATGCGATTTAAGCAAAGAAAAACTAATCGTTAGCTTTGCTCCTTATACTCCAGTTCTTGCTGTTCTAAAAAATATTGGAAAATTATTTCCTGGGCCAAGTAAAACTACAAGAGCATATACATTGAAAGAAAAGGGTATTATTTATGCTGCTCAAGAAAGAGGATTTAAAGTTGTTAAAAATAAACTAAATCAAGCTCCTTTTTATTTTTCAAAACTAATTGAATTCGAAAAAATTAAATAATTTACTTTACTAAATGATTTTCAAGTGCATAACGAACTAATTCGGTTCGGCTAGATGTACCAGTCTTGATAAAAAGTCTACTTACATATTTCTCAACATTTCTAATAGATGTTTCAAGTTGTCTTGCAATTTCCTTGTTCATAAGTCCCTCTGCTACTAGTTGAAGCACACTTGCTTCTCTTGGAGTAAAACTAGGAAGATTTATTTTATTTTCTGGACTAGTCTGGTTTTGGTCTGTGAGCATAGATTTTATTTCAGTAATTTGTTTTGCCATTTTGCTGACATCAATATCTGCGAATCGTGCCGCTTCTTTTAATAAACGTTCTTGTCTGTTGATTACATTTTTAACTCTTGCAGCTAATTCATCGGGATCGAAAGGTTTGGAAATATAATCATCAACTCCGGCAAGATAACCTTCGGTTCTGTCTAGGGTCATTCCTTTTGCAGTTAGAAAAATAACTGGAGTTCCTCCTAATTTTTCATCCTCTCTAATTTTTTCTAATAAAGCATAACCGTTGACTCGAGGCATCATAACATCGCTAATTATCAAATCGGGGAATACTGTTTGAGCTTTTTCCCAACCATCCTCTCCATCAACTGCAATAAATATTTCAAAGCCTTCATCTTCTAAAAATGTTTTAACAGCTGTTCTTAAACCAGGCTCATCATCAACTAATAAAATTCTTGATTTTCTTACTGGTTCATTATTTATTTGATTAATTTCATTCATTTTTTAAATTCTTTAATTTGATTTTCTAGTAATAAACAGAATTTTATATACTAAACATAATGCTTTCAACTCCCATACTACTAGACTATCAATCTTCGACTCCTTGCTCTAAAGAAGTTGTTGATTCTATGAAACCTTTTTGGAGTGAGATATTTTCTAACCCTGCAAGCAAATCTAATTTGGCGGGGATTAACGCAAGCGCCATATTGGAGGCCTCAAGAGAAAAAATAGAACAAAATTTATTTCTTAAGAATAAAAAAGTTATTTTTACAAGTGGGGCAACTGAATCTAATAACTTAGCTTTATTAGGTTTTGCTAGAAATTACTATAAAAAAACAGGAAATTATGGACATATCATTACCTTAAAAACGGAGCATAAAGCTGTTTTGGAGCCCCTAAACCAACTAAACAAAGAGGGATTTATGGTTACAGAAATTAATCCTGAGAAAGATGGCTTAATTTCAGAAGAACAATTCAAAAAAAATATAAGAGAAGATACATTTCTGGTTAGTGTCATGTTGGCAAATAACGAAATAGGAGTTATTCAGCCCATAGAGAATATTTCAAAGATATGTAAATCGAGAGGAATTACCTTTCACTCTGATTTTGCACAATGTTTAGGTTATATCGAGTTAGAAAATCTTTTATCAGATGTAAATATGATAACGATGAGTTCTCACAAAATATATGGTCCTAAAGGGATAGGACTTCTTTTGATTGATGAAGAAATTAATCTTGAGCCTTTAATTATTGGAGGAGGTCAGGAATATGGTCTCAGGGCTGGTACATTACCTCTTCCTTTAGTAGTTGGCTTTGCCAAAGCAATAGAAATAGCAGTTTTTAATCAAAAAAATAATGCTGAGAAATTACTTTTGCATAGAAATAACCTTTTAGAGGGTTTGTTAAAAAAAAATTCTGGTTTATTAATTAATGGCTCCATAGAAAAAAGATTGCCTCACAATTTAAATTTGACTGTATTGGATTTAAATGGAGCAAAGTTTCATAAACTTTTAAAATCTAAAATAATTTGTTCTACTGGATCTGCATGTAGTAATGGTGAACCATCTCATGTTTTACTAGCCTTAGGTAGATCTCTTAAAGAGGCAGAATCTTCAATAAGGTTAAGTATTGGATTAAGCACTAATTCAAAAGACATAAACCAAGCAATTCATGTCCTTACAAATACGATCAGATTATTACGATAGAAATTATTGGTTTTAATTTAATTGAGCAATTCTTAATTTTCCACTTCTAGCTCTTTTATTTAGTTCGACTTCTTGTTTGGAAGGAGTTATTGGCTTTTTTGTAAGGTTTTTTAGTCTTTGATCATTCTTAAAAGAACTTTTAACTAACCTATCCTCAAGAGAATGAAAACTAATAATAGAAATAATACCCCCTGGTAAAAGCCATTCAGGAACAACTTGCAAGAATTTTTCTAATACTTCAATTTCTTTATTAACTGCAATTCTTAGTGCTTGAAATGTTCTTGTTGCTGGGTGTATTTTTTTATATCTTTGTTTTGGTGGAAAGCAGCCTGCAATAGAATAGGCTAATTCTTTTGTCCCTGAATATTTCCCATTTTCCTTCAAATCCATTTTTATTTTCCTAGCAATCTTTCTTGATAATCTCTCTTCTCCATATTTATAAATTAGGTTAGCTAGATCTTTTTCATTTAAAGCCTCAATTAATTTCTCTGCATTAACCTCAAGAAAAGGATTCATGCGCATATCAAGTGGACCATCTTTTTGGAAGCTAAATCCTCTTTTAGGGTCATCAACTTGGTTACTATTTACTCCAAGATCTGCAATCACAAAAGAAACTTTTTCTTTTGGCACAAAATCCGCAAAATTTATAGCCCTAATATCAAGCCTATTTTTAAATTTATTAAGTTTTTTTGATGCTGATTTTCTTGCGAATGGATCTTGATCAAGTCCAATTATATTTAAATCCGAATATTTTCTCAATAAATGATAAGAGTGCCCGCCTCCACCTAAAGTTGCGTCTATTCCTTTAAGTTGGTTGTTATGGATTAATGGGTAATGCTCTAATGAGGCGATAATCTCATCTGTCATAACTGATTTATGATTGAAAAAAGATGAATCAGATAGGTCAGTTTGCATAACTTTCGACTAAGATTTATTTAGAAGTTAAATTTCGAATGGCTCAACTAGAGACTAGAACAGAACCAATGGTGGTCAATTTTGGCCCTCACCATCCCTCAATGCATGGGGTTTTAAGGTTAGTTGTAACTCTTGATGGTGAGAATGTCATTGATTGTGAGCCAGTAATTGGATATTTACACAGAGGAATGGAAAAGATAGCTGAAAATAGGACAAATGTAATGTATGTCCCTTATGTAAGCAGAATGGATTATGCAGCAGGAATGTTTTATGAAGCTATTGTAGTAAATGCTCCTGAAAAATTAGCTAATATTCAAGTTCCTAAAAGAGCTAGTTACATCAGAGTTCTAATGCTGGAACTCAATCGTATTGCTAATCATCTTTTATGGCTCGGTCCCTTTTTAGCAGACGTAGGAGCTCAAACTCCATTTTTCTATATTTTTAGAGAAAGAGAAATGATATATGATCTCTGGGAAGCTGCTACTGGACAGAGGCTGATAAATAATAATTTCTTTAGGATAGGTGGTGTTGCTTGTGATCTTCCATACGGATGGTTAGAAAAATGTATAGACTTTTGTGATTGGTTTGGACCTAAGATTGATGAATATGAAAAATTAATTACAAATAATCCAATTTTTAGAAAAAGAATTGAAGGTCTGGGAACAATACAAAGAGACCAGGCAATTAATTGGTCTTTGTCTGGGCCAATGCTTAGAGCTTCTGGAGTTTCTTGGGATTTAAGGAAAGTCGATAGTTATGAATGCTATGACGATTTTGATTGGCAGATTGCTTCAGAAAAAGAAGGAGATTGTTATGCGAGATATCGAGTGAGAGTCGAAGAGATGAGACAATCACTAAGCATTATTCGCCAAGCCTGTAAAATGATTCCAGGAGGTCCAACAGAAAATTTGGAAGCTCAAAGAATGGCGACTGAAGATAAGAAAAGTGAAATATTTGGTATGGACTATCAATATGTAGCTAAGAAGGTTGCTCCAACTTTTAAAATTCCTAACGGCGAATTGTATACAAGATTAGAGTCCGGTAAAGGAGAAATAGGTGTATTCATTCAAGGAAATAATGAAGTTACCCCATGGAGATTTAAAATCAGAGCAGCTGATTTAAACAATCTGCAAATATTGCCTCATATTCTTAAAGGTGCCAAAATCGCCGATATTATGGCAATCCTTGGCTCAATAGATGTCATTATGGGATCTGTTGATAGATAAGTTCTTAAAATGAAACCCGCTGATTGGTTGATATTACAGAAGAAGGTAAGATTCGGTGATTGTGATTCTGCAGGTGTAATTCATTTTCATAACTTATTAAAATTGTCGCACGAAGCTTGGGAAGAAAGTATCGAAATTTATGGGATTCCATATCAAGATATTTTTCCAGATTTTTCTATACGTAAAAGTCAAATTATTTTTCCCATAGTAAACTGCGAAGCAAACTTTCTTGCGCCTATAAAAATTGGAGATCTCTTAAAAGTAAAAATTGCCCCTCATAAAATTAATACACATTTGTTCCAAGTAAATAGCTTTTTTATAAAAAATGGAAATAAAGTAGCAGAAGGAAAAATAATACATTGTTCTTTAGATGTTGATTCAAGAAATAAAATAGAACTTCCCGATCAGTTAGAAAGATGGATAGAGGCTTCAAATGTAATTACAAATTTAAAAGAATGCTAATTATTATTTTTTAAATTTATAGTTTATTTTTTCTGTAATGTTATTTTTGTTTTTAACAATCCAACTTTCAGGTCTTTCATGTTTAGGCCAACTTTGAGAAAAATTTTTTAATAAATTTAATGAATTTTCAATATTTTGATGATTTGTACGTTTTTTAAATTCAACAATTATTTTAATTTTATTTCCCCATAATTTGTCGGATACTTTTGAAATATTGAATTCATTAATTGGGATATTTTCTTTCATAATGAAATAATTTATTCGAGATTCAATTACTTTTGGAAAAACGATTTCCCCTCCTGAATTAAAAGCGTTATCGTTTCTTCCAAGAAAGTTTAAATAAAAAGAATTATTGATTTGATTAATTTCACCTAAATCACCGGTTTGCCACCACCCATTTTTATTTTTGAAATTTTCAGTTTTTGAAGAGTCAATTATTTCGATTCCAATTCTGGCTGATTTTATCTCGATTAATCCTTTTGCGTTAATTCTTATTTTTGTATCAGGTAGTATTTCTCCAACATTTTTAAAACCCATTAAGAATTCACTTGGTTTTAAACTCGTAACCATTGCTGCTGTTTCAGTTGAGCCGTAACAAGGTGCTAATTTTATCTTTTCTTCTATACATTGTTCTGCAGTTTCCCTTGAAATTGAAGCTCCACCTACCCAAATTAGATCAAAAATTTTAAGCCAACTAATACCATCTTTTTGAGCTAAAAGTCTTTGTAATTGGGTAGGTACTAATGATGTAATCAAGTGTTTTTTGTTTTTTTTGGATTTGATTGTAAAAAGTAATAGTTCTCGAGTTTTTTTTATTAAATTCGGAGAAATATTAATACAATCACATCCCCAAGTTTGACTTCTAAAAATAGGCATTAATCCGCTTATATGGTTCAGTGGTAAAGTGTTTAAAATTAGGCATTTTTGTAATTCAAATCCTTGCTCTATTAGCCATTTTCCTGATGTAATAGCAGATAATTGAAGATTATTTAAATGGTGAAAACATAGTCTTGGTTTTCCAGAACTCCCGCTACTGTTTAAGATAATTGCTGGCCCATTTTCAGTAATTGAATCTAATACATCTTCATCTTCATAAAATTTGTTTTTTACATAAATAATTTTATTCTCTTTAATTTTTTCAATAATTTTCTCTCCAGATTGAGTTTCATTATTTTCAACTTCAATAGTATGAATTTTATTTTTCATAGTTGATCCCATATCTTTCTTGCTTCATTTAAAAATAGAAACGAATTAGGGAATTTATTCATTGCTAAACCAGGAACTTTTGGCGTTGGTCCTTGTAATTGTAGAGAAGATAAATGATAAAGCCATCTCTTCCCTATTCCAGTTTCAAATGAGGAACTTATAGATATTAAAGCTTTTTTATTTTCTAATTCTCTTAAAAGCTTAACTGGATTATTTTCTTGAGAAGGCCTTCGAATTTGCCAACCCTTCCAATCATTAATCAAAGTTGGAAATTTTAAAAGTGATTCGTCTAAGGCTATTGGGATTTTTTTGTTGAGTTCTGTCATTCCCTCAATATCATCAATACAGAGAGGTTGTTCTAACCAATCTATATTTTTGTTATCTTTCAAAATATCAGCCCATCTATTAGCTATCTTTCTCCCCCAAGAACCATTAGCATCTATTCTTAACTTAATGTTATTGCCTATTTGGCTTAAAATTTCTTCTAAATTTGCTTCTTCCTCATGGTTATCTCTTAATGCAACTTTCCATTTTATGGTTACTGGTTTTTCAATATTAGATTGTCTGTTTTTAATTTTATTTAGCTCTGAAATTACATTTTCAGAATTTAAAAGTATGGCTGTTTTATCAATTTCATCAAAGCTATAGTTTTCTTTGAAAATTATTTTTCCATTTATCTCAGCTAATGCAGAATTTATTGCAGATTGAATGCATGGGTGAAAAATATTTATTTGCTCAGCTAAATTAAATCCTTCTACATTCTCAGGGATCATATTTAGTTGTGTTGCACATTTTTTTAAGTCTTCTTTTACAAGTGGTGAAACTTCTCCAAACCCAATTTTTTTATCATTACTTGATAATTTAATTATCCAACCCATTTTTGTAAGATAAGTGGTTTTAGAATTTTCTACTTTTGTGGATAACTTAAAGCTATAAGATTTTTTTTTAAATATTAAGTTCATTTGTTAAGCAAGTAATTAAATATTAATCCTGTGATTAAGCCAACTCCATTAAGAGTTTGAAATTTTATTGCGACGAATTTGGAATTTTTTATTGCAGAAGGTTTTTTATATGAAGATTTTAATAAATTTATAAGTCTTATTGCTTGAGGAAAACTAATAAAATAAAGGATACAAAACACTGGAATAAATCCAGTAACTATAGTGAAAAGTTGAAAAATATATACTGTAAAAATTATCCAAGGCACAAATTGAGAACCTTTTTTTGCTCCTAGACGAACTAAAGGTGAATTTTTCCCATGCTTTTTATCTTCAGAAATTTGATGAAAATGAGAACAGAATAATACAAGAGTTGTTGCTAATGAAGGTCCTGAACCAAGTAATAAAGAAACTTTCCAAGGAATATCTTCGAAGTAAATATTAGACGGATTTAACGCAATTAAGACTGCCGAGTAGGCAAAAGGTCCAAATGCAAGCCAGCATAATGGTTCTCCTAAACCTTGATAGCCAAATCTAAAAGGAGGTCCTTGATATAAATATCCTAAGAAGCAGCAAGATGCCACCAAAATCAAAATGTTTATACTTGTTGATACTGAAATAATTGAAATTATTAATAAACCAATAACTAAAGAGGTATATGCAATAAATGAAATTATTTTTTTATTTTTTACAAGATTTACAATTGAATGGAATTTAAATTCATCGATTCCTGTTTCTGCGTCGAATAAATCATTAGTTAGGTTTTCCCAAAGTAATATAAAAATTGCAGCTAAAGTAAATGCAATCAAATTATAAATTTTTACCTTTTCATATTGATTGAGTATATATGCCCCTGTTATTAACACCGGAAGTATGGCAACTGAATAAAGAGGCCATTTTATCGCTTGTTTCCATAATTTTTTTTTATCTTCGTCCATTTTTATTTAACTCACAAAATTCGATCGTTATTAAATGTAGTTTATAAATTGAGTTACATTTTTTACTTTATTGCATGATTTTTAGTTATTTTCAATAAGTAATGAAAAATGATTTAAACTTAACAGATTTTTTAAAAGATGTATTTTCCTCTTTCGATAAGAAAGTGGAGAATTCTGGATTAGTAAGTATTTGTGTTGAGATTCCTTGTATTGATCTTTTGAAAGTATATGAATTGTTTATAAATAAATATTCGTTTTCTTCATTTTGGGAGGAATCTAATGGTATTTCATATATTGCTTTTGAGAAATGTAAATATGTTACTTTGGATGGCCCAAAAAGATTTGAGGTGGCAAAAGAGTTTAATTCTGAGAACTTTAAAAATTTAATTAACTTAACTAATGAATCCCATAATTCTGCACTCTCGAAAATAATTTATTTATTTTCTTTTTCTGAAAACTTGAATAATAAGAATTCATCTGCTGATGTCCCTAGTTTAGAAGCTATCTTACCAAAAATATTAATTATTAAAAGTAATAAGAATTGTTGGTTAAGAATCAATGGTAATGTTGAAGGTAAATCATCATTAAGAACATTAATTGAAGAAATATGGACAATTAGAAATCAAGTTATTAATTTTGGCTCAGAATTAATAAAATCATCTGGCTTAAAAACTAGTTTTGATTTACCTATTATTGATGATTTCTTGCACTCTTTAGAAACTTCTAATACAAGTTTGAAAAAAGTAGTAAATAGGGGAATTCAATTAGTAGAAAAAGGTATTCTCGAAAAGATAGTTTTAGCGAATAGAATTAAAATAAAATTAAAAAATAAATTAGATTTAGTAGTAATTTTAAAAAGATTCAAAAAGAATCATCCAAATACATGCAGATATGTTTGGAAAAGAAATAGTAAGGATATTTTGTTTGGAGCATCTCCAGAAAAATTATTTTCTTTTACTAAACCTAATTTAACTTTGGAGGCTCTTGCTGGAACTATCTCTACTAATTCAAATTTTAAGAAACTCCTAAAAAGTACTAAAGACTTAAAGGAACATAATTACATAACACAGTATTTAATTAAATGTTTAGAAGATTCAAAAATAAAAAACTTTAAAAAAAGTGATATCAAGGTAAATTCATTTGGAGATATTTCTCATTTGCAAACACTCATTTTCTCTAAAGTTGAAAATATATGTCCTTTTGAATTGCTTAAAAACTTACATCCATCTCCGGCTGTTTGTGGTTACCCAAAAAATGCAGCATTGGATTGGATCAATACTCTGGAGTCTTTTCCTAGAGGAAACTATGCTTCGCCAATGGGTTGGGTTGATTCATCAGGAAATGCTTCATTTCTTTTAGCAATAAGAGGAGCTAGGTATATTGATGAAAATATTGAATTTACTGCCGGTTCAGGTATAGTTTCAGGCTCAGTTTTAGAGAAAGAAATAGATGAGATTAAATTAAAATTTGAATCTATAGCAAAACAAATATTTTTCGCTAAAAATCCTAGATAATTTCCACTAATTTTTCAATAACTTCCTCTGAAACATTCTTATTGGATAAATTTTCTATTTCTCTTAAACCTGTTGGACTGGTTACATTAATCTCGCTAAGCATTCCATTTATTACATCAATACCTACAAAAAATAAACCCTCATCTTTGAAGTGCTGAGATAATTCTGAGCAGATACTTTTTTCTTTTTCTGTTAATAATGTTGGTTCAGCCTTTCCTCCCATTGCTAAATTACTCCTAAAATCGCCTCCTTGAGGAATCCTATTTATTGATCCAATTGCTTCACCGTTTACGATAATTATTCTTTTATCACCCTCTATGACTTCAGGAATAAATTTTTGCATCATAACGGGTAATTCTTCTTGAGAAGTGATTAATTCAATGATCGATTTAATACCCGGATAATTTTTATTTATCCTTATAACACCTTGACCACCTTTTCCTCCAAGAGGTTTTATGACTACTTCATTATTTATATTTGCAAAATTAATAAGATCTTTTACCTTACTCGCAACTATTGTAGGTGCCATTAAGTGGCTGTATCTCAAAGCACCTAACTTTTCATTCCATGCTCTTAACGATGAGGGTTTGTTGATTACTTTTACTCCTTTTCTTTCTGCAACTTCTAAAAGATGGGTTGCATATAAATAAGCCTCATTTACAGGAGGATCTTTTCTCATCCAAATGCAATTAAATTCGGCGAGAGGTATGCAATCATTATCTTTGAAAGAAATCCACGGATTTACTTCAACCTTCACAGAAGATGCCCATACTTCATCACCTCTAGCTTCAAGGTCTTGAGGGGTGCAACTCCAGATTTCAATATTTTTTTTTGATGATGCTTGCATTAAAGCAGCAGTTGAATCTTTTAAGGGATTTATATTTTTTATTGGGTCTATTACGAATAGAAATTTCATAAGATCTAGTTTAATAATGTGTCTAATTTATTTTCATTTTCTAATGTGTAGAGATCATCGCAGCCTCCGATACCCTCATTATCTATAAATATTTGTGGTAATGTTCTTCTACCATCAGCTCTTTCAATCATCATTGCTCTCGCATCTTCGTCCCCATCTATTTTATATTCTGTAAAATTAATATTTTTTTTCTTGAGTAGTGATTTTGCTCGAATACAGAATGGACAATATTGCCAAGTATAAATTTCAACTTTAGACATTTTTTAAAAATAATACTTAGTTTATACTATTAAACAAAAGTGCTTGTTAGATTATAAATAACGATTAAATTCTATTTTGATAGATATTACAGATTTCAAAAAAGATCTTTCGGAACTAACGGATCGCCTGGGTAATGCTCAGGATTGTCTTTGACGTTCCAAGATTAAAAGCTAAAAGGAAAGAGTTAGAGCAAATTTCAGCTCAGCCTGAATTTTGGGAGAATCAAGAAGAAGCGAAAAAACAAATGTTAATCCTTGATGATGTTAAGGCACAACTTGAGTTGTTGGATAAATGGAAAACTTTTATTTCTGATGCTAATGCCTCTCTTGAGCTTTATTCTTTAGAACCAGAAGAGGAAATGATTTTGGAATCCAAGCAGGGCTTAAAGAAATTAAGAGAAAATTTAGATAAATGGGAATTTGAAAGATTGTTATGCGGTGAATACGATAAGGAAGGAGCAGTAGTTTCTATCAACGCAGGTGCTGGTGGAACAGATGCTCAGGATTGGGTAGAGATCTTATTGAGAATGTATTCAAGATGGGCCGATAATAATCAAATGAGTTTAATTATCAATGAATTATCTCAAGGAGAAGAAGCAGGTATCAAAAGTGTAACTTTTGAAATTGATGGAAAATATGCATACGGATATTTACAACATGAAAAAGGAACTCATAGATTAGTAAGAATTTCTCCTTTCAATGCTAATGGTAAAAGACAAACCAGCTTTGCTGGGGTGGAGGTCATGCCAAAATTAGATGAAAATATTTCACTTGATATACCTGAAAAAGATTTAGAAATTACAACAAGTAGATCTGGTGGGGCTGGAGGACAAAATGTTAATAAAGTAGAAACAGCGGTGAGAATTGTTCATTTGCCTTCAGGGATTTCAGTAAGATGTACACAAGAAAGATCTCAATTACAAAATAAAGAAAAAGCTATGTTACTACTTAAGTCTAAACTACTAGTAATTGCTAAAGAACAACGAGCTGCAGAAGTCGCTGATATTAAAGGTGATATTGTGGAAGCTGCATGGGGTAATCAAATAAGAAATTATGTTTTCCATCCCTATCAAATGGTAAAAGATCTCAGGACTATGCAGGAGACTAAAGACTTAGATAGTATTTTAGATGGTGGAATTGAACCATTTATTCATGAATTATTACGGATGAATATTTCTTCTAACGAATCTATCGAATAACCAATGAAAAATAAAAACGAAGTTATAGAAAAAAAAGTTGCTCCTCCTAGCTTTATAAAGCTTGCTATGCGAAATATGGTAAGGAAGGGTTCAAAAAGTATTTCTCATTTTTCAATAACCTTTCTAGTTTTAATTGGGATATTAATACTTGTAGCAACAATAGGTAAGCCTAATATTCCTGTATAAGAATGTATGACAGAAAAAATTATTTCTGAAATAAATTTAGATTTGGTTTTTAAATGTAATGAATTTTCTCAATTTTCAAATAAGTTAAAAGATTCTAAAAATAAGCTTATTTTTGAATCTAATTTTTGGGAGAAAGTTTTTTTATCTTGGATAAAAATAATATTAAAAAAGAAGATAATAAATTGCCAAATTTCATTTTTGAAAAAAAATCTTTTTCATTAGGCTTACAGATAATATCTAATCAAGAAATTGCTTTTATGAACAAGAAGTGGATGCAAAAAAATGGACCAACTGATGTTCTATCTTTTCCAATCATTTCTGATGAATCTCTAAATAATTTAGATCATATAGAGTTAGGAGACATATTCATATCATTAGAGATCGCATTTGAGCAATCTTATGAATATAAACATTCAATCTATAAAGAAATGCTCTGGTTGGCTAGTCATGGATTTTTACATCTTTTGGGATGGGAACATAATAATGATCTTGATTTAGAAAATATGTTAAATTTCCAGGAATATTTAGTTAAAAAATTAGATTAAAAATCTATGGACAAAAAAATAAACTCTCTAAAAAATAGAATCGAATCATATAAAACTTCTAGTAATGTATTAAAAAGTTTTAAGTATGCTTTTAGTGGAATTAGTTACGTATTTAAAACTTCAAGAAATTTTAAAATTCAATTATTTTTTGCAGTTATAAGTTTAATGATTGGTTTTTTACTGCAAATTAGTCAAAGTAATTATGTAATTTTGATTGCCACAATTATGTCTGTTTTAATATTAGAAATATTAAACACATCTATCGAATCAATAGTTGATTTAGTAGTGAAAAAAAAATTTAGTAGTTTTGCTAAAATCTCAAAAGATACTTCTGCAGGAGCAGTTTTATTAGCTTCCATTAATTCTGTTATTATTGCTGTATATATTTTTGTTCCTAAAATTAAGTTGTTATTTGAATCTATATAAATATGTTTCTTGTTATTGATAATTACGATAGTTTTACATATAACCTTGTTCAATATTTAGGAGAACTTTCTGCTGAGCATGAAATAACTAAAGAATTAATAGTTAAAAGAAATGATGAAATTACTTTAGATGAAATTATCAAACTAAACCCTAGTGGCATCCTATTATCTCCAGGTCCAGGTAATCCAGATCAATCTGGAATTTGTCTTCCAATACTAAAAAAATTATCTAAAAATATTCCGATATTAGGAGTTTGTTTAGGGCACCAAGCTTTGGCCCAAGCTTTTGGAGGTAAGGTTATAGTTGGGAAAGAGCTTATGCATGGTAAGACATCCAAAATATTTCATAATCAAAAAGGTTTGTTTAAAGATATCGAGACACCATTTGTGGCGACTAGATATCATAGTCTTATAGTTGATTCAAGTTCATTACCAACTTGTTTCGATATAACTGCGACTTTAGAAGACTCAACTATTATGGCTATTTCTCACAAAGAATATAAGCATTTACATGGAGTACAGTTTCATCCTGAAAGTGTATTGACACAATTTGGTCATAAATTAATTAGTAATTTTCTAAAAATGGCTGAACAAAAGTAAAATACAAAAAAATTAAGAATATGATTTCTCAAATTAAAAAAATTTTCTTTTTTATATTATTTAGCTCTTTTTTACCTACCTCATTATTGGCAAGAAATTTAGTAATAAAAAGTCTGGGACATAGTAGTTTCTTAATTAATAGTGCTGAAAAATCGATTCTTATAAATCCCTTTAAAGCAATAGGTTGTGCAAGCAATTTAAAAGAGCCAAAAGAAGTCAATGCAGATTTTATTTTGGCTAGTTCTAGGCTCCCAGATGAAGGATATAATCCTAATAATCAATTAATGTTTGTAGAACCTGGAATCTATCAATTTGAGGATATTTTATTAAATGGAATTTCCGTCCCACATGACAGAGTTGATGGAAGAAGATTTGGAATGGCAACTGTTTGGAGTTGGGAGCAGAATGATCTTAAAATTGTTCATATGGGGGGCGCTGCTGGAGATATTGATATTAATAGTAAAATTATTTTGTCTCGCCCAGATATCTTATTTATTTCAATTGGAGGAGGAATTAAATCTTATGATGGGCAAGAGGCTTCAAGAATAGTTAAGCTTCTAAAACCTAATGTAGTTATTCCTGTTCACTTTGCTCGTGGAAAAATAATTAACAAAGAATGTGATTTCTCGAACGCTGATTTGTTTATCGAAAATATGAAAAACTTCAAAGTAAAATATGTTGGAAAAGATTTTCAAATAAAACCTAAAAGAATCGATCAAAATACAATTTATATTTTTGATAATTAATTTATTAAATCTAAGTCCTTGTAATTGTCCCAGAAAAAAATCATTTGTTCTTTAGTTCCAATACTAATTCTTATTGATTGACCAATATCTTTTTTGTTTGCCATACTTCTGATAAGAATACCTTTTTCTCTCATCTGTTGTATTAAAATTTTAGGATCTTTTTTTGGCCAAATTAAGAAATAATTACCACCACTAAAATGAGTTCTAATTTTTGTTGATTTAAATTTATTTAAAATCCATTCTCTTGCTTTTTTTACTTCTAAAACATAATTATCAATATATGATTTGTCTTTAAGTGCTGCTAATGCTGCCGTTATAGCAAAGCTATTTACATCATATGGTCCTGTAACTTTATTAATGTAATTAATTAAATTTTTATTGCCAAAAGTAAAACCTATTCTTAAACCAGCTAAACCAGCTGTTTTTGAAAGGGATTGGATTACTAGTATATTGTTATTCTTTTCAAAATCTATCGATTCAAGAAGACTATCTCCATGAAATTTTTCATATAGTTCATCAACAATTATCAATGAATCGTTTTTGATATTTGCTAAGTTAATTATCTCTTGAGCACTTAAAACTGTTCCAGTGGGATTATTTGGATTACAAATAAATATTAACTTTGGATTATACTTTATAATTTTTTCACTAAATTCTTCGATCGGAAATAGAAAATTTTCTCCAATGTAAGAACAAGTTATTTTCTTCATTCCTCGCATTTCTGAACAAGGAGAATAGTAACCAAAAGTTGGATTCGTGGTTAGAAATATTTGATCTTTTTCTCCAAAGCAATTGAAGATTGCATTTATTGCTGCGTCTGCTCCATTGAAAATTCCTATTTCGTCATTATCAAATTTTCTTGAATCAAGATATTTATCACATAAAAAATTTTTTAATAAATTATATTCTGGATAAATTGAAATCTCATTTAATTTTATCGCTTGTAATGCCTCTAAAACATTAGGACTTGGACCTATAGTATTTTCATTAAAGTCTAAGCGGAGTAAATTTCTTCTATTTTCTAAAGGTGCAGAGTAAGACTGCATATTTATTATTTCTTCTCTTGGTGTTGGGACAAGATTATTTAATTGATTAAAATCATTCATTACATTCTTTCTAAAGTTTCAATTCCTAGAAGCTCTAAGCTTAATTTTAGTGTTTTTGCAGTTAGATCACATAAATTCAGTCTAGAAATTTTTATATATTTTTCTTCTTTGAGTATTGGAACCTGATCATAAAATCTATTAAAAGTCTGACATAGCTCAAACAGATAATTGCATAATCTATTTGGCATTAAGTCTTTTTCAATAGATATTATGACTTCATCGAACTTAAGTAATTTTCTGATAAGTTTCCACTCAGATTTATGTTCATAATTTGTATATTGAAAATCTTGTGAGTCATAAACAAAATCATTTTTTCTTTTTATTCCTGCAATTCTTACAAGTGTATATAACAAATAAGGAGCCGTATTACCATTAAGGGATAGCATTTTATCAAAACTAAATTGATAATTTGTAATCCTATTTTGGCTTAAATCTGCATACTTAACAGCTCCTAATCCAATTATTCTTGAAGTATTTGCAATAAAATCTTCAGTCTCATAACGATTTTCATCTTCTAATCTTTTCAATAAATCTTCTTTTGCTCTTCTAACTGCTTCTTTTAATAAATCTTTTAAACGTATTGTTTCACCTTCCCTTGTCTTTAGTTTTTTGCCATCAATTCCTTGAACTAAACCAAAAGGGACATGGTCTACTTGGCAATTGTCTGGGATCCATTTTGCTTTTTTTGCAACTTGAAAAACTCCAGCAAAATGATTTGCTTGTCCATGATCAGTTACATAAATAATTCTCGACGCATCATCCCCATTAGGAGGTTTATTGAATCTGTATCTTATAGCAGCAAGATCTGTGGTGGCATAGTTAAAACCTCCATCTTTTTTTTGAATAATTAGAGGTAAAGGTTTCCCTTCTTTATTAGTCATCCCATCTAAAAATACACATTTTGCTCCTTGATCTTCTACTAATATTTTTTTAAAATTCAAATCCTCAATAACTGATTTTAAGAAGGGATTATAAAAAGATTCACCTCTTTCTTCTATTTTTATTTTTAAATTTTTATAGATTTCATCAAATTCTTTTCTAGATTGATCACATATTAATTTCCAAGCTTTAATTGATTTAATATCTCCACTTTGTAACTTAACTACTTCTTCTCTAGATCTTTTTTGGAATTCAGGTTCATTATCAAATCTTTTTTTTGATTCTTTATAAAATTCAACTAAATCACTTATCTTAATTTTCCCTATCTCCTCTAAATCATTTGAATATAAATCTTTGAGCTGAGTAATAAGCATTCCAAATTGGGTTCCCCAATCGCCAACATGATTTAGTCTTAATACTTGATAACCTCTTAACTCGAAAATTCTAGATATTGAATCTCCTATTATTGTGGATCTTAAATGTCCTACATGCATTTCTTTAGCAATATTAGGACTAGAAAAATCTACAATTACTTTATTTGATAAGCCACTATCTAAATTTTTTATTATTTGAGGTACTCCACTTCTTTGGCATTGAATATTTGATTTGATTTCATTTATAAGAACTTCATCTTTTAATTTTATATTTATAAATCCTGGACCTGCTATTTCTAGACTCTTACATATTTTTGCTATGCTTTTATTTTTATTTAAAAGGTTAATAAAATCATTAGAAATATCTCTTGGATTCTTTTTATATATTTTAGATAAACTTAAACAAACATTACATTGATAATCACCAAATTCCTCTTTTGATGATTGTGTAATTAAATTTTTTCTAAGAATTTCGAATTCTCTTTCTTTATCATTTTTTTTAAGACTATATAAAAGAATTTGTTCGAAGTTATTTGTTAATTCTTTAAAAATGATTAGCATTATTTATTCAATTATTTATCTATATGATTAATTAATATAACGCATACTTAAATCAATCCAATCACTTTTGGTAATAGAAGAACTTGTTGAAATCAAATCAATACCTTTTATGAGATATTTACTAATTTCTTCAGGGTTTATTCCAGAAACTTCTATTATCAAATTTTTATTTACTTCTTTTTTTAAGCTATTTATTGATAAATTTCTTAAATCTTGAACGTTTTTTTTGATTGTTTCAGGACTAAGTTCATCTAATAAGACACTATCCGCTCCTGCTAATACTGCTTCTTTTGCCTGTTCGATATTCTCAGCTTCAATTATGATATGAGTTGTAAAAGGCGAATTTAGTCGAATTTTTTTTACTGCATTATTAAGATTATCTGTCCATGCAATGTGATTTTCTTTTATCATAGCAGCATCATACAATCCCATTCTATGATTCACTCCACCTCCGCATTTGAATGCATATTTTTCAAATATTCTTAAGCCAGGAGTAGTTTTCCTAGTGTCTGCTAATTTTATATTTGTACCTTCTAGCTTATTTACAAGATTCTTTGTATGTGTTGATATTCCAGATAAATGCATTGCTATATTTAAGCCTATTCTTTCACTAGCTAGCAAACTTTTTGAAGGCCCATATATTTCTAAGAGTTTTTGATTTTTAACAAATTTATCTCCATCAGAGATTTTAAATTTTGGACTGATTTTTAAATCAATTTTTTTAAAAATTTCTTTTATAATCTCAACCCCACAAAATATACCCTCCTCTTTTGCAATCCAATATGCATTACCATTCTCTTCTGTAATAGAGGGACTTGTAAGATCTCCTCTACCTATATCTTCATCGATCCAATTATCAATGATCTTACTTATTATTGGAGTATTTAGATCCACTAAACTAAAAAATAATTAATTAATGAAAGTTCAACTGAAGTTAGAGAATCAACTATATAACACTATGTAATTTAACTCAAATTTATTTACCAATACAAAACTTAGAAAAAATATTATCTAGGAGTTCCTCTGTTAATTCTTGACCAGTTATTTTAGATAAGTTTTGAATTCCATCTCTCAGTTCTATTGATAACAAATCAAATGGCAATTTATTTTTAATGATTTCATCAGTATCATTTAAATTAGATAAGCAAGCAGATAAATTTGTTAGATGTCTTTCGTTTAAAAATATATTGATATTTTCTACTTGTTTTAACCCACATTTTTTTATGATTGTGTCGATTAATAATTTTTCACCATCATTATTCTTAATGCTCATAAGAATTGTATTTTTATACTCATTTGAATTAATATTTTTGCAATCAATTAAATCTTTTTTATTGCCCAAAATAGTAATTAATTTTTCTTTGGGCATTTCTTCTATTATTTTTTTGTCTTCTTCATTAAATCCTTCTTCAAGACTATAAATATAAATTATAAAATCTGACTCTTTAATTTTCCTAAAACTTTTTTTAATTCCTATACTTTCAATTTGTTCATCAGTTTCTCTTATGCCAGCAGTATCAATTATTTTCATTGGAATATCATTAATATTTAAATTAACTTCAATAACATCTCTAGTTGTTCCAGGAATATTAGTTACGATTGCTTTCTCTTTTTTTGCAAGCAAGTTTAATAAAGAGCTTTTACCAACATTTGTTTTACCTATAAGCGCAATGGATATTCCATTGTGAATATATGAATTTCTTTTTGCATTTTCTATTAGTAATTCTATTTTTTCTTTTACTTTTTTAATGTTTTTTAAATATTTGTTGTAATCAAAATCTGTGAAGTCTTCTTCAAAATCAACTCTCGCTTCTATTTCGCAAAGTTGATTTATAAGGTCATTTTTAATATCATTAATTTTTTTCTTTATTTCTCCTTGAATCCCACTTAAAGCTAACTCTGCTGATCTTGTATTGCTTGCATTAATTAATTGATTAATCGACTCGGCTTGAGTAAGGTCTATTTTTCCATTAAGAAAAGCTCTTTGACTAAATTCTCCTGGGTTTGCAAGTCTAACTCTAGAATTACTAGATAATAATCTCTTTAGAACTTTATTCACTATGATAATTCCTCCATGGCAATGAAGTTCAACTACATCCTCTCCTGTGAAGCTATTTGGTGATTTCATTACTAAAATTAAAACCTCATCTATAAATTTATTTTGTTTATTTTCCTGAATAAAACCATAAAAAACTCTATGTGATTCCCATGCATATTTAGATTTAGTTTGAACAATCTTTTTGCAAGAATTTATTGAGTCTTTCCCTGATACTCTTATTATCGCAACTCCTCCTTTTCCTATACTTATAGCTGAAGCAATTGCGGCTATCGTATCTTCTGTAGTAACTTTCGAATCCATCTCTCGCTTTGTTATGGATAATTAAGTAAGATTATCAAGAATTTTGAAATTTTCTTTCTGAATGAGATTTAAAAGAGATATTACCTATAAGAAAATTCTATCATTATTTAGGAATCAGAATGGAAGTCCTTTCTTTAATGCTAAAGGTTTAGCTATAGGGGTATTTAGTGGTTGCTTTCCTTTTTTTGGGTTTCAGACTTTAATAGGGGTATTTTTTGCGAAAATAGCCAAGGGAAATATTGTTCTAGCTGCAATTGGTACTTGGATAAGTAACCCTTTTACTTATATTCCACTTTATTATTTTAATTATAAAGTTGGTTCGATTTTTTTAAATAATTCTTCTAATAAAATTCTTGAAAAAAGTTTAGTTATTGATGACTTATGGAAACAAGGGAGAATTTTTTCCCTAAAATTACTCTTAGGTTCCTCTTGTGTAGGTTTTTTACTAGCTTTGATTTGCGGCAGTATTGTTTTCTTTATCTACAAGATAAAAAATAAAAAATAGATTGAACTAATTTTAAAATTAACTTTGTCCAACTCTGGCAATATCCAAAACATCGGCCATTGATTTTATTTGTTCAATTGTTTTGTGAAGTTGATTATAACTTTCAAGACCTACACAAAGATTTATAATAGCTGGTTTACCATAAGCAGTTTTAACATTGGCATCGCTAACGTTTATACCTTTATCAGATAACCGCATAAGAATATCTTTAAGAACTCCAACTCTATCAATTACTTCTATTCGTAGCTGAATTGGAAACTTATTATCGCCAGTTTTATTATCTTGATTCCAACCGACAGGTAATCTTCTCTCTATTGGAATTGGTATTACATTTTCACAATCTTCCCTATGTATAGTTATCCCATGGTTGCCGAGCGACACAGTTCCGATAATATCCTCGCCTGGGAGTGGGGCACAACATTTACCTATTCTGTAATCAAGACCCTCTATCCCGGAAATTGGCGATTTAACTGCTGTATTAGATTGATTAGTGGATAAATTACTATTACTTTTAAGAGATTTTGCTATTTCAGAGTCAGAATCATTTTTTACATCTTCTGTCTGTAATTTTATTTCTTCTCTTAGTCTGTTTAATACTTGATGCAAAGTTAAACCACCAAAACCAAGAGATGCAAGAAGGTCTTCAGTAGTTTTTAAATTGCATCGATTTGCAACTTTTTTCATGGCTTCACTAGAAAGTAATGCTTCAAAACCGTTTCTACCTACTTCTTTTTCAAGTAAATCTCTACCTCTTTTAATCGTTTCATCACGATGGCTTTTCTTATACCATTGGCGAATTCTATTTTTAGCAGTTGGCGTAACTACAAAGTTCAGCCAATCCAAGCTTGGAGAAGCATTATTACTTGTCAAAATTTCTATGAAGTCACCATTTTGAAGTGCTGTAGATAATGGAGAAAGCTTTTCATTAATTCTTATTCCATTACAGTGATTTCCAACTTCAGAATGAATTCTGTAGGCGAAATCTATCGCTGTAGATCCTTTCCTTAAACCAACAACATCTCCTTTTGGAGTGATCACAAATACTTCTTCATCAAATAAATCTTCTTTAATTGAAGCTAAATAATCATTATGATCCCTTTCATTACCTTCTTGTTGCCATTCTACTAATTGTCTTAGCCAATTAAATCTCTCGGCATTACTTTTAGCAGGAGAACCACCCTCTTTGTATTGCCAATGAGCGGCAATACCATATTCAGCAATTTGATGCATCGAAGTAGTTCTAATTTGAACTTCAATAGGTCTATGTCTTCCAATCACAGAAGTGTGTAAGGACTGATATCCATTGGGTTTTGGTAATCCTATATAATCTTTAAATCTACCTGGAATTGGTTTGAAAGTATCATGAACAACTGCTAAAGCTCTGTAACAACTATCTGAATTGTCCACGATAATTCTTAGGGCAGCAACATCATAAATCTCGTGAAAATGCTTTTGTTGTCTTTCCATTTTGCTCCAGATGCCATAAAGATGTTTTGGCCTTCCTGTTATTTCAAAATTTTTCAAACCTGCTGAAACCAAGTTTTCCTTCATAAGATTCAAAGTTACTTTTAATCTTTTTTCTCTATCACTTCTTTTAACAGCGATTTGATCTTTAAGATCTAGATATTCTTTAGGCTCTAGGAATTTAAAAGCTAAATCTTCTAATTCCCATTTAAATCTGTTTATTCCTAGTCGATTCGCTAATGGTGCATAAATCTCTCTTGTTTCTCTCGCAATTCTTAGTTTTTTTTCATCATTTAGCCATTCAATTGTTCTCATGTTATGAAGTCGATCTGCAAGTTTTACTAATACAACTCTGATATCGCTGGCCATAGCCAAAAACATTTTCCTAAGATTTTCAGCTTGTGCTTCAGTTCTGTTGTTAAAGTGAATGCCTCCTAATTTTGTTACACCCTCTACAAGTATTTTTACTTCTAATCCAAAATTTGTTTCTATTTCGGATAAATCAATGCCAGTATCTTCAACTACATCATGTAAAAGGCCTGCAGCAATAACAGATGAACTAGCACCTATTTCTTTGAGGAGATTTGCAACAGCAACCGGGTGGATAATGTATGGCTCACCGCTCGCACGGAATTGTCCATCATGAGCTTTATAAGCAAGTTTAAAAGCCTTTACTATAAGGTTTTGATTCTCATCATTTTCGTTATTTGATTTTTCAAAATTATGAATATCTTTAAGAAGCCAATCGGGAATGTTTATTTGATAATTTAAAGATTGACTTTCATATTTTTTATTTTCAGGCAAAATAGTTTTGGAAACTTCAATTTCGTTTTTTTCTTTTGAATTTGCAGCTGCCTCAGACATTTTATATTGCTTTAGATGTATTTTATTTAGGTCTAGAAAAATTTGCTATAAATCATGGAAAAAAATAAAGAAAAAATTATTGTAGTTAAAAATCTTACTGTTAAATATGGACTAAAACTGCAACCTATTATCAAAAATTTTAATTTGGAAATAGATTGTGGAGATCATTTGGCCATGATAGGACCTTCTGGATGTGGAAAGACCACGTTTGCAAAAACATTAGTAAATATATTGCCTGAAAAGGCTACTTCTAAAGGTTATCTTTCGATTTCTAGTGTAGATCCTAGGAAAATAAATAACAAAGATGCACAATTATTTAGAAGAAAGAATTTTGGATTTATTTATCAAGACTCTATAAAAAAACTTAATCCGCTAATGAGAGTTGGGGACCATTTATATGAATTATTTAAAACACATGATCAAACTAAATCATCTTTAGCTATTAAACAATTAGTAAGAGAAGTTTTTCAAAAAGTAGGAATTGAAGAAAATAGACTTGATTCTTTCCCTCATCAATTTAGCGGTGGAATGAGACAAAGAGTTTCTATAGCAATGGCACTTGCTTTGAAACCTAAATTATTAATAGCTGATGAACCTACAACAAGCTTAGATGCCATAACAAGTTTTGAAATTATGCAAGAAATAATTCATCTATGTAATGAATTTGATACAACTTTAATTTTAATTAGTCATGATATTAATCTTGCAGCAAAGTGGTGTAAAAAAGTTGCAATAATTGAAAAGGGATCGATTGTTGAAAAAGGGAATATATTAGATATTTTTCAATCGCCAAAATCCGATATCGGGAAAAAGTTAGTAAATGCTTCAAAAATAGTATTAGAATCAAATACTAAAAATATTGCTCGAGATCAGGTCGTTCTAGAGGTAAATAATCTAAGACATTGGTATAAATTAAATTCTTCAATTTTCATTAATAAATGGAATAAGGCTTTAAATGAAGTTAGTTTCAAGTTGTATGAGAGTGAGACTCTTGGAATTGTTGGTTCTT
Source organism: uncultured Prochlorococcus sp. (assembly GCF_902522795.1). GTDB lineage: Bacteria > Cyanobacteriota > Cyanobacteriia > PCC-6307 > Cyanobiaceae > Prochlorococcus_A. Next base: position 25,264 of record NZ_CABYWZ010000012.1, read on the forward strand.
CAGGAAGCGGTAAAAGTACATTATGTAGGGCTTTAATTGGACTCCTTAAAGTAAGAGGTGGTGAAATAAAAATTTATGATAATAATCATGCATTGAAAAAAAATAAATCTTTAAAAAAGAACAATAATGTGCAAATAATTTTTCAAGATCCTTTTTCAAGTTTGAATCCGAAAATGACAATTAAAAATATTTTAGAAGATATATTTTTTATTCAAAAAATTTCAAATAAAAGAAAAATCGAAAAAGAAATAAAATTAATGTTAAGAAATTTAAATCTTCCCTTAAATAATGATTTTTTTAATTCTTATCCTAGCCAATTATCTGGTGGTCAATTGCAAAGAATTTCATTAGCCAGAGCGCTATTGTTGAAACCAAAAATTTTGATTTGTGATGAGAGCGTTAATATGTTGGATGCTTCAGTAAAAATAGAGATTCTTGAATTACTTAGAGTCTTGCAAGAAAAAATGAATTTAACGATTATCTTTATTACTCATGATTTAGGCATTGCTAAAAGATTTTGTGATAGGTTGCTAGTTATGAATCACGGAAAGATAGTTGATGAAGGAGAAAGTTCTACAATATTTACTAAAACTAAAAACACGTATACAAAATCGCTACTAAATTCTTCTTTAAATATTATTTAACTTTAAGAACACTTAGTAATTTTTGAAAATCTAATGGTAATTCTGATTCAAATATCATTTCTTTACCATTTATGGGATGTATGAGTCCAAGCTTAATGGCGTGTAAAGCTTGGCCATCTAATTTACATGGTAGTTTTTTACATCTTCCATATAACGGATCACCCACAATTGGATGATTAATGTGAGCACAATGTACTCTTATTTGATGCGTTCGCCCCGTATCTAGTTTGAAACTCATTAATGAGTAATTGCCAAATCTTTCTTCTAATTTCCAATAGGTACAGGCATACCTTCCTGAAGTTTCTTCAACTACTTTATATTTCAATCTATTTAATTTATCTCTGCCAATGTTCCCCACTATTTGACCTTTTTCAGAATTCGGTGCTCCATGAATTACTGCAATATATTCGCGTGATGCTATTTTTTCTTTAATTTGTTTCTGGAGATTTACTAATGCCTCTTGGCTTTTTGCAACCACCATACATCCGGAGGTATCTTTATCTAATCTGTGAACAATCCCAGGTCTTAGTTTTCCATTAATTCCAGGTAGATCTTTACAGTGAAAAAGTAATCCATTCACTAAAGTTCCAGATTTATGTCCAGGGGCTGGATGAACAATTAATCCTGATTGTTTATTAATTACTATGATGTGCTCGTCTTCAAAGAGGATATTCAAATCCATTTTTTCAGGTTTCAAATAAATAAGAGGTTCTGGAGGAGGCAACCATATTTGAATATTGTCGCCATTTTTTAATGGGGTCTTTGCTTTCGCGGTTTTATAGTTTACAAGTACTAAACCTAAATTTATGAAATGTTGAATTCTTGCTCTACTTTGTTCTGGCCTTTTACTTACCAACCATCTGTCTAGCCTCATAGGAAGAGGTAGCTCATAAATAATTTCTATAAGCTCACCTTCTCCAATGCCGAAAGAATTTTGATTATTTAATTCCATAGTGGGACTTCTAAAGCAATTTTACCCAGCATTTGATTTCTATAATCTTCCAATAACTTATGAGACATTCTCCTTTTATCACCTGAGGTATGTTTTGAAGCTGCTTCGTCGATCCAAGCCGAAGGACTATTAAAGCCTTTGGTAATATCAACGCCATATCTATTAGATATTTGTTTAACTGAGATATTCGCATTCTTATCATTGTTGAGAGTGGATATAATTTTGATAAATCCAATTGCGACACTCTCTATTTCATAAGCAGCTTCACCAATATCGTCACATAATGCAAGATTAAGTGCTGATTTTTGATCTTCTAAATTTGGAGGTATAACACCAGGAGCATCTAGCAGATCTATACCACTTTCTAATTTTATCCATCTTAAATTACGAGTCACGCCTGCTTTCCTAGCGCTATCTACAACTCTTTTTTTTGCAATTCTATTAATTAATGCTGACTTTCCTACGTTTGGAAAACCAAGTGTAAGGGCTCTAATTGGCCTAATTCGCATTCCTCTAGAGAGTCTTCTATCGTCGATTGATGACCTAGAATCTTTGGCTGATTTACAAATTTCTTTAATCCCTATTCCTCTTTTAGCATCACACCAAAGAGGATATTGATCTTTAGAATTAAACCATTTATTCCAACTATTGATTGTATTAGGGGAGATCATGTCTGATCTGTTAATAACAAGAATATGTTTTTTATTATTTATCCATTTATTTAAGTGTGGATGTCCTGTTGATAAAGGAATTCGTGCATCTCTAACTTCTATAACTAAATCTACTTTATTGATAACTTCAGATAATTTCTTTTCTGCTTTTGCGATATGGCCTGGGTACCATTGGATTTTGGGTATGTCCACTTCAATAAATCAAATAAAATTTTGTATTCCTTTTAGTTTTTATAAGTTTCAAAAGTATTTACTTCTAAAGTTTAGTATAAATTCAATGACTAAAAAATTTTTATAATCGTTAATTCTTAAAATTTATTAAGGCATAGGTAACAGTAACTACTTTTTAACCCAATAAGCCCAAATTAACGTTAGGGTCTTGAGATTATAAATATAGCTTGTTTAATGTCAAAATTATCTCTTTCCAGTCTTGATAAGACACATTTAGAAGGAAAAAAAGTTCTTGTAAGAGTAGATTTTAATGTTCCATTAAATGAAGATGGTCAAATAACCGATGATACGCGTATTCGTGCAGCGATCCCAACTGTTGAATATCTTATTAATTATTCTGCAAAAGTTATTTTAGCTGCTCATTTTGGTAGACCAAAGGGTCATGTAAATGAAAAAATGAGATTAACTCCAGTAGCAGCAAGATTAAGTGAATTGTTGGGGCAAAATGTTGCACTTACTGACAGTTGTATTGGTGATGAAGCTGTTGCACAATCAAATAACTTATCTAATGGAGATGTTCTTTTACTTGAAAATGTTCGTTTTTTTGGTGAAGAGGAAAAGAACGACATGGAGTTTGCTAAAAAATTAGCATCACATGCAGACATGTATGTAAATGATGCTTTCGGTGCTGCTCATAGAGCGCATGCTTCAACTCAGGGTGTTACAAATTATTTAAGTCCCTCAGTAGCTGGATTCCTTTTAGAAAAAGAATTGAAATACCTTCAAGGAGCTGTAGATTCGCCAAAGCGTCCATTGGCAGCAATAGTCGGAGGATCAAAGGTTAGTAGTAAAATAGGAGTACTTGATTCTTTATTAGATAAGTGTGACAAAATCATGATTGGTGGAGGTATGATTTTCACTTTTTATAAAGCTAGAGGTTTAGATGTCGGAAAGAGCCTTGTAGAGGAAGATAAACTTGAGCTTGCTAAAGATTTAGAAGTAAAAGCAAAAGCAAAAGGAGTAGAATTATTATTACCCACTGATGTTGTTTTGGCTGATGAATTTTCTCCTGACGCCAATAGTAAAATATCTCAAATTGATGCAATTAGTGGGAATTGGATGGGTCTAGATATTGGTCCAGATTCCATTAAAGTTTTTCAGAATGCTCTTGCAGAATGTAAGACAATTATTTGGAACGGTCCAATGGGAGTTTTTGAATTTGATAAATTTGCAGACGGTACAAATGCAATAGCTACAACTCTTGCGGATTTAAGTGCTTTTTCTGAAGTTTGTACAATAATTGGTGGTGGAGATTCAGTTGCAGCAGTTGAAAAAGCAGGTTTAGCTGAGAAAATGTCTCATATATCTACTGGAGGTGGGGCTAGTTTGGAACTTCTAGAAGGTAAAACTTTACCAGGTGTTTCTGCGTTAAATGACGCTTAGGCTATATCTTATCAACAATATCAATGCTCTTTGTGAAAGTAATCATTCCTTCAGGATGAGCTATGATTCCTGACCAAATTTGTATCCCTGGTTTTGAAGGGGCTCTTGTTATTTTAAAGATCCCTCCAGACGCCAATGGTTCCAATAATATTTCTTGTTCAAACAATGAATTAACTTGATGAGGTTTTATAGCTCCAGCAATAATTACTTCTTCAAGAGGCTTATTTAGAATTATATCGATATCGTATTTTGAACCAGTAAGAACCCTATCAGGAATTTTAAAACTAATATCTATTTTTTTATTATCGTTTCTTATTGTGGTGAATAAATTTTTGATAATCCCTTTATATATTTCCCCATTTACGATTGAAAATAAATAATCAAATTTGGATTGGAGTATATATATTTCTCCATTAACTATTTTTTCCCCAGAAACTTTTATTCGTAAAATATCTTCATCTGGAATTCCAGATTTTAATCTTTTGATCTTCCATTGGCTGTTAGGGAAATCATTAATAATCTTTGAAAATTGTTTTGCTATATTTTGGCTTACTTCATTTCTAAAATTTTTTCTAATGAATTCTAAATCTCTTGCATTTAAGGAGTTTTCTAGATTTCTTATAAAATCAACTTTTAAAGTTTGCGTTATTGCTGAATAGGGAATAATAAGATAAACAAATAAGTAGAGAAGAAATCCTATATTTTTGAATAAGTTTAAATTAAACATATTAATCATTGGTTATTTTATTCTACTATTTTAGGTTTTTATGTCTAAAAAAAATAATTTATTAATTGCAGCCAGTGGGACAGGGGGGCATATTTTCCCAGCCTTAGCAGTTTCTAAAGAGGTGGAAGATGAATGGAATATTCATTGGTTGGGTGTTAGTCAAAGACTTGATGCAAATTTTATTCCCAAAAAATATAATTTGAGGACTTTGAATATAAAGACACCAAGAAAAAATATTTTTTTATTTTATCAATATATAGAAATTTTAATGTCAACTTTTCAAATAATTAGGATCTTAAAAGAAAAAAAAATTAACTTGGTTTTTGCGACTGGCGGTTATATATCAGCACCTACTATTGTTGCTTCAAAACTTCTAAGGATACCTATCATTATTCATGAATCAAATGTAATTCCAGGAATGGTCACGAAATATTTTGGTTTTTTATGTAACTATGTTCTTTTAGGATTTAAAGAAACAAATTCTTATTTAAAAAATTGTAAAACTATTTTCACTGGAACACCTTTAAGAGAGCAATTCTATAAATTTAATTTTTTGCCAGAATGGGCTCCAAAAGGAAATGGACCTCTTTTGATTGTTATGGGAGGTAGTCAAGGAGCAGAAGCTATAAATCAAATTCTTTATGAATCTCTAGAATTTTTAATAAAAAAACAGTTTCGGATTGTTCATATTGTTGGTGAATCAAATAAAAACCCTTTACGTGTAAAAAACTCCAAAAATTATATTCAAAAGAAATTTACTAATCAAATAGCAGCTTTAATTCAAAACTGTGATCTTGTAATATCGAGATCTGGTGCAGGAACAATCAATGAACTAATGGAGGCTGAAAAACCTTCAATTTTAATTCCATATCCAGATTCTAAAAATAATCATCAGGAGAAAAATGCCATGATTCTTGCTGAAAGTGGAGGCTCAGTTTTAATCAATCAGAATAAAATGTCTAAAGAAGTTTTTGAAGAAACTCTAGAAAGAATTTTTAAAATAAAATCAAAAAAGGGAAAAAATCATTATGAAATTTTAGAACTAATGAAGAAGAACATGGAAAATAATAATAAAATTAAATCTAAAAATGAGATTAAAAAGTATATTAATTATTTTTTAAAGGAATTCTGAATTTCTTTACATAAAAGAGTGTTATTTTTTCTATTCTGCAGACTTATTCTTGCCCACCTTTCGTCAAGAAATCTAAATGAAGTGCATTCTCTAAGCAATATTCCCTTATTTTCTAAGTATTTTATATTTGGCGACAAGGATGTTTTACTTTCTATTAAAAAAAAGTTGGTTGAAGAATTATGAATTTTAAGGTTATCTATTTTTAATAATTTTTTAAATACTCTCTTTTTTTCAATATTTATCCAGCTGTGAATCTGTTTTGTCCACTGTTCATAGAATTTCTTATTACTTAGTAGATCAATTCCGGCTTTAATAGCAAATGAATTTAAAGGCCAAGGATCTCTATTTATTTCCCATTGTTTAAGCTTTTTCGATGAGCCAATAACGTAACCTAATCTAAGACCTGGAATATTGAAGATTTTGGTCAAGCTTCTCAAGACTAATAAATTATCAAATCTTTTGGTTAATGGTATTAAAGATTCTTTCTCTCCGTTAGGAGTTATCGATAAGAAAGCTTCATCGCAGATAACTAATTTATATTTTTTTACAACTTCTTCCAATGAATTCTTTTCCCACAATTGGCCGGTAGGGTTATGTGGATTTGTTATCCAAATAACATCACCTTTTGGATGAAGCGGAAATGATTGAGGAAAAATATTATTCCAGTTTTTTGGTAATTCGCAATGTATAAAATTGCTATTCCAACAATTTAAAGATCTTTCATAATCAACAAATGATGGAGAAGGAATACAACTTATTCCGAATTTGGATGCTTCATAACCTGCCCAGGTTATTAGTTCAGAAGCTCCATTTCCAGGCAATATATTGTCTGGATTTATCCCATGAAATTTGCTGATTATTTCTTTCAGATCACTTAAGTTTCTCTCTGGGTAATATCTAAAGCCAAGATTCTTAATTTCCCAATTTATTGAATCTATTAGTATTTGAGGGGGATCAAAGGGTACTAATGATGCACTTGCATCAATGATTTCAGAGGGTAATAAATTTAATTTTTTCGCTGTTGCATATACATTTCCACCGTGCTTCAAGTTTGATCCTTGCATGGCTAACGTTGAGGAATCATGAATTTCATTATTCATTATCTAATTTTATTCAACCCATTTTAAATCTGATCCAATTGCATCTTTTATACTAGATAATTGGTGGTAATTGAGTTGCTTTATAATTCCCTTAAGTATATCTGGTACTAATTGTGGTCCCTTATATATCCATCCTGTATAAAGTTGAATTAATGATGCTCCAGAACAAATTCTTTCCCAAGCTGACTCAGGACTATCTATTCCACCAACGCCAATTAAAATAATCTTTTTATCAATATTATGTATATGTTTTATTATTTGATTTGCTTTTTTTTGGAGAGGCCTTCCACTTAATCCTCCATTCTCTTGTGAGAGTAATAATCCAGTTTGCCTGATCTTTCTATTTTCAAGACCTAATCTATCAATGCTGGTGTTTGTAGCAATTATTCCGTCGATGTTTTCCTCGATTATTAATTGGCAAATATCTTCAATATCTTTAAGGCCTAAATCTGGCGCAATTTTTACAAATAATGGTGGACAATTAGGTAAATTTTTAATTTCTCTAAGAAGTTCTTTTAGAAGAATTGGATCTTGTAATTTTCTAAGTCCTTCAGTATTTGGAGAACTAACGTTTATTGCTGCGTAATCACAATATGGAATTAATAATTTTAGAGAAGTCAAATAATCTTCTTTTGCTTGAGATAAACCTGTAATTTTTGACTTCCCAAAATTTATCCCTAAACAAATATTCTCTCTGTTTTTTTTTAACTCAATACCTTGTTCAAGAAAGTTTTTAACTAGATTTTCAGCACCATTATTGTTAAAACCCATTCTATTTAATGCCGCCTCTTCTTCTGCTAATCTAAATAACCTTGGTTTGGGATTACCTTCTTGAGCAAATTTAGTTACTGTACCAAGTTCAGCAAATCCAAAACCAAAATTCTTCCATATATTTGCAGCATTTCCATTTTTGTCAAAACCCGCAGCTAAACCAATTGGATTACAAAAATTTATCCCACATATTTTCTGAGTTAACCTTTGGTCAGTTATAGAAAATTCTTCATTTAGATTATTTAGGATATGTGATACTAATGGCCAATTATATTTTCTTGAACTGAATGATAGAAGGTTAATAGATAAATTAGTTAAATATTCTGCATCGATCCCTGAGTCTTTTTTGAGTATAGGAGTAACTAAGTTTTTATAAAGATTTTTAAATAACCCCTTTTGTTCATTCATAAAAAATCAGGACTCTTTTTTTCTATTATCCAATATTTATCATCTTTGGGAATCAAAATCCAATTACGCCATTCAAAAGGTGAATATTGTTTTATTTTTAAGTGGTTTTCTGCACCTAATAAGTTAGTTAGTTCTGGTGAACTTAACAAGTATTTTTTTTCTGCAAATTTTTGAATTAATTCATTTCTTGAAAATAATTCCTGAATTTCTGTAGGAGCACTTTTTTCAAAAAAATCTACTGAAGATTCAGACTTTTTTGAGTTACTTTTAAGAGATATACCTTTGCTATAATTGGTCGCGATTTTATCTACTCTATCATTTTGTTTGTCACCGCTATGGCCTTTAACATATTCCATTTCAAGACCATTTATTCTTAATTGATCTATTTTTTGCCATAAATCAAGATTTTGAACTGATTTTCCTGAGCTTGTTTTCCATCCATTTCTCTTCCAATTAAGAATCCATTTTGTATACCCTTCTATGACATATTTACTATCAGTTCTTAATTTAAAGTTTTCTTTTAATTTATAGGTTTTTAATTTCTCAAGTGTTTTTATGGCTGCAGTGAGTTCCATCCTATTATTAGTAGTATTTTGCTCGGAACCACCTATTTCTAATTCACTTTTGTCGTCAAAAATTATTAGACCACCCCAACCACCTGGACCTGGATTACCACTGCAGGCTCCATCCGTTGCAGCTTCAATTGCAATACTATCAATATTCATAATTTTTGAAGCCGATATACAGTCTATCGGCTTTAAAAAAATATTCTCTTACTTAAGTGTAACTTTACCGCCAGCTTCTTCAATCTCTTTCTTTAAAGATTCAGCATCTGCTTTAGCAATTCCTTCTTTTACAGTTTTTGGTGCAGATTCAACAAGTGCTTTTGCATCGCCAAGACCTAGACCAGTTGCATTTCTTACAACCTTAAGTACTTTGATTTTTGCAGCTGCATCAAAGCTTTCGAGAACTACATCAAATTCAGTTTTTTCTTCAGCAGCGCCACCATCTGCGTCACCGCCAGCTGCTCCTGGAGCAGCCATTACTACACCTGCAGAAGCTGCAGCAGATACACCAAAAGCCTCTTCAATTTGCTTTACAAGCTCAGATGCTTCTAAAAGTGATAGAGATTTTAATGATTCAAGAATTTCTTCAGTTTTTGCGGACATTTTCTTAAAAGTTGATTAGGGTTTGAATTTAAGATTCTGATTTTTCAGAATGTTGTTTAAGTGATCTAGCAAGTCCAGAAGGCACTTCATTAATAGAGATGGCAATTTTTGTTGCTACGCCATTTAGAGCGCCAGCAATTTTGGCCATCAATACTTCTTTAGATGGAAGACTTGCAATTTCTTTAATTTCAGAATCGCTAAGAAGTCTTCCTTCAAATAAAGCTCCTTTGGTTTCGGATTTTTTGGTGTCTTTTTGAAAAGATTGGATAGCTTTTACTGCACCACCAACATCTTCTTTAATTAAGACAAAAGCATTTGTTCCGGACAGTAAAGATTCGAGATCGCTCCAATTACCATCTCCATCAATAGCTTTACGCATTAATGAATTTTTAGTAACTTTGCAGATGCCGTTAGTTGCTTGCAATCTAGATCGCAAATCTGACATCTCTTTGATAGTTAAACCTTTATAGTCAAGAACTACAGCCATTTCCGAATCGTTTAAAAGAGATTTAATCTCAGAAACGATTTGTTGCTTATTCTCTAGTGTTCGGCCCATTGATGTTTTTTGGATCGTAATTTAGGGAGAGCAGGAAATGCGGCAAAGTCCTTTTAAAGAGGCCGCTTTTATTAGATCCAAAAAGAAATAATTTAAGACGAGTCCTCGGTAGGAATTAAAAATCTAGAATAACTAAATCAACCTACTTTCTTTGGCCGTATTATTGCACTTTAAATTATACTACAAAGAGTTAACCTTCAGGTTGGTAATCTTGTACAGCATTTATGTCTAATTGAACTGAAGGCCCCATTGTTGAAGTTACATAAAAAGTTTTCCAATACTTTCCTTTAGCCCCACTTGGTTTATTTTTATCAATTGATTCTTGTAAGGTTTTCAAGTTGTCAAATAGAGCCTCTTTTGTGAAACTTGCTTTTCCAAAGCGGACATGAACGATTCCAGCCTTATCTGCTCTAAATTCGAGCTTACCAGCCTTGAATTCTTTTATTGCATTAGCGATGTCATTAGTTACTGTCCCAGCTTTAGGATTAGGCATTAAACCTCTAGGTCCTAAAACTCTTCCTAATTTTGCAACCTTTGGCATCATATCTGGTGTTGCAATAAGTAGATCAAACTCCATATTTCCTTTATTGATGCTTTCCACAAGATCTTCTTCTCCAAATAAATCTGCACCAGCAGCCTTAGCTTTCGATACATTCTCACCGCTTGTAATTACTGCAATTTTGATGCTTTGGCCAGTACCATGTGGTAATGCAACAGTGGTCCTTAATTGTTGATCAGTATATTTTGGATCAATACCTAAACGTATATGTGCTTCAATTGTTTCATCAAATTTTGCATTAGCATTTTCTTTGATAATACTAAGAGCTTCAAGTGGTGCGTAAATGCGATCTTCTATCTTTGTTGATAGAGCCGCCATTCTTTTAGATAGTTTTTTCATAATAATATTGGGTGCAAACGGTTATTAACTAACCTCCCCTAAATAGTGAGAAATTTTGTATTGAACTCAATCAGTGATAGAGACGCCCATATTACGAGCAGTACCCTCAATTACTTTCATTGCTGATTCAACACTAGAACAGTTTAGATCAGGAAGCTTAGTTTTGGCTATTTCTTCTAATTGAGCTTTACTTATATTCCCAACAGAGCCTTTTGCAGATTCACCTGAACCTTTTTCTATAGCAGCTGCTTTTGTTATTAAGACGGAAGCAGGAGGTGTTTTTGTGATAAAAGTAAAGCTTCTATCTTCAAAAACAGAAATCTCGACTGGAATTACAAAACCTGCTTTATCTTGTGTCCTTGCGTTGTATTCTTTGCAAAATGCCATGATATTGACACCATGTTGTCCTAAAGCTGGCCCTACAGGAGGAGCAGGATTTGCTTTGCCTGCTTGTAGAGCAAGCTTGATAACTGCAACAATTTTTTTTGCCATTAGATTAGAGAATTTAAGCTGGAGTAGAAAATCATAATTTTACTCGATAAACAAGAACAATTAGAAATTAATTTTGTTTATTGATTTGGGAGAATTCTAATTCTACAGGAGTCTCGCGCCCAAATATTGAAAGTAATGCTTTTAATTTATTTCTTTCTCCGGAAACTTCTATAACTTCTCCCTGAAAATCCTTGAATGGACCGCTAGTTACAATGATTCTATCTTTTTCTTCAATATCTAACTTGATTACAGCTTTTTTCTCTGATGCGCGCTTAAAGATTCTATTAACTTCTTGTCTTGATAATGGTCGAGGTTTGATATGACCTCGCGATCTTCCGCTGCCTCTACCGTCTTCAGCACCGACAAAGTTAATTACATTTGGAGTACTTTTAACAGCCATCATAGTATCTTCATCCAAAATCATTCTTACGAGGACGTAACCGGGGAAAACTTTTTCTTCAGTAGTTTGTCTGCTTCCATCTTTTTTTAATTTAATTCCTGGAGTTTGGGGAATTTCAATTTCAATGATTCTATTATTAACACCTAAAGTTACTGACCTCTGCTCAAGAGTCGCTTTTACTTTTTTTTCACAGCTTGATGCTACTTGAATTGCATACCATCTTGCTATGCTTGTATTTGCTTTTGAAGAAGCAAGGTTTGTAGTTAATTCATTACTCATTTTTCTGGAAGCTTAATTAAGATCTTTATTAATGGATATTCGGGAGATAATTCAACCAAAAATTTGCGAGGCTGCCCATCCATAGAATCTGCTAACAGAAGCAATGGCTGCAGCAGAAAAAGATACCATAATTATAACTGCTACTGATTCGCTAAAAAGTTGTTGTTTGTTAGGCCACACGACAAGTTTAAGTTCATCGTAAGTAGATCTAAAAAAATTATTCTTTTTTTTAGGCTCTTCAACTTCAGGAGAATCCTTTTTAAGAGGTTCTTTATTAGTAGTAGGACTTGTCACAAAATTTTTTTTGAAATTAAGCTTTATGCTTTAGTTTTTATTTTAGCTTATTGATTTACTCCTCAGCTAGGTTTGAAAACGATCTCATCTTTTTTAGCAGGGTTCAGTTTAATTAATATATTTTTTTTGTTTTTGAAGTTTTCCTCTAAAAGTTTTGCAGCCAAGGGATTTTCTATTTGTCTTCTAAGTTCCCTGCTAAGTGGCCTAGCACCATATGCAGGTTCGTAAGAATCGTTTGCAATTTTATTAATAACTTTTTTGTCTATAGCGATATTTATTTTCTGTTCAAGTAGCAGGTTTTTTAAATCTTCTGTTTGTAAAATTATTATTTTTTGAAGTTCATCAATAGATAATGGATTAAACTTGACTACTTCGTCAATTCTATTTAAAAATTCAGGTCTAAAAATTGAAGACAATGTATTATTAATCGAATCATCTAAGATTTGTTGGTCTTTTTCTACCTTTCCCTCACTCTTAGAAATCTTTTGTGAATACTCCAGTATAGATTTACCAGCTAGGTTGCTTGTCATAATGATCACGGTATTTTTGAAGTCCACTGTCCTTCCTTGAGAGTCCGTTAATCTTCCTTCATCTAAGACTTGTAAAAGGATATTAAAAACTTCTGAATGTGCTTTTTCTATCTCATCAAGAAGTATTACTGAATAGGGTTTACGTCTTACAGCTTCAGTTAATTGACCTCCCTCTTCATAACCAACATAACCTGGAGGAGCTCCCAAAAGTCTTGCTACGGCGTTTTTCTCCATATATTCACTCATGTCTAATCTTAAAAGTGCGTCTTCTTCATCAAATAAAGCTGTTGCAAGAGATTTTGCTAATTCTGTTTTGCCAACACCTGTAGGACCCATAAATAAAAAAGATCCGATAGGTCTTTTAGGACTTTTCATACCAACTCGAGCTCTTCTAATTGCAGCAGAAACAGCTTCTATCGCTTTTTCTTGTCCAATAACTTTCTCACTTAGTTCTGTTTCTAGATTGACTAATTTCTTACGTTCATTTGAAACTACTTTAGAAATTGGAATACCTGTGATTTTTGATATAACATCTGCAATATCATCAGGTTCAACTTGATATTTAAAAGGGAAATTTCTATTTTTCTTTATTTTATTAAAGTTCTCTTCAACTTTTTGTATGTCATTCTCTATTTCACTTAACTCTTCTTCAAGCTTTTCTAAATAATCTAGATCATTTTCAATTTCGCGATTTGATTTATCTTTAATTTGTTTGGTTAGCTTATCTTCTTCTTTCATTAAAATAGATAACTCCTCCATTTCTTCACGTAAATTGTTCCAATTTTCCAAAAGAACGTTCAATTTCGCCTCTGATTGTTGTCTATTGTTTAATAGTTTTTCTTGAGCTTCGATATTTTCTCCTTGCAAATTATTCAGTTTTTCATCAATAGTATTAAGTTTATTTTTTTGTTGGAGAATGATTTGAGGCATATTATTAGACTCGATTTTCAACTGTGCAGCTGCTTCATCAATTAAATCTATTGCACTATCAGGGAGACATTTATCGCTGATGTATCTATCGGCCAATTTTGCGGAATAGTTTACAGCCTCTTCAGAAATTTTTATGCCATGATGTGATTCATATTTCTTTTTGATACCTTGCAGGATTTTTGCGCTTAATTCTACTGTTGGTTCATTAACAGCTATCTTTTGAAAGCAATTATTCAATGCCTGATCTTTTTCAATAGTTTCACGAAATTTCTCAGGTGTTGTTGTACCGATACATCTAAGTTCTCCTTCAGCCAATAAAGGTTTTAAGATATTGCTAATGTTGGTAGAAGATCTGTCAGAACTTAATATTGAGTGAATTTCATCAATAAATAGGATAATTCCTTGGCTTGGATTTTTTAGTTCTTGCATTATTAAGCTTAACCTTTCTTCTAGTTGTCCTCTAAATTTTGTCCCAGAAACTAAAGCACCTATGTCAAGTGAAATAATTTTTAAGTCTTTTAAAGAATCAGGAACTTTTTTGTCTACAATTAGTTGTGCAAGTAATTTTGCAATTGAGGTTTTACCAACTCCTGAATTGCCGATAAGTATAGGATTATTTTTGTTTCTTCTGCAGAGTACTCTCATTAAATTATTGATCTCATTTTCTCTTCCTAAAACGGGATCCAGTAAGCCTTTTTTAGCTGATTCTGTTAGATCTTTACCATAAATTGAAAGAGAATTTTCATCTTTCCCAACTTGTTTTTTTATTTCAATTTGAAGTTCACTTTTGGGCAATGGAACAATAGCTTTTTCAACTTTTTCTTCTTTAACTAAGGTATTTTTGTTTGATTCAAAATTAGATTGGTTATTAATCTCAATTACGTTCTTATAATTAAAAGAATCTTTTGATTGATTAATATTTGGGAAAAACTTTAACTCTTCCTCTAATTTCTCCATTGAAAGGTTGCCTTCTTCAAAAAACGTAATTTCCAATTCTTAAATCTCTTCCAAGAGCAATTAGTAAATGAGGTATTTCTATTAATCTCGATCCCCATTGAATTTTAATCTGATTCGCATTATCTAATAAAAGTTCTAAATCTTCTCCGATAGTAAAAATATCTGATTCATTTGTTGGTGTCTCTTCTAAAAAATCTTCTGTTATATCTAAAACTGTATCTTGGTCGATTGATAATTTTTCAATGAAGGCAAAGAATTCACTTGATGTGAACAATGTATGAATAATGTGTTCAATATTAAATTCGCTATGATCCCATTTTTTTGCAGTTTCTTCCCCTAATAAAAGAAGATTCCAACTGATATCGCTAAAAAGTTCAGGACTGGATGTAAGTGTTTCTCTCATAAACTATAAATACTATAGTTGATCATTTATTAATATTCTAAATAGGATCTGCATTAATAATCATCCAATAATTTTCAAATTGTAAGATGAATTTGAAAAATTTTTTTATTAGAGGGGTTGTGAGGACTTTGGAATTAATAAAAGCGTTAACTAATATCTAAGCTGTTAACAGATTAAAGACTATAATTGGTTAACATATATATTTCAGATATTAGCCAAATAGTTCAGCTATTTATAGGATTTAAATAGTAATAATTAAATTGTGAAAGAAACTATTGATTTTCTTATTGATACTATTGAAGCAAGGCAAGTCCTTGATTCAAGAGGCAATCCAACTGTAGAGGCAGAAGTGTTTTTGGAATGTGGGGCAAGTGGTAGATCAATTGTTCCCAGCGGAGCTAGCACTGGTGCTCATGAGGCACATGAATTAAGAGATGGTGGTTCAAAATATATGGGGAAGGGTGTTTTAAATGCTGTTAATAAAATTCATGAAACAATATCTCCGGCTTTATGTGGTTTGTCAGCTTTAGATCAAACTGTAGTAGATAAATTAATGATTGAAATTGATGGAACTCCTAATAAATCTAACCTTGGAGCAAATTCAATCCTTGCAGTAAGTCTTGCAACTGCCAGAGCATCAGCAAATGCTTTAGACGTCCCACTATATAGGTATCTTGGAGATCCATTATCCAATCTTCTCCCAGTCCCATTAATGAATGTAATAAATGGTGGTGCTCATGCACCAAATAGTCTTGATTTTCAGGAATTTATGCTTGTCCCGCATGGAGTTAAAAATTTCAGTGAATCATTAAGAGTGGGTACTGAAATTTTTCACGCATTAAAATCATTACTTGATCAAAAAGGTCTATCTACTGCTGTAGGGGATGAGGGTGGATTTGCACCTAATTTGTCATCCAGCGAAGAAGCAGGCGACTTGTTGTTATTGGCAATACAAAAAGCCGGATTTAAGCCTGGTGAGCAGGTATCTTTAGCTTTAGATGTTGCTAGTACTGAATTTTATAGTGATGGTATTTATAAATATGAGGGGAAAAGTTTAAATAGTTCTGAAATGATTTCATATCTTTCAAGTTTAGTTTCTAATTATCCAATAGTTTCAATTGAAGATGGTTTAGCAGAGGATGATTGGGAGGGATGGTCAGAATTAAATCAAGAATTAGGAAATAAAGTTCAGCTTGTTGGTGATGATTTATTCGTTACTAATACAGAAAGGTTAAGGAAAGGGATTTTGGAAAAATCTGCTAATTCAATCCTAATAAAAGTAAATCAAATTGGAACCTTAACCGAAACTTTGGAAGCTATTGAGTTAGCTAAAATGTCAGGCTTCACAAGTGTTATTAGTCATAGAAGTGGTGAGACTGAAGATACAACAATTGCAGATTTATCTGTCGCAACAAGATCGGGTCAGATCAAGACAGGCTCTTTGAGTAGAAGTGAAAGGATTGCAAAATACAATAGGCTTTTAAAAATTGAGGAGGAATTAGGAAATCAAGCAAGATTTGCTGGAGCTTTAGGTTTAGGTCCCAAAAATATATAGTTTTTTTTAGCGCTTAAGTTTTTCCAAACGTGAGCCTTTTCTCATACTTAATTGGCACTTTATCCAATCAATACTTATTGGTAGTGCAAAAAAAAGTGGCAACAATGCAAAATTATTTTGTTTATTGGTTACAAGTAAAGCAGATGCAATTGATAAGCTTCCTATAAGAATTGAATGGCCTAAAGTTTTTTGAGCAGTAAACATTTTTTTGAATTGCCTATCAGACTCTCCCATTCTTATTTGCAATTGTAAATCGCCCTGCTCTAATCTTTCTAAACTTTCATCTATTCTTTTGGGAATGCCAACAGCTTTCGATCCTAGTTCACCTACCTGCCTTCCAAATTGGTTAATTAAATCGTTGGGAGTTTGATTATTTGAAGTCATAAGTTCTATTAAATAAGGCTTGGTAACTGATACAAGGTTAAACCCTGGATCAAGCATTCTACCAACTCCTTCAAAAGTTGATAAAGCTCTCATCACAAAGATTAAATCTACTGGTAGTTGAAATGGTGTTTCATAAACAAGTTCGTATAAATCTCCAGATAATTTGTCAATAATATTAGGACTAAATGGTGGAGTTAAGGCTTCTTTAAGCATCAATCTTACTAATCTTCTGACCGGTCCTACATCAATATCTTTTGAAATTAGCCCAGCTTGTTGTAATTGACTGACAAGTGATGAGGCGTCTCTTAAAGCAGCAGCCTTAACCATCCCCCCTAATCTTGTTTGAAGATTATTTGAGATATTGCCCATCATTCCAAAATCATAAAAAATTAATTTACCTTCATTTGATACTGCTAGATTCCCTGGATGGGGGTCTGCATGAAAAAAACCATAATTTACTAATTGTTTTAAATAACTAATGGCACCTATTTCTGCGATTTTAGGTAAATCAATTTCTTGTGATTGTAATTTTTCTAAATCGCTTATTTTTGTTCCTTCTAGATAACTTAAACAAAGGACTTTTTCACTGCTCATATCCCAAATTACTTCAGGAACATCAACATTTTTATCATCAAGAAATTGCTGTCTAAATCTTGCTGCATATTGAGCTTCACAATTAAAATCAAGCTCCTTCATGAGAACTTTCCTACACTCTTTAGCAATCTCAACCCAGTTTCTACCTCGACTCCAATTCTTATTTTTCTGCAATAATCCTGCTATTTGCTGCATTATGCCCAAATCTATAATAAATAATTCTTTTAAATTAGGTCTTTGAACTTTAAATACTACTTTCTTACCATCTCTCAAAGTCGCCCTATGGACCTGAGCTAGTGAAGCTGATCCAACCGGATCAGATATTATTTGAACTATTTCATTAAACTTAGATCCTAGTTCTTCTCTTATAGTTTCTTCAACTTGCGCAAATGAAAAATTAGGAACTTGATCCTGCAATTTAGACAATTCCTGTATCCAGGTATTAGGAATTAAATCAGGTCTCGCTGATAATAATTGTCCAATTTTAATAAATGCTGATCCAAGCTTTATTAATTGATTAGTAAACCACCTAGCTCTTTTAATTTGGACCCTTCTTTTTTCATTTTTATTATTTTGGAAAATTGTAAATCTAATATTATCTATCCATAAATTTATTAAAAGCGAAATCAGAGTTATCCAAATAAGAAAGGCCCTCTTCAATTTTTTTAAACGATAATGAAGAATGTGATAACTCATTTAATTTGATTATTTATATTTTTATTAAAGAGATCAATTTGCTTATTGATATCTTCAATTTCATTTAAAGCGTTTTTTATTTTGTAGTCTTTATAAGTATTTGTAGACTCGTTTTCTTGAATATTTTCGGTTTTTTCCAATCTTGATGCTTCTTCGATTATGGATTCTTTTAAACTATCAAATTCTTTTTTGAGGATTTCTGGAGCATCCTGAGCGATATTTGTTGCTTCTTCAATTTTTTCAACCAATATTTCGTTTAATTTTTCGGTTACTTTCTTAATGGCAGCTTTTAAAAGGTAATCAGAGTTGGTCATGAAAAATATAATGTTTCAATGGCAATTGATTTTTCTATATGACCTAATAATAGATCAATACAGAACATTTCACGTAACTGATCATTTTGATAATTAATTTTTTATGTTTTCCTATGTAAGTTTGTTTCTATATTAAGCTTTTTTCTGTATTTTCTTTTAACTTATATCTATATAAAGGTTTAGATATTTACTTTAAAAATATCTTCTAACCAAGAACTCATCTAATTAACTACTAAAAAGGAGTTTTTAAAAATTGGAAATCATTGAGTCAGATGTAGTTATTATCGGAGGAGGACCTGCAGGATGTACTTGCGCACTTTATACATCTCGTTCAAACTTAAAGACAGTCATTTTAGATAAAAATCCATCTGTTGGCGCCTTAGCAATAACTCATCAAATAGCTAATTATCCAGGTGTTCCGGTTGATATAAGTGGAGAGAAATTACTTACTCTAATGAGAGAACAGGCTGTGCAATACGGCACAGATTATAGAAGAGCTCAAGTGTTTGGAATAGACGCTAGTGGAGAATGGAAAATGGTTTATACGCCCGAAGGTACTTTCAAAGCTAAAGCACTTGTACTTGCAAGTGGAGCCATGGGTAGGCCTGCATCATTTAAAGGCGAAGCGGATTTTCTTGGCAAAGGGGTAAGTTATTGTGCTACATGTGATGGTGCATTTTATAAAAATAGAGAAGTTGCCGTTGTTGGAGTGAACAAGGAGGCAATTGAAGAGGCAAATGTTCTAACTAAATTTGCATCAACTGTACATTGGATTACATCAAGTGATCCTAAATCAGATAATGAAGAAGCTATGGAATTGATGGATAATTCAAATATAAAACATTGGAGTAGAACAAGATTATTAGAAATATTAGGAGATGATATGGGTGTGAATGGGGTTGTTGTAAAAAATAAACAAGCAGAAAATCCTATCAACTTAAATCTAGATGGAGTGTTTGTCTATATGAGTGGTTCAAAGCCGATTACTGATTTTTTAGGGGATCAAATTGCTTTAAAAGAAGACGGAGGAGTTATTGTTGATGACTTTATGTCTACAAACTCTGATGGAGTATGGGCTATTGGAGATATAAGAAATACACCATTTAAGCAAGCCGTAGTTGCGGCTTCTGATGGATGTATTGCTGCAATGTCAATTGATAGATACTTAAATAGTCGAAAAAATATAAGAGTAGATTGGATTCATTCTTAAAAATAAATATTGCTTCTTTAATTTAAAGGGGTGTTGCTTCAGAAATATATGCAACTCCTCCGTAGTAGCTTAAATCATCCCTGATGTTATCTCTCATCTTATCTATTAATTCTTGCTCACAAAAAACAATTACATGAGCATTCGCTCCTAATCCTGTAAATTCCATATCTTCAGTAACAACTCTTTCAGGTCCTCTGCCTGTGGCGTGTTTCATAACTGTATATCCAGGAACATTAGCTTTTTCTAATGTTTTAATGATTGCATCTAGTTCTCTTTCACTAAATATTAAGTCTAATCTTTTCATTTTTATAGAGGGGACAATGGGATAATGGTATTTACTAAACTCATATATATGGGAATGCCGAGAACTATATTGAATGGGAAAGTTAGACCTAGTGTAGTTGAAATATAATAGCTAGATTTAGCTTCTGGAACTGTCATTCTCATCGCTGCAGGAACTGCTAAATAAGAGGCGCTTGCACATAAAACCACAAATAAAAGTGCGTTGCCAGGTCCTAAAGATAAAAATCTTGCAACGAAAACACCAATAAATGCGTTAAACAAAGGCATAAAAATGGCAAAGCCAATCAAAAACGAACCCGCATTCTTAAGTCTCGGCAATCTTTGAGCAGCAACTATTCCCATATCTAACAAGAAGAAGCATTCTGCTCCATAGAATAATTGTCCAGTAAAAGGCTCCATTTTTGCAATCCCTGAGGGATTACTGGAAGCAGTGAGAAATCCTACAATTAGGCTTGAGAGCAATAAATAAACGGATCCATTCAAAAGTGATTCGTGTAAT
This sequence comes from uncultured Prochlorococcus sp., assembly GCF_902522795.1. Lineage (GTDB taxonomy): Bacteria > Cyanobacteriota > Cyanobacteriia > PCC-6307 > Cyanobiaceae > Prochlorococcus_A. The sequence goes on from NZ_CABYWZ010000012.1 coordinate 45,746, forward strand.
ATTGCGCTTAGATGCATTTTTCTTGATTTTGGTCTATTTTTGGGAGCTGCAAATTTCACAAGTAATAATCCAACAATTATTGCAGGAGATTCCATTAAAGCTAAGGCGCCAACCATAAACCCATCAAAGGCTATTTTTTGACTTTCCAAAAAACTTTCTGCGGAAATAAATGTAACAGCACTAATTGAACCGTATGCTGCTGCTATTGCGGCTGAATTAAAGACATCAAACTTAAATCTTAAAATTAAAAATCCAATGAGCGGGATTACAAGTGACATCAGTATTGCAGCACTTAAGGTAGGCAATACTTGATCTGTGAAACCACTTTTCTGTATCTCTATACCTCCTTTAAACCCAATAGCTAGTAGCAGATATAAGGAGAATAGTTTAGGTAATGGAGCTGGTATTTCTAAATCAGATTTAAAGAGTACTGATATTGCTCCAATCAAAAAGAAAAGGACTGGTGGGGCTAATACATTTTGCAGAATTGGATTTATTTCCATAAATTACTAGGCTATTTCATTTAGAGCAGTTTCTAAAGCTTCTTTTCTTGTTTCAATAATGCCTTCAACTCCAAACTTAGCTAATCTATCCTTTACTTTTTCATTAGCACCAGCAACAAATGCTTTTCTTGAATTATTTTTTGCTTCTTGCATCATATCTTCTATTGCCAGAGTCGCAGTAACTCCAAGTCGTGGTACATCAGTGATATCTAATATCAAAACTTTGTAGTTTCTTACAAGCATCATTCTCTCAGATATGCCTTTAGCTGCTCCAAAACTAAGTGGTCCTTTAAGTCTAAATAGCATAACCTCGCCTGAACATCTATCTAGAAGTGCTTTTTCATCCGCAGGCAAAGCATTTTTCCCTTGATCATCTTCTGATAAAGGATTATCCTCATCCATACCTTCTAGTTGAGTTTCAGTTATTGAATCAATAGTGAGCATATTTGCTATGAATACACCGACTAAAACTGCCCAAATTAAATCCCAAAAAACAGTCATTAAAAGTACTCCATACATTACTACTGATGTTTTTAAAGATAATTTGTGAGCCCTCCTCAAAAATCCCCAATCAATAATATCTAGGCCTACTTTTATAAGAATTCCTGCTAGCAATGCAGTTGGTATTTGCTCAGCTAAAGGTCCTGCACCAACTAAAACTATCAACAATACAAGTGAGTGAACCATACCAGAAATTGGAGTTGATCCTCCAGATTTAACATTTATAACTGTTCTCATTGTTGCTCCTGCTCCAGGTAAACCTGAAAACAGACCTGCAACAGCATTTCCTATTCCTTGACCAATAAGTTCTCTATCAGAATTATGTTTTGTTTGAGAGATATTGTCTGCTACTAGAGATGTCAGTAAGGAGTCAATTGCGCCAAGTACTGCTAGGACTAAGCCTGCTTTGAAAATTATTGGGAAATATTGATTAAAACTTGGGAAATTTAAAGATGGAACTCCCCTTGGAATTTCTCCAATTCTATCGATAGCTCCCTCTCCAAAAATTAATATTGATATTGGGGTAACTATTAATAGGGCTAAGAGAGGAGAAGGAACCCACTGACTAATTTTTCTAGGAGTAAGAAATACTATACCTAGTGTCATGATTGCTACTCCAATAGCAGCACCATTGGGCTGGAAATTTGAAAAAACAGTAGTTAAAGATTCGACTACTCCACCTCGAGTGCTGATTCCAAGTAATGGTCCAATCTGAAGCGCAATGATTATTACTCCGATACCAGACATAAATCCTGAAACAACAGAATATGGAACTAAAGTAATGTATTTACCTAATTTTAAAATGCCGAATAATATTTGCAGTAAGCCGCCAATGACTACCGCTGCCATAACTAAAGGTAAAATTTGTCCTGCAGAAAGATCTCTTGGAACCCCTACTGCTGCTAAGCCTGCTACTACCCCTGCAACAGTTACACTCATGGGACCGGTAGGTCCACTAACTTGAGCAGGTGTTCCGCCGAATAATGCTGCTAAAAAACCAACTACTACTGCTCCATATAGTCCATAAATTGCTCCGCCAGGGCCTAAAGCAGCATTGCCAAAAGCAAGAGCGAGAGGTAAAGCCACCACTGCGGCTGTGATGCCTCCAAGAATATCGCCTCTTACATTTTTTAGATGAAATCCATTAATTATTTTCAAAGATGCTCTCCTTAAAATAAATACTTGACTAAAAGATATTATCTCTTAATGACGTAAATTTGTGAAAAATGAAGTTTGTGCAAAATATTTTTGTAACTTTTTTTCTCTTATTTAGATAAATTTTAGTTAATTTTCCTGAACAAAAGGAGTCTCTGATTGATTTAAGTGTGAGGTTAGCGATTAATGTATTAAATAAATATTTTTTAATTTAAATAATATTCAAATGAATTCGATTATTCGTCCAAGAAGATTAAGAAGATCTGAGGCAATTAGAGAAATGGTAAGAGAAAATCATCTCAAAGCTTCGGACTTTATATATCCATTATTTATTCATGAAAAAGATTTTAAAGAGGAAATTTCGGCAATGCCAGGAACTTTTAGATGGGATATGAATGGCTTAATAAAGGAGGTAACTAGGGCATGGGAATTGGGAATTAGGTCTATTGTTCTTTTCCCAAAAATAAACGATAGCTTAAAGACTGAAGATGGAGCAGAGTGTTTTAATGAAGACGGTTTAATTCCTAGAGCTATTCGAATATTAAAAAAAGAAATTCCAGAAATGGCAATAATGACAGATGTTGCCTTGGACCCTTACTCGTGTGATGGACATGATGGCTTAGTTGATGAAACTGGAAAAATATTGAATGATGAAACGATTGAAATTTTAAAAAAACAAGCTTTAACTCAAGCTAGAGCTGGAGCAGATTTTATTGGCCCTAGTGACATGATGGATGGGAGAGTTGGGGCTATTAGGACTGCTCTTGATAGTGAAGGATTTAGTGATGTAGGTATTATTAGTTATACAGCTAAATATTCATCTGCTTATTATGGTCCTTTTAGAACTGCTTTAGATTCGGCTCCTAGAGAAAATAGTAAGAAAATGATTCCAGACAATAAGTCTACATACCAAATGGACCCTGCTAATTCAAAAGAGGCTTTAATTGAATCTGCATTGGATCAATATGAAGGAGCTGATATTTTGATGGTAAAACCAGGAATTTCATATTTGGATATTGTTTATAGACTAACCACATTTTCAAATAAGCCCATAGCTGCATACAATGTTAGTGGGGAGTACTCCATGGTAAAGTCTGCTGCTATGAAAAACTGGATTATTGAAAAAGATATCGTGTTAGAAACGTTGCTTAGTTTCAAAAGAGCAGGAGCAAAACTGATACTCACTTATCATGCTTGCGATGCATCTCAATGGTTGCAGGATAATTAAAAACTCATTATTAACAAAAATTTGGTTTATTCTTAGATTAATAATAAATTAACTACTTTGTTTTGAAGTTATCTCAAGAAGTAAATAGGATTGGACACATCGCACTTAGAGTAGAGAATCTCGAAAGGGCCAAATCTTTTTATATTAAGCTTGGTATGAATTTAGTTTGGGACGATAAAGATTGGTCTTATTTAGAAGCTGGTAAAGGGAAAGATGGACTTGCTTTGTTAGGCCCTAGCTACAAAGCTGCAGGACCACACTTTGCTTTTCATTTTGAAAATAAAAAAGAAGTGGAAAAGATTCAAAATGATTTAAAGAATTCTGGTGTAAAAGTTGGTCCTTTACATGAACATAGAGATGGAACAGCATCTTTTTATATGAAGGATACTGAAGGAAACTGGCTCGAGATGCTTTATGTTCCTCCTGAAGGGATTCAGTCGAATGTTTGATTCTTTTTTTTTGTATGCAAGAGAAAAGTAATTCTAAAAAATCATATTCAGATAACACCTTAGAAGAAGAATCTATAAGCCTTTTAGAGTGGGATTCATTAAAAACGCATTTATCTTCATTCGCCTCAACGGAAATGGGTAAACGAGCAATTTTAAGTTTTGGTATTCCTTCAGAATACGAAGCCTCTAAAAGACTATTGAATGAAACTTTTGAAATAAATGAGCTAGAAAATAATTTAGATAAATCAATTAGTTTTTCTGGTGTTTTTGATATTAGTAGAAATATAGAAATTTGTTCCAAGGGAGGTGTAATTTCATCTTTTGAATTGTTAGAAATAGCGAAAACAATTGCTGCAGCAAGAAATTTAAAGAAAATCTTATTAGATTTTGAACAAAGGCCTTATATCTCATCATTTACAAAAAATTTAGTTGACCATCAGAATATCGAAACGATTTTTAAAAAAGGCATTGAATCTAATGGTAGGATTTCAGACAATGCAAGCAATGAACTATCTATTCTTAGAAAAGAATTATTATCTAAGAAACTTGAAAGAAAAATATTAGTTGAGAAATTTATTCAAAAGAATTTAGCTTATTTGCAAGATACCACTATTGGAGATCGATATGCTAGACCTGTTTTAGCAGTCAAAGTTAATTATGTAGATAAATTTAAAGGCATAATTCATGACTCTTCATCATCAGGAAATACAGTATATTTTGAGCCTGAAAGTGTAGTAATTAAAGGTAATAAGATTGCTTCTTTAGAGGCTAGGATCACATCAGAAGAATTCAAATTATTAAAGAAATGGTCCCAAGTTGTTAGTGACAATACAGAAAGTCTTATTGAAATGGCTTCCATTTTATTGAGATTAGAAAATGCTCTTACTCGTTCAAGATATTCGAAATGGATTGGAGGCAAAACTCCTATCTTTGATAAAAATCCTATTATTTCTTTAGTTGGTTTTTCTCATCCTTTATTGATTTGGGAACATAAAAAAAAAGGAGCCCCTCCCCCTGTGGCTGTCGATTTTCATATAAATAGAAATATTAAGGTTGTAGCTATTACAGGTCCAAATACTGGAGGTAAAACGGCAGCTTTAAAAGGTTTGGGTTTGTCTTTACTTATGGCTAGAGCAGGATTATTGATACCCTCAACTAATAACCCTATTATCCCTTTTTGTCCAAATATATATGTGGATATAGGAGATAATCAATCATTAGAGGAAAATTTATCTACCTTCAGTGGGCATATATCCCGTATAAAAGAGATATTGGATTCACTTGATAATAAGAAAGGATTATCAGTTGTTTTGTTAGATGAGATTGGATCTGGTACAGATCCTCTTGAAGGAAGTGCTCTTGCGATGGCTTTATTAAAAGAATTTGCAAATAAATCAGATATCACTTTAGCAACTACACATTATGGAGATATTAAGGCTTTAAAATATAATGACTCAAGATTTGAAAACGTATCAGTTGCCTTTGATGAGGATTCTTTGAAGCCAAAGTATATACTCAACTGGGGTATTCCTGGGAGAAGTAATGCTTTGTCAATCTCAAAGAGAATTGGTCTCGATGAGAGCATACTTAATGACGCTGCAAATTATTTAAAACCAAAAGAAGTTGATAATATTAACAGTATTATTAAAGGACTTGAGGAAGAGAGGATTAAGCAACAAAATTCTGCAGAAGAGGCTGCTGAACTGATTGCAAGGACTGAAATATTACATGATGAATTGAAGAGAAATTATGAATATCAAAAAATAAATGCTGAAAAAATCCAAGAAATTGAAAGGTCTAAATTATCAAAACATATTGTATCCGCTAAAAAAGAGGTAATAGATTTGATTAAAAAATTAAGAGATAAAAATGTTAACGGAGAGGATACGAGAATTATTGGAAAAAGATTAAAGGAAATTGAAACGGAACATTTAACCCAAAAAAAATTTGAAAAGTCAATATCATGGAATCCTCAGGTAGGCGATTTTGTAAAAATTAAAAGTCTAAATAGTACGGGTCAAATTGTAGATTTAGATAAAAAAGGTGGTTTTTACGAAGTTAAATGTGGTGCATTCAGAAGCACATTATCTGTAAATGACTTTGAAGGTATTAATGGAGAAAAGCCTAATTTTAAAATGTCAAAAATTGAAATCAAGTCTACAAAAGAAGATTTTTCTTTTTCTAAAATTAGAACGAGTAAAAATACAATTGACGTAAGAGGGCTAAGAGTTCATGAAGCCGAAATAATTATTGAGGAGAAAATTAGAAAATTTCATGGACCTTTATGGATTGTTCATGGAATTGGCACAGGGAAATTAAAAAAAGGATTAAGAAATTGGTTATCAGGTTTAAATTATGTTGATAAGATTGAAGATGCAGCCAACAACGAGGGTGGACCTGGTTGCAGTATTGCGTGGATAAAATAAAATTTAAATTACCTAGAAAACAATTCAATAAGCGTATTAAGTGCAATTTATTGATCAAGCAAACATTATTCTTAAAGCTGGAAAAGGTGGAAATGGAATAGTTTCATTTAGAAGAGAAAAATTCGTTCCTGCTGGAGGACCTTCGGGGGGTAATGGTGGCAGAGGGGGTTCAGTTATTTTAATGGCTGATAATAATCTCCAAACATTATTAGATTTCAAATTCAAACGTGAAATAATTGCTGAAGATGGATGTAAAGGAGGTCCTAATAAGAGATCAGGTGCTTCGGGAGAGGATACAATCCTTAAAGTTCCTTGCGGTACAGAAATTAGGGATATTAAAACCGGCATTATTTTAGGAGACTTAACTAAAGATAAACAGAGTTTAACTATTGCAATTGGAGGAAGAGGTGGACATGGTAATGCTTACTATTTAAGTAATCAAAATAGAGCCCCAGAATCATTCACTGAAGGAAAAAATGGTGAGATATGGGAGGTTCAATTAGAACTAAAACTTCTTGCAGAGGTTGGGATTATAGGCCTTCCAAATGCTGGGAAAAGTACTTTGATTTCCGTTGTATCATCTGCCCGTCCAAAAATCGCAAATTATCCTTTCACAACTCTGATACCTAATTTAGGTGTAGTGAGAAAAATTGATGGAAATGGTTGCCTTTTTGCGGATATTCCTGGATTAATATCAGGGGCAGCTGATGGAGTAGGTTTAGGTCATGATTTTTTAAGGCACATCCAAAGAACGAAGATACTTGTTCACTTAATTGATGCAATTGCAGAAAATCCTCTAGATGATTTTGAGATAATTGAGCAGGAGTTAAAAAAATATGGGA
>NZ_CABYWZ010000013.1 GCF_902522795.1 uncultured Prochlorococcus sp.
AAGGTTTAGTTTTAAAATTTAATATATTTCTTTTAAATCTCTTTATTAAGTTAGAAGATTATTTCTTATTGAAATAAAATGTTTTAGTAAATATTTATTTTCTAGTGTCTTGATTTATCTGATTTACTAAAGAGTCGATATCTAATTGATTATATGGTGGTGTTTGTTTTTTCTCTGGATAATCATTTCCGATATTGTTTAGCCAATTTTGTTCAATCTTTATGAGATTTTTTGCGATGTTGAACATGCCGCCTTTTTTATATAATTCTTTAATTTTGATAATAATCTCGGAGGTTCTGCTTGATTTAATATTTAATTTATTTGCCAAGTCTTTTTGGGTAAATCCATGCGACTTTAACCAATCTTTAATGAAGGAGACTAGTTCTTTCTCTTCCTGTATAGATAATTTACTCATTCAATAAAAAGGAAATAACTTATTAAGCTTATTCTCTGCTCTAGCTCTTATTGAAGGAGTCATATATTTGCTCCATATACTGAGTACTGCTGTGAGGGCTACAAAATCATCACTAAAACCAACTAAAGGCATAAAGTCAGGGAAAAGATCAAATGGCATAATCAAATATGCTAGAGCAGCCATTAATGAAACTCTTACTTGTGCTGGAGTATAAGGATCTAAAGCCATCTCCAAAACTTCTAAGGCAGGCTTGGCAATTGTTCTTCCTGCTTTAATAAGAATCTGGATAATGATATTTTCATCGAATGTTGAACTCTCTAAAACTTCAGCATCATAGATTTTTTCTTGGTTTTTGTAATTCTCTTTCATCCTTATAAATGAAATTTAAATATTTTTAATGGAATTTTTAGCTAATAGTATCAACTAATCCATTCTGTATTCCTGCTTTTCTAAGTTTTCTTAAAGCACGTTGAACAACTTGTCGGCAATATTCCCTGCTACAACTCATATGTCTTGCAACTTCAGCTAAAGTTCTCCATTCATTTGAGCCGTCTAAACCAAATCTTAGGCTTACTATCTTTCTTTCTTTCTCAGTTAAATTTGCTTTATCTAATAACTTCCAAGCCGAGGCCGTCCTTTCGGCTAATTCGGCTAATTCCATTGGGGGAGTTTGATCACTTGGGAGAATATCAACTAACTCGGAAGGATCTGATTTTGATTTAACGGTACCTTGGAGACTAACAGTAATACTTCTCAATTCACAAGAAAGGAGTTCGTCAATTTCCTCTTTGGTTATTTTCATTTCTTCCGCAAGCTCATCACTAGTGGGTGGAATACCCTTAAGTTGCATAAGTTTTGATTTTGCTGATCTTAATTTTGTAAGTTTTTCATTAATGTTAACAGGAATCCTTATCGTTCTACTTTGAGTTGACAATGCTCTATTTAAACCTTGCCTAATCCACCAATAAGCATAGGTAGAAAATCTATGTCCTCTAGACGGATCATATTTTTCTACGGCCCTTGTAAGACCTAATGTCCCCTCCTGAATTAAGTCCAGCAATTCTAATCCTTTCCCTTGGTATCTCTTGGCAAGGTTGACAACTAGTCTAAGGTTGGCTGTTATCATCTCGTTTTTAGCTTTTTCACCAATTTTGATCTTTTTTCTCTCAGCTTCGGAATATTCACAAGCGGGGCCTTTCCCTCCTGCCTCTTGACATCTATTAACAAGTACCACCATTTCTTGGACTTTTCTGCCCATTGTGAGTTCTCTTTCGGGAGTCAAAAGTTGATGACGACCTATTTCACCAAGAAAATCGCTTAATGAACTCACGATTTACCTCTTCGTTAATATATTCAACTTATAGTCAATTCAGTAATAAGCCATACATGTAATAATTAATTAATATTTAATTAATAATTATTAATTGGTTAATTAATATTATTTTCTTAAATTTTTAGGTAAACAATTATAAAATCCATTTAATTTTTTCTTCTTGATTCTAGAACAGCAAGTACATCTCTCCACTCAACGCCTTTATGCATAAGGGCTACTTGAAGATGATAAATTAAATCAGCAGCTTCATTTGAGATTGAATTTTTGTCATTATCTTTGCAAGCCATTATAAATTCCGCAGATTCCTCTCCTATTTTTTTCAAAATAGTATTACTACCTTTTGTTAATAAATGATTTGTGTAACTTTTTTCTGATGGGTTTATTGATCTTTCATTAATTGTATTGAATAATTCAGAGCAAATATTTGAGAAGGGAGTTGTTTTTTTCTCTTTTTTATCAGATTGATTAATTTGGATTTCGTTGAAAAAACAACTTATTTCCCCAGTGTGACATGCCCCAGAACCATTTTGTTCAATCAAGAGGATTAGTGCATCATTATCGCAGTCAAATCTTATCTCCTTAAGTATTTGGGTACTTCCACTTGTCGCCCCTTTTCTCCAAATTTCGGATCTTGATCTACTCCAATAATGAACGTTTTTGGTTTCAAGTGTCATTGTCAAAGATTCTTTGTTCATCCAAGCAAGCATAAGAATTGATCCGTCAAGCCAATCTTGTGCTATTGCAGGGATTAATCCATAATTATCAAAGCGTAGATCCTCTATCGAAAAATTTGTTGAATAAGTCATTATGTTCTATATGTTAAATCATACTCAATGTGTTTTATTAAAAATTATCCTAGCAGTTAATTGATGTATATTCATTCACTGAAATTTTCATGCAGCAAAAGTTACGAGGATTTTCCCTGCTCACATAGGCAATGGCGCCATGAAGGCCACTGCAGATTTGTGCATGGATATTCAAGATCATTCACCTTTTGGTTCACTGCAAAAAAATTAGACCTAAACGGTTTTGTTGTCGATTTTTCAAGTCTAAAGCCCCTAGAAAAAAAACTAAAGGAGCAATTTGACCATACTTTTTTAATAAATAAAGATGACCCTTTGCTGAATTACTGGGAAAAATTACATGACTTAGATGCTTTAGATCTGAGAATTATGGATAATGTGGGAATGGAGTTCACCTCTGAATTAATTTGGAGATGGGCTAATGAATACTTACAGGATAAGGATAAGGGCAGAACATGTTGTTGGAAAACAGAATCAAAAGAAAATAAATCGAACAAAGCTAGTTATGAGGAAATCCCTGATTGGTTCAAATCTTAGATAAAGTTGTTAAATTTCAAGTCATATAGGATTCTTTAATTTAGATCTTTAATCAACAATTATCTCTCCATTAACTAGATAAATATTAATCTCGTCTTTATTAAGGTAATTATTATTTAATATATTATTTGAAATTTTTGTCTCAATTTGTTTTTGAATAATTCTTTTTAAAGGCCTTGCACCATAAGTATGATCGAAACTATTTTTGACAAGTTGGTTGATTGCCTCATCCGTAATTTTGAATTTTAAGTTTTTTTTGTTTAGTCTTTTTTCTAAATGTTTAAGCTGGATTTTTGCAATTTCTTTTATGTCATTGAATTCTAGATTATTAAAAATAACTATTTCATCAAGTCGATTTAAAAACTCAGGCTTGAAGAATTTCTTAATTTCATTATCTACAACTTTTTTAATTTCACTTGTATCTTCTTTTCTCACTGATAAATCATTTATTGATTGACTTCCTAAATTACTCGTGAGAACAATAATTGAATTCTTGAAATTTATTGTAAGACCTTGACCATCAGTAATGATTCCATCATCAAGAACCTGTAAGAGAATATCTAAAATATCTTTGTGAGCTTTTTCTATTTCATCAAGAAGTATCAATGAATAAGGATTTTTGCGTACAGCTTCAGTTAGTTGACCGCCTGATTCAAAACCTAAATATCCGGGAGGCGCACCTATAATTTTGCTCACTGAATGCTTTTCCATATATTCAGACATATCCAGTCTTGTAATTGAAGAATTTGAATCGAATATAATTTTGGCTGTTACTTTACTTAGCTCTGTTTTCCCAACACCAGTTGGACCTAAAAAGAGGAAACTCGCTAATGGCTTGCTTGGATCATTTAGACCAGTCCTTGATCTCTTAATGGAATCTGCAACAGCCCTAATTGCACTATCTTGACCAATAATTTTTTCTTTAAGGATTGACTCGAGGCTCAAGAGTTTTTCTTTTTCTGACTGGTTTAAGTTCTGTACTGGAATAGAGGTCCACTTTGAGACAACTTCTGCAATATCATCAAAAGTCACCTCTTGTCTTAAAAGACTTGCATCTCCATTTTTTTGAGAATTTACTAGGGACTCACTTTTTTCTTTCAATTTTTTTTGCAAAGAATTTAAAGTTCCAAATTCTAATTCTGCTGCTTTGTTGAGGTCAAAACTCCTTTTGGCTTGATCTATTTGAAGTTGAACAGATTCAATTTCTTCTTTTATAGTGCTAATCTCGTCAATTTCATCTTTTTCTTTTTTCCATTGAGCGCCTAATTCTGCCTGTTTATCTTTAAGGGATATAAGTTCATTATTGATTTTTTTTAATCTTTCTATAGAAAAATCATCCGTTTCTCTTTTTAAAGATAATTTTTCCATCTCAAACTGTAGAACTTTTCGATCAATTTCATCAATTTCTTCAGGTTTGGAAGTTATGACCATATTTAATCTTGAGGCTGCTTCATCGATTAGATCTATTGCTTTGTCAGGAAGAAATCTATCGTTAATATATCTTTCGCTAAGGGTTGCAGCAGCAACTAAAGCATTATCAGAAATTCTCACACTATGATGCACTTCGTATCTTTCTCTCAAGCCTCTTAAAATTGATACAGTATCATTTATTGAAGGAGCATCAACTTTTATCTTTTGAAATCTTCGTTCTAAAGCAGGATCTTTTTCTATATTTTGTTTATGTTCATTTATAGTTGTAGCACCAATACATCTAAGTTCTCCTCTCGCAAGCATTGGTTTTAATAGGTTGCTTGCATCTAAAGAACCTCCACTAGCGCCTGCACCAACTACCGTATGAATTTCATCAATAAAAAGAATAATCTTACCGTCTGAGTCTTTCACTTTCTTTAGAATATTTTTTATTCTTTCTTCAAATTCTCCACGATATTTTGCCCCAGCTAAAAGTGAACCCATATCTAATGAAATTAGTTTCCTATCTTGAAGAGCAGAAGGTACATCACCATTAATAATTCTTTGAGCTAACCCTTCTACAATGGCTGTTTTGCCAACCCCAGGTTCTCCAATAAGAACTGGATTGTTTTTTGTTCTTCTACTCAATATTTGAATTGTTCTTCTAATCTCTTCATCCCTACCAATAACTGGGTCTAAAATCCCATCTCGTGCAGATTGAGTTAGATCAATACCATATTTTTCCAAAGACTCATTAGAACCATTTAATTCATTTTTTACTGCAGGATCTGACTTCATTTTCTTTATAATTTCAAGAAATTCTGGAATACCTCTTTGATTTAAAATTTGAAATCTATAATTGTTATCATAAGCGAAACCGTAAACTAAGTGTTCTGTTGATATCACTACATCATTTAAAGTATTTTTAATATCATTCGCCTTCAAAAATATTTTGTGAAGAGTCTCACCAATATATAAATTATCTTGTTTATTTTTCATTTTTGCCTTCGCATTTAATGAAGAAATTATTTCCCTCTCAAGATCTTTTAGATTTACATTATTTTTTTCTAAAATATTTTTTGTAATATTGTCCTCTTCTATAAGAGCTAATAATAAATTATCAGAGTCTACGTTTTGTTGATAATTTTTATAAGCAATTTCTTTGGCAAAAATAAAACAGTCCCAAGCAGAATTTGAGAATTCGCTTGGGACTGTTTTCATTAATCAAAATTTGAATATGACCGTGATAAATATTAAATCAAAAAGGGTGTTTAAATATTTAGTAGATTTATTCAACAATAACTTTACCTACCATTCCAGCTCCTCTATGGGGCTCGCAATAGTAATCATAAGTTCCAGCAGTATCAAATGTTTCTTCCCAAGACTCTCCTGGAGCAAAAGCTAGGTCCGCATGACTTAATTCCTCATGCCCATCAAAAACAGCATTGTGAGGGGCAAGTTTATTATTGACGAATTTAACTGTATCACCAGCACTAATGGTTACTGTACTTGGTTCAAATGCAAGCATTCCAGCATCTGTTCCGAGTTTTACTTCAACAGTCTTAGCTGAAACTGATGAAATACCTAGACCTAGAGTTAAAACTATTGCAAATAACCCTGCAAAGATTGAACGTAACATAATAAAAATTTGCTTATCTATATATATTACAAGGCTTTGGTAACCTAACTGCGAGAATTTTAATTGTTATTACAGCTTGGTAACTTTGATAACCTTAAAATATCATTCAGTGACTTGGCATAACTTTTAAGTTTGAAAGTCTCAGGATTAGTGATGGGGACATGATTAAAGTCATATTTTTTGATATTGAAGGTATCCCAAGGAGTAGTTTGAATGGGGAGAATTCTTAATAATATTTTTAGAATATTTTTTGTAAGCGGTATCGCAAAAAATCTCCTCATATTATGTCTTTTTAACAGTGTAATTATGGCATCATCAATTGAAATGAATTTTTGACCTAGCACAAATTTTCTAAAGCCTTTGTATTGCTCTTCTTTATGATTTTTAATTAGAAACCCGCAAATCTGGGCGATATCATTTGCGTGTATAAAGTGAAATTTAGAATCGAGTTTTAAAAATCTTGCCAACCAAAGCCATCTCCCAATTTCTTTCAATCCACTAGTTAAATAACTCACAGGATATTTACTTTTTTTTCCTAGATCCCCTCCAAAAACCAAGGTAGGGAAAACAGCGAATGTTTTTTCTGCAAATGAGCTTTCTCTAAGTCTGTGGAAACATTCATATTTTGTTTGAATGTACTCTGTTCCATAAATCAATGATTCCCTCATTAATTCTGTTTGGGTATCAAGAATACTAGCGGTTGAAAAATAAATAATCTTTTCTAACTTTTCAATATCAAGCATTTCTAGTAATTCTTCAAAAGCTTTAATATTTACTTCATAGGCTCTTTTTGGATCTCCCCAAGCTGTAGCAGTATGTACTAGGTAATTAATTTGACTAATTTCCTTTTTGTACCTATTTGATTCCCTGATATCGCACACCATTAACTTGACTCTTTTATTTTCTTGAACAGAAATTGGTAACTTACTTTTGTCTCTTACCATGAGATAAAGCCTGAATTTTGTGTTTTTCAAAAACCAATCAACTAAATATTGGCCAACACATCCATTAGCGCCTGTTATTAATAAGTTTTTATATGCCAAAACTTTTACTAGTAAGTGAGTTTTTTCCCATGTTCAAAAAATGTTTGAGCATTTTCTTCTGGAGTCCCAGGTAAAATCCCATGACCCAAATTAAGAATATATTTCCTGTCTTTAATTTTATTGAAAGTATTATCGATCCTTTCTTTTATTGATTCTTTATTTCCGAATAAAATCCCAGGGTCAACATTACCTTGAATTCCAATCCCCTTGGGGATTCTTTTACAAGCCTCTTCAATATCTACTGTCCAGTCTAATGAAATTATATCTACTCCAGTTTTGGCCATTCTTTCCAGTACCCCAGCACTTCCCGAAATGTAAAGAATTATTGGTGTTTCAGGATATTCCGCTTTTACAATTTCAACAACTTTTTTTTGATACGGTCCAGCAAAGATATCATAATCTTGTGGGCTTAGTTGGCCTGCCCATGAATCAAAAATTTGTACTACTTGCGCTCCAGATTTTATTTGATATTTAAGATATTCACCAATAGATTTTGCAAAATGATCAAGAAGTTTATGAAGTAAATCTGGTTCATTAAAAGCCATTGATTTTATTAAGGAATAATTTTTACTGCTTTTACCTTCAACTACATATGCAGCAAGAGTCCAAGGTGAGCCAACAAAACCTAAAACAGTTGCCTCATTATTCACATCTTTTTTTAGTGAAGAAAGAACTTGCCCAACAAAGCTTAAACTCTCACTTGGATTTAATTCTTTTAAAGTTTCTACCTGATTAAGAGTTCTTATTGGGTCCTCAATAATTGGACCTTTACTTTCTATTATTTCAAAATTTATGCCCATCCCTGGAAGAGGTGTGAGAATATCTGAAAAAAGGATCACTCCATCCGGTTTGAAAGCATTAAAAGGCTGCATTGAAATCTCATATGATAGTTCTGGATTTTCAGACCTCTCTCTAAAGCTTGGGTAACGCTCCCTTAAATCTCTATAGATTTTCATATATCTTCCTGCTTGCCTCATCATCCATACTGGAGGCCTATTTACTTTTTTACCTAATGCGGCAGAAAGTAGTAGTGGTAAATCTTGACCCATTTTTCAATTCGATATTTTAAAAAAAATTAAAATCCAACTTAAAAATCTTACAATGTAAAGCAGAGCAAAAGCGTTATATGAACATTTATATGAAGCACTAAGTTAAATGAGCCTTCTTATTTTTTTGATTGATGTTTGAATATACTCACGCTTAATGGGGGCAAAGCAAGTTCTAGAGCATTTTGATAATCATGAATATTGTAATTTATAGTTTCTTTACCCCCCATATTTCCTTTGTTACTGCCCCCGTATCTAGAGCCATCTGAATTAAATATTTCTTTATAGAATCCTTCCACAGGAACACCTACTTTGTATGACCCATGAGTATTAGGTGTAAAGTTAGCAACAACAACAAGCCACTCATTGGTATCGTTTTCTCTTCTCATGAAACTTATAACCGAATTAGATTTGTCATTACAATCTATCCATTGGAATCCATAAGGATCAAAGTCATTTTTCCATAATGCAGGTTCATTTTTATAAAGAACGTTTAGGTCATCAATCAAGTTTCTGATACCTTTATGGGGCTCAAATTCTAGTAACTCCCATTGCAAATCATCCCAAACATTCCATTCTTGTCTTTGCCCAAATTCCATTCCCATAAATATTGTTTTTTTACCAGGGTGGGTCCACATATAAGTTAGTAATGCTCGAGTATTTGCATATTTCTTCCAGTCATCGCCAGGCATTTTATGCAAAAGATGACTTTTACCATGGACAACCTCATCATGACTAAGTGCAAGCATAAAGTTCTCTGTATAGTTATATGTAATTGAGAAAGTCACACTATTTTGATGGAATTGCCTAAACCAAGGATCTATTTCAAAATAATCAAGCATATCGTGCATCCATCCCATATTCCATTTCAAGTTAAATCCTAACCCTCCCATGTCAGTTGGTTTGGTTACCATTGGCCAAGTTGTTGATTCTTCAGCGATAGAAAGTGCACCTGGGAAGTGTTGGAAGAGTACATGATTAGCCTGTTGAAGAAATTTAACGGCTTCTATATTTTCATTCCCACCATTTTCATTGGGTATCCATTCTCCATCAGGACGTAGATAATCTCTGTAAAGCATGGAAGCTACAGCATCTACTCTTATGCCATCAATATGAAACTCTTCAAACCAATAAACGAGATTTGCTACTAAGAAATTTCTTACTTCGTTTCTGCTGTAATTAAATATTAGGGTTCCCCATTCTTTGTGTTCACCTATTCGTGAATCTCCATGCTCATAAAGATGGCAGCCATCAAAAAATGCTAAACCATGCTTATCTTTTGGAAAATGACCGGGCACCCAATCAAGAATTACGCCTATGCCTTCTTCATGACATTTATTTACAAACTCTCTAAATTCATTTGGGGTGCCAAATCTACTTGTTGGTGCATACCAGCCTGTAACTTGGTATCCCCATGAACCATCGAAAGGATGTTCAGATATTGGCATTAATTCAATATGAGTGAATCCTCTTTCTTTTACGTAAGGGATTAGTTTCTTGGTTAATTCTGGATAAGTTAATAATCGTGTTCCAGGTTTTAAATCGGCTGCAGGTACTGGATCTCTTGGTTCACCATTGTCCTCAAGATATTTATTATCTGTTGATTCATGGAGCCAACTCCCTAAATGCATTTCATAAACTGAAATTGGCTTGTTAATTTGACTAGAAGAATCTCTGTTTGAAATCCAAGAACTATCATTCCAATTAAAGTTTTTCAACTTTGAAACTATTGAACCATTTTGAGGTCTGATTTCATGAAGGAAACCATATGGATCAGCTTTCTCATAAATATGACCTTGTTGTGTTCTTATTTCGTATTTATATGTGTCGCCCTCTTCCATTGATGGTATGAATAGTTCCCAAATTCCTCCTAATCTTTTTTGCATTGGATGATGTCTTCCATCCCAAGAATTTATATCTCCAATTATCGAGATTGATTTTGCATTTGGAGCCCAAATGCAAAACATGACCCCTTTTTGATTCTTTTCTTCAATGAGATGTGCTCCCATTTTTTCCCAAATATGATGATGATTACCTTCTGCAAAAAGATGTCTATCAACTTCTCCCATCCACTCTTCTCTAAATGACCAAGGGTCATGTTGTGTATGTATGATCCCTCCTCGTGAAATATTTATTTCGTAATTGTGATTTGGATTTTCAGGCAGTATTGCTTCAAAAAGCCATTTATGGTTTATGCTTTCCGCCTTATAGGTATTGTTTTTAAAATTTATTTTAACTTCGTCGGCTTCAGGCATCCATACCCTAATTACCCATTGTTCTTCATAAAAATGAGGACCTAATATTTTTAATGGATTATCATTGCAACAATTTTCTAGGTTGATAGCTTCTGATTTAATCCAGTCTGCTTGAATTGTCTCGATCATGACTGGTAGATATTAACGATTAATAATATCAAATGATTAACCAAAAATTAATTATTTAATAAAAAAAAGGGGTCATTTTCATAAATGTTTTATCAAGGCTAAAACTTAGAGTAATAACTCTATGATTTGCTGAAGGGGATCCAATATTTCCCTCCCCAAATCCAGGATTAACTCCAATAGCGGGATAAGCTGCTGCAGATATAGATAAGCGAAGCTTGCTATCTTTAATCAAACAAATATTTGTTGGTTGCATTGTTATTCGATAAATGCATTCTTCACTTATTTTGGAGTTTTTAACCCTTAAGAATCCGGTTGAAAATTGATTTACCTTTTCATTACCTTCTTCAACTAGAGATAAAGCAAGGCAGATATCGAAATTGGGCTGATCACTTTTTACTTGGATTTCTAATGTGGGGACTCCTGTTAAATATTGATCTTCTTCAAAAGAATTGGTTTGAAAAACAGCTACGTCCAGTCGTTTATCAATAATGCTTCTATTAAACTTTCCTGGATTTGGGCCTAAATGTCCTCCGTCAGATGGAGTAGGTCTCCACGGGTCATGAACAATTGTGAACCATCCTGATCCTTTTGAATTTATGGTCAGACTTCCATCTTCAACCTCTAAATTTGCTATACCATCGCTTTTGAGTCCAAAAATAAATTCAGGATTAAATTTGTTATCTAAATCTTCCCATTTATTTAATGAAATATTCCATATTTTTTTCTCGTCTTTTAAATTTTTATAATTAAAATCTTCATCTAATTTTAAATGTTTATCAAAAAAATTTAATAAAGATTCTTGTGATCCCTCCCACCAATTTAGATGTGTTGCATTCCCAATAATAATCTCTGGGCTTCCACCAGCTTCTTTAGATTTTTTATATAGATCAAATGCACCTTTTAAATGTGGATCCCAAAGTCCTCCAATAATTAACATAGGTTGTTTAATCCATGTTGAAATTGGTTTAAATTCTTCAAATGGACGAGCATTATTTAAATTTTTAAGCCATTCCAAAACAAAGCAATTAGGATCATATTTTTTTAAAATTTCAATTCCTTCCGTTAAATAACTTTTATTTTCTAAGGCTAATCTTATTTTTCCCCACTCAAAAAAATTATTTTCTTTTTTCATTTTTAGTGCCGCCATTTGAAGTCCCCATGCAATATTGTTATGCCACCAATATGCACCTCCATCTGAGCACCAATGATCCTTAATATTCATCCCAGTCATTGCTGGAGATAAACAATCGGGCGGCTTTGAATATAATTCACCGGTTAGTTGAGTAAATCCTTGATATGAAAAACCATATAAGCCAAGTTTCCCATTACATTCTTTTAGAGACCTTACCCATTCATGAGTTTCTGAAGTATCGCTAGCTTCTTGTGAAAAACCATTAAAGACTCCTTCAGAAGAACCCATACCTCTAACGTCTTGAATTATGACCATGTACCCTTTGGAAGCCCACCATTCAGGATGAGAATAGGTAATAGTTGAAGCAATTTCCCTGCCATAAGGTTGTCTCATTAATAATGCAGGCCATGGCCCACTACTATTTGGCAACCAAATCCTTGATATAAGTTTTACTCCATCTCTAAGCATTAGAGACTTGTCAAAACATCTTGAACCAGACATTTAGGCTTTAAATAATGTCTGGACAGTGCAGCCCAATGACGTAAATAGAAAAGATCTCTGCGTTAACGGGAGTTAACTTTTTTTTGTTTGATACATACTCTATTACTCTATCTGAACTAGCTGAAATACCTTTTGAATTAAACTCTCTAAACTTATTACATAAATTCATAGCTTCGTTTGGATTCTTTTTTACATTTTCCAGTAGGTTAGATTGACTAAAAACAGGGTATAAAGAGTTGGAAAACAAAAATAATAAAAATAGCAGAGGTTTCATTTTCACATACTTTTTCTAAATTCTACATTAAAAAATTTTTTTAACCAAGATTTCAAATAGATTTGTAGATTTGACTAGCTTTTTTAATCCATTCTTTTAAGAGTGCAAAAGTTGTATCTGTTTCAGTTTTTACTCTAAGAATTCTTTCTAATCTACCAATTTTGCGCTCTAATTCGTAAGGAGTAGATAGTGATAATGATTTAATAGAAGATATGCCGCAATGCAAAAGTAGATATGCTTGTGGTGGAGAAATTCCAATTTCTTTTTTAAAAATAGCTATAGCTCTAATTTTCTTTAGATTATTCAATGTGCATAGTGAATATGTTCTTTGAATATCATTAATTTCTGCGTCAGAAAGATTACTTAATTTTTCAATGTCAGTTAAATTATTTTGAACAAAAAAAGATTTCTCATGTCTAAAGTTATTTGGCAAAATATCTAAAAAGGTTTTACTTTCCATTGTTTAAGAGACTAATTCATTTTGACATTTTTCTGAACTTCTCCTATAACCACTGGTTTACTTACGCCATCTGAAATTTTTTCAAGTTTTCTTATCTTTATTTTTACATTCGCACCAGATCTGCTACCTTTCCTTAAGTTTTCCGATAATTGTTCTAAAGTTGGGTCAATAGATTCCTCTAGAAAGTCATCATCTGCTTTAGCAATAATTAAATCGAACCCATTGTCATAGACAATTGGAACATATTTTGCACCTTCTATTAAAACCTTTTCGGAATAACTTTGTATAAATGCCCAACTACTCAAAGAAAGCAACAATGAAAAGATAGTTGCTCCAATTATTCGAAATTTAAAACCAAAATTTAATATAAAAGCTGCTATTGTGCAAATGAAAAGAAATATTCCAAAGAATCCAAAAATTTTGGGTGTGTTCTCTAATAGTTCAAAAAAAGACATTTAGTGGCTTTGACCTGATTAATTTCTTATATTTTGTAAGCCTACTCTATTTTTGGGCTCTAACTTGAAAAAAATTAGATCTCTAAATTTAAATACTAATATTCTTTTAGTAGGGATGCTTTTACCCTTAGGTTTTTTGGGAACTTTTTTATTAAATAATTTTTTAAAAGAAATTTATAATTCTAAAAAATTAGAACTAGAAAAAAGTATTGAGAATCTTTTAGATAAAAATGTTGATTTAGGTGATTATGACGGGATTAGATTTCTAGGTGTTTCTTTGGGTAATTCAAAAATTAATGATAAAGACAATATAAATTCTGAAATTACAGCCAAAAATGTATATGTTGGCATTATGCCTTTTAGATCTTTTGTAAAACAAAAATGGATCGTAAAAATAAGTCCTAGGAAAGCTGCCATAAATATAGATAGAGATTTTTTTAAAAGGGACGAATCTTATAAAGATGATCGAATTACAAAAAAATCAAAATCTAAGTATGAGTTGAACTTTAACTTAAATAAATATTCAGATCTGAAGTTTAATAATGCAGGATTAAAAACAAAAGTAAAAGGTAATGTTATTTACAAGTCAAGAAATAGACAAATCATTGCAAATGTAAAATCAAATTTTAATGAAAAGGGTTTTTTAAAATTTAAATTTAATACAAAATTAAATCAAGACTTTTTAAAACTGGATTTATTTTCTAAGGGTTTAGATCTTGACAATTCTGAATATATTATTGGGAATAGAAAAATTAGCTTTAAAAAAGGTATCTTTAAATCTAACTTTAAATTTAATAAATCATCAAAGCGCACATTTTGTGAAGGAAGATTTTCTTTTACTAATTTAAAAATAAAACCAGAAGATTTAGCAGAGAATATAAATTCAGATTCAACTTGGTTTTTTTGTAAAGATAATAATTTAATTGGTAATACAGAAAAATTAAATTATGGAACTTTGACTTCGAATTTTAATCTTAATATGCCATTTAACAAAAGTTCCAATAATATTGATTTAAAAGGAAGTATTGGATACATTAATAGCCTTAATCCGGATATCCAATTAACGGGTAATATTCCTTTTTGGTTTGATAGAAGAGGTATTAATTTTGGTGATATAGATACTAGTTTTAAAATAAATAGAACTCAATTATCTAATTTAAATATTTTCCGAAAAAATGATATAAGGGGTTTCATTACTGCTAAAGGAGAATTAAAAGGAAAAATTACTGATCCTGATATTTCGATAAACTTCAATCTTGATTACCCGCACTTTAAAGGTATCCGCATTAGAGAAATATGGGAGGGAGATTTTAAAAATGAAAATAGTGAATTTCTGCTTAATATAAAAAATAAATACTCTCCAATCCCTTCATTTCTCTCAATCAATTTTAATTCTGATCTTAAAATAAATAATGCAAATTTTATAAGAGTTTTTAATTCAAATAAAGGTACTATAGGCATAGTCAAAGAGGATGATGGTTATAATTGGCAAGCAGAGAATTTTCCTCTTGATGAACTTGAATTATCTATAGACAAAAATCAATTCGATAGAGTTGATGGAATTATTAATGGTAAGGGATCAATTTCGTCAGACCAGTCAAACCTTGATGGGCGAATCGCCTGGAGTCTAGGCAAATATGGGAATATTAATCTAGCCAATTCATTATTTGATTTCCGCTTCAAAGATAATTCTTTTTATATAAACTCTTCATTGTATCCAATTGATGGAGGGATAATTGAAGTCGAGTATGATTCAAGTAAAAATAATTTAATTAATTCAGAATTAAAGGATATAAGCACTAGTTGGACTATCCTTACAGCTATTGATATTTTTAACTTTGATAATAAAAAAGTGATTCCTATAAGTAAATCGAATATTTTGAATAATTTGGAAATAAATAAAGATAATAAATCATTTAAAGAGAGGATCGATTTTATAAATAACTTTATTGAAACTAGTAATGTGCTGGAGGACAAATTTAAGTTGAAAAAATATTTTAATAAATTTAGAAGTAGATACAATGGCAAAATTACTATTCATGGTGATAGCCCTGCAAATTACAAATTGAATGCAAAAATAAATGGCTATCTTGATATGCCAAGAGATAACTATAAGAACAATAAGGAGGAATTTTCTATTGATTTGGAAGGAGGATTATTAAAAGGGAAAGGTTCTTTAAGAATTAAAAATTTACCTCTAAATGCAGCAAATATCTTTTTAAATAATCCAAGAGATTTTTTTGGAGGGTTGGATATGAATTTATTATATAATCTTGATTCAAAATCTTTCTTTAGTGAAATTTATTCCGATAATTCATCAATTAAAGATAATAAAATAATATTTGATAAGGGACTAATTGAATTTAATAATTCTATTTTTGATATTGATTTTTCCCTTTTGATAAATAATTCTGAAATTCCAGTTAATATTAAAGGTTCGATACCTGTCAATAAATCAGATAACTTAGATCTAAGATTGATTGGGAATGGAAAATTTATTGAGTTAATAGATATTTTTGCTGATGAATACTTTACCTTTAAAGAAGGTGATGTAAATCTTCGGATGATAATTAAAGGGAGTTTAAATAAACCAATCTTGAATGGTTTTATAGTAATTAAAGATTCCGAAATTGATTTTTATAACAATATAATAAAAGATATTAATAGCTTAATAATTTTTGATTTTGACTCTTTAGAGATCAAGAATCTAAAAGCAAAAGTGGAAGATTCTGGAGATATTTTTATTAAAGGTTCTTTGCCTTTTTATAGTAATATTGATTCTGGCAAATCAGAAATTAATATGAAAACGAATAAATTTACTTTAAAGATAGACAATTCTAATTTTCTAATTGATTCAGATATAGATTTAAGTGGATCGTTTGAAAATCCTGTTTTAGGCGGTAATTTATCTCTTAATAATGGATTTATTAACTTTAATAGAAATAATAAAAATAATAAGTTAGATAAAGATAGTAAATTAAAGGAAGATAAATTTGATTGGCCAGAGCTCTACTGGAATACTAAGCAGAATATTGAAATAATTTCAAACGAAACAATATTAAATTCAGTTCTTTTAGGAGAAACATTACCAAATTATTTGGAAAATTTGAGTTTTAAAAATCTTAAATTAAAACTTGGGCCGGATTTTAAACTTCAATATTCAGAAATAGTTCAAGCTTCTTTAGATACCAAATTAGACCTTAATATAAACGGAAAGGTAGGAAAAGATTTAAATGCTAGAGGTCTAATTTATCTTAAAAAAGGTAGAGCTAATTTATATACTACTCCATTTAAACTTGATAAAAATAAAGAAAATTATATTTTATTTGCATCGAGAAGTGGCGTTGTTCCATTTATTAATTTTTCTCTGGTTAGTAAAGTTCCAGATTCTATAATACCTATAAGTGAAAATAATCAGGATTCAAATATCTCAGGTGATCTTTATGAAAACGCGACTTCAAGTAGTTTTGGATCTTTTGGGATTGGTAATTCAAGGCTTATCAAAATTGAAGCATCTTATGAAGGATTTTTAGATCAATTATCTTTTGCAGATGAAAATAGAAGGATTCAATTAAGGAGCACGCCAAGTTATAACAGATCACAAATAATTGGTTTAATAGGAGGTAATTCTGCAAATTTAATAAATAGAGCATTTATTTCTCAACTTAATAATGCTGATGCTTTTAGTGAGAGATTTCAGTTATCTTTATATCCAGCCTTAATAGAAAATAATGATGCCTTAAATAATATTTTTTCCAATGAAAATTTAGATATTGAAAATGATAGTCAATCATTTTCAAATGAGGAATTTTCTTCTCAAGCTTGGGTAGCAGAACTAGGAATTGATTTTACTGATGCGATAAATTTTGCCTTCCAAACCGTTCCAGGTAGAGATGATCTTTCATCTATAGGAATTTTGACTTTTCAGGCCAATCCAAATCTTGAATTATTAGGTTCTTTTGATTCCAATGGAGATTGGAAAAGTCAAATTCAATTATTTTTTAGATATTAACTCAGAGAGAAATTTAGTTTAAAGATTTGTTAATTTGAATTATTATTAAATCAATTAAAAAATACCATGGCTAATATCTTTGAAGTTCCTCAACCAGGTAATGATCTTTTAGAAAAAGCTGATAAAGTTCGTTTGGCATCAATAAAAATAAGTCAGACTGAAAATCAAAATAGAATTAAAGCCTTAAATTTTATGGCTGATTATCTTGAGAAAAATACTAAAGAAATTTTAGATGCTAATAATGAGGACTATAAAAGTGCAGAAAGAAAAGGTATTTCAAAGGCTTTACTCTCTAGATTAAAGTTATCAAAAGAAAAATTAAATTCAGGAATTGAAGGGGTAAGAAAAGTTGGAGACTTGGCTGATCCTGTAAATCAAGTTCAAATAAAAAGAGAGCTTTCAAAAGGATTGATTTTAGAAAGAAAAACTGTGCCAATTGGAGTCTTAGGTGTTATTTTTGAATCAAGGCCAGATGCCGTGATGCAGATTAGTTCATTAGCAATAAGATCAGGAAATGGAGTAATGCTAAAAGGTGGTAGTGAAGCTAATTTAACAAATACTTCAATAGTGAATGCATTGCAAGAAGGTTTAATTGAATCAGGTCTTGATAAAAATGCAATATGTTTACTTACAACCAGAAAAGATAGCATGGCGATGTTAAATCTTGAGAAATACATTAATTTAATAATTCCAAGAGGAAGTAATGAATTAGTTAAATTTATTCAGGAGAATACAAGAATTCCTGTGCTTGGCCATGCTGATGGAATTTGTCATTTGTTTATAGATATTGAGGCAAATCTAGAGATGGCATTATCAGTTGCTTTGGACAGTAAAATTCAGTATCCAGCAGCATGTAATGCTATTGAAACTTTATTAGTTCATAAAGATATCGCACCAGCTTTTTTAGAAAAGGCAATCCCCCTGTTTAATTCTAATGAAGTTAAATTAATTGGAGATAAGAGATCACTTGAATTAGGGTTAAAGTATGAGGCTAATCTAGAAGATTGGGAAACTGAATATTTGGATTTAATTTTATCGATAAAAATTGTTGATGATCTCGAGGAAGCAATAAAACATATTCAAAAATATAGTTCAAAACATACAGATGGAATAATTACTGAAAATTCAAATACTGCAAAAAAATTTATGAATGTAGTTGATAGTGCAGGTGTTTTTCATAATTGCTCTACTAGATTTGCAGATGGGTTTAGATATGGATTCGGAGCTGAAGTTGGTATATCTACTCAAACTCTTCCACCAAGGGGACCTGTAGGTTTAGAAGGTTTGGTCACTTATAAATATTTCCTTGAAGGTGATGGGAATATAGTTGATGATTTTTCATCAGGAAAGGCTATCTATTCACACAAAGATCTTTAAAACTTTTAAAGATGGAAACTTTTTTAAAAATTGAGAATATTAAACTTTGGGCTAGGGTTGGCGTGCTTGATGAAGAAAGGGAATTAGGGCAACTATTTATTTTAGATATATTTTTGTGGACTGATTTTGAAAAATGTACAGTCAATGATGATATAAAAAAAACAGTTGACTATTCAAAATTAGTTCAAATTTTAAAAGATCAATCAAAGAAAAT
Organism: uncultured Prochlorococcus sp.; assembly: GCF_902522795.1. Classification (GTDB taxonomy): domain Bacteria; phylum Cyanobacteriota; class Cyanobacteriia; order PCC-6307; family Cyanobiaceae; genus Prochlorococcus_A. Next base: position 19,036 of record NZ_CABYWZ010000013.1, read on the forward strand.
ATATTGTTATACAATCGAAAAATATTCCAATGCAATTTTAGAAATCATTGATCAGGAATTTAAACTTTTTAAAATCAAAATTATCTTGACAAAATGCAATCCTCCAATCACAGGTTTTGATGGAAAGGTATCAATAGTAAGAATTCTTGAAAATAATTAAAGTATTGGAAAGAAGAAATCCTATCATATTGATTCATGGTCTTTGGAATACTTCAAGTATTTTTTCTTCCATTACCCCAAAACTTGATAATTTTGGCATTGAATATTTTGCCCCAACTCTTGAGCATTCATATGGAATGACTTCAATTCTTGATTTGACTAATAAATTAAACGAATTAATTTTAGAGAAATATGGTTTAGAAAAAGAAATAGATATTTTGGGATTTTCTATGGGAGGAATAATTGGTAGGCACTGGCTTCAAAAATTTAATGGATATAAAAGAACAAGAAGATTAATATCTGTAGGCTCTCCTCACAGAGGAACTTTGATGGCTCAATTAATACCTAAATATCCTTTTCAAGGAATATCAGAAATGAAAATAAATAGTAAGTTTTTGAGAGGACTCGCGAATAATGATTTTTTTCTTGATGATATTGAGTGTATAAATTTCTTTACTTATTGGGATTTGATGGTTTTCCCTGGCTGGTGGACAAGTTTGAATTTTGGAAAAAAAATATCAGTAAAAGTATATAAACATAGAAATCTAGTAAGAAATAAATCTGTGGTTGATAAAATAATCGATGAAATTATTATGTAGTTCCAGATAAGCCTAAATGTCTTATTAAGGAATCTGTTTGTGGCTCTCTTCCCCTAAATAGTTTGAATATGTCTAAGGGAGGTAAGCTCCCACCCAAGCTAAGTATTGTATCTTTGAATTTTTTCCCTATTAACTTTAAATCTTCAGAGTTTTCTAGATCAGCTTCTTCGAACATTGAAAATGCATCAGCACTTAGAACTTCAGCCCATTTATATGAGTAATATCCTGCAGAATATCCTCCTGCAAATATATGACTAAAACAACAAAGAAATTGATCTTCTTGAATTGGCTCAATAACAGTAGTTTGTGTTGCAATTTCTCTTCTTATTTCATCTGCTGTTTTACCTTCGTTGTTATCAATACTGCTGTGCAATCTGAGGTCTGTAATTGCAAAATGTAGCTGTCTAAGAGTAGCCATACCGCAATTGAAAGTTCTGTTCTCTAGGAGCTTCTCAAAATTTTCATCGGATAATTTTTCTCCTGTTTTGTAATGCTTAGCAATATTCATAAGTGTGTTTTTATGGAAACACCAGTTTTCCATAAATTGACTTGGAAGTTCGACTGCATCCCATTCAACGTTATTGATACCAGCTGCTTGAGGAAGATTTACAGTAGTAAGCATGTGTTGAAGACCATGACCAAATTCATGGAACAGTGTCTGAACTTCTTCAAAGCTCATCAAACTAGGTTTGTCTTTTGATGGTGGAGTCTGATTACAAACGAGATAAGCTACAGGGAGGGTCTTTTTGCCTACATTATTTTTATTTAAACATTCATCCATCCAAGCCCCTCCTCTCTTGGATTCAGGCCTCGAATATGGATCGAGGAAAAAGGATGCTATTTTGTTATCTTCTTTATTGAGGATATTAAAAAATAAAACGTCATCATTCCATAGAGGTGCCTCATCAGTTGCCTCGACTACTTTAATTTCAAAAAGATTTTCACTTAATTTAAATAAACCTTTCAAAACATCATTTAGTGGGAACCAAGGTCTCAAAGACTCTTGATCTAAATTGAGCTTTTCCTTTCTAAGAAGTTCGGACCAATAACTAATATCCCATGGCTCAATATTTTGCGATTTTGGAAACCCATTAGCTTTAGAAAACTTTTCGAGCATTTGTAATTCAATTTTTGCGGTTTTGAATGCTGGTTCTCTCAATTCTTCTAAAAGGTTTTCGACATTTTTAATTTCTTTTGCCATTTTCGTTGACAAACTTAGTTCTGCCCAACTTTTATAACCTAGAAGATTAGCCTGTTTAGTTCTAAGAGATAATATCTCTTCAATGATTTGAGAATTATTTTTTTCTCCTTGAGACGCCCTACCAACGAATGCCTTATATAGTTTCTCTCTAAGGTCACGGTCGGTGGCATATGTCATAAAAGAAGTATAAGTTGGAATATCCAGACTTAATTTCCAAGGACCATTATTGATATCAACTTCTTTATCTTTTTTTAAGTGATTATGTGCAGAAATTGCCATCAATTCAAGTACGCGTTCAGGAAGACCATCGACTTCAGATTTTTTATTTAATATTAAAAACCATTTATTAGTCGCATCAAGAACATTATTGCTGAAGTCTGTTGATAGCTTTCCAAGCTTTTCAGAAATGTTGTTAAATTCTTCTTGATCATTCTTTTGTAGTGAAATGCCTCTATGTTGCATCTCAAGAATTTCTTTATCTAAAATTCTGTTTTTGATTTGATCAAAGTTATTTGTCTCTTTAAGCTTGATTAAAGAATTGTAGATTATTTTACTTTGTCCGAATTTATTACTCAAGCTAATAATATCTGGAAGAAATTTTGAATAAATATCTCTTAGACTTTCAGAATTATTTACAGCATTTAGGTGGCTTATTACCCCCCAACTCCATCTAAGAATTTCATTAACTTCATTTAAGGGATTTATTACATTTTCCCAACTTAAATCATTTTGAATTAAATAGTTAGATAAATTTTTCTCAATGTTTTTGAAATCTTCAGCTATTTTTTCTAGTACTACTGGGAATTGTTTACTTATGCTTTCGGGAGTAAATTTTTTAAATTCTGGTAATTCTCCATATTTAAAAATTGAGGTATCCATTGATTGAAATGATTTAATTAACTAAGGTTGGTATTGATCCAACTAATTTAGCTAGGGTGAGCTGCTGGCTGAGAGCATTCGTAGAAGATTCGTATAAATTAATCGCGATTTTTGGCCAAAAACCTATCACTAAAGTAGGTAATAATAAGCTAAAACCAATTGTCAATTCTCGACCATTCATCTCTTTAACTGTAGCTAGCGCAGGGATTCTAGGGCCAAAAAATACTCTTCTACACATTGATAGTAGATATATTGGTGTTAGAACTAAACCTATAGCTGCAATAAGAATAGTGATTGATCTAAAGATAGAGCTGAACCCTTCTTGACTAGTGATTCCCAAAAATACAGTTATTTCGCTTATGAATCCGCTCATTCCAGGTAGTGCTAAAGAGGCCAAAGAACTTGCCAAGAAAAAAGCAAAAGTAATTGGTAAGACCTTTGCCAAGCCGCCCATATTTGGTATCGAAAGAGTATTTGTTCTTTCATAGAATGAGCCCGTAACAAAAAACATAGCTGCCGCTATAAGTCCGTGACTGATCATTTGGAGCATTGCTCCACTTATACCTAAAGCATCTACTGCTCCAATCCCTAATAGAACAAAACCCATATGACTCACAGAGCTACATGCAATTCTCCTTTTGACATTATCTTGCGCAAATGCATTTAGCGCTCCGTAAATTATATTAATGATTCCAAGAATAATTAATGCAGGAGCAATTCGCAGATGTACTTCAGGTAATATTTGAACGTTGAATCTTAAGAGAGCATAGCCACCCATTTTTAAAAGAATTCCAGCGAGTAACATTGAAACTGGGGCATTAGCCTCTCCATGTGCATCGGGTAACCAAGTATGTAATGGAAAGATAGGAAGTTTTACTCCAAAACCGATTAAAAATCCTAAATAAGATAATAACGCTAGGCTGCCTGTTACATGTTTATTAGTTAAATCGGTAATATTTAAAGTAAAAGTATCACCACTTAAAGCAAGTGCTAGTCCACTTATGAGTATTAGTAAAGAAGCTAAAGCTGTATAAAGTATAAATTTTGTAGCTGCATATAATTTCTTTTTCCCTCCCCAAATAGCAATAAGAAGATATACCGGAACCAATTCAAGTTCCCATGCCAAGAAAAATAATAGGAAATCTTGAGAAAGGAAAACTAATGCTTGCGCTGAGGCTTGCACTAATAAAAGAGCAAAATATAGATTAGATTTTTTCTTAATTTTCCAACTTGCCGCAGCTGATAAAAATGTAATTAACCCACTCAAAGCTACTAAAGGAGCAGATAACCCATCTACGCCAAGAGACCACTCTAAGCCTATTGAGGGTAACCATGAAACTCTTTCTACCAGTTGCAAAGAGCTATCTGAAGTATTGAATTTTTGAAAAAGGACGCCAATTATTAATAAAAAATCTAAAAATAAAAAACTTAATGAGATATTTCTAGGGAGTGTATTATCTTCTCCTTCTTCTGAACTCAAGAAAGGCATTATTAATGCCCCAATCAAAGGCAGTAAAACAATAGATGATAGCCAAGGAAAAGATTCTAAATTCATTTATGGAATGAATAATTTTTTTATTCTAGTTGAAGTTGTACTAGCTTGAGACTATAACATTAAAAATGCCTAAGTAAAACTACTTACCAGAGATATTGCTAAATTGGCTACCTGTTGTTTGAACGTTTAAGAATGGTGCTCTGCTAGCTACGCCTGACATCTCCCATGCTTTTACCATGGCTTGACTGACGTTTTTGCCATTTTCTTTTTTACACAAAGCTAATATGCTTGGTCCAGCCCCACTTATTGCGCATCCTAGAGCACCTGCATTTAGTGCTGCATCTTTTACTTCTAGTCCGCCTTTAATAAGTTTCCATCTGTAGGGCTCATGTAGCCTATCAAACATCCCTTCTTTTATAAGTTCCTCGTTCCCAGCTTTTAAGCCATTAAGTAACAAAGTAAGTGCCCCCATATTTGTCACTGCATCAGATATAGGTACATTCTTAGGCATAACCTTTCTCGCTTCGCTTGTGCTTAGACGAATTGCAGGTATTGCTACAACCGCTTTAATTGAATCGTGCCAATCACATCTAATAATTCTCCATCTTTGAGAAGATGACCTGGCTGTCAAACAAAGCCCACCTAGGAGAGAGGGAACTACATTATCAGGATGACCTTCTATATCAATTGCAAGCTCAAGTAGTTTTTCTTTTGACAGTGGGGTATTCATTATTGCATTTGCTCCAATTAGTCCAGCAACTATTGCTGTAGCACTACTTCCAAGTCCGCGTGCAGGCGGCACTGCCAACTTAACTCTTGCTTCAAGTGCAAAAGGATCTATATTTGCGCTCTCCCATACTTTCTGAGCTGCTCTAAAAACTAAGTTTTCAGGTCCTCCTCTTAAATGATTCCCATCTGTACTTTCCATTATTAAATCAAATCTATCTCCACCACCTTCAATTCTTGTGAAAATAAATTCATTATATAAATCTAATGCTGCTCCAAGGCAATCGAATCCAGGCCCTAAATTGGCAGTTGTGGAAGGAACTGTTACCTTTATTTTTTTACCTACTTCAGGGGAAGACATTTTTTGTTATCAAGTTTTTAAAAGCATTTTTGCTCTGCAGGCTGCACTAAAAAGTCCAAACTCTTCATCTACAATTACTTTCATAGGTATTGTTTTAAGAATATCTTCTAATCTTCCCTTGTCGAAAAATTGTTTCATAAATAAATCTGACTTAAAGTTTTTGAAATGTTTTGATGCGGTCCCTCCAGAAATCCATAATCCGCCAAAGCACAATTCTTGAAGAGCAATATCTCCTAGAAAAGACGCATAAGCGCCTACCCAGATCCTCTCAACTTCAATCATTAGCTGATCCCCTTCTTTAGAGAGATTACAAATTTTTTCGGGAAGTTCTTTCCTTGCAGTATCAAAATTTTTTATTTCTTTTAAGTATTTTTGTAGAGGATGGTTTTTGGCATCAGGTTTGCTTAGTCTCCATTCGGCAATTCTTGATAAACCAGTGCCGCTAATAATTCTTTCACAAGATATCCTCTCAATTTTCAGGTAATTCTTAAGCCAAATTTTTAATTCCCACTCTAATTCTGACTTTGGAGAGTATTCAACGTGTCCTCCTTCGCTGGCTAAAACTTTTACTTTATTTCCTGATATTAGACCTCTTGCAATTCCCAAACCAGTACCAGCTCCAACAATGGCATGCAAATCATTGTTATTCCCTTCAGATTGTGATCCATTCTGGATAGTTGAATATTGATTTTTTTTTAAGTAAGGAATTCCATAAATTTGTACTGCAAAATCATTTATTAGCTCGCATTGTTCAAATTTAAATTTATTTTTTAATTCATTTCCTGAAATATTCCATGACAAGTTCATGATTTTTGCGTTGTTGTTAGATAAAGGACCAGCTACAGCGAAACAGGCAGAAGAAGGATGAGTAATATTTTTGCATTCATTTTTGAGAAAATCTTTTAGTATCAGTTCAAAAGAATCCCAATTAGAAGATATGTATTTCTTCTTGAATAACAATTTAGGCGAATCATCATTTATTCCTCTTTCAAATATGGCCAATAAAACCTTGGTACCTCCTAAATCACAAGCCAGAAAATTCATCTATTCGAAATTATTTTGTTCTACCTTTTTTTTCTATTAATTCATCCATTAATTTGTATAGATTAGGAAGGTCGAAAATTCCTAAATTTGTACCATCAAGAGCTCTAATTGCTACTGAATCAATTTCGTCTTCTTTATCACCTATAACAGCAATTAAAGGGACTCTACTTATAGTTGCCTCCCTTATTTTGTATCCTATCTTTTCATTCCTAATGTCAACCCTTGATCGGTAACCATTATTATTTATTAATTCATTAAATTTTAAACACTTTTCATTATTTCTATCGGTAATACTCAACAAAATTATTTGATAAGGAGCAAGCCAAATCGGAAATTTTGCCTCATATTGTTCAATTAATATTCCGATAAATCTTTCAAAGGATCCTAAAATTGCCCTATGAAGCATAACTGGATTTCTTTTTTCATTATCAATATCTACATAAGTTGCGTTCAATCTAATAGGCATTGAGAAATCAACCTGAATTGTTCCGCACTGCCAGACTCTATTAAGACAATCTTTTAACGAGAATTCTATTTTTGGACCATAAAAAGCACCTTCTCCAGGCTGGAGTCCCCATTTTAGATTCTTATTATCGAGAGCTTTGGTAAGGGCCTCTTCTGATTTATCCCAAATCTCTTCACTACCTACTCTTTTTTCAGGACGGGTTGATAACTTGATAATTATTTCATCAAAACCAAAAGTTTTATAAACCTCAAAAACAAGATCGATAAATGTGGATACCTCTTCTTGAATTTGCTCTTCTGTACAAAATATGTGTGCATCATCTTGAGTAAAGTTTCTTACTCTCATTAAGCCGTGCAGTGCACCAGAGGGCTCATTTCTGTGACAAGAACCAAATTCAGCAAGACGAATAGGTAGATCCTTATAACTTTTTAAACCTTGATTAAATACTTGGATATGGCATGGACAATTCATTGGTTTTATCGCATAAGTTCGATTCTCTGATGCAGTAGTGAACATATCGTCTCTAAATTTTTCCCAATGACCGGATTTTTCCCAGAGAGATTTATCAACAGCTTGAGGTGTTTTAATTTCTAAATAATCATTTTTTTTAAGTATTTCTCTTATGTATTTTTCTAGGACTTGGTATATTGTCCATCCATTTGGATGCCAAAAAATCATTCCAGGAGATTCTTCTTGAATATGGAATAGTGCATGTTTTTTTCCGAGTTTTCTATGATCTCTTTTTTCGGCCTCTTCAATTCTTATTAAATATTCATTGAGTTCTTTTTCTTTAGCCCATGCAGTTCCATATATTCTCTGTAATGATTCATTCTCACTATCACCTCTCCAGTATGAGCCTGATAATTTAAGTAACTTAAAGTGTCTCAAATGTCTCGTGTTGGGTACGTGAGGCCCTCTACACATGTCGATATATTCTTCGTGCTTGTATAAATTGATGAGACCTTCTTCAGTAATTTCTTCAATTATTCGTAATTTAAAAGTCTCATCTCTTTCTTTGAAAGTTTTAATTGCCTCTTCTTTAGAGACTTGTAAAATTTCAATGTCATAATTCATTTTTATTAATTTATTAATTCTATTTTCGATTTTTATTAAATCTTCAGGAGTAAATCTGTATTCAGAAAAAATATCATAATAAAAACCATCTTCAATTACAGGCCCAATTGCCATTTTAATATCAGAGTAAATTTGTTTAACTGCATGACCAACAAGGTGAGCAAAGGAATGTCTTATTATTTCAATTCCTTCTTTATCTTTTGATGTAATTATTACAACTTTGGAATCATTTTTTATAGGTAGCGTTGCATCTGTAAGGACATCATTTACTTTTCCAGCAATTGTTGCTTTAGCTAATCCAGCTCCTATACTCTGGGCAATTTCTAGAATAGTTACAGATTTTTCGAAAACCTTTTTTGAACCATCAGGCAAGGTAATTATTGGCATAATTTATTTCTCCATTTCAAAGAATCCTAATTTTGATTTAACTCTTTTTAAAGTCTGATTTGCTAGATCTTCAGCTTTTTCCTTCCCTTCATCAAGGATTTTATTTAATTGATAAGTATCATTAATTAATAAATTATATTTTTCCTGAATAGGTTCTAGTGATTCAATGAGTTGTTCAGTAATTAATTTTTTAAATGTCCCCCATCCAGTCTCTGAGAATTCATTTTCGCATTGAGAAATTTCTTTGCCAGATAATATTGAATAAATCATCAAAAGATTTTTAGATTCTGGTCTCTCAGGGTTGTTAAATTCAATTCCAATAGAGCTGTCACTTTTTGCTCTTTTTATTTTTTTTGTGATAATTTCAGGAGGATCTAATAAGTTAATGCGACTGCCCTCATTAGGATCACTTTTACTCATCTTTTTTGAACCATCAATTAAACTCATTATTTTTGACCCGTTCTTCATAATTATTGGTTGAGGGATTTTTAAAATATTTTTATCCTTACTAAACCTGGCATTAATTCTTTGTTGTGCAATATCTCTAGCAAGTTCAAGATGTTGTTTTTGATCCTCACCTACTGGGACAAAGTCAGCATCATATAGAAGAATGTCTGCAGCCATTAGGATCGGATAGTCAAATAATCCAATGGATACATTATTTCCCTGTTGAATGGATTTTTCTTTAAATTGAATCATTCTTTCCATCCAATTTATAGGAGTCATGCAATTTAATATCCAACAAAGTTCTGAATGTGCAGAAATCTGACTTTGGACAAAAATTGAGCATATTTTGGGATCTATCCCACAAGCGATGTACAAAGCTGCAGTAGAGATAGTGTTCTTAGATAATTCTTTGGGATCATATGAAGCTGTGATTGCATGCAAATCAACTACACATAGAAATGTTTCGTATTGGTCTTGAAGGGTAACCCAATTATTTATGGCCCCAAGCCAATTCCCAATATGCAAATCACCAGTTGGTTGAACTCCTGAAAGAATTCTTTTTTTATTTGCCATCCTCTTCTACTTCATTAGATTCGATCTCTTCAGTTGATGTATTTTTTGTAGGTCTTGCAAAGGGATTAGGAGCTGTTTTTGTCTTTTCTTGATAAAGATTTTGTGATTGTCTATTCGAAGAAGAGTTTTTATTGTTTTTTGCATATTCTGTGATTGATTCTATCAATTTTTCGTCTTTGATCATTTCGCTAAGTGTTCTGACAGAGAAACCAAGAACTGCAACAGTAGACCTTAATTGAAAGGTCTCTTGTATTGATTTGACAGCTTTCATTTCGTTATCACTCAATCTTATGCGGAATCCTCCCCCATCTCTTCTCCCGCCAGATCTATCTCTGAAATTAGATCTTTCATTATTAGAACGACCTCTGTAATTTTCTTGTCCAGTATTATTGCTGAAATTCGAATTAGACATCTTGATGTTTCTTAAGTTATTTAAATAGTCTATTAACTTAGCATCTTGTTATGCAATAAGTCTTTTTAAATTCCTTAAATTTTTATCTATTGATTAACGACTTATGTGATTTCGCTTTTCTCATTCACAACTTGCATTAAAATAAAATTAGAGAAATAAAGCATCGTGTTTGATATTAGTAAAGACAACCTTTTAAAGGATTTCATAAAGTTTCCAAAAAAAAATCTCCTTATTATTTTACTATTATTAGGCTTTGGGGAATGGTTTGTCAGTGACTTAATTCATTTTGCAGGCGGTTCAATAGGATTTTTTGCGTTGTGTTTGGGGGGATATTTTTACTTAAAGAATGATAAGCCTAAATTTAATGAGCCAAATAATTTGGATGGTTGGATAAATCTATGTAATGAAGATTTAAATTTTTTTGAAGAACTTGAAGCAACAAATGAATTAGAGAAACAGAATTCAAACAGACAAAAAACACTTGAATCGATTCTTAATAGATGTGAAAAAGAAAAAATAAGTTGCATTGGACATAGATATTATCAAAGTTGTCAGTCTGTCTTGAAAAATTATTTCAAAGCAGATAAGTTTGACTTTGATTTATTCGAAAAACTTCCTAAATACAATTCTTCTGGAATTATTCCAAAAGAAGCCTTGAATAGTGATGCAGTTTTGTATTTTATAAACTTGCCTATGTCGGCAAATGATTTTTTGTGGCTGGAAAAGTTTCCTAAAAATATGCCAATCTGGTTGGTTGCTTTAACTTCCAACGAAATAGAAGCCAAAAATCAGATAGATGACTTAAAGTCTCAAATTTCAAATGACTTTATAAATAAAATTATTACTTTTGATGTGAATAGGAATGAAATAACAAATATACCTTTTTCATTAAGGAAGTTTTTCATAAGTCCATCCAAAAATATTGAAAATACAAAAAAAAGGCTCTTGAAAGAACTTCATGTTGCCTGGCAATCTGAAATTGAAGGGATAAGAAGAATGCAGTTAAAAGGTATACAAAGAAAAAATCAAATTCTTGTCGCGACAAGTGTTTTCTTATCTCCTATCCCATCAATTGATGTTATGGCAATGACAGTTCTAAATTCATTAATGATTAAGGAAATTAAGTCTATATGGGGATGTAATTGGTCTCCCGAAATTTTAGATAAAGTATCTAAAGAGATTTTAAAGACTGCAATTGCTCAGGGAGTTATTGAATGGAGTGGACAGACTCTAATTGGCATAACAAAATTACATGGCCCAAATTGGCTTGTCTCTGGAACATTTCAAGCTGTCAGTGCTGCTTATTTAACAAGAGTAGTATCAAGTTCTTTGGCTGATTTTATGGCAATAACAAAAGGTGTAGAAGAACCTGATTTGGATTTTATAAAGAAAAATTCTGAGAAAATTGTTGAAAAAGCTTTTGAAAAAGAAAAAATAAATTGGAAAGGATTTATTTCTGAGCTTAGAAAACCACTTATGAAACTATCTTTTAGTTCATAATCTAAGGATGAATTTTAAATATGAGAAAAAATATTCTTTTTTTAAGTTTGTTACTTCTGCTCTCTCTAGCTTCAGGCTCATGTAAGAAAATATCAAACAAAAATGAAAATAAAGAAGTAATACTGTCAAGTTTCACTGTTTTGGCGGACATAATTAGCAATGTTGCTAAAGATGAATTTATTGTTAGATCAATAACGAAACCTGGAGTTGAAGTTCATGGCTACCAACCAACTCCAAGCGATTTGGTAAATGCCTCCAGTGCGTTTGTTTTTATTGATAATGGATTTGGATTTGAATTATGGGCTGAAAAATTTGTTTCTAATTTAAAAGTTGAAAGAATTACTGTCGCGGAAAATTTAGATCCTATTTTTATCAGTGAAGATTTTTATAAAGGGAAACCCAATCCTCATGCCTGGATTTCTCCAAAAAGAGGGATCCTATACGTAGATATTCTCGTGGATTCTTTATCAGAATTGAGGCCATCCAAAAGAAAATTATTTGAAGAAAATGGAAAAATTTATAAAGATAAACTCTCTAAAATAGATAAAGAATTCTCACTTTTTATTAATAACTTAAATAAAGATAGGAGGTATCTAGTAAGTTGTGAAGGTGCTTTTTCATATTTAACAAATGATTATGGTTTAGAGGAAGTTTATTTATGGCCAGTTAATGCAGAGAGTCAAATTACTCCTAAAAGAATGACAAGAACAATCTCACTAGTTAAAGAAAAAAATGTCCCATCTGTATTTTGCGAAAGTACTGTAAGTAACGAATCTCAAATGGTTGTTGCAAACGAAACTGGGGCCAATTTTGGAGGAAATCTTTTTGTTGATTCATTATCTGATAATAGTGGGCCTGCCAGTTCATATATAAAAATGCTTGAGCATAATTTGGATTTGATTAAAAAAGGGCTTTTTTGAATTATGGAAAAAATAAATTTTCAAAACTTTAGGATTGATGCAGAGAATATTTGCGTAGATTACAACGGTAAGGTGGCTTTGTATGATGCCAATTTAAGATTGAAACCAGGTCAGATTTGTGGGTTAGTAGGGATGAACGGGGCTGGTAAAACAACTTTTTTTAATGCTTTAACTGGTTTTGTAAATATTTCAAAGGGAAAAATTAGAATAAACGGTGAGTCTGTAAGATCTGCTCAAAAAGATCAGACTATTGCTTATGTTCCTCAAAATGAGGGAATTGATAGTCAATTCCCAATAAGTGTTTGGGATGTAGTGATGATGGGAAGATATGGTTCGATGAATATTTTTAGGTGTCCTAGAGAGTCTGATGTTCAGGCGGTTAAAGATGCTATTAAGAGAGTTGACCTTACTGATCATTTATCTACACCTATTGGAAACTTATCTGGAGGTCAGAGAAAACGAACTTTTTTAGCTAGAGCAATTGCGCAAAGAGCGTCAATATTACTTCTTGATGAGCCTTTTTCAGGTGTTGATATAAGAACTGAGAAACTTATCTCGGAATTATTTATTCAATTTAAAAATGAGGGGAAAACTATTTTATTATCAACCCACGATATGATTCATGTACGTGAATTTTGCGATTTGGTTCTTTTAATAAATAAAACTGTTGTAGCTTATGGCGAGACTTCAGAAGTGTTTACCCCTGAAAATATTACAACCACTTTTGGAGGCATCTCTCCTGATTTCTTGTTTGGACCCGAATCCTAAATTTAAAATTATATGGAGCTCTGTTCTTTTTTAACTTTAGATTTATTCATAACAGATCCTTTAACTCATGAATTTATGAGAAAAGCACTTCTTATGAGTTCATTAGTTGCCGCTGTTTGTGGTTTCCTATCAAGTTATTTAACTCTTAAAGGTTGGGCTTTAATGGGAGATGCAGTGTCACATTCAGTAATGCCTGGTGTTGTGGTTGCTTATGCATTAGGTCTTCCGTTCTCATTAGGGGCATTTATTTTCGGAGTTGGTTCTGTAGCATTGATAGGGTTTATTAAGCAGAAATCTAGAGTTAAGGAAGATACTGTTATTGGGTTGGTATTTACTGGATTTTTCGCTCTTGGAATCGTATTGGTTTCTAAGATTAAAAGTAATATTGATCTGCACTCCATTCTTTTTGGTAGTCCATTAGGTATATCACTTTCAGATGTAAAACAAACTATATTCATTTCTTTATTAGTAGTAATCCTTTTATCAATTTTTAGAAAAGATCTAATGCTCTATTGTTTTGATCCTAGGCATGCAAAAACAGTTGGGATTAACGTATTTTTTCTTCATTATTTACTCCTGACATGCTTATCTTTGGCAGCTGTTGTGGGCTTGCAGTCTGTTGGAATTATTTTGGTAGTTGCGATGTTGATTACACCAGGGGCTACAGCATATTTACTTACGGATAAGTTTGATAATATGACAGTAATTTCAGTATTAAGTGCAATTATCTCAAGCCTAATAGGAATCTATGTTAGTTTTTGGTTTGATCTTGAAACAGGTGGATCAATTGTCTTGGCACAAACCTTTATATTTTTGTTTGCTTTTTTATTCGCTCCAAGATACGGAATATTTAAGTTAAAGAAATTATTTGCTGGGTATAAATGACAGTGGTGGAAGAAACTTTAAATAAAAAGTGGAATTGGTGGCCATTATTTCCCTTATATCCTTATGGAAAAAAGAAAACAATTTTAAAAGAATTAATTCCTAATGAAATATGGTCCTTAGAACAAATACAGGGACTTTATTATGTTGCGGTTCCAATAAGAATGACGGTAATAAAGGTTGATAATGGATTGATGCTAATAAATCCACTTCCTCCGACAAAAGAATTAATAAAAGAGTTAGAAAAATTAATTGCGATTCACGGCAAAGTTAAAACAATAATTCTACCGAGTGCTTCTGGACTAGAACATAAAATCGGACTGCCAGCTCTTTCAAGAATATTTAAAGATGCAGAAATTTGGCTTTGTCCTGGACAATGGAGCTTCCCCATTAATCTACCACTAGATTTTTTAGGAATCCCATCAAAAAGATCAAGAATATTGTTTGAGGAGGGTACTCCATATACAAACTACTTTAAATGGTCTTCATTAGGCCCACTGAATTTGGGACTTGGAAGATATCAGGAGATAAGCTGTTTCCATTTTCCTACAAAAACTCTTCATGTAACAGACGCAATAGTTGGAATAGACTCCACACCACCTGAGATATTTAATTTTGATCCAACTCCACTTCTTTTTCATTCTAGAGAGAGAGGAGATGAACCTTTGATTGACTCCATCGAACAAAGAAAAAAAGGGTGGAAAAGGTTAGTCTTATTTTCTTCTTTTTTGAAACCAGGTAAATTAAATATCCCATCTTTAAAAAAAATATTTAAGTATTCATTCAAAAAAGAACTTAGAAATTGGAGATCTCATTTCGGTATTTATCCCTTTTTATGGGACGAAGATTGGGAATCTTCTCTTGTTGAAATAATGGGTAAAGATACTCCTAAGATTCAAATTGCACCAGTTTTACAAAAATTAATTTTTCCGCGTTCAAAGGAAGTTTTACTTAAATGGTTAGAAAATATTAAGTCTTTTGAAGATATGGAATATTTAATTCCAGCTCATTTTACGGCACCAATAAAATTTACGATAGAAGATTGTCAAAAATTAATTAATGAAATAAATTCCCAAAAGTGGGACAAACTTCCTGAGGATAATAAATTTTTGATGGGTTTATATAAAAAGTTGTTTGAACTAGGAATAATTCCTGAAGAAGTAAATCTTTAAAAACAATTATTCTTCAATAGACATGTTCTCATCATTTTTAAGAGTTTGTTCCAGTTCTTTTCTTTGCTCCATTTGTCTTAAGAAATATCCTGTCATCATTGCAGAAGATAATAAATTAGCAATGTTGTCTTTTGAAGATGTTATTTTTACATCAAATTGATCTGATGGAAGCATTCCAAGAAGACCTTGAACATTATGTCTAATAATTTCTTGAATATCTTCACTAGCTGATTTTGCTACTCTTTGCAAAACTTCTGGAGATTGTTTTTGTAAATATTGGATTAAATCATTCTCATCGTTTGGATCATTATTTTCAGTAGCAAGAAATTCTGGATTAAACATTTCTACAACTTCAAGATATAAAAACCTTACAACATCACGTACCCATTAATCTAAATTATTAAGGGCAGGGAACCGAATAGGTCCAATTTTATTAAATGGCCAATATCTAAAAATAGCTTTACCAATAACCTTTTCATAGGGTAAAAATCCCCAAATATGTGAATCCATACTGTTATTTCTATTATCTCCCATCACCCATAATGACTCTTCTGGGACAATAAAAGGCCCTATAGAATAATTAATATTTTTGTCAAAAACGTAATTTTTTTGAGCGACATCATTTAAGTAAAGGTTACCGTCTCTTACTTCTACTTTGTCTCCAGGTATTCCAATTACTCTTTTTATTAGTGCAGTATCTGCTTCATAACCAGCATTAATTAATTGTTCCGGAACGTTAAAAACGACTATTTTATTTTTTAATTTTGAAAGATTTGATTTGGATGTGATTTTGGGTGTAATTTTTTCAACAAGAATTTTATCTTGTATTTGAAGAGTTGGAAGCATTGAACCGGATGGGATCCATCTTGGCTCTATAACCTGCCATCGTATAATTAAAGCTATAGATATCCAGATTAAAAGATTTTTTAAATCCTTTAGTATTGAATTTCTTTTTTCTTGAGTTGTAGACATGTTTTATTTAATTCAGTTATAAAGAAAATCCCAAAGCATTTATATAAATTATGACATCTTCTATTGAATGCAAAAATTTTCTTAGAAGTTTACAACTTTTGAATCTCTTAATAAAAATAGGAGTTCAAAATTTAATACTATGTCCAGGTAGTAGATCAGCACCCCTAGCGATAGCTGCTGGAGAATTAAATAAATTAGGACTGGTAAATATCTTTAATTCAATAGATGAGAGATCTGCGGGATTTCACTCTCTTGGGATTTCTGCTGCATCAGGTAATCTTTCTTTAGTTATTACCACTTCTGGGACTGCTGTAAGTAACTTATTGCCAGCGGCAGTTGAGGCAGATCGATCTTGTAAAGGTATTATATTTCTTACTGCTGATAGACCATTAAGATTAAAAGAATGTGGTGCTAATCAAACAGTAAATCAGGAAGATTTTTTGAGTTCAGTCTGCAGAAGGGTTTTAAGTACAAATCTAAATGGACTTCATGAATCACAAGAAAATGAAATCTTGAATTTAGTTCGAATTACTGAGAAAGAAATATCAACCTTTCCTGGTCCTATTCATTTAAATATTCCTATTGATAAGCCTTTAGATATTTCATTTTTGAATAAAAAAATTGTTTTAGAGGTTTTTGAGAGAATTTATTTAAAGAAAAAATATAAATTTCAGAAATTTGTAAAAAAGTCTGATAAAAATAAATTCTTAGAAATTTCGAAAAGTTTAAATTTAAATGAATCCGGTATTATTTTGGTCGGTCCCTATCAAGGCTCCATAAATGATTTAACTTCTTTCAATAAATCTTTAGAAAGATTACAAGAAATTACTGGTTGGCCAGTATTTGCTGATCCTGTTTCTGGAGTTTATTCTGATTTGAGAGGATTAGTTGTGAATTGGGAATTAGTTTTAAGAAAAAATAAAAATTCAATAAATTGTCATCAACTTTTGAGGCTTGGTCCTATGTCATCCTCAATTGATTTGGAGAAGTTTTTAATAAATTTCGAAGGGATACAAATTCTTATAAAAGAAAAAAACTTTAGAAAATTGGACCCTGTAAAAAAATCATTTGAATATGATTTTGGGCTATCAAACTTTACTGCATTATTGTTAGAAGAATTATCTATAAAAGAGAAAAACAAAAAGGCTCTTACTTCGATGGCTCAAGATCTAATAGAGGAAGGAGAGAAGATTAAGGAAATTTTAAAAGAGAAAATTACTCAAGATAATCAAATTACTGAGTATATGCTTGCAAATCTTGTTCCAAAACTTTGGCCAGCTGAAAATCCTATAATGCTCTCCGCTAGTAGCCCTATTAGAGATTGGCTTACATTTTCTGAGAATGGGACTTTAACAAGAAATTGTTTCAGCTTTAGGGGAGCTTCTGGCATAGACGGTACTTTATCTCTTGCATTAGGAATTTCTAGAATTAAAAATCCTCTACTTCTTGTAACTGGAGATTTGGCTTTTATTCATGATATAAACGGTTGGCTGATTGAAAATTCAATCGACATGAATTTAACAATCCTTCTGATAAATAATAATGGTGGAAATATATTTAATCGTATTTATGGAGAAAATTTAAAAGAAGATGAATTAAAAAAACTCTTTCTCATGCCAAAAGAAATAAACTGGCCAAAACTCGCAGAGGGTTATCGAGTAAACTTTAAAAGTGTGGCAAATTTTAAAAAATTACGAGAGGCATTCGATTGGAGCATTTCTATCCAGAAATCTGTAATAATTAAAATTGATATTGATCCAAAAAATGAAATTTGTGAAAAAAATGCCCTGCTAGAAAAAATAATTGGCAGTTAATTTTATCATTTTCTATCTCTAAATAATTATGTTTCATGAAAGTATTACCTGGTAAAACAACTTTAAATTGGTCAGAATGCATATCTTATGAGGATATATTGTTTCACAAATCAGATGAGGGAATTGCGAGAATCGCAATTAATCGGCCTGAAAAAAGAAATGCATTTAGGCCACAAACTGTAGATGAACTCATTGATGCATTTAACATAGTAAGAAATGATGAAACTATTGGCGTAGTTCTCTTTACAGGTGCGGGCCCTGACAAGAAAGGTATTTATTCTTTTTGCTCTGGAGGTGATCAGAGTGTAAGGGGTAAAAATGGGTATAAAAATGATGAAGGGAAGCAGAGATTAAATGTACTTGAACTTCAAAGATTAATAAGAAGTTTGCCTAAAGTGGTTATTGCCCTAGTTCCCGGTTTTGCAATTGGAGGAGGACAGGTACTTCATTTAATTTGTGATCTCAGTATCGCCTCTGAAAATGCAATATTTGGTCAAACAGGCCCAAGAGTTGGTAGTTTTGATGCCGGTTTTGGATCTAGTTATTTAGCAAGGCTTGTTGGTCAAAGAAAAGCAAAAGAAATTTGGTTTTTATGTAGAAAATATAATTCCAAGGAAGCTCTTGAGATGGGCTTGATAAATGCAATTACAAAGATTGAAGAATTAGAAGCTGAGGGTGTAATCTGGGCAAGAGAGATTTTACGAAATAGTCCAACTGCTATTCGTATTCTTAAAGCTTCATTCAATGCGGAGAATGATGGGATTGCGGGTATTCAGGAATTATCTGGATATGCAACTCAATTATTCTATTCAACTGAAGAAGCCCAAGAAGGGAGAGATGCCTTTCTTGAAAAGCGTCCACCAGACTTCTCTGAATATAAGTGGACACCCTAGTTTATTTCTGAAAAGAACTTTTTTTAAATAATTATCAATGAGAATTCTTCTTGCCGCTGCCGAATGTGCTCCAATGATCAAAGTTGGAGGTATGGGAGATGTGGTTGGTTCGTTGCCTCCATCTTTGATAAAACTTGGTCACGATGTAAGGGTAATAATTCCAGGATATGGAAAATTGTGGAGTCTTTTAGAGGTTTCGAATGAACCAGTCTTTAGAGCAAATACAATGGGCAATGATTTTGCGGTATATGAAGCAAAACATCCAATTCATAATTATGTGATTTACCTAGTGGGTCATCCAACATTTGACTCTGACCAAATATATGGAGGCGAAAATGAGGATTGGCGCTTTACATTTTTTGCTAGTGCCACTGCAGAATTTGCCTGGAATTGTTGGAAACCTCAAGTTCTCCATTGCCATGATTGGCACACTGGAATGATTCCTGTATGGATGCATCAGGACCCCGAAATTAGTACTGTCTTCACAATTCATAATTTAAAATACCAAGGCCCTTGGAGGTGGAAACTTGAAAAAATAACTTGGTGTCCTTGGTATATGCATGGAGACCACACGATGGCTGCGGCAATGTTATACGCAGATAGGGTCAATGCTGTGTCTCCGACTTATGCTGATGAGATTAAAACCCATGAATACGGGGAAAGCCTCGAAGGATTACTCAATTACATTTCAGGTAAATTAAGGGGGATTCTTAATGGCATAGATCTTGATGAGTGGAATCCAGCCAAAGATCCAGTTTTGCCTGCAAAATTCAGTATTAAGAATTTAGAAAATAGGATAGAAAATAAAAAAATTCTGCAAAGAGAAATGGGTCTCGAAGTTAATTCTAAAAAATATCTTTTAGGTATGGTCAGTAGGTTAGTTGATCAGAAAGGTGTTGACTTACTTTTACAAGTTTCAAGAAGATTATTAGCCTATACAGATTCTCAAATTGCTGTTTTAGGTACTGGAGATAGATATTTAGAGTCTGGATTATGGCAACTGGCATTAGATTACCCAGGAAGATTCTCAGTATTTCTTACCTATGATGATTCTTTATCAAGGCTTATCTATGGTGGCTCAGATGCATTCTTAATGCCAAGTAGATTTGAACCATGTGGTATTAGTCAACTACTGGCTATGAGATATGGCTCTATTCCAATAGTAAGGCGAGTTGGAGGTTTAGTTGATACAGTTTTACCTCATGACCCAGAAAATAATAATGGTACGGGATTTTGCTTTGATCGCTTTGAACCTATAGATTTCTATACTTCTTTAGTAAGGTCATGGGAAGCTTTTAGGCATAAAGATAGTTGGGAATTACTGCAAAAAAGAGCCATGAGCCAGGAGTTTAGTTGGCAAAGATCAGCTCTTGAATACGAGGTTATGTATAAGGATGTTTGCGGAATAAAAGAACCATCGCCAGATGTTGCTGAAGTTGAAAAATTTTCTTACGGACAATCAGCTGATCCATCTTTAAAAAAAAATATGACTTAATTTTTTGATGGAATTCTCTTTATCAGAATTAAAAGATGTTTTGGGGGATATTAGAAATCTGAGCGAGGGGGAAAAAGATTTTTTAAATTTTAAGAATATAAGTATTGATAGTAGAACTTTATTAAAAAATGATCTTTTTATAGCTATCAAAGGTAAAAATTTTGACGGACATAGTTTTCTTCCAGAGGTTTTAAATAAAGGAGTTAAATCTGTTGTAATTAAAAAAGGGATGCAGAAATTACTTCCAAGTAATTTTCCTTATTGGGTTGTAAATGACACAACAGAGGCATTTCAAAAATTAGCATTGCTAAAAAGAAAAAAATTAAATATCCCTATTGTTGCAATAACTGGCTCAGTGGGTAAAACTACAACAAAAGAAATGATTGGCGGAGTTTTAAATAAACTTGGAAGAATTAAATTATCTCATGCAAATTACAATAATGAGATTGGAGTTGCTCTTACTATTCTTGCGACAGATATAGAAGATAAAGTTTTAGTTCTTGAGATGGGGATGCGAGGTCTTGGACAGATCGAGAATTTATCTAAATATAGTGAACCGGATATTGCAGTTATTACCAACATTGGCACAGCTCATATTGGATTGTTAGGCTCAAAAAAAAATATTACTCATGCAAAGTGTGAAATTAGTAAGTTCTTAAATCCAGAAGGAGTTGTAATAATTCCAGCAAATGATCCATTCCTTGAAAAAACTTTGAAAGAATTTTGGAAAGGTAGAGTGATAAAAGTAAAACTTTTAAATATAGAAAATCAAAAGGAGAGTTGTAAGAAAGATGATAATTTGCGAGGATTTTATAATCCTTCGAATAGAACAATTTTAATTGAAGAAAATACTTTTGAAATTTCATTTGAGGGATTTCATAATGCTTCGAATTTCTTATTTGCTTATGCAGTTGCAAGAGAGCTAGGCATTGATTTTGCAAGTTTTAACAAATTTGATTTTGTAAGTTTAGCTGGAAGGAATAAAATTCTTAAATCAGCAAAAACAACAATATATGATGAATCATATAATGCTTCGCCAGAGTCAGTAAAAGCATGTATTAAAACCCTGCTTGAAAAACCGAGAAATAAATTTTTCATATTTGGAAGTATGCAAGAATTGGGAAAAGAATCTGAAAAATATCACATAGAAATATTCAACTTAATAAATAATTCAGACATAGAAAAGTGTTTATTTATTTGCGATAAAGAGAATGAAAAAATTTACACCAATTATCTAAAAGATAAGAATAAATTCTTAGTTTTAAATAATATTAAAGATATACCTCAAGAAATAAACAAATCTACAAAAAAAGGTGATTCTATTCTTATAAAAGGGAGCAGATGTTGGCAACTTGAAAAAATTATTGAATTAATTAACTAGATCAGGATTTCTTTTTCCCCCAATTCTCTATATTTACTTGCTTAGTTCTTGAGATCGCTAGTGAATTATCTTTAGAGTCTTTTGTTATCACTGAACCAGCACCTGTTGTTACTGATTCCCCTAGATTTATTGGCGCTACAAAAACTGTGTTTGCCCCAATACTCGAATTTTTGCCAATTTTTGTTTGATATTTTTTCTTTCCATCAAAATTTGCAGTAATAGTGCCTGCTCCAATATTTGTAGATCTTCCAATAATAGAATCACCAATATAACTTAAATGGTTTACTTTAGATTCTTCCTCTAGTTGACTATTTTTAATCTCAACAAAATTACCTATTTTGCAATAGGAAGATATTTTAGAATTTGGTCTTATATGACTATAAGGGCCAATTTTGATATGATCCATTATCTGAGAATCATAAACAGTAGAGTTTGAAATTTCACATTGTAATCCCACATTAGAATTCTCAATAAAAGTATTTGGACCGATAATGCAATGACTATTTATTTTCGTATTTCCTCTTATATGTGTATTAGCCTCTATGGTTACATCCTTTCCAATTTCAGCTTCTTCACTAATTGAACAACTTGCTTTATTTATAAAAGTTACACCATTAAGCATATGTTTTTCTTTAATTGAATTCTGAATAAATTCCTCGCACTCAGATAGTTGAATTCTGTCATTAATTCCTTGAAGCTCTCTATTATCATCTACCTCGAGACTTAAGGAATTTTTTAGCAAAGATATTGTATCTGTTAAGTAAATCTCTTTTTGATTATTATTGCTTTGCAAGGTATTAATTATTTCTGACAAGTTGCCCCAGTTAAAACAGTAAATACCTGCATTTATTAATGGATTCTCTCTTTCTAGATCATCACAATCTTTTTCTTCAACAATTCTCTCTATAAAGTCCCCCTTCAAAAAAACTCTGCCATATCCATGAGGATTTGTTTTCTTTGTGGTAATTAAAGAAACATCAGCATTTTTTGAATCGTGGAGATACAAAAGTCTTTTTAGAGTACTAGGCCTAATGAGTGGCACATCGCCGTTAAGTACCAAAAGTTTTCCTTCATGTTTTTTTACTTCTTTACAAAGTACCTGGATAGCATGACCTGTTCCTGATTGAGGTTCTTGAACAACAACATTGATTTTTTTATCGTTTGGGATTGACTTTTGTACTTCGTTTGATTTGTGTCCAGTAATTACGAAAATTTTATCGGGCTTTAATTCGACACATGAATCAATTACTCTTTGTAGAAGACTTTTGCCAGAAATTTGATGTAAAACTTTTGGTAATGAGCTTTTCATTCTAGTGCCCTTGCCTGCCGCTAATATCGCAACACTTAACATGTTTATTTGAAATCCTAATTTAAATCTAACTCTTAAAGGATAACTTCGTCATTCCCCACTTCTCTCTCCATTTATTTGTAGATAATAGATTTGAGGATAATTGCTCATCTAATCTTCTCCTGAGTATATCGTCTTTACTTGAGTTAAAATCTTGATCTCTATATGGAATACTAGCTTTAGTTAAAAGATGTTCTTCTTCCATTAAAGATAACTTTTCAAAATTGAAATTAGTTTTCAATTTATTCTTATCAAATTTTGATATTGCGACAGTTCCCTGGCTCCAAAAAGGTCTGTTTTTAAAACTTGGCTTAATAGTGAAAATTTCTAATCCAAGATTTCTTAAGGTTTTTCTTACTGCCGCTGATGAAGAATAAGTTATTAAATAACCCTGAGGATTAAGATTTTCTGTGACTTTGGATAGAAATTCAATGGTCCATACTTGTGGACATTTTTGAGGAGAAAAACCATCTAAATAAATCAAATCAAATTTAATAGAGGAAGGAATAATATTGATTTTTTCTCTAGCATCACCCCACAAAATACTGCATTTAAAAAATTGATCCTCAAAGTAATCTTTTCGATAAAGTGATCCAAATATTTTTTTGACTTTTGGATCCCATAATTTAAGGAAAGATTCATTTCTAAGCGAATATTCAAGAGGCTTTTTATCAATCTCCAATGCATACAAATTTAAATGTGATTTTTGTTTAATTAATTCATCTAATAAAGAAGCGGAATTGTATCCTAAACCAAAACATATATCCAAAACATTAAGAGATTTGCCCTTAAATCTTTGCAGATTAGAAGTAGCTGTAAACTTTGACTTTGTTTCCTCCAGCGCGCCCAATAAACTATGAAAGTTCTCTTGAAAAAACAGACTCTTTAAAGAGTAACTACCATCTTTAGTTAAAACTTCTATTAATTCAGACAAAAACTTTTTAGGCTAGTTAGTTAGTTTAGCCAGCTCTTCCCAAAAAGCGGGATACGAGACGCTAGCAGCATCAGATCTTATGATTTTTGAGGTGCCTTTAGCAAGAAGTGAAGCAATAGCAAGACTCATTGCAACTCGATGATCTGTCTCGCTATCTACCTCCGCAGAATGAAATCTTGATTGCCCATTAATAATTAACCCATCCTCTTTTTCTGTTATTTCAGCGCCGAATTTTTGTAACTGTCTTGCCATGACTTTTAATCGATCTGTCTCCTTAACTCTTAATTCTTGTGCATCCTTAATTTCAGAAACTCCATTACAAAAACAGGCAGCCACAGTAAGGATAGGAATTTCATCTATAAGTTTTGGGAGAATATCTCCTTCAATAGTGAATGACCTTAAATTATTTGAAGTCTTTACTTTAATAGATCCAATTGGTTCACCTGCAATAGTCGTTTTATCTAAAATCTCATAATTGCACCCCATTGAATCCATTACATTTAATATCCCTGTTCTAGTGGGATTTAATCCGACATTCTGAATTAAAACCTCTGAATTTGGAACAATAGATGCAGCAATCATCCAAAAAGAAGCAGAGCTTATGTCGCCAGGAATCAATATTCTCTGACCAATTAAGTTACTCCCTGACTTGATAACTACATTTCTTCCTAATTCTCCTCTGATACTGATGTCTGCTCCAAATGCTTTTAGCATTCTTTCAGTATGATCTCTTGAAGATGCTGGTTCAATTACAGAAGTAGTTCCAGAAGCATTGAGGCCTGCCAATAATATTGCCGATTTTACTTGAGCACTTGCCACTGGAGTTCCAATAACACATCCCTTAAGTTTTTTTCCATTAATTGAGATTGGAGCTTTGTTATCGCCTTCCCTTCCATAAATTTTGCCACCCATCAAAGATAACGGGTTGCCAACTCTTTTCATTGGCCTTTCGTTAAGAGAAGCGTCCCCGGTTAAGATGAAATTCTTACCTTCTTGAGCGGCTAATAAACCCATTAATAACCTCATAGTGGTTCCTGAATTTCCACAGTTGAGAATTTCTTTTGGTTCTTTTAATCCATCAAGACCCAATCCTGAAATCGTAAAAGGCTCATTTTTTTTTATTTCTGGTATGTTTACACCTAACTTTCTTAGACAATCTGCAGTTGAAAGTGGATCTTCAGAATGTAAGAACCCCTCAATAGTCGTCTCACCCTTAGCAATACTTCCTATTATTAGAGCTCTATGAGAAATAGATTTATCTCCAGGTACTTTTACTTCTCCTTTTAAATTAACTCCACCTTTTATTGTGCGGATATACTTCATTTTCAAATTAATTACTTGATAAGATTTCTGTAAAAACAAATTAGTTTTATATTATCAATAAGTTTGTTTTTAAAAAAAAAATAATCAAATTAAGTAACTGTTTTCTATAATAAATTCAGAAAAAGGATTTAATTATTAATCTTACTTATTATCACGTTGCAAAGGATGCTCCTGAAAATAGTCCAGACATCGCAGTTGTCATTGATGTTTTAAGAGCTACAACAACAATTTCTTGGGCTTTAAAAAATGGAGCTGATTCAATACAAGTTTTTGCAGATTTAGATTTATTAAAAGAATCTGCGATTAAGTGGCAAGCTGAAAAGAGACTAATGCTTGGAGAGAGAGGCGGAAAGAAGATTGAGGGTTTTGATTTAGGTAATTCTCCTTTATCAGTTACAAAAAAAGTTGTTAATGGTAAAAGACTTTTTATGAGTACGACTAATGGGACTAAATCATTGCAAAAAGTTCAAAATGCTAAGCATTTATTTGCTATGGGTCTCCCAAATAGGAAAGCAGTTGCCGAAAAAATCATTACATTAAAAAGTGAAAATGTTTTAATACTTGGTAGTGGTTGGGAAGGCTCTTATTCACTTGAGGATTCTTTGGCTGCTGGTGCTTTGGCTTCATACCTAAAACAGAACTGTAATTTTGAAATTAATATTCTGAATGACGAATTACAAGCTGCTCTGGCACTTTGGGATGTCTGGAAAAATGATATTTTGAAATGTTTAAAAACAGCAACCCATGGCAAAAGATTGACAAGTCTTGGAGATTATGAGGATGATTTTAAATGTTGCTCCGAACTTGATTGCTTAGATATTGTTCCTGCTCAAGTTGAAAGGGGCGTGATTCGTGCATCATGATTTACGAATTGGTTCATTAGGAGTAAAGTCTTGACTGATTTTTTGGTAGCTGCATTGCAAATTACAAGTACTTCAAATGTTGAAGCAAATTTTGCTGAAGCAGAAGAACAGATTGAATTAGCTGTTAGAAGAGGTGCTGAGTTAATAGGATTGCCTGAGAATTTTGCTTTTTTAGGAGGAGATGATGAAAAACTTAGATTAGCTTTTGAATTGTCAGAGAAGTGTACAAATTTTCTAAAAACTATGTCACAGAGATATCAAGTATTTCTTTTGGGAGGAGGGTATCCTGTCCCTGCTGGTGATGATAGTCATACTTTTAATAGGTCAGCTTTATTTGGGAAAGATGGACAGATTTTGGCAAAATACGACAAAATTCATTTGTTTGACGTTGATTTGCCAGATGGGAATCTATACAAGGAATCATCAACTATTTTATCCGGAGCCGATTATCCACCTGTTGTGGATGTACCGGGTTTATGCAAAATAGGATTATCGATTTGTTACGACGTTAGATTTCCTGAACTCTATAGATATTTGTCTTCCAATGGTGCAGAGCTAATTATGATTCCCGCAGCTTTTACAGCATTTACTGGAAAAGATCATTGGCAAATCTTATTACAAGCAAGAGCAATTGAGAATACAGCATATGTAGTCGCTCCAGCTCAAACTGGCATTCATTATGGAAGAAGGCAAAGTCATGGTCATGCAATGGTAATTGACCCTTGGGGTACAGTATTATCAGATGCTGGAAAAACTCAGGGAGCTGCAATAGCACCTGCTGATAAAGAAAGAGTAAAGAAAATTAGGGAGCAGATGCCAAGCCTTAAACATAGAAAAAACAAATTGTTTTCAAACTAATGATAAAGTTTTTAGATAATAAACTTTTTCGTTATTTATCCGTTTTTTTATTTTTAAATTCTTCAATCCTTCCAGTTAAATGTTCAAGTGCTCTTGCGGCATGGGCTATAAATACTAATGGAGTTTTAGAATTAAGAACTAAATCAAATACAAATTTAAAAGCATACTTTCAGAAGACTAACCAAATATCCGGAGATAGATTCTGGGTAGATTTTCCAGGAGAATTAAAAAATCCTAGAACAATAAAAGGTAATGGCCCAATAAAAGAAATTAGATTAGGTAAACCAGACAAGGGTAAAACAAGACTTGTAATTGAATTTAATGAAGAGATTTATTTGAAACCTTTGACTTGGCGAATGGTTGGCTTAGATCAAAATAGATGGAGAATTAAACTATTTAACCCAAAATATACATTCAAAAAGATTGGTGAAGGTTTAGTTGAAAAGAAAAGAGGAAATATCAAAGCCAATCAAAAATTAATTCATAAGAAGAAAAACAATTATGGTTACTTCAAACTGCCAGAGTTAAAACGAAACAAGTTTGAGGTTGTAATCGATCCAGGACATGGAGGACCTGACCCAGGAGCAATAGGAATTGGTGGTATTAGAGAAACAGATGTTGTCCTAGAGGTTTCAAAAATAGTTAGAAATTTACTTTCTGAGAAAGGTGTCAAAGTAAGGCTGACTAGAACAAATGAAGTTGATTTGGATTTACCTCCAAGAGTTTCCATTGCTAATAATACTGATGCAGATATTTTTGTAAGTATTCATGCAAATGCCTCAAGAGGTAAAAGAAGAGACATAAATGGATTGGAAACCTTTTATTACAGAGGGTGGAGAGGAAGATTACTCGCGAAAAGAATTCAAAAACAAATTTTAAGAGTTTCCCCTGGGAGTCCTGATCGAGGAGTTAAACAAGGTCGATTTTATGTAATTAAAAATACTAGGATGCCCGCAGTCCTTGTAGAAATTGGATTTTTAACGGGAAGATTAGATGCAAGAAGATTAGAAAAAATAACCCATCGAAAAAGATTAGCCTATGCAATTGCAAAAGGCATCCTCGAATATCTAGATAAAGTAGGGTGAAACTTAAAATAGGTATATTTGATAGCGGAATAGGTGGTTTTACTATCCTTAATTCTTTACTAAAAACTCGTAAAGATGTAGAAGTTTTTTATTTGGCTGATACAAAAAGAATACCTTTTGGGAACAAAAATTCTAAAGAGATTAGATTAATTGCGAAGGATATTTGTACTTTTTTTCTTGATAAGAATTTAGATGCACTTTTAGTTGCTTGTAACACTACAAATGCGTGTGCGCTTGATATTCTAGAAAATAAGCTAAAGGTCCCTTGTTTTGATCTTATAAACTCAGTATCGGAAATAGTTGATAAACAAATAATTGGTGTCCTAGCAACACAAGCAACTGTTCGATCATCGTATTACAAGAAAGCTATAAATGCTAAAAAAGAGAATACGATAATATTTCAGCAAGAATGTCCAGAATTTGTATCAGAAATTGAAAAAGAAAAATTAAATATTGATAAGTTAAATAGCCTATCAGACTTATACTTAAGACCACTAATAAACAAAAATATTGAAGAATTAATACTTGGTTGTAGTCACTATCCCTTAATTCATGACTTTTTAAGAAAAAAATTAGATTCAAATATAAAAATTATTGATCCATCGGTAGCATTAATAAAAAAATTTAATGAATCTTTTAATATTACAGAAACTGACCGCTATGAGAGTATTTCTTTCGAAAATGTAAAATTTTTTGTTACTTCAGAAAGAGATGACTTTTCCAATAAAGTAAAATTTTGGCTTGGAATTAATAAAGAAATATGGTTGGTTAACCTCCGAAGTAATGTTTGATTCCTTAAGATATAAAAGAGGCAAACCATGAATACAGTAACAGAGCTACTACAACCAGTTGAAAATGATCTTGATGATCTTATTTTAGAACTGAAAAATCTAATAGGAGCTGGTCACCCAATTCTTCAAGCCGCAGCGGAACACCTTTTTAGTGCTGGGGGGAAAAGGTTGAGACCTGGAATAGTTTTATTGATTTCAAAAGCCATATCTCCTGAATTTTGCTTGACAACCAAACATAAAAGGCTTGCTGAAATAACTGAGATGATTCATACAGCCTCATTAGTCCATGATGATGTTGTTGATGAGGCTTCTACAAGAAGAGGAGTTGATACAGTTCATAGTAGATTTAATACCAGAGTAGCCGTTTTGGCGGGAGACTTTTTATTCGCTCAAGCAAGTTGGCACCTAGCAAATCTTGACAATGTAAATGTAGTTAAATTACTTAGTAGAGTAATAATGGATCTAGCAGAGGGTGAGATTAAACAAAATTTAAATAGATTTGATTCAGCTCAATCTTTTTCCAAATACATCAATAAAAGTTATTGTAAAACAGCATCACTTATAGCCAATAGTTGCAAAGCAGCTGGAGTTTTGAGTGGGATTAATGACAAAAACTTAACCTCGTTGTACGATTTTGGCAAAAATATTGGTTTGGCTTTCCAAGTTGTAGATGACATTCTTGACTTTACTGGAAATGATAAACAACTTGGAAAACCTGCTGTAAGTGATCTTGCTAGTGGTTATCTTACAGCCCCAGTTTTATATGCCTTAGAAGAAAATAAACAATTGTCAGTTCTTATAAACAGAGAACTTGCTGAAAAAGATGATTTAGATGATGCACTTAATATCATCATGAACTCCAAAGCTATTGAAAGTTCAAGAAAACTAGCTGAAGATTTTGCAATGCTTTCTAAAGAAGCTATAGTCTGGCTTCCTGATTCAGAATATAAAAGAGCTTTAATGGCTCTTCCAGAATTTGTCCTAAGCCGTATTTTTTAGATCTACTAGAAATAAATCTTTGAGCTAAAGTAATATTAAAATTTTTGAAAACCCTAATTTTTTCTACTAAATTTATTATGCATAGATTTATTTAATGTCATTAGATAAAAAAAATTCAATCAATAACATACTTGAAGAAAAGAGAATTTTCCCTCCATCAAAAAAATTTGCAGAAAACTCAAATATTAGTTCTCAAGAAGAATTACTAAGTCTAAAAAAACAAGCCTCAGATAATCCTATTCAATTTTGGGAATCTTTTGCAAAATCTGAATTAGATTGGTTTGAGCCATTTCAAACTGTATTAGATAGCGAAAATGCGCCCTTTTTCGAATGGTTCAAAGAAGGGAAACTCAATATTACATATAACTGCTTAGATAGACACATTAAGAGAGGGCTTGGAGGAAAGACTGCTCTTATATGGGAAGGCGAACCCGGAGATAGCAAAAAATATACTTACGAAGAACTTCTAAAAGAGGTATGTAAAGCAGCTAATGCATTAAAAGCAATTGGTGTGAAAAAAGGAGATTTGGTATGTATTTATATGCCGATGATTCCAGAAGCGATGTTTGCGATGTTAGCTTGTGCAAGAATTGGTGCGCCTCATTCAGTTGTCTTTGGAGGATTTTCGTCAGAAGCTTTAAAAGATAGGTTAATTGATGGAAACGCCAGATTTGTTGTTACTGCTGATGGTGGATTTAGAAAAGATAAGGTAATTGAACTTAAGAAAGCAGTTGATGCGGCCATTGAAAGTGGGGCAGATAAAGTTGTTGAAAAAGTAGTTGTTGTTCAACGAACCAAAAAAAATATTTCGATGGTTGATGATAGAGATTTATGGTGGCACGAATTATTAAAAGATCAAAAAGATCAGTGTGAACCAGAAGTAATGAATAGCGAGGATAGACTTTTTATTCTCTATACTTCAGGCTCTACTGGAAAGCCCAAAGGTGTAGTGCACACAACAGGTGGTTACAATCTTTGGTCCCATTTAACATTTAAATGGATTTTTGATTTGAAAGATGACGACATTTACTGGTGTACTGCTGATGTTGGTTGGATTACAGGCCATAGTTATATAGTTTATGGGCCTTTATCTAATGGTGCTACAACCTTGATGTATGAAGGAGTGCCAAGACCATCAAATTTAGGGGCTTTTTGGGAAATTGTTCAAAAATATAAGGTTTCTATTTTTTATACTGCACCAACTGCAATAAGAGCATTTATGAAGTCTGGAAGTGAAATCCCTGATAAATATAATCTTGAGAGTCTTAGACTCTTGGGCACAGTTGGAGAACCAATTAATCCTGAAGCATGGATGTGGTACAAAGATGTTATTGGTAAAAATAAATGTCCTATTGTTGATACTTGGTGGCAAACTGAGACTGGTGGTGTGATGATAAGTCCCTTGCCGGGAGTCGTTGCTACAAAACCAGGTTCAGCTACTTTCCCTCTGCCAGGAATTGAAGTTGCAATCGTCGATAAGAATGGAAATGAGGTTAAAGAGAATGAGGGTGGTTATTTAATTATTAAGAAACCATGGCCAGGAATGATGAGAACAATTCACGGAAACTCAGAGAGATATTTGGAGAGTTATTGGGAATATTTTTCCTTTAAAGGAGAAAAAAATGTTTATTTTGCTGGAGATGGAGCACGAATTGATGAAGATGGATATATATGGATTATGGGAAGAGTTGATGATGTCATAAGTGTTTCAGGACATCGGCTAGGAACAATGGAAATAGAATCTGCTTTGGTAAGTCATAAATCAGTTGCAGAGTCTGCAGTCGTTGGCAAAAAAGATGATTTAAAAGGTGAAGTTATAGTTGCTTTTGTATCTCTCGAGAAAGACGTGAAAGGTTCTTTAGAATTAGTAGAGAATCTAAAGAGACATGTTGTTAATGAAATTGGAATTATTGCAAAACCTGAAAAAATTATAATTTCTGACTCTCTTCCGAAAACACGTAGTGGAAAAATTATGAGAAGAATTTTGAGATCTTTGGCTGCCGGAGAAAAAATTAGTGGGGATATAAGCACTCTCGAAGATAGTTCTGTTTTGGAAAAATTGAAAGAATTATCCTAATTAAGATTCATCAATTAAATTAGAAATTTTTTTTATAGTATTTCTTTTGAATTCATCATCGGCCCAGTCTCCCAAAAAATTTTCTCTTAGTCCTGCGCTTGCAATTATGGTATGTGTACCTTTTAGAATTATCCCCTTAGAATTATCTTCTTTTCTTGCTTTTAGACAAGAAAATAATTTATCTGTTTGATCTAATTCGTCTGAGTTGAATTTTATTAGGAAGTTATTTTTTTGACTATATGTTTTTTCAATTAATCGCAAAGTTCTTTCGGGACTTGGGCTAAATTCACTGTTGAATTCTAATTTTTGAGAAATTTGTTTCAATAATGGAATTGATTTGTTAGCACTGAAGTTATTAAAACTAATAGATATGAATTTTTCGCAATTTCTTCCGCCATCAGGAGAAATTAAATGAAGTTTACAGCCTAGGCTATGACCAATTCTTATTGAAGGAATTGATGCCCCTATTCTCTTGGATAAAGATATTCGGCAATTCTTAAAATCTTTCCATGCTTTGATAGCAAGTTGTTGGTGATCAAATTGTGGTGTGTATTTATATGCATGTACTGCATAATTTTTATTAATTAAACTCTCTATGAATCTTCTATAAGTTCAATCTGG
>NZ_CABYWZ010000014.1 GCF_902522795.1 uncultured Prochlorococcus sp.
TCAGAATTTACATTCTCATCGCCTCGAAGAGCTGCATTAGCCTTTGCTACTTTTACTGCAAATAATTCTGACCTATGCCCTTCTACTCCTCCCCTAAGAGCTTCATTCACTAAATAGGTAATTTGCTCTTTTGTTATCTTGACATCCTTTAACCATTGCCTTGCCAAAATCAATTGAGTAGATAAATTATCGGATTCTTCCGACCATTTTTCTGAAAATTTAATATTATTTTCTGCGTGTGATAAAACAGATTTTGTAATCTCAACTCTTTGAGCATTATCAATAGATTGATCTGCGGAAAGAACAATAGCAAAACGATCTAAAACATGATCTCTTAAAGCACCTTCTTCAGGATTATAAGTTGCTATTAAAAGGGACTTACAAGGATGAGATAGGCTTAAACCATCTCTTTCAATATTATTTTGCTCTCTTCCTATAGCTTCAAGGATTAAATTTACAATACCATCATCCAATAAATTTATATCGTCTACATACAAAACACCTCTATGAGCTTCTGCTAAAATTCCAGGTTGAAAAACTTGTTCTCCCGTACTTAATGAAGCAGCGACATCAATTGATCCAACAAGTCTATCTTCAGTTATACCAATGGGAACTTGAATAAATGGTGCCTCTTTTACTTTTTTTGGGATTTCATCAATTTGATTCAAATAATCACTTCCAATTGCCTCCTCTAACAATTTATTAGTACTAATATCCCATTCCTCTGGTTTATCTGGATCTAGGTTCCTACCAATAGGTCTTAATGAAGTATTACTATTTATCTTAGATAGTGTTTCCAGTATTGATTCATTATCTAATACTTCTACAGGAGGGAGTAGAGTATGCAAACCCCTGGCTAATACTGACTTACCAGTACCTCTTCCGCCAGCGATAATCACTCCCCCTAAACTCGGATCAACTGCTGCCAAAAGTAAAGATAATTTCAATAAGCTATGACCTGTAATTGCCGCCAAAGGAAAAGCTCTAAAAGAATCATTTGAGTTCATTAAATCTTTTATTTCTCCTTTTTCTTTTAACTCGGGGTTCAAAATCACTTTAAAAATGCCTGATATAGAATTTATCCAATAACTTTGTTTTTTGTAGTGGAATTATCAAATCTTAATATCAAAAATGGACTATGTATATCCCTCGGAGCAAATATTGATAGTAAATTCGGAAGCCCTCTTGAGTCACTACTAATTTGCAAACCAAAAATAGAGGAAATAATAAATGAGTGGGGAGATAGTTCCAACAATAAAAAAGAAGAGAAAAGCAAATTTCATGCAAACTTTTTTTGGTCTTCAATTTATGAGACATTACCCCATGGTGTTGAAAATGAGCAGCCAAATTATTTAAATACTCTCTTACTTATAAAAAGTAATTCTTTTCCAAAACCATCAAATAAAAACGCGAAATTACTTTTAAAAGAGCTAAAAAAGTTAGAGAGATTTTTCGGACGAGAAGAGACGCCAAAGGGTAAGAAATGGCTATCAAGATGTTTAGATTTAGATATTCTTTGGTGGGAAGATTTTCATATGCTTGACGAGGAATTAACATT
Organism: uncultured Prochlorococcus sp.; assembly: GCF_902522795.1. Classification (GTDB taxonomy): domain Bacteria; phylum Cyanobacteriota; class Cyanobacteriia; order PCC-6307; family Cyanobiaceae; genus Prochlorococcus_A. Next base: position 1,559 of record NZ_CABYWZ010000014.1, read on the forward strand.
ACCTCACCCTAGATTCATGAATCGAAATTTCGTTATTACACCACTATCTGAAATCTTAAGTAGGAGCCAAAAAATCACAAAGTTTGATGTCTCAAAATGGCCTATATAAATGATTTACAAAACCAAAAAATAACTGTTAGGCTATTTTTATTTGAAAATTATGGGCAACAAAAACCTTATAAAAAGATCTATTTTTAAAGAAAAAATATCTGAATTAAAGTCAAAAAAATTTAGTTTCGAAATAAATAGAATTGAGCTTCCAAATGGACATGAAGGTGAATATGGATACATTAAGCATCCTGGGGCGGCATTAGCCGTACCTATTACAAAAGACAATAAAGTTATCATTCTTCGGCAATATAGATTTGCTGTTTCAAGGTATTTATTAGAATTTCCAGCAGGTACATTAGAAATAGGTGAAACACCTATTAATTCAATTCAAAGAGAAATACAAGAAGAGACTGGATTCAGTGCAAACAAGTGGGATGATCTAGGAACTCTAGTCCCTGCTCCTGGCTATGCAGATGAAGAAATTTATTTATTTTTAGCTCGTGATTTAAACAAACTCAATTCCGAGGTTAAAGGAGATTTAGATGAAGATATAGAAGTATTAATTTTAGATCCCGACGAACTAGATAATCTTATTTCTAGTGGGAATGAAATTCTTGACGCAAAAACCGTGACGGCTTGGTTTAGAGCTAAACAATTTTTAGATAAATTATGAATAAACCTAGAATACTTTTTTGGCATAGAAAGGATCTAAGAATATTTGATAATCAAGCTTTAATCAAAGCATTTTCATTATCAAATGCTATAACTTCGACATATATATTTGATAAAAATTACTCACACGATTTCAATGCAAGTTCAAGAGCTTGGTTTCTAGGAAATTCGCTTCAAGAATTAGGAAATAATTGGAAAAAAATGGGTAGTAGATTAGTTATGGAAGAAGGAGATCCTGTATTATTAATTCCTCAATTAGCAAAGAAAATAGATGCTAAATTTGTTTTTTGGAATAGATCAATTGAACCTTATGAGATAAATCGCGATTTACAAATAAAAAAAAATTTAAAAGAACAAAATATTCAAGTTATTGAAACTTGGGATCACCTATTAGTAGAACCTTTAAAAATATTTTCAGGGAATAACAATCCTTATTCAGTTTATGGACCTTTTTATAAAAATCTTAAATCAAAAATTAATTTATTAGGTTCATTTGACCAAGATAAAGTTGTTTTTCAGTTTAAAGATATAGACAATAAACTCAAAGAAAATAAGACAATAAATTCATCTGATTCGGTTCTAGAGAAATTTATCAAAAATATCAAATTTCCAGGTTCGAATATTTGTCCATGCAGACCTGGAGAGAATGCTGCGAAAACATTATTAGAGAACTTCATTAACGAAAAAAAAATTTATTCTTATAATTCAGCAAGAGATTTTCCTTCCAAAAATGGGACATCATTTCTAAGTGCATCTCTCAGATTCGGCACCATAAGCATTAGAAAAGTTTGGAACGCCACATTAAATTTAAATTCAGATTTTGCGAATCAAGAAAATTACCTATCAATTGAAACTTGGCAAAAAGAACTTGTTTGGCGAGAATTTTATCAACATTGCTTATTCCATTTCCCAGAGCTAGAGAAAGGTCCATATAGAAAAAAATGGGATAACTTTCCATGGCAAAACAATAATGAATGGTTTCAACATTGGAGCAACGGATCTACCGGAGTACCTATAGTTGATGCTGCAATGCGTCAACTAAATAGTACTGGATGGATGCATAATAGATGTAGGATGATAGTCGCTTCATTTCTGGTAAAAGATCTTATATGCAGTTGGCAAATGGGCGAGAAAAAATTTATGGAGACGTTGGTTGATGGAGACTTAGCTGCAAATAATGGAGGATGGCAGTGGAGCGCCAGTAGCGGTATGGATCCAAAACCACTTAGAATTTTTAATCCATATACCCAAGCAAAAAAATTTGATCCTATTTGCGGATATATAAAATATTGGATTCCTGAATTATCTAAAGTTTCAAATTCAGAATTATTAAATGGGGATATATCTAATTTAGAAAAAAATAATTATTCAAGCCCTATTGTCAATCACAACATACAACAAAGATTATTTAAATCACTTTATGCTGAAATTTGAATTTCCTCTATACAACTCTTTAAAACTTTATTTAGATTTTCTGCTACATATACTTGCTCTTTATAAGAAATTTCAGGAAACATTGGAAGACTAAGAACTTCTGTACAAAGTCTCTCTGTATTTATGAGTTTTGTTCTAGAAAAATTTTTATTTTTATAAGCTATTTGTGCGTGTATTGGAATTGGATAATAAATAATTGAATTAATACCTTTTTCAAAAAGTTGTTGTTTTACCAAATTCCTTAAGGAATAGTATTTTTTGCAATCAGTATCAAATAAATTTGAAAAATCTTCATTTAAAAAATATTTATCGTTTCTTATTTTGATGACAAATTGATTCCATGAATGGAAAATTGAATCAGAGCTGATTTTAGGGAAACTAATATATGGATTTTTTTCTAATAAATCAAGGTAATTTTTAGCAATTTTTTGGCGATTATTAATCCACTTAGAAATATATTTCATTTTAATATTTAATATGGCAGCTTGAATGGAATCAAGTCTGCTGTTATATCCAATTTGGGTATGGTGATATCTTATTGGGCTGCCATGAACAGCCAGTTCTCTAATTTTTTTGGCAATCTTCTGATCTGAAGTTGTTACTGCTCCACCATCTCCAGCAGCTCCTAAATTTTTAGTAGGGAAAAAGCTAAAACAACCTATATCACCGATACTACCAACTTTGGAATTTTTCCACATTGTGCATGTTGCCTGAGCACAATCTTCGATTACTTTTAAGTCATATTTGTTGGCTAATGATTTTATTAAGGTCATATTTACAGCATTCCCAAATAGATGAACTGGCATAATTGCCTTGGTATTAGGATTTATTTCTTGTTCTATTAGTTCAGTATTAATTAGATAAGTTTCAGGATCTATATCTACCAAAATAGGATCAGCACCAACTGCACTAATTGCCTCTGCAGTCGCAAAAAAGCTAAAAGATGAGGTAATAACTTCATCACCCACACCAATATCTAATGCGCGCAAAGCTAAAACTAAAGCATCAGTACCACTGTTACATCCAATAGTATTTTTAACGCCAATCAGATTAGAAAAACTCTCTTCGAATTTAGCAATCTCTTGCCCTCCAATATACTGGCCCCCTTCTAGAACTTTAAAAACCTCACTCTCAATTTCAGAGCCAATTTCTTGGAACTGCCTATTTAAAGTAAATGGAGGTATTTGCATAATGATTATATTAACCCTAAACCATAATTGTATGGGTAAAAAAACATTATAATTCACTTAAACCAACTCGGTTCTTTTCCAGGTTTCCATTTAATATTGCAACCTAAAGAGGGTATTTGATTTGAAGGATAATAATTATCTTGATTCAAATCTCTTATAGCATCGCGCAAATCTTCACCAGACAGAGGGATATTATTACCTGGTCTACTATCGTCTAATTGGCCATGATAAAACAATAAAAAATCACCCTCTCCTTCATTTGAAAAAAGATAAAAATCCGGGGTGCAAGCCGCTTTTAACTCCTTAGCAAATTTTTGATTTTCATCATAAAGATAAGGAAAACTCCATCCCTGTGCTTGCGCTTGAAATCTCAAATTTTCAGGAGAATCTGAAGGATGAGTAACAATATCATTACTAGAAATTGCAACTGTTTGAACTGTATTTTCAATTTCTTTACTTAATGTGAAAATTTGATTCTCAATATATTTAACAAATGGACAATGGGCACAAATAAACATTAAAAGTAAATGCCGATTATCTAGATAATGAGAATCAAAATATTGATTATTTGAAGAGTTAGCATTTAACATTTTGAAATTAGGTAATTGAAAACCTAATTCCAAAAACATTGAATTTGTTCTGACCATATTTAAGTTAAATATTCTTCGATATTTGAAAATTATTGTACATTTTGCAGTAATCCATAAAGATAGGTACTTTTATATAGGAGAATAATAGAAATAATAAACAAAATGCTTCTAAATCTAACTGGCAAAAAAATTCTTGTTACAGGAATTGCCAATAATCGTTCAATAGCATGGGGTATTGCTCAGCAACTATCAAAAGCTGGCGCAGAACTTGGAATCACATATTTGCCTGATGATAAGGGAAGATTCGAATCTAAAGTTAGAGAACTAACTGAACCATTAAACCCATCATTATTTTTGCCTCTTGATGTTCAAAATCCAGCTCAAATTGAAGAAATCTTTAAAAACATAAAAAACAATTGGGGGCAAATTGACGGATTAGTTCACTGCTTAGCATTTGCAGGACGCGACGAATTGATTGGTGATTATAGTGCTACCACTTCAGATGGTTTTGATAGGGCTCTTAATATAAGTGCGTATTCGTTAGCACCTTTATGTAAAGCAGCAAAACCACTTTTTAGTGATGGTGCTGGCGTTGTCTCTTTAACTTATTTAGGATCAGAGAGGGCGATTCCTAACTACAACGTGATGGGAGTTGCAAAAGCAGCTTTAGAAGCTTCAGTAAGATATCTTTCTGCAGAACTTGGGCCCGAAAAACAAGTCAGAGTTAATGCAATAAGTGCTGGGCCTATAAGAACACTTGCCAGTTCTGCTATAGGTGGCATTTTAGATATGATTCACAATGTTGAAGAAAAGGCTCCTTTACGCAGAACAGTCACTCAAATGGAAGTAGGTAATACCGCTGCTTTTTTATTAAGTGATCTCTCTAGCGGCATTTCAGGCCAAACAATTTATGTTGATGCGGGTTACTGCATTAATGGAATGTAAACTAAATTTTTTTGCATAAAAATGTCATCTTTAAGACAATCTGAAATAAAAAGGAAAACGAATGAAACAGATATTTCTGTATTTATAAACCTAGATGGGAATGGGATTTCCGAGATTGAAACTGGGATACCATTTTTAGATCACATGCTTCATCAAATATCCAGTCATGGTTTATTCGATTTAAAAATAAAAGCAATTGGAGATACCCATATTGATGATCATCATACAAATGAAGATGTAGGAATCGCTTTAGGCAAAGCATTTTCAAAAGCCTTGGGAGAAAGAAAAGGAATAAGTAGATTTGGACATTTCTTTGCCCCATTAGATGAAGCATTAGTTCAAGTGACTTTAGACTGTTCCGGAAGACCACATCTATCCTATGATCTTCAGTTAAAAGCTCCTAGAATTGGTAATTATGATACTGAACTAGTAAAAGAGTTTTTTATTGCCTTTGTAAATAACAGTGGTATAACCCTGCATATTAATCAAATAAGAGGTAGCAATTCACATCATATAGTTGAGGCTTGCTTTAAAGCTTTTTCAAGAGCAATGAGAATGGCTACAGAAATAGATTTAAGAAGATCTGATTCAATTCCAAGCAGTAAAGGAATGCTAGAAAATCAATAAAATAGAAATTTTTTCTTATCAGCCACAATTCAGTTGATTTTTGGCGAAAATAAGTAAAGTAATTATTTTGTTGTGACTAATTTACAAGACAAAAAAATTGATAATTTTAAAAGTTTTAATAAAGAAGATTGGTCAAGTGCGTATCAAAATGTAGAAAAGGAGCTAACCAAGGAGCTTCTAAAAATTAGCAAAGGTAATAATATTAAAAATTTAAACGGAACATTATTAAGAAATGGACCAGGAATATTAGAGAGAGGTGGACAATGGGTTCATCATCCATTTGATGGTGACGGAATGATAACGTCCATAAAATTCGAGAATGGTCAGCCATTCTTAACAAATAGATTTGTTAAAACTAAAGGATATTTGGAAGAGGAAAAAATAAACAAATTTATTTATAGAGGTGTTTTTGGAACCCAAAAAAATGGAGGAATTTTAAATAATGCATTAGATCTAAAATTCAAGAATATCGCTAATACTCATGTTGTTAAATTAGGAGATGAAATTCTTGCATTATGGGAAGCAGCCGGTCCACATGCAATGGATCCTGATAGTCTCGAAACTATTGGTTTAACAACATTAAAAGGGGTACTCAAGCCTAACGAAGCTTTCAGTGCCCATCCCAAAACAGACCTAAACTCAAATGCATCTTCAGAACTTTTAGTCACTTTTGGAGTACAAACCGGGCCAAAAAGTACTATCAGATTAATGGAATTTAATAATGCTGGTACAAATTCTGGGGAGCTCATGTTCGATAGAAAAGATACCTTCAATGGCTTTGCATTCCTTCATGATTTCGCAATTACAACTAATTGGGCAATATTCTTACAGAATGCTATTGATTTCAATCCTCTTCCATTTGTAATGGGTCAAAGAGGAGCAGCACAATGTCTAAAGTCAAACCCAAATAAAAAAGCAAAGTTTTTTATGATCCCCAGAGAAAGTGGATTATTTAGAGGTCAGCCACCGTTAACAATAGATGCTCCAGAAGGATTCGTTTTTCATCATTTGAATGCATTTGAAAAAAATTCAAAAATCGTATTAGATAGTATTTTTTATGATGATTTCCCATCAGTTGGTCCTGACGAGAATTTTAGAGATATTGACTTTGATAAATATCCTGAAGGAAAACTGAAAAGATCAATTATCGATCTGAAGAAAAAAACTTGTGAACTTCAAACTATAAGTGAACAATGTTGTGAATTTGCAGTTGTTAATCCTAATTTTTTAGGATTAAAAGCAACTTTTAGTTGGATGGCAAGCACATCTCAAAAGCTGGGCAACGCACCACTTCAAGCAATAAAAAAAATAGATTTAACTTCAAAGGAAGAGATTTCTTGGTCAGCAGGTCCAAGTGGATTCGTAAGTGAACCAATTATGGTTCCATCAGAAAACTCTACAAAAGAAGATGAGGGATTTTTATTTATACTTTTATGGAATGGAGAACGAAGAGGCAGTGATTTAGTGATATTAGACTCAAAAGACTTAAAAGAATTAGCTGTTTATGAATTACCAATTTCAATACCCCATGGCCTTCATGGATCTTGGGTAAATTGAATTTAAGAAAAAATTTCAATTAAATCTGGAATAATTTTTTTTAATGCTTTACCTCTATGACTACAAGAGTCTTTAATATCATTATTCATTTCTGCGAAAGTTAATCCTGTAGAACTCTCCTCAAAAATTGGGTCATATCCAAAACCACCTTTTCCTCTCGGACTTAAAATAATATTGCCATTACACTTAGCTTCAGATTCTATAATCACTTCACCATTTTGGGAACAGACACAAATATTAGCAATAAAGAAAGCACTTCTATTCTGAACTCCATCAAGTTCTTTTAAAACTCGTTCAATTCTCTTCTGATCATTTTCTGCATATCTTGATGAATAAATGCCCGGTTTACCATCTAATGCTTCAATACAAATTCCAGAATCATCTGCAATTGAAATATTATTTGTTTTTCTTGAAACTTCTCTCGCTTTTTTAATTGCATTATCTCTAAATGTAAGTCCGTCCTCTTCAACTTCTAATGATTCTGGCTGAAGTAATAATTTACAATTAACTCCAGCAAGCAATTTTTTATATTCTTCAATTTTACCTTTATTCTTACTCGCTAAATATAAATTTTTCACCCTTATTTTCCTGGAAAATTTATAAATTCTTGACCCCATTCTAATACCTCATTTAGATAAGATTCTTTTGGTGCTTCACAATACAACCTTAAAAGAGGTTCCGTTCCAGAAAACCTAAAAAGAAGCCAAAAATTTTTATTAATTCTCATCTTTATTCCATCTATCTTTGAGATACTCTTTAACTTATGATTATTAATTTTCTCAGGAATATTATTTATTATAAATTCTTCTACAGAATCTTTTTCTGACTGATTTGGAAATTTAATATCAATCCTTTTATAAAAACTTGGCCCAAAATCTTTTTGTATTTCATCTAAGGCTTCGAATAAATATTGAGATTTTTCAGCAATTCCATTTAATAAAATCATTGCGGCATAAAGAGCATCTCTTTCAGGCATAAAGTCACCAAAACCAACTCCCCCAGATTCCTCTCCTCCAATAAATATTTTCTCTTGAATCATTTTCTCTGCAATATGTTTAAAGCCAACTGGAAGTTCAAAAACATCTCTATTCTGACTCTCTGATATATTTTTAATAATATCTGAACCACTAACAGTCTTTAAAACTGGATAAGAATTATTTTTAATTCCGCCCAAATAATGAATAAAGTATGGCAGTAAATTTTGTGTACTAGAGTATCTTCCTTTTTCATCAATTGCTGCAATTCTATCACCATCACCATCAAATATAATTCCTAGAGTTTTCACTTCATTTGTTGAATTTTTTATCAGTATTTGTTTTAGATCATCTACATAATTCAAAAGAGGTTCAGGAGGTTTTCCTCCAAAGAAAGGATCAGCATCTTTTCTGATTTCTGAAATAAATTCTGAATCATTAGAAGCAAAAATTTTAGCCATACAATTTGCAGCTGAACCATGCATAGAATCTACAAAAATTCTTAATTTCATTTTTTCCAATCTCTTTGAAATAAAGTCAATATCAAAAAGGGATTTGATTCTATCCAAATGAAAATTTTTAATATCTACTAATTGATTTGCATCCTCTAATTTTTCAATTGAATTTCCAAGCATTAATCTTTTTTCAACTTCACTTGTAAAAGATTCATCAACAGAACATCCATTAAAGCTCTTTATTTTTAGACCCAGCCAATTATATGGATTATGACTTGCTGTAATTACTAAGGCACCTAAACAACGCATTTCTTTGGCGTAGAAACTACAGGAGGGAGTTGTAACAAAGCTATTAGATAAGATCGGTTCCAAACCACATCCTCTTATAAAAGGTACTATCTGCTTGGCAAATTCACTTGCCATAAATCTACGATCGTATCCAATTAAAATTTTCTTTGAATTAACTTCTTTAAAGTATTGATAATGCAACTCTTGGCAAGCAGCGACAACAACTCTCGAAAGATTGGAGAGGTTAAAATCAAATCCAATTATTCCTCTCCAACCATCAGTTCCAAATTTTATATTCTCTAATGTGTCACCTTGCAAATTGAAGACTTCCTTGATTTCTTTTAATTATCTATATTAATTTATATTAGTGAAATTTAAAACCGCCAATAAAAAATTTTGAATACTCTTTATTTAAAAAGTTTTATAAGATGCAAAAGAAAAGCATGGCTTGATTCTAAAGGTGATAAATCTTATGAAGTTTGGTCTCCCCATAAAGCTATAGATAAAATTAATCAGTTTCAAATTTTCTCAAAATTATGTAATGGTGAAATATATACAGGATTAAGAGCATGCGAAAATGGTTACAAAGGAGTAATTGGATTAAAAATAAAAGGAAATTTTTTACAAAATATTAACGCAGAAATACGTCCACAATTACTTTTAAAAACTAAAGGTATAAGTAAATGGGGGTCATATAAATATTTACCTGCTGTTTATAAGTTAGGCCACAAAACCACTAAAGAACATTTATTCGATCTAGCTTTTAGTTCTATTCTATTGGGTACTTTTCAAGAATCTAAAATTGAAAAAGGATTAGTAATTTCAAGTTTTGGTAATAAAGTTAATCTTGAAGAAATTTATTTAAATAAAAAATTAAGAAAAAAAGTTTTAAATGTTTTACTAAGTTTGAATGAATGCTTGGAGGGATTTATGCCTGAAATAACTCAAGATAGAAAAAAATGTACTATTTGTTCATGGCAAAAATTTTGTGACAAAGAAGCAAAAGAGAATGGATATCTGACAGATATAGATGGAATAGGATCCAAAACGGCCTTATTACTCAAAACAAATGGAATATCTAATACCCAAACATTAGCTGCTTGTAACGAAAAAAAACTTGGAGAGAAATTATCTAAATTCAACGATCAAAAGTATGAAAAAGCCTCTACATTTATAAAGCAAGCACAAGCTTATATTTCTGGGGAACCATATTGCATTTCAAATAAAAAAGATATTAAAGATTTTTTCGAAAAAACATGTTCAGGATTTTATATATTTGATATTGAGTCAAATCCAGACGATAAGCATGACTTTTTATATGGTTTTTTAAAAATAAATAATTTTTTTACAAAAAAAGAAGATCTTATTTATGAGCCAATCTTAAATCTCAAAAATAATAAAAGAGAAACATACAGGAAAATTATTGAAATACTTTTTTCACAGAAAGAATGGCCAGTTTTGCATTATGGAGAAACTGAAAAAACAGCAATAATTAATATTGCTAAAAACCTAAATTTTAGTTTTGATGAAATTGATTTACTTACTTTAAGATTTATAGACTTACATACCCTAATACGAAAGTCTTGGATATTACCACTAAAAAACTATGGCTTAAAAAAAGTTTCTAATTGGCTTGGATTTGAATGGATGCAGAAAAATGTAAGTGGCTCGAAAGCCCTTTATTGGTGGATTCAATATCAAATAACAGAAAACGAAATATTTTTAAAAAAAATTATCCAATATAACAAAGACGATTGTTTGGCTACTCTACAAATTGCAGAATATTTAATCAAAAATCAATTAAAGAAAAATTGATCCTACAGATTTATTTATAATAATTTTTCCAAAAATTTCTGAAAAAAAATAACTTCCTTCCTCTAAATATTTTCTTTTTATCATTGCTAAACCTTTTATTTGAGAATCTGATTTAAAAAAACTAGTAATTTTGCCCACAGAAATATCATTGGCAGAATTTATATATAAATTTTTATCTTCAACTTCTAAATCTAAATTAGAATCAAATGATTTCCAAATTCTTATTTCCTGTTTTAAAGAAGAAACATTTTTTATTTTTGACATTGTTTCTTGTCCTAAAAAACAACCTTTATTAAAATCTATAAGATCTTTTAATCCCAGCTCAAGAGGATTATTTTTTCCATTTATTTCCATTTCTAATGAGGGTATTGCCTGATTAATCTTCCAAAGTTTTAAATCATTGAGATTTAGTAAATTTAGTTTATTTGTATATATTTCAAATTCTTTATTTTCTGTTTTGAAGAAAATAGGCTGGTAAGTTCTCCATGAATTAGATTCATCAATTTCCTGAATTCTATTTATCAAAAAAGGTTCACTTAAAAGGACATCGTCCACTGGAAAAATAATTTGATTAAAGTAATCAATTATTTCATTAGTGTTACCAGCCAAGATAATTACTTCTAAGTTTCTTTCTAAAAAAATAATTTCAATTAATGATCTTAGAACTCCATTTGGACTTAAAAAACAAGTTTTGATGACTTTATTTTGTGAATTGAGAATATTACCAGTTGTTATTCCATTTAAAAATTTTCTGGCATCTTTTCCAGTAACAGAAAAACAATCAAATTTTTCAAGCCAAAACTTTTTTTTTATATCTTGCATTTTGAAATAATTATAAAAAGTCTTTTATTGTAAAAAGACTCTTCAATTTAACATTTTCATCTTCAAGAGCCTTAGATCCCCCTTCTTGCCTATCAACTATAGACAAAACTTCCTCAACAACATAATTATTTTCTCGTAACTTTTTTATAGCTTTTATAACTGAACCAGCAGTTGTAACGACATCCTCCAAGACAGTTACCAAAGTTCCTTCTTCTAATATAGGGCCCTCGATACCAGCTTTGGTTCCGTATTTTTTGATTTCTTTTCGAATTATTAAACCGTCAAGGTCTAGTCCTTGCGAAGCCGCTTTAACAATTAGTCCACTCACAAGAGGATCTGCACCTAATGTCAATCCTGCTACAGCTTTTGAACTTGAGTCCTTTAACTCTAAAAATAAATCACTTATTAAGTTTAAGCCTTCACCATTTAATGATACTGGTTTACAGTTCATGTAATGACTGCTTTTTTTTCCTGAAGATAAAGTGAAGTTTCCTTTCTTGTAAGATTTTTCAATTAACCTTTTTAATAATTTTGCTCTATTTAAATCATAATTATCTGAAAATTTGCCCATTAGTAAAAGTTAAATTTATATTTAAAGATTAGAAGAAAAAAAAGAAATCTCACAAAAACTTCCTAATGAGGTGTTTTTTGAAATATTATTTCTATATTGTATATTGAAATTCAATGTAATTAAAATTACATAAACTCCACTGGGGGTGTAGCAATCTGGTGAATGCACCAAACTCATAATTTGGCTAAGGCGAGTTCGATCCTCGCCACCCCCATTCTTCATTTGTCATTGAATGAAAATAACTCTACTTTTATTTCTTTTATTTTTACCAGCTTTTTTCGCAGCGAGTGAACTCTCTTTTTTATTAATAAGACCAAGTAAAGTTTTAAGGTTAATAGAAGAAAAAAAGAAAGGGGCATTTTCAATTTTAAAAATTCAAAAACGCTTTAGATCTTCATTAATTGCTTCTCAATTTGGAGTAACAATTTCATTAATTGCAATTGGATGGCTCAGCAATAACCTGGCTAATGATTATTGGAAAAGCAATGTTTTATCAAATAGATTTTATGATCTTCTATTATTTTTATTTGTTGTTTTAGTTGTTACTCTTGTTTCTGGACTAATTCCAAAAGCTTTGGTAATTAACAATCCAGAATCTGCTGCATTAAGGTTAACTACAATATTCGATGCCGTAAGAAAAGCTATGAATCCTATAGTGAAAACAATAGAATTCTTTGCTAGCGCCTGTTTAGGCTTGTTCAATTTAAATAACAAATGGGATTCTTTAAACTCGGGTTTATCTGCTGGAGAATTAGAAACTCTTATAGAAACAGATAACGTAACAGGTTTAAAACCAGATGAGAAGAATATTCTTGAAGGAGTTTTTGCTTTAAAAGATACGCAGGTTAAAGAAGTGATGATTCCAAGATCTGAAATGGTAACTTTGCCAAAAAATATAACCTTTTCAGAACTTATGAAACAAGTAGATAAAACTAGACATGCGCGCTTCTTTGTGATTGATGAGTCTTTAGATGATGTATTAGGTGTATTAGATTTGCGTTATCTAGCAAAGCCAATATCAAAAGGTGAAATGGAAGCCGATACACTATTAGAGCCATTCCTTTTACCTGTAACAAAAATAATAGAAACATGTTCATTAGCAGAAATATTTCCAATAGTAAGAGATTACAATCCGTTCTTACTAGTAGTTGATGAACACGGTGGAACAGAGGGACTAATAACTGCAGCTGATCTAAATGGCGAAATTGTTGGAGAGGAAATGCTCAATAATAGAATTTATTCAGACATGAGAATGTTAGATAATTTCTCTAAAAAATGGTCAATAGCTGGAAAATCAGAAATTATTGAAATCAATAAAAAGTTAGGATGTTCTATTCCAGAAGGTACTGATTATCATACCCTTGCTGGATTTATGTTAGAAAAATTTCAAATGATTCCAAAAATTGGCGACGTTTTAGATTTTAATAACATTAAATTTGAAGTTATTTCTATGTCAGGTCCAAAAATTGATCGTGTTAAAATAATCTTCCCTAAAAGCTAAATGTGACTCCCCATAGAGGATAATGATAATAAATATATGGATTTGAAATTATGCAACCAACCTCATCATCCGTAAAGGTTGGAGTCATAGGTATAGGAAATATGGGCTGGCATCATGCTCGAGTACTAAGTTTACTCAAAGATGCGAATCTCATTGGAGTCGCAGATCCAAATGAAGAGAGAGGCAAATTAGCTATTGAGCAATTTCAATGTGAATGGTTCAAGGATTATAAGGACCTAATTCCAAAAGTTGATGCTATCTGTATCGCTGTCCCTACACTACTTCATCAAAAAGTAGGACTGGATTGTCTCAAGGGAGGTGCTAACGTTCTCATTGAAAAACCAATTGCAGCTAACGAGTTGGAAGCAAAATCTTTAATAGAGGCTGCTAATGCAAGTAACTGTCTATTACAAGTTGGGCATATTGAAAGATTTAATCCTGCTTTTAGAGAATTAAATAAAATAGTAAATAATGAAGAAATTGTTGTTTTAGAAGCAAGGAGGCACAGTCCTCATGCAGACAGAGCAAATGATGTATCTGTGGTAATGGATTTAATGATTCATGACATTGATCTTATTTTGGAGCTTGTAAATTCAAAAATACAAAAATTAGCTGCAGTTGGAGGAAGAAATAGCGAAGGGTTAATAGATTACGTCAATGCTACTTTAGTTTTTGAAAATAATGTAATTGCAAGCTTAACTGCCAGCAAAATGAGTCACAAAAAAATCAGAAATTTAAGTGCACATTGCCAAAATGGTCTAGTAGAAACTGATTTTTTAAATCACTCTTTACAAATCCATCGAAAGTCTCATGAATCATACACAGCAGAACATGGAGAATTAGTATATAGAAACGATGGATATGTTGAAGAAGTTAGTACAACCTCTATTGAACCTCTTTATGCAGAACTGGAGCATTTTCTCAAATGCGTTCAAGGAAAAGAAATACCTGAGGTAGATGGTGAGCAAGCCTCAAGAGCTTTAAAAATTGCTGATTTTATAGAGTGTGCTGTAGAAAATTCTGGAGATGCGATTTTACTTGAAAATCCCTTCTAATACTGACAATCTAAACCAATAAATTTTTTATTTAAATCCAACTGCAGCTTGCCAAACAAATACCAATAAAAAGAAAAATAGAGGAATCAGTGGAAGAACATCAACAGTTGGAGCAAAAGCCTTGTAAGCCTCAGGCAATTCAGCGAATGTATTAAATAGAATGAGCACCTTTTTGATAATTTAATTAATTATGATAAGACGTTACCATGTATGGTGAGCAATAGAGGACGTTTTCCATGGAGCGAAATCATTTGTAAAACAATTATCACTAATTGCAGTAGAAATTGCATTGGTAAATCTTATTAAGTGAGCAATATTATGCAAACTTATGAGGGTTAGGCCTAATATTTCGTCATTTCTAATTAGATGATGTAAATATGCACGAGTATAGGACTTACAGGTTTCGCATTTACAAGTTTTGTCAATCGGAGAAAAATCATTTTTAAATCGAGCATTTCGCAAATTCAATCTTTCATCATTAAAAAATGCAGTCCCATGTCTTCCTAGTCTTGTAGGCAAAACACAATCAAATAAATCGAACCCATTAGCAACAGCCAAAGAAATTTCTTGTAAAGAGCCAATTCCCATTAAATATCTTGGTTTATTTATTGGTAAGAATTTCGGGACGTAATTAATTACACTATGTATTTGTTCGACTGCCTCGCCTACACTTACACCTCCTACTGCTATTCCGGGAAGATCAAAAGAACTTGTAAATTTTGCGCTATATTCTCTCAATCTCGGATATTTACCACCTTGAACTATTCCGAATAATGCTTGATTGGATTTATGATGGGTCTTAACACATTTTTGTAACCATGAATGAGTTCTTTGTAAAGATTCCTCAATATCATTTTCGTTAGCTGTATGTGGAGGACAATGATCAAAAGCCATCGCAACATCCGATCCAAGATCCATTTGAATCTGCATCACTTTTTCAGGTGATAAAAATACATGACTACCATCTCTTGGATTTTTAAACTCCACACCTTTATCAGAAATATTATTTAATTTGGCCAAACTAAAAACTTGATACCCTCCTGAATCAGTAAGAATAGGCTTAGGCCAATTCATGAACTTATGTATTCCGCCAGATTCCTTAACTAATTTTTCTCCAGGTTGTAAATGAAGATGAAAGGTATTTGAGAGAATCATTTCTGATCCTGTAGAGGTTAACTGCTCAGATGAAATTCCTTTAACCGTTGCCAAAGTACCCACAGGCATAAATTTTGGTGTGTTTACTTGACCATTTGGTGTATGAAATATACCAGTTCTTGCCCTTGTATTACTGCAATTCGATGTAATTTCAAATTCAAACACGATAATTTATAAAATTTTTTGATCCTTTTTCATTAATCTACCCTATTATTTAATATTGATTCTATTTTTATCTCATCAAAAAATATTTAATAAAAAATTTGGCAGGCTCTTGGATTTTCTATACGACATTTCCAAAGATACCTTTTATTAATCCCGAATTTAAAAATATTGCACAATTTGCGCCGCTTTTAGGATTTTTTATTGGAACAATACAGAGTTATATTTTTCTTTTTTTAAGAACAAACTCTTGGTCAATTTATGCATCTGCATTAATATGTTTAGCCTCAGGATATTTAATTACTGGTGGTCTA
This sequence comes from uncultured Prochlorococcus sp., assembly GCF_902522795.1. Classification (GTDB taxonomy): domain Bacteria; phylum Cyanobacteriota; class Cyanobacteriia; order PCC-6307; family Cyanobiaceae; genus Prochlorococcus_A. The sequence goes on from NZ_CABYWZ010000014.1 coordinate 17,737, forward strand.
CACCTCGATGGTTTAATGGATACTTTCGATGGTATTTTTGCAGGTAAAAAGAAACGTTTAAAAGCCATGAAAGACAGTAAAGTTGGGTCCTTTGGCGTTCAAGCTTTGGTTTTTATAACTTTAATTCAAATTGCTTGCATAATGAAAATTCAAAACCTAATGATTTTTGTTTTACCTATATGCTTATTTTGGGGAAGATTTTCAAATTTATTTTTTATAGAAAAGTTTAAATATATTAGCCATAAGAAAAAATCTATAAGTCACAAAAAGTTTTGGAATGGATTTAAAAAAGAATCTTTAATCTCCATTATTTTTCTTTTAATTTACATTGCATACCAATTTGCTTCAATAACATCCCAAACAATATTAATTAAATTTTTAATTCTTATTTTAATTGGTATTTTTCTAAGCTATTCTATCCCAAACATACTGGGGAATAAAATTGGAGGCTTCAATGGAGATGCATGTGGTGCAAGTGTTGTATTAGTTGAAACTGCAATGTTGTTTATGCATGCAATTCTTTTATAGGAAGTTCTAAATAGAAAATATTTTTCTTCTTTAGATTTTTTAATTTTTCAGTACTATTAATCGATTTATTTTCTAGTAATCTCAATTCTCCTCCAATTTGTTTTGCTAATTTCCTCGCCAAAAAAAGTCCCACACCAGTGCCGTCCTTCTTCTTAGCGGCAGATCCTCTAAAACCTTTTTCAAAAATTTTCTCATTTTCATTTTTGTTAATTTTTTTACCATCATCAAATATACAAAGTCCATTATTCGTAATTGAGAGTCCAATTTCAGCATCTTTTTGGGCATATTTAAACGCATTTTCTAATAAATTAGCCACAATCTCGGCAATCACAGCATTTTTTGCTTTTAATGGCGATAAAGTCCAATCTGGCCAAACAGAAGGTTCAGTCCAATCTCTATTCTCTAAGTCCGCATTAGCTTTACCCCTTTCTAATATTGGCTTCAATAAACTCTGAACAGTTATTACCTTTTTATTATCTAAATTTGGTGGTAATAATAATCTTTCCTCCCCAATTTCTAGAGGAAGTTTAATAGGTGAGTTTAATTGTGTAAAAGAATCCATATATTGATTAATTTGTTTTTGCTCTATTATCATGCGTTCGACTATTTCAATAGAGCTATTATCTGAACCAAGTCTTTTTATTAGTAATTTTGCATATGTCCTAATAGCAGCCAATGGATTCCTTAATTGATGGATTATGACATTGACCTGATTTTTTAAATAATTGATTTCTTCATGTTTATTTTGTCGTTCTAATTCGATAGATACGCATTTTGCTAAAGATATTGAAAGCGCTTTTAATCTAGAATCAAGAGATGCTGGCCAATTTCCGCCCTTCAAATCAGTTTCTACCCTAAGGACACCAAGTAGAATATTGTTCTCTTGAAGCGGGTACCATCTTCTATTAGGCGATGAAACTTTTAGTGAAGGATCATCTTCTATTGATGTAAGTAGCCTATCAATTTGTGGCCATTGACCAATCATTTCAAAAGATGCTTTAGTTCCTTGCTTAGCTGAAGCAAGATACATAACTAAATTAGTCACGCCCATTGAGCAACCAAAACTCTCTAGCTGTCTAATAATTAGTTCTTCAAATTTTTTTGAAAGATTCATAATTAAAGAAATTTATAGAAATTTTTTAAAAAAAAAACTTGAAAAAGGCTTGTAAAATATGAAAAAAGTATTAAGATATATAAAGAGGTCTGACTTTAGCCAGCCTTAAATATGAATATTTAATCATATTTTAAGCTACATCAGGGGTTGATGGGTCCTCTATGTAATTTGAAGTGCATTTAAAATCACATATATAAGATTAGTAAAGTTATTAAGGCTAATCTCATTAATAATTTCAGGAGTACCAATCAATGTCAAAAAAAAGAAAAAGAATCAGCAGAAGAAGATTGGCTGGCCAAAGAGTAATGGCACATGTACCTATTTATCATATCGAAACTGGCAAACATAAACCAGTTACTGCAGCAAGAAGATTCATAGCTGAAAATGGTTTATCTGCGCCTTCGGTTTTCAATGTCAGAAGAAATGAACATACCACAGATAGGTTTTTTTGGGGTGAAAAAGGTTTATTTAGCGCCCAATATGCTGAAGAAAATCATTTCCTATTTCCATCACTTAAAGTTGTAGTTGAAGGAATTGGTGAAGAAAAAATATTTGAAGGTCTAGAACTTACTGCAGATGATTGGGAAGAAATTGAAGAATACGAATATGCTTTTGTTTAAAAAATATTACTTATATTTGAACTTATAAAATTAATTAAATTTGAATCAATTTGATGAAATCCATCGAATTCTATTAATTCACAAAATTCAGAAGACTTACTCTTTACTTTTTCATAAATAGTCCTAGAAGCATCTATTGGCACTACGTCATCAAATAAGCCATGACTAATAATTAATGGTGAGCATTTTTCTCCAGGGGCCCAATTGGGGTGAGGATAACCACTACAAGCAACAATTAATCCAAAATTTAATTTAAATCCTGCATCAATTGCCATTGCCGCCCCCTGTGAGAACCCAAACAAAATTGTTTTTCTTAGTTGAATCTGATCAGTATCAAATTTTTTTAATGTCAGTAAAAGTTTATTTACTTCGACCTCAGCTTCATTCCAATCATGTGGGTATAAGCCATACCACTGTCTTCCCTGGCCACTTGGATGCAATCCAGGGGCCCTCAAAGAAATTACCTCAAAATCAAGATTTATTTTTTCATTCATCTCCTTTCCAAATGTTAAAAGGTCATCTGAATCAGCTCCCCAACCATGGATCAAAATAATTCTATGAGTTGCAGTTTGAGAGCTAATCGAGACAAATTCATGATTGATAGCATATTTCATGTTTATATTCTTAAGTAAGTAAACTTTCCCATAATGTCTCCATTAGCTTTAGTAAGTGTCTCTGATAAAAAAAATATAATCCCATTTTGTAAGGAATTGGTAGAGCAATTTAACTATAAAATTCTATCAAGTGGAGGAACTGCCAAAAATCTTATAGAAGCAAAAATTCCAGTTATTAAAGTGGCAGATTTTACTAATTCTCCTGAAATTCTTGGAGGGAGAGTTAAAACTTTACATCCAAAAATACACGGGGGGATATTGGCTAAAAGAAATGACGAGGAACATAAAAAAGATATAGAAGCTAACAATCTTGAGTTAATTGACTTGGTAGTTGTCAATTTATATCCTTTTAAAAAAACTGTAGGTCAGGGAGCTAATTGGGAAGATGCTATTGAAAATATCGATATCGGAGGGCCATCAATGATTCGTTCTGCAGCTAAAAATCATAAAAACGTTTCCGTATTAGTTGATCCCAGTCAGTATCAAAATTTTCTTGAAGAAAGTAAAAAAGGTAAATTAGAGGATTCATATAAAGCAGAATTAGCCCTTGAAGCTTTTCAGCATACAGCAGACTATGACGCTGCAATATCTAATTGGATAAAAAAAGAAAGAGGATTAAAATCTTCCAAATATATTGAATCTTATCCGTTAATCAAAACCTTAAGATATGGGGAGAATCCACATCAAAAAGCTTTTTGGTATGGTTTGAGTAACATAGGATGGAACGCCGCAGAGCAATTTCAAGGTAAAGACTTAAGTTATAACAATCTATTGGATCTAGATTCGGCACTTTCAACAGTTTTAGAATTTGGCTACACAGAAAAAGATGAACTTACAACCGATATGTTTGCTTCTGTTATTCTTAAACACAATAATCCTTGTGGTGCTTCTATAAGTTATTCAGCTTCTCAAGCATTTTTGAATGCTTTGGGATGTGACTCAGTTAGTGCATTTGGAGGCATAGTTGCTTTTAATTCAAATGTTGATAAAGAGACCGCAATTCAACTCAAAGATATTTTCCTAGAATGTGTCGTCGCCCCATCTTTTGATGAGGAAGCTTTAGAAATTTTAAAAGTAAAAAAGAATTTAAGAATTTTAAAGTTTTCAAAAGATCAAATTCCAAAAAAGAATCAAACTTCTACTAAATCAATAATGGGAGGATTACTAGTTCAAGATACTGATGATAGTGAAGAAAAAACTGAAAATTGGATTTCAGTAACCAATAAAAAGCCGAGTAATCAAATTAACTTGGATCTAAATTTTGCATGGAAGATTTGCAAACACGTGAAATCCAATGCCATTGTTATTGCAAAAGACCAAAAAACAATTGGTATTGGAGCTGGACAAATGAATAGAGTTGGAGCAGCAAAAATTGCATTAAAAGCAGCTGGAGGTTCATGTTCTGATGCTGTCTTGGCCAGCGATGGATTTTTCCCATTTGCAGATACTGTAGAACTAGCAAATGACTATGGCATAAAAGCTATTATTCAACCTGGTGGAAGTCTAAGAGACCAAGAAAGTATTGATATGTGTAATTCGAAAGGAATTTCTATGATATTCACCCAAAAAAGGCATTTTTTACATTAAATTATGTTGATTTTGGGTAATATGTAATTTTGTTTGTTTTTCTGAATAGAGATAACCTGCCTGGACCTGCACATAGAAAGTAAAGAGAAATAACCCCATATATGAAAGACAATTCGAAAGCATAATTATGACCTTCAACCACTGCCAGAGGAAAACCTTCTAGTCCAGTATCAAGGAGATGAAAATATACAGCAAATGCCATGGTGGAAAATAGACCAAGTGCAGAAAGCCTCGCAAAAATTCCTAAAGCCAATCCTACTGGACATACTAATTGAGTAATTGCTGCTCCAAAAGTCCAAATAACAGGATCACCTGGCAAGAATGTAAAGTACTTACCAACTACAAACTCAGCAAAACCCTGCGGATCCTGAAGTTTTTCTAGGCCATGATGAATCATCAAAGCACAAAAACCTATTCTTAAAACAAAAATTGATAGTTCTCCGAGGATATTCACTTCTGACCCTGAAGATGAATTAGCAACTACAACTTCAACTTTTTGTGGCGCTTTAGTTCTATTCATACTTGCAGTTTGAACCTGATTAGTTTGTGCTTTGTCTTCCATACTTCATTAATTTTTCATTATTCTAGTTAATAAATTAGATCTTTTGGAATTATCTAAATAATAAATTAAAAAAACTAAGCAAATTTATAAATGAATAACATATTCAGGAAGCAATATCAATTAACTTTTCAATAACATCTGCTACGACCTTATCGGGAGTTGATGCACCTGAGGTAATTCCAACATTAATTTTTCCACTAGGTAGAAAATTATTTTTAAGTTCTAATTCTGCTCCTAGTGGTTTATGAAATATTGAGTTTTCTTTAACTGATATCCTGTCAGGAGTGTCAATGTGAAAAGAAGAAATATTTTTAGTAATTGCTATTTCTTGTAAGTGAGTAGTATTGGAAGAATTGAAGCCTCCAATAACTACTAGAATGTCAAGATCTTCATCAACCAAAGAGAACATTGCATCTTGTCTTTCTTCAGTTGCATCACAAATAGTATTAAAAGCTAAGAAGTGACTATTTAAATTTTCTGGTCCAAATTTTTTTAACATCGTCCTTTCAAAAACCTTTCCAATTTCCTCAGTCTCGCTCTTAAGCATAGTTGTCTGATTTGCAACACCCACTCTATCTAAATCTTTATCAGGATCAAATCCATCAGAACAAGCTTTAGCAAATTTGTTCATAAACTCATTTCTATTACCTCTCCCCAGAATATATTCAGATACATAGTTTGCTTCTTCAAGATCAAGTACAACTAAATATTTACCTGCGAATGAACTTGTAGCGAGAGTCTCTTCATGCTTAAATTTTCCATGAATAATAGATGTGAAAATATGTTTTTTATGTTTTTCAACTGTATGCCAAACCTTAGAAACCCATGGACAAGTTGTATCTATGATATGACAACCTTTCTCATGCAAGAGTTTCATTTCTTGAACAGTAGCTCCGAAAGCAGGAAGTATGACAACATCACCATTAGAAACTGAAGAAAAATCTTTAATTCCATTTTTAGCTGAAATGAATTTTACATTCATTTTTCTTAAATGATCATTAACCGAGGGATTATGAATTATTTCGTTTGTTATCCAAATATTCTCATTAGGGTAATGTCTTCTAGTTTCATAAGCCATTGCTACAGCTCTTTCAACTCCCCAACAGAAACCGAAAGCTTGGGCCAACTTAATATTTAGTCTGCCTTTAGAGTAAGTGAAACCGTTATCCCTAATAGAACTTATCAAATCACTTTGATAAGCTTCTTCTAAAGCTTGAGCTCTTTTTGTTGGAGAATCGAAACCCCTTCTATTGTATCTATCAGAATGATGAAGAGATCTTCTAAAAGCTTGAGTATCCATTATTTTATATTACAACGTTTTAAATAATTTTTCGAAAAAAAAAAGAAACCTGACATAAGTCAGGTTTCTTAAATCAATTTTCAATTAGATTATTTAGCAGATGCAAAGTCTGGATATGCTTCCATTCCATGCTCTCCAATATCTAAGCCCTGAGTCTCTTCCTCTTCAGATACTCGGATTCCACCGAATAATCCTCCAATTACAGACCAGGCGATCCAGCAAGTAACTAGTGTCCAAATAGCATAAGCTGCGGCACCAAGAGCTTGAACTAGAAGGAGGGTAATACCTCCACCATTGAACAATCCCATACCTGCTCCATCACCTTGTACAGCTGTACCCCAAAGACCGATAACTACAGTACCCCATACACCACAAACTCCGTGAACAGAGAATGCACCTACAGGATCATCGATCTCAGCGGCATCAAGTGCTGCAACAGAAAATACAACGATTATTCCGCCTACTAGTCCTGCGAACCAGGCTCCAGCAAGAGTCATATCACCACAACCAGCAGTGATACTAACCAAACCAGCAAGGATTCCGTTAATTATCATTGTAAGATCAGGCTTACCAGAAGTTAATGTTGAAACAATAGTTGCACCAATAGCTCCAGCTGCTGCTGCCAAAGTAGTTGTTACAGCAACATATGGAACCCATTGATCCATAGCAAGTTGAGAACCGGGGTTAAATCCGTACCAACCTATCCATAGGACTAATGCACCTAAAGTAGCTATAGCCATATTGTGTCCTGGCATAGCCTGTGGCTTCCCATCAGAGTATTTGCCAATTCTTGGTCCAAGAAGCATAGCTCCTACAAGACCAGCCCATGCTCCAACTGAGTGAACAATTGAAGAACCAGCAAAATCAACAAAACCTAAAGAATCAAGCCAACCACCATTCCATTTCCAGCTTCCAGCAATTGGATATATAAATGCAGTTAATACAACAGCAAAAACAACAAATTCTCCAAATTTAACTCTTTCAGCAACAAGACCGGAAACGATAGTTGCCGCTGTTCCTGCAAAAGCAGACTGGAACAAGAAATCAACAGTTGGGACTAATCCAGCATCAGTTACCATATCTGCAGTAACTGTTGGATCAAAGAATAAGCCGCCAAAATAAAGCCAACCGTCAGCAACACTTCCTCCGTACATTAATGAGTAGCCGATAAACCAATAAGAAGTTACAGCTAGAGCAAATACAAAGAGGTTTTTAGCAAGAATGTTAACAGCGTTCTTAGAACGGCACATACCTGCCTCAACCATAGCGAAACCGGCGTTCATAAAGATCACTAGAATAGTAGCGATCAAAAGCCATAGATTGTTAGCAAGGAAAGCTGCATTCAACTCAGGTAAATCAGCTGCGTGAGCTGAAAGATTAAAAATACCTAAACCAAACAAAGCTAGGGGAACAGTTGCAAGCCACAACATAGAGCGGTTTGAACTAAATCCTCGAATACTCCTCAAAAGGAGCATAGGTCCATTGACAAGACTCGCATCTTGAAGTTTGGACCTAGAGCGCCTTTGAGGCGTTTGCAAAGCAGTGGTCATAAAAAAAAATTAGATCTGCAAAAAAACAGTTTGTGCTGTTTCCTTTCAAATTTAAATTTATTCAAAAAACTTATCCGTGTCTAGTAGTTGTTGTTACCATTTTTATAGTTGCACCTTAAAAAATTCTTTGTTAAATTTAAAAATTATTTTTTTGGGTTTCAAAATATCAAGTTTTTCGACTATTTTAAAGGTTTAATTCCATTCCATGATACGTGGTCTTTATGAAATTCAAAGGAACATGGAATCGTTATCATTCCTGCACTTAAACATTCTCTAAAAAGACTGCCGTACAAAGGATCTGCATCATCTCCAGGGGCAAAAAAACAAGCGTCTTTTCTAGTAATACAAAGTACTAAAATACTTTTACTTTCAGGAATAAGTTCCTTTAATTCAATAAGGTGTTTTTGACCTCTTTTTGTTACTGTATCTGGGAATAGAGCTACATTACCTTCAATCCAAGTCGTATTTTTAACCTCTATGTAAATGTTACGTTTATCAGGATTTGAAGATTTTGGAGTTAAAAAAAAGTCAATTCTGCTTTTTTTATCTTTTCCATAAGGAACTTCAGGTTTAATTTTATCTATTTCTCCGATTTTTTCCTCAATCAAATTTTTCTCAATAACCTTATTGATCAACTTATTTGCAAATAGGGTGTTAATTCCCACCCAAACCTCCTCTTTTTTTGCATTTAAAACACATACCTGTTCCCAAGTAAAAGGTAATTTTCTTTTTGAAGAATTAGAAACACTTAATCTTACTTTTGCTCCCTGACTCAAAAGTCCCTTCATTGGTCCTGTATTAGCACAATGGGCAGTTACTACCTCACCAGTCTCTAATTCAATATCTGCAAGAAACCTTTTATACCTTTTAATTAAAACCCCTTCAATTAATGGATCAAAATCAATTAACCGATCATTCATAAATATGTCGTTAGTTAGAAATTAAATATAATTGAAACTTAAACTTATTGAAAAATTTAGACGATTCCAAATGCATTCATTTTTAAAAAATAATGTTTTTTCAATTTCGTTTGGTACCAGTCTAAGTAAATTAGCTGGATGTATAAGACAAATATTTATAGCTGCTGCTTTTGGGGTTGGTGTAACATACGACGCGTTTAATTATGCATATATAATTCCTGGTTTTTTACTAATAATCATTGGGGGTATTAATGGTCCCTTGCATAACGCAATCGTTGCAGTTTTAACTCCACTTAACAAAAAAAATGGAGCGATTGTTTTAACTCAAGTAAGCATAAAACTCTCAATATTATTAATAATTTTAGCCATATTGATTTACTCGAATTCCAGTTTATTAATTGATTTATTGGCCCCGAATTTAAGTTACGAAGCAAAATCTATTGCCACTTACCAATTACAAATACTTACACCTTGCATCCCTTTATCCGGCTTCATAGGTTTAAGTTTTGGCGCCTTAAATTCCCAAAGAAAATTCTTTTTATCAAGCATAAGTCCTGCAATAACAAGCGTAACTATTATTTTTTTTATTTTATTTAGTTGGATTTTCAACCAAGAAAATACATCTTCCAATTTCTTGACTTACACGGGATTACTGGCATTTGCAACTTTGACAGGAACTTTAATTCAGTTTGTTGTTCAAATTTGGGAAATAAATAAAATTGGTCTCTTGAGATTAGAGTCAACCTTCAATTTATTTAAAGATGAAGAGAGGAGAATTTTCAAACTAATTATTCCAGCATCTATCTCATCAGGTTTAAGTCAAATTAATGTTTTTATCGATATGTTTTTCGCTTCAAGTTTTCAAGGCGCAGCATCTGGACTAGCTTACGGAAACTTTCTTATTCAAGCCCCCTTAGGCATATTATCTAACTCCTTGATTCTGCCATTACTTCCAAAATTTTCTAAATTAAGAAGTGAAAAAGACAAAAGAGGTCTCCAAAAAAAATTGATATCTGGGGTAGAGTACTGTTTCTTGACAGCTATTTTTTTAACAGGATTTTTCATAACATTCAATAATCAAATAGTACAATTAGTTTTTCAAAGAGGATCTTTTGATTATTCAGCAACTTTAAAAGTAAAAAATATATTAATTGCTTATGCAGTTGGCATACCATTTTATCTTTATAGAGATTTATTAGTAAGAACTTACTATTCAATAGAAAAAACAAACTTCCCTTTTAAGTCTTCATTTGCAGGGATATTATTTAATATTTTTTTTGATTGGTTTTTAATTGGTGCCCCAATTAAGAATTTTGGGAATCTTTCTCCATATAATTTTGGAGTTGTGGGGATAATTTTATCTTCAGTAATAGTAAACCTTATAGTCTGTATTTTGCTTTCTTCTAATCTGCGAAATGAAGATATCCATTTACCTAACTTAGATTTATTGAGGAAAATTAGCCTCATGTCATTAGCAGCATTTATAGATAGCACACTTTTTTTTACTATTCTCCAAACTACGAATAACTTCAATTCAAATTTTGCAGAATTTTTATTATTAATATTTGGAACTCTAACTTTTTTTGTGATTTACTTTTTACTTACAAAATTCTTGAAAGTAAATAAATTTAAAGTTTCAAAAAAAGATATTTAGTTTTTAAAAAAAACTTTCCAAAATCTCCTCTAATTCTAGAATTTGTGGGTTAGTGATTAAATTAATCAGTGGAATACTATTAACACCATCCCCAACTTTTACATTTATTGCTTTCAGACTTAATTTTGCAGCCTCCAATGGGCCTTGATCTTTATTGCTGATGCATTCAATAGCAAGATGCCTAGCTAGTCCAGCGTCTCCAAGATACAAATTCCACTTTTCTATTTTTATAAAAACCTTTTCGGAAATAACATTTTCTAGATCACTTATACTTACCTGAGAGTCCATAAATAGAAATTAATTTAAGTTGATTGTTTTGAAGTATCTTTAGGTTTTTTTATAATTACGAAAAGTAAATGGGAGGCCAAAAGAACTGACCAGACAATTGCAAAATTATTAAAATAGCTGATTTCATATTTAATCTCTTTTAAAAGCCAAGTGCCACTTAAAATGGCAGTAAATATCATGCAGTGAATAACAAAATTTACTATTCGAGAAAAATGTTTATATATAGGATCTTCTGAGTCACCATTTCCGTACCATTTTATAGGCATATTAATAATTAGATTGTTAATAATAGATATTTTACCCGAAATCTAGTTGACTAAGAGACCCTGAAACAGAGATATTACATAATTATGCGCCTGTAGCTCAGTGGATTAGAGCACCTGACTACGGATCAGGGTGTCGGGAGTTCGAATCTCTCCAGGCGCGTTTAAAATTCTGAAATATTCTTTTTATATTTTTCTAAAAAATATCGTTTATATTATGGGTATTACTTATCAAATTCAATGAATATTCTTCAAAATCTTAAAGAAAGTGATCCAGTAATATCAAATTTTATTAACTCTGAAAAAAATAGGCAGGAAACTCATCTTGAGTTAATCGCAAGCGAAAATTTCGCATCAATTGCCGTTATGCAGGCTCAAGGTTCCGTACTTACAAATAAATATGCCGAGGGATTACCCCAAAAAAGATATTACGGGGGATGTGAATTTGTTGATGAAATCGAAGAATTAGCTATTCAGAGAGCGAAAAAATTATTTAATGCAAATTGGGCTAATGTTCAACCCCATAGTGGAGCGCAGGCAAATGCTGCTGTTTTCCTAAGTCTACTTAAACCTGGCGACACAATCATGGGGATGGATTTATCTCATGGTGGACACCTAACTCATGGGTCTCCAGTAAATATGAGTGGTAAATGGTTCAATGCAGTTCACTATGGTGTAAATAAAGAAACTAGTGAATTAAATTTTGATGAAATAAGAGAGATAGCACTTGAAACAAAACCAAAATTAATCATATGTGGATATTCTGCTTATCCAAGAACAATCGATTTTGAGTCATTTAGAAATATTGCAGATGAAGTTGGTGCATTCTTAATGGCTGATATTGCACACATCGCCGGTCTTGTAGCAAGTAAACTTCACCCAAATCCAATACCATATTGTGATGTAGTAACCACAACTACTCATAAAACATTAAGAGGACCTAGAGGGGGACTTATCTTGTGTAAAGATGCAGAATTTGGAAAGAAATTTGATAAATCTGTTTTCCCTGGAACTCAGGGTGGCCCCCTTGAACATATAATTGCAGCTAAAGCAGTTGCATTTGGAGAAGCCTTGCAGCCAGATTTCGTTAATTATTCCCAACAAGTAATTAAAAATGCAAAAGTTCTAGCTTCGACTTTAATAAATAGAGGTATTAATATCGTTAGTGGAGGCACTGATAACCATATTGTTTTACTCGATTTAAGAAGTATCAATATGACTGGTAAGATTGCTGACTTACTTGTAAGTGAAGTTAATATCACTGCAAATAAAAATACTGTTCCATTTGACCCTGAATCACCTTTTGTAACCAGCGGACTAAGGTTGGGAACTGCTGCTCTAACTACTAGAGGCTTTAATGAGGATGCTTTTACTGAAGTTGGTGATATTATTGCTGATAGATTACTTAACCCAGACGATTCACTGATTGAAAGTAAATGTAAAGAAAGAGTATTAACCTTATGTAATCGTTTTCCTCTTTATGAAGGCAAACTTGAAGCATCAATTAAATGAGTCCTAACTCCAAGGGAGTTGAAATTCTTTCTATTGGAACAGAGCTACTCTTAGGAAATATTATCAATACAAATGCTCAATGGATTTCTGAACAGTTATCTCAATTAGGCTTAAATCACTTTAGGCAATCAACTGTCGGTGATAATTGTGATCGAATTATAAAAGTAATTCAAGAAATATCGAAAAGAAGTAATCTTCTAATTACAACTGGTGGCTTGGGACCCACACCAGATGACTTAACTACTGAAGCAATAGCCAAATCTTTTAATGTATCTCTTTTTGAAAGACCGCTTTTATGGGATGAAATTAAACAAAAACTTTCAAACTCAAAGCTCAAGGACGATTCCTCCAGCTTAAGGAAACAATGTTTCTTCCCAGAAAATGCTCAAATTATTAATAACCCTAGGGGCACTGCCCCAGGAATGATTTGGGAACCAGTAAAAGATTTTACTATCCTTACTTTCCCAGGAGTACCCAGTGAAATGAAAACTATGTGGGAAGAGACGGCGTATGATTTCATTAAAACCAAATTCTCAGATAATTATTCCTTTTTCTCAAATACTCTTAAATTTGCGGGTATTGGAGAATCAAGCGTCGCTGAAAAAATTAATGATCTATTAAATCTTAAAAACCCTACCGTTGCTCCATATGCAAACTTAGGAGAGGTTAAACTCAGAATCACCGCGCGAGCTAAGAACGACCTAGAAGCAAAAAATATAATTAAACCTATTAAAGAAAAATTGAAAAAAGATTTTTCAAAATTTATTTTTGGAGAGGATAACGATACTCTTCCTAGCGTTTTAATAAAAGAATTAACCAAGAGGAACGAAACAATTGTTTTTGCTGAATCCTGCACCGGAGGCCTTCTATCTTCATCACTAACCTCAATATCAGGCTCATCTCAAGTTTTTCAAGGTAGTATTGTTTCCTATAGTAATGAACTAAAAAATTCATTATTAAATATTTCTAAAGAAAAGCTTACAAAATATGGAGCTGTTTCTGAAGAAGTTTGTGAGGCCATGGCAATTAATGTAAAAGAAAAATTAGGAGCAGATTGGGCAATAGCAATTAGTGGAATAGCTGGGCCTAAAGGAGGCAGTCAAGATAAACCGGTTGGACTTGTCTATATTTCAATTTCAGGACCAAATAATCATATAACAAATATAAAAAAACTATTTAACTCAACACGAAATCGAATAGAAATTCAAAGACTAAGTGTAAATGTGTGTTTGAACAGCCTCCGATTAATCCTATTATCGAATAGTAAGTAACTATTTTTACAAATTGAGTCAAGATACCCTATTTGATAAAGTTTGGGATTTACATAAGGTTTCAAGTCTTCCTGGAGGATCTGATCAAATATTTATTGGTCTTCACCTTATCCATGAAGTGACGAGTCCTCAAGCATTTGGTGCTTTAAAGGACAAAAAATTAAAAGTAAAATTCCCTGATAGAACTGTTGCTACTGTTGATCATATTGTGCCAACAGATAATCAGAGCAGGCCTTTCAAGGATAATCTCGCTGAACAGATGATTGAAACACTTGAGAAGAATTGCTTAGAACATAAAATAAGATTTTTTAATATTGGTAGTGGTAATCAAGGAATAGTTCATGTAGTAGCACCGGAATTAGGCCTAACCCAGCCAGGAATGACAATCGCTTGCGGAGATTCTCATACTTCAACTCATGGAGCTTTTGGGTCAATTGCTTTTGGTATAGGTACAAGTCAAGTAAGAGATGTTCTTGCTACCCAAACCTTAGCCATGAACAAATTGAAAGTGAGGCAGATTTGGTGTGACAATACATTATCTAAGGGTGTTTATGCTAAGGATTTAGTCCTTCATATAATTAATAAACTTGGTGTAAAGGCAGGAGTAGGTTTTGCATATGAATTCGCAGGACCTGCGATACATGAATTATCAATGGAAGAAAGGATGACGATATGCAATATGTCTATTGAAGGAGGAGCAAGATGCGGCTACATCAACCCTGATGAAAAGACCTTTAGTTACATTAAAAATAAATTATATGCTCCAAAAAATGAGCATTGGGATAGAGCGCTTAGATGGTGGGAATCATTAAAAAGCGATGAAAATTCAATTTATGATGACGTAATTAAATTAGATGCTTCTAAGGTAGAACCAACTGTAACCTGGGGGATTACTCCCGGCCAAAGTATAAGCATTAATCAACAAATCCCTCTTTTAGATGAATTATCCCCAAATGATAAATTAGTTGCAGAAGAGGCTTATGAATATATGAGTTTCAAGCCTGGACAATTAATAAAAGATACTCCTGTAGACGTTTGTTTCATAGGTAGTTGCACAAATGGAAGAATCAGTGACTTAAGAGTTGCAGCCAAAGTATTAAAAGGCAAAAAAGTATCTAAGAATGTCAAAGCATTTGCAGTTCCAGGTTCAGAAAAAGTAGCCACTAAAGCAAAACAAGAGGGTCTTGATCAGATATTTAAGGATTCTGGATTTCAATGGAGAGAGCCTGGCTGCTCAATGTGTTTAGCAATGAATTCAGATAAGCTAATAGGTAATCAAGTTAGTGCGAGTTCTAGTAATAGAAATTTCAAGGGTAGGCAAGGATCTCCCAGTGGAAGAACACTTCTCATGAGTCCAGCAATGGTTGCCGCTGCTGCAATTAATGGCAAAGTCAGTGACGTTAGAGAATTTATTAACTGATGAAATCAGAGTTTACCCAACCAATTGGAAAAATTTCAAATATTAACGGGCAATGTATCCCGTTGATTGGTAATGACATTGATACAGATCGAATAATTCCAGCGCGTTTTTTAAAGTGTGTTAACTTTGATTCATTGGGTGAATCTGTTTTTGAAGACGATAGAAAAACTTTAAAAGGTAAGCATCCTTTTGATCTTGAGGAAAACAAAAATGCCTCGATACTAATTGTTAATAGCAATTTTGGATGTGGTTCCAGCAGAGAGCATGCTCCCCAGGCGCTTATGAGATGGGGTATAAAAGCAATTATAGGAGAGAGTTTCGCCGATATTTTTTACAGTAACTGTATTGCAATCGGAATTCCATGTTTTACTCTACCTAAGAATTCTATAGAAGAGATACAAAACTATTGCGATAATAAATTTTTATTTTTAGAAATTGACCTTAAAAATTCATTCGCAAAAGCAAAAGATTTAAGTTTAAATCTTGAGATTAAAGAAAGCTCAAGAAAAATGTTTTTATCAGGTGAATGGGATGCAACTTCAACACTGCTTGAGAATGAAAACCTTATTGAAAATAAATTTAATGAATTACCCTATATAGAATTTAATACTCTTTTAATAGTTAACCAAAACCTTGGTCCATAAGAGAAATTTATTATTTTGAATATTGATATTTTTATTAATTTTGATAATTCAGCTGATTTTTGATGGCTAAATGAAACTAATAAAAAGCAAAGAGAAAAATATTAATTTTTTAATGTACCTGAAATCAATTTAAGAATTTAATTAAAACTATTAATCTTGGGGACTTTCTAGATCTTTTCTATTTGGAGTCCTTGTTGGGTCACTTGCTAAAAATCCGAAAAGAAATATTCCAACAAAGAAAAAGACAATAGTGTAAACAGAAATTTTTAAGGCGAGCATGGAATTACTAGTGCTGACAGATTTATATCCTATTAAATTTATAATTAAACTATGGTTAATTGTTTACTTTTTGTATTTTTGGTAAATTTTGAAATACTTTAAGATTTATTAATCATCATGATCGTCCCAAGGATCGGTAAGCTTGGCTGCTTTAGGTCCAAAGGCAGTCCAAAGACCAAAACCGGTCAAAGCTAAAAGTAAAGCTAGAATTGTTACAGCTATAGAAACTGCAGGATCTGGAGCTGATGATAAAGTTTGCATCAATTTTGCTAAGTTTGTAAACAATTTATGTATTAGTTCTTATACAATAGCGAAATAATATCCGATTTTGTGAATTTAACATGGGTCAAAAAACAGCATTAGGAAGTCTTTTAAAAGCAATTGGCAACTCAGGACAAGGGAAAGTTGTACCTGGTTGGGGAGCAGTTCCTGTCATGACAGTAATTGGTCTACTACTTTTGGTTTTCTTAGTTATTCTTCTACAAATTTATAACCAATCGTTACTACTACAAGGTTTCTCAGTAGATTGGAACGGAAACTAAATTTCTGTAATTTTCCTAAAAAGTTATTTGGTTAATGTAAAAATTGCCAAATAATTTTTTTTAAATTTTTGTTTTTATTAATTAGTTATAGTTTGTATATATTCATAATTCTCAAACAAAAAGAGATTTAGTTATAAACAATGAAAGAAATATTTTTAATTGGATTAGGAAATCCTGGTAAAAAGTATTTAAATAGTAGGCATAACATAGGTTTTCTATTGCTTGAAGTCCTCTCGAAAAAATATAATTCAAATTTTTTATTAAAAGATAAGCTTAAAAGTTCCTGCTCAGAATTTCAGATCAATAATTCTACTTTCAGATTATTTTTACCTAATACGTTTATGAATAACAGTGGTGATGCTGTCCGAGCAATAGTTGATTGGTACAAAATAAATTTAAATCAGATTTTTATAATAGTCGATGATAAAGATCTTCCCCTTGGAAAAATAAGATTTAGAAAAAAAGGAAGCTCAGGTGGACATAATGGTCTTAGAAGTATTATTGAAAAATTGCAAACTCAAAACTTTAATAGAATCAGAATTGGTATTGGTTCACCGCCTCTTGAAAAAGGAAAAAATAATTACAATACCATTTCACATGTTTTAGGAAATATTTCAATAGAAGAAAAACCAATATTGGATAAAGTGTATAGGAGAGTAATAGAATCCCTCGAACAACTAAATACTAAAAAGGAGGAATCTATAATAAATGAATTAAATTCTTTTGATAAAGATCAACCTTAAAAAATGCGTTCAAAACCTGAAACGATTGCCAATGTAAGTGTTAAGGAATATTGCTTCTCAAAAAAGCAAATTCAAGGGGTTGTGGAAGCTAGTCAATTTAAGTGGACTTTTACATGGTCCTTTCATAAAGGTTTATTAACAGTAAATCCACCTTTGGGAAGAGCATTAATTGAGGATTCCTTATTGAGATTTTTATTAAAAAAAGATTATGAACTAGAAGCAGGTAATGAATATAAATTTACTATTTCAGCCAAGTTTTAAAATCTATATTTTGATTTAAAGTAAACTTGATTTTGGAATAATCTTCTAGGATTATCAAGGCTGATATCGCATCAAGATTTTTATTAAGAATAAAAACCTCTCTAGGCATTAAAAACTTCAGACCACTAATTGGAAAAAGTTCAAAATATCTTGCTTTAGCCCTGTAAGTAGTATTTTTTTCCTCAAAAATTATTATTTCTTTTTTAAAAAAATATAGTTTTTCTCTAATTTCTTTACTGGTGGTACCATTGCCAATAATGATTAGTGATATGTCATCAGTGGTAAGTAAATTTCTGACATAATTCTCCAGTAATGTACTTCTAACAATTATCGCTTCATAAACTTTTTTTTCACTTATTTCAGCTAAGACTAAGCCGCATTTACTTTTCCCTGGATCAATAGTTAATACTCTAGGCATTTAAGAAGCAATTTTTAAAATATTTATTTCAACGATTATGGGTTCTACAGTTTTACTGTCTCTCAAAGATACTACTTCTAACTTAAATTTGATATTTTGATTTTCTTGAAGAAAGTCTCTAATTTTTTTTACAAAATTTCCATTTGTATTAATTTCACTAACTTGTGATCCTTTTGACTTGATTTCATCCCTTGTTTCTCTAAGCAATGATTTAATTTTTAAATTTATTGATTTAAGATTTAAATCATTTTCTTCCAGAATTAAACTTGTAATAACATCCCCTTTTTTAACTACAAATTTATTCTCTAATAAATCAGGAGATACAAAAACATAATTATCCCCTTTTAAAACATTTGTTGCTGATTTAATTAATAAAATCCAGTTACCACCTCTACCAGCAGTTGTCTCAATTTTTGTAATATCGCTAGGTCTCCACAAAAGAATGTTTTTTGCTTCTTTGTTTATTGGGAAAACAATTTTCCTAACAAATTTATCAGCTTCATTAAAGATTTTTGTTAAGTCTAGTTTTATATTTGAGCTGGAATTAATTTCAGCAATAAATAAAGTTTGGCCTCTTTTAATAACAATATTTCCTCTCCTAAATTCTTTAATATTATTTTTTAATTGATTTAAATCCTTTTCTTTTTGAATAATTTTACCTTCAAGTTCCTTTCTTTCTTCCTGTAAAGGGATTAAAGCCTTTTTACTTTCATCTAAAGTTTTTTGCAAGAAAGGAATATCAACAAAAAGTCTTTGTCTGAATTCTTCACTAACTAAAATCAATAACCCTATTGATATTGAACTAATAAAACCCCCAGTAATTATGGTTATTATAGTTGCTGTTTTTTTAGGTCTTAATTTTAAGATACTAAATCTAGCTTTACCAATCTTTGTTCCAAGAATATCCCCAAATGGTGCAATTAATCCCCCTAGTAATATTAAAAAAACAATTAAAATCCAAGCCACACTTTTTCATACGTTCACTACATCATAATTTATGATGAATCAATTAAATCTTTTTGCAAGAGCAATTGGATCGAACACTGTGATCTTCTTTCTTTCGATATTAAGCAGCCCTGAATCCTT
This sequence comes from uncultured Prochlorococcus sp., assembly GCF_902522795.1. Classification (GTDB taxonomy): domain Bacteria; phylum Cyanobacteriota; class Cyanobacteriia; order PCC-6307; family Cyanobiaceae; genus Prochlorococcus_A. Next base: position 36,913 of record NZ_CABYWZ010000014.1, read on the forward strand.
TAAATCTCCCAACAATCTAGTAATAGTTACTCTTGTAGAACCAATAGCTTCAGCAATTGCCTGATGTGAAAGACGCAGGTCTATTGTAATACCTTTTTCACCTGCAACTCCAAAGTCTCTACAAAGAACCATTAAAAAACTTACTAAACGAGATGACATATCTCTATGTGTAAGAGTTTCTATCATTGTCTCAGTTTGCAGGATCCTACTTGAAAGGCCTTGTAACAGTAATAGTCCGACTGATGCATCTTCCTCAATAGCTCTTAAAACAGAATTTGCAGGTGCTGTTATCATTTCAACTCTTGTGAATGCTATCGCATGATAAAAACGATCAGATCTATGGCCTGTTAAAAGAGATAGAACACCAAAGAGACTATTTTCTCTTAAAAGAGCAACAGTTATTTCTTCACCTGACTCATAAACTCTTGACAGTCTTACCGCTCCTCTTCTTATTAGATAGACCCTTTCAGCAGGGTCGCCAGGGAAAAATATTGTTTTAGATCTCTCAACCATTTCTGTGCTTGCTCCATCTAGACCTTTAATAACCTCCATTAAAGTTCTATTGACTGGAAAACGTTCTCCAACGGAGTTTATTTTACTTTGTCCTGACTGTTGCGAACTAAAGCGGTTGAATCCTCTTGAAGCAGGTATCATAAATATCTTGACTATTAAAAAATTTAAGGAGACACTCTAAAATATCTTGTATCAACAGTAACAATTTTCAATTCTTATTAGAATATCTATAAGCTATTTTTCTTACAGTTTCCACTTGCTAAACCCTTTTTTAAGTAAAATTACACTATATGCAGCGTCAATAGATTCTAATTATACTGTATGTAGAAAGAATCTTAATAATGGTAATTAGTACATCTCATAACTATTCCAAAAGTTATCCTAATGTTGTAAATATAAATACTGCTAACAAAATTAACTTAAAAAGAGTTACACAAAACGGACAAATTCAAATATATCAATCTTCATATCGAGGAAGCTACCCATCTATCATTAGAGACTCTCTAAGAAATGCCGCTCTTGGCAGGAAAGTTCTCTTAATACAGTTTATGAAAGGAGGGGTCAAACAAGGAGTAGATAATCCAGTAACGCTTTGTGGTAATTTAACCTGGATAAGATCATCGCATTCCTTTGATCAATATGAATCTGAATCAATTGAAGATAATAAAAATTTAAAAAAATCTATTCATGAATCTACTTTGGAATTATGGAACTTTTGTAAAAAAGAACTACAGTCCGGAGAGAATGATCAAATCATACTTGATGAAATTTTTTTAGCTATTGATATGAAAATTATTCATATAGATGATTTGATTTCAACACTTGAAAACCGATTTATATCAGGAGATGTAATCCTTACTGGTACAGATATTCCTAAAGATCTATTATTAATGGCCAACCAAATTACCGAGCTTCGCTCATAAAACAATGCTAAAAAATGATCTCTGGATAAATCAAAAAGCTTCGGAAGGAATGATAAAACCCTTTCAACCAAATTTGGTGAGACATCTTGAGCCTGACAATAAACAAAAGCCAGTTTTAAGTTACGGATGTTCATCTTATGGGTATGATTTAAGACTTTCATCAAAAGAATTCCTAATCTTCAGACATATCCCTGGGACTGTGATGAACCCTAAAAAGTTTAATCCCAATAATTTAGAGAAAACTGTTCTTCACCATGATAATGATGGAGACTTTTTTATTCTTCCTGCTCACTCCTATGGTTTAGGAGTCGCTTTAGAAAAGATGAAAGTGCCAGAAAATATAACTGTAATCTGCATAGGCAAAAGTACATACGCACGACTTGGAATAATTGTTAATACAACTCCCGCAGAGGCAGGTTGGGAAGGGCATTTAACTTTAGAGTTTAGTAATAGTTCAGGTGCAGATTGCAGAATTTATGCTGATGAGGGTATTTGCCAACTTCTCTTTTTTGAAGGCGATCCTTGCTCTACAACCTATGAAGATAGAAGAGGTAAATATCAAAACCAACCAGAAAAAGTAACTCTTGCAAAGATCTAAAATGAGTAAAGTTGAACTAATTTCGCTAACTCCTGATGCCGAAAAAACAATGGCTTACATTGCAAGAGTTAGTAATCCAAAAAATCAGGAAAATGAAGACTATTCAAAATTATTGAGTTATTGCATTAAAAATGAACATTGGAGCGTTTTTGAACAGTCATTTATGACCTTACAAATAGAAACTAACAGAGGAATTGCTGCTCAAATTTTAAGACATAGATCATTTACTTTCCAGGAATTTTCACAGAGATATGCAGATAGTTCCCAATTAGGTAATATTCCTTTACCAGAGTTAAGGCGTCAAGATTTTAAAAACAGGCAAAATTCAATTCCTGATCTCCCTGATGAGTTAAAAAAAAGATTCAATGAAAAAATAGGTTTGCATTTTCAGGCTGCTTCAGAATTATATGAAGATTTACTAGCTGAAGGCGTAGCCAAAGAATGTGCGAGATTTGTTTTACCATTAGCAACTCCAACAAGAATCTATATGTCTGGATCATGCAGATCGTGGATACATTACATTCATTTAAGATCAGCTCACGGCACCCAAAAAGAACACAAGTCTATAGCCCAAAATTGCAAGTCTATTTTTAAAAAAAGTTTTCCGATTGTATCAAAATCTTTAGATTGGTAATAATTATCCATGACTGCGAGGACTAACCTCTTTATTTTTATTTGCTTGAATTGTTGAAAATTCAGAATTAATTATTTCCTCAAAATGTTTCTCTTCTTTTTTTATATTATTAATAGATTTTCTTATTTTTATTTCATCTTGTTTACCAATAAAAGTAGATATTAGATTACCCTTATTATCAAAAAGATTAATTTGAGGAATCCCGTTGACAGAAAACTGCTGGATGTAATTACTCCATTTTTGATTATCAACATTTAGAAAAACAAAATTTATATCTTTTTCGTATTCATCTTTAAAAGCAGAAACTTTTGGAGCCATTTCTTTACAAACTTCACACCACTCAGCATAAAATTCCAAAAATGTAGGTTTATTATTTGTAAAAGCTATTTCAGGGTCAACAGATAATTCTCCAAAACTCTTTAGAAGATAAGTTGATTTAAACAAGAAATTTTTAAACAAAAACAGAGAAACGATAACAATAGATATAATCAAAATAAGTATTGTTTTAAAATTTGGTTTTGAAATTTGCTCTTGACTCTCAGATTGCACTATTAAAGAATTATCTACTAAAAGCATTTTAAATAAGTTAAACAAATAAAGAGAATTGAAATCTATGAGCTTTTAATCAACTGATAAAATAAGAAATGAATAATTATCAAAAATTTCTTTGATTCCTGAAATCTTATTATGCAATCAATCTTTGGAACTGATGGAATAAGAGGAAGATTCAATGAAGAGATAACGTATTCTTTAGCTTACAAAGTAGGATATGCACTAGGTTCGACTTTAGAAAATCAAAATCCAATATTAATTGGAAGAGATACAAGAATTAGTGGAGATATTCTGCTTCAGGCGATAACACAAGGTATAAATGAAAGTGGCAAAAAATTTATAAATCTTGGGATCTGCCCTACTCCAGCCATACCTTTCTTAATCAAACAAGAGAACCTGAGTAGTGGGATCATGATATCTGCGAGTCATAATCCGCCAGAATATAATGGGATAAAAATTTTTGATCATAATGGTCAAAAAATTAACAAATATTTTGAAAATAAAATTCAAAAATATATTGAAGAGTTAAATCAAAATATATCAGTTCCTAAAAAAGTGATCCCACTAAACACAAATAAAGATCTTATTGATGTTTATATTAAAAGCCTAATCCAAACAATGGGTGGAGAAAACTTAAGCGGATTGAAAATAATATTAGACACATGCTATGGATCAGCGACAACCTGTGCAAAACAAATTTTTCAGTCTCTTGGTGCTGATGTAAGAGTTATTAATAACTCTAAAAATGGATTGAAAATTAATATGAATTGTGGTTCCACTAACCTGGAACCATTAAAAAAAGCATTAAGAGAGAGTCCTGCAGATATGGGATTTAGCTTCGATGGGGATGCCGATAGAGTAATTGGAATAGATTCAAAAGGCCATGTTTTAGATGGAGATCACATTCTTTTTCTTTGGGGCAGAGAACTTATGGAACAAAAAATTCTCACTAATAATCTATTAATATCAACGCAAATGGCAAACTTAGGATTTGAAAAGGCCTGGAAGAAAATTGGAGGAATTTTATATAGAACTGATGTGGGAGATAAGTATGTCCATGACGCAATTACGGAAAATAGAGCTGTTTTAGGCGGTGAGCAATCAGGTCATATACTTTCAAAAATCAATAACTTTTCTGGAGATGGAATATTGACAGCACTTCAAATTTCTAAATATTGCAAAAAGAAAAAAATTAATTTAAATGATTGGCTAAAAAGTAGTTTCGAACCTTATCCTCAAATACTAACCAATATCAATCTAGATTTTGATATTAATAAATTAAATCGAGAAACCAAAATCTTAATTGATCAAACTATAGAGTTTTTTCAAAAAATTTATTCGGACAATTGTAGAGTTTATATAAGGCCTAGTGGCACAGAACCAGTTATTAGAGTTCTAGTTGAGGCCAAAAATCATAAGAAAGTTCATTCTTTATCAAGCGAAATAACAAACAAACTTTTTTTAGAAATTGATAAAATAATAAGATAACGACGGATTAAATTTTTATATAAATCCTTTCAAAAATATCAAGTTTGTTAACAATCACATATTTTTCCCGATTAGTTTTAACTTTATTTGGATTAAAACTTTCGGAATAATTAAAATCTTTTTTATCTATTGTTTTAAAATAAATATTACTTAATATGGTGTAATTCATATAATCGAATAAATCCTTTACATCCGTTTTTATAAAAATTAAGGTACCTTTTTGCAATGAATTGGAGAGAATGTTAATAAATTCTGGCTGAATTACTCGCCTTTTATAATGTCTCTTTTTAAACCATGGATCAGGAAAATTAAAAGAAAGGCTTTTAAGATTTTTGATAATAAACTTACTTTGGACATCATTCAAAATATTATTAGCATTACCAAATAAAAAATATAGATTTTTGATTTCTCTTTCAAGCACTTTTAATTTAGCATTTTTGACTAATTTCTCACGGATTTCAATTCCTAAATAATTCCAACTGGTGTTAACTAAAGCTAAATCAAACAGAAACTCACCAGCAGCACAACCTATATCCAAATGAAGATTCGATTTAGAATCACCAAACATTTCTTGCAAAGAAGGTATTCTTTCAATTTGATTGAAATTACTACTAAGGGGGTTAACATGCTGTCTCATAAAATTATCAATATATTTCTAGGCAATAATATAAGGATGTCTAATATTCATAACTATGACAATAGTAAGTTCAAAAGTAACAGTTTGATGTTTAATTATTATGTGTTTAAAAAGAACAAGTTTTGAACGTTTTTAATCAACTTTCTATTTGGCTATCCTTTCAACTTTCAATAATTTTCCTTATTGGTATTCCTGTTAGTTTATCCTTCTGGTCAATTAAAAAAAGAAATAAAGCAGTTATTAAACTTCTATCAATTTATTGGAAAGTATCCCTTTTATTTTTTATAAGCCTTCTACTTTTAATAGGAAAGTATAATTATGCTCTTGTGATAACAAATATTTCAACATTATTAATGACAATTTCAGTTTGGTTTTGGAACGATATTAATGATGAATTAAGAGAATATGATTTTTCTTACTCCCTTACCACAACTACAAAAATATGGAGATGGACGATAACTTTTATATCTCTCAATGTCTTTATTCAGAGTTTAAAAAACTTCAACTGCTTTTCTTCTATAAATTCGGATGCTTGTGCAATATGGCTTCAACCTTCTTCAGATTTATATATTACTATAAAAAATTTATTTAATTTTTTCTTTGGAGCTAACTTTACCCAGCCGATATCAAAATTCTTAGGTTTATTTTCATTATTAATCTATATTTTAGGCCTTATTCAATGGTCAATAATCAAATTACCTAAAAATGGAAGAAACTCCTGCTTCTCGGAAAATGGCAAAAATTGATTTAATAAATAGTCTTGAAAAAATAAGTTCCGAGATGCCTGATAGGATACTTAAACTAGAGGGATTCATTTTAAAAGAAAATCAAAAAGAACAATTAGAAATACTTATTTTTAGAGGTTACAGTAGCTCAACAACACATCCAATTGAAATAGATTCAGAAAAAAAAGTAATATCACTTTCTTATACGATTACAAACTTTAAACTTTATAAAGCACCGTTAACAGAAACCGAAGAAAATTTTATAAGAGAAAATCAAACCCCAGTTTTCTTTTTGAATCAAAAAAACTGGATTTAAATAAATTCAAAATTAATAATATTTGAACATCTTTTGCATAATTTTGTATTTTGTATTCCATTAAAAGTTTCTTTTTGATAATGCCAACATCTATCACATTTTTGACCTTGAGCTTTATTTATTTGAATTTTACCAAGTGTATTGTTATCAATAATCAGAGAATTCTCCACCAAATCGGATACCACTTGGAAGTTTGATACTATAAGCCAATCTCTAAATAAATCTACATCTTGATTACCAAATTCTTTTAGCCAAGAAAGTGAATCTTTTAAAGATTTATCTTCAGGTAAATAATTAACTTCAGTTTCCAAAGCGGCTCCAATTATTTGTTTGTTCCTACACCCTTCTATAGCCTTGTTGATTTCAACTCTCAAATTTCTTAAATTTGCAATGTGCTCATTAAGTATTTGATTTTTCCATGACAGCGAAAATATTGGCCATCCTCTTTGAAAGACTGATTTTTCTTCAGTTGAATATGGAATATTTTGCCAGATATCTTCAGCCATATGACAAAGCACTGGAGAAATAAGTACGGCTAAATTTTCAACAACTTTTGACATGACAAATTGACAAGATCTTCTCCTAAATTGTGATTTAGAACTTACATATAACCTATCCTTCGCAATATCCAAATAAAAATTTGATAGATCTACAACGCAAAAACTTTGCAAAATTTGGAAAAATTTTGAAAATTCATAATTTTCATAAGCATTTGATATTTGATCTGTAACCTCAACTAATCTGCCTAACATCCATTGATCTAAGAGAGGCAATTGATCAATTTCAAAACTATCAATTTTAGGATCATAATCATGAATATTACCTAGAAGATATCTTGCAGTATTCCGAACTTTTCTATAAACGTCTGAAAGTTGCTTGAGTATATTTGAACCAATTGGAACATCTACTGAATAATCTACAGAGCTTACCCATAGCCTTAAAACATCAGCACCATAAGCAGGATCAGTTTTTTTATTATTACCTCCATTAATAATTATATTTGGATCAACAACATTTCCTAAAGATTTGCTCATTTTTCTTCCGTTTTCATCAAGTGCAAAACCATGAGTTAAAACTTTCTTATATGGAGGTTTATTATTGACTGCAACAGATGTTAACAAAGAAGACTGAAACCATCCTCGATGTTGATCTGAGCCCTCTAAATAAAGATCTGCTGGATACTTTAATTCACTTCTTAGTTCACATACTGCGGCCCAGCTAGATCCTGAATCGAACCAAACATCCATTGTATCTGTTCCTTTTTTCCAAAGATCAGATTCTTTTGCATAACTTTCTGGCAAAAGATTCTTTACATCCCAATCCCACCAAATATCTGCTCCATGTTCACTAAAAAGTTCTTGAATATGATTAATTATCTCTTTGTTAAGGAGAATGTCATTACCATTTTTTTTATAAAAAACTGGAATAGGGACTCCCCATGACCTTTGTCTAGAAATACACCAATCTCCTCTTCCAACAACCATAGAATAAATTCTTTTCTTTCCAGTCTCTGGCATCCATTCAACATCTTCGATTGCCTTTAATGCGGTTGATCTAAAGCCATTTACAGATGCAAACCATTGTTCTGTTGCCCTAAAAATAGTTGGTTTTTTAGTTCTCCAATCATACGGATATCTATGCTTATAATTTTCTTGTAGTAAAAGCAAATTATTTCCTTTTAAATGCTCAATAATTAAATCATTTGCATCTTTCAGGACATTTGATCCTTTGAATTGAGCAGAATATTCATTTAAGTTACCTTTTTCATCAACGACACATGTTATTGGTAAACCATATTTTTGACCCACATTAAAATCATCTATCCCATGACCAGGAGCAGTATGAACAATTCCAGTCCCTGATTCAGTAGTAATATAATCTCCTCCAATTACAATTCTGCAATTTTTAGTCTTAGAGGGATGTTGATATTCAATATTTTCCAATTTGGAACCTTTAACTTCTAAAAGCACCTTGAAATCTTTATTAAATTTCTTACTTATTTCAGAAGATAAATCCTCAGCAAAAAGATAAATTTTCTTCTCTTCATCGATAGCAAAAACATAATTAATTTTTGGATTTACTGCAACTGCTTCATTTGCTGGTATGGTCCAAGGAGTAGTAGTCCAAATAGTAATGAAAGAATTATTTTGAAAAAAATCTTTTTTGATATTAGGGTTTTCTTGGATGAAATTTAATAGAATTTCCTCAGGTATTTTAGTGATTTTTAATGAAACATAAATACTTTTTGAATAATGTTCATCAGGGTATTCTAATTCTGCTTCTGCAAGTGCAGTCCTTGAACTTGGACTCCAATGCACAGGTTTAAGACCTCGATATATATAGCCATTTAAAAACATTTTCCCAAATACTCCAATCTGAGTTGATTCATAACTTTTTTTGAGAGTTAAGTAAGGGTTATTCCAATCTCCCCATATGCCCCACCTTTTGAAACCCTCCTTCTGATTATTAATTTGGATATGGGCATAATCTGTAGCTTTTTTTCTTAAATTTAGGGTGTCAAGATTCTTTCTTTCATCAGATTTCAAATTCTGAAGAACTTTTAATTCAATAGGTAATCCATGACAGTCCCAACCAGGTACGAAATGAACCCTAAATCCTCTTAAGGTTTTGTACTTATTTATTATGTCTTTTAAAACTTTATTAAGAGCATGACCCATATGAAGAGCTCCATTTGCATAAGGAGGACCATCATGTAATGTAAATATTTCGCCTGAATTGTTTGAACCTAATTGGAAATCAATATCATTGTTAGCCCAAAAATTCTGTATCTCAGGTTCTCTTACAACTGAGTTAGCCCGCATTGAGAAGTCAGTTTTTAATAAATTTAAAGTTTCTTTATAAGAAAAGTCTGATTTTTGTTCTTTGCTATTTTGAGATTTCATATGACGATATAAAAAATATTGGTGATCAAAAGAATTATTTAAATAAATTTAATTCATTATATTCTTTCTTAATTGACTTGTAGTTTTGGGGGGAAGTTTCAAATAACCAATATATTTGATTTCAGACTTTTATATTATCATTTTTATCATTTCTTACCCACTTTTTTTGGGTTGTATTTTTATTATTAGTACCAAAATTAAAAAAATTTGAAGGTTTCGTGAAATCACCAAATACCAGATTTATAGATTCTAATATTTTCAAAAAGTTATTCTTAAACTCCAAAAAGGTAATTAATTTTTTCTTTTCTTTGTCTGTCAATTGGTACCATCTAGATAAAAAAAGTTCTACTAGATAAAAAATAACTAGTACTGTTAAAAAAAGGAAAATTACAAAAAATGATTCATCTAATGTTTTATTTTTAATTATTAAAATCAAACCTATTAATAAATTTAAAAAAGCTTTTATTAAGTCTTTTGGTTTCCCGAGCTCAAGATAAATTATCGGTACAGTTAGAAAAATGGTCCCAACCAAAATATAAAAAGTTCCCAGATAAATTATCAAACTATTCATGAAATTAACTTCTTGATTAAAGTATAAGAGTTGATATCAATAAACAAACTATCTATCAGAATTTCCTTAAGTGCGGTCGGGGAGACTTGAACTCCCACACCCTAAGATACGAGTACCTAAAACTCGCGCGTCTACCAATTCCGCCACGACCGCTCAAGTAAAATAATAATTGAAAGAGGTTTATTTTAAAAATTTTTTTTCTTAAGATGATTAATTTGACACATTAAAATTAAATAAAAAATCTCCTAAAGGAAATTCTTTATGTTTGAACATGCAAACATCTTAAAATATTAGTTATATTATTTAGAGAATAAAAGAAACGATTTCAAACTTAACCAGTAAAAATACAACAAAAAATACTAATCCTTCAAAAACATTTAATTGGCAAAAAGAGATTAAAAATTACGTAGATCCGCCAAGTTTTTGGAATCCAACATTAGGTTTATTTTTTGGTGGTTATTTTCTCGCTTTTCTTAGCATATGGCAATGGTATAGAGGTGTTTGGCCTTTACCTTTACTTGTAGCCACTGCTTTTTTAGCTTTACATATAGAAGGTACTGTTATTCATGATGCCTGTCATAAAGCTGCTCATCCAGTTCCTTGGATAAATCAAGCAATGGGCCATGGCTCAGCAATTCTATTAGGGTTTAGCTTCCCAGTTTTTACGAGAGTACATTTACAACACCACATTCATGTAAATCACCCCAAAAATGATCCGGATCATATTGTCAGTACTTTTGGTCCAATTTGGCTAATTGCTCCAAGATTTTTTTATCATGAGGTGTTTTTCTTTCAGAGAAAACTCTGGCGAAGATATGAATTACTACAATGGGGAATTGAAAGATCCATATTTATAACAATCATATTGGCAGGTTTGAAATTTGACTTTATGAATTTAATTTATAATTTATGGTTCGGCCCAGCATTAATGGTAGGGGTCACTCTAGGAATATTTTTTGATTATTTACCCCATAGACCATTTCGATCAAGAAATAAATGGATAAATTCTCGAGTTTATCCAAGCAAATTTATGAATTTATTAATAATGGGACAAAATTACCATCTCATCCATCATCTTTGGCCTTCGATTCCTTGGTTTGAATACAAAATAGCTTATGAAAAAACTAAGCCTTTATTGAAAAAAAAAGGATCGCCTCAAAGGGTTGGGATATTTGAAAGTAAAGAAGACATTTTTAACTTTATTTATGATTTATTAATAGGCGTAAGGAGTCATAGCAAAAGGAGGGGGAAAATAAGAAAAATTATAAATTTATATCCAAGCTTTAAAATAAAAAAATTTTTATTAAAGATAGTCAACAAAACATTTATTGGGAGCAACTAACTTACTCATTCATTAATAATTTTTGGTACTTTAAAATAATTATCCTCTCTCGATGGACCCAATTCTAAAATTTCTTCAGTGCAATCAGAATTTTTCTTTTCATCTTTTCTAAATACATTTAAAACCTCTATAGCTCTTGTTGTACAGGGGACATCATCTGTATCAATTTTTTCAAGTTGTCTTATATAATCCAATATTTTTTCTAATTGTTCTGCATGATTATCAATTTCATTCTTGTTAAGTTCTAATCTCGCTAAATGAG
>NZ_CABYWZ010000015.1 GCF_902522795.1 uncultured Prochlorococcus sp.
AGAATTATCGGAATCATTATTAGTCATTATTAATAGTTCGTATTTATTAATTCTAAAATACTATTTATTTATATCAAATAATCATGATAATTAACTTGTTTGTAATCTCCTTAAAACTCCATTAATAAATTTTCGTCCTTGTAGGTCACTATATTTATTAGCTAAACTAACAGCCTCATCGCAAGCAACAGCTACAGGAGTGTTCAAAAAATTAATATCAACGTAAGCTAAACGCAAAATATCTCTATCAATTCTTGGTAATCTTTTTAATCTCCAGCCTTCCATCGCCTGATCAATATCAGCATCAATACTTTTAAGGTTGTTAATTATATTACAAATCCTTTGATTTACATCCTCTCTAATGTCAATTTGACCACTAGAAACAATTAATTTTGGAAAGTCTAGTGTTATTGAGAGTGTATTCATTACAGTTTCAATTTTTGTAAGAGATTTTTTTAACTTATCTCTGACATTTGAATATGAGGAATCAAAACCTTCTTGCAATTCACTATCTAATATTTTTTGGGAAGCATTTTCTAAATCTGATTCGCAATTATCTAATTCTTCTCTGCAATGATTTATAAGAGAATCCAAAGCAGATTCGAAAATTTCTTCTATTTGAAATTTATTTACTTTTAAATCACCTTTATCTTTTATAAGGCCAAGAGAAATTAAAGATAATTCTCTGGAAAGGGATCTATTATGCATTAATTAAGAAGAAGTATTAGTGGAAGCTCGTAATTGAGAAAACAATTTTGAAAATGTTGGATTTGTAGTGTTATTTTTCTCATCTGGATTAACTATTCCAGCAGAAATTATTGTTCTAAAAGCATCTTCAACAGAAATATCCAAATCCTTAACAGTTGATTCAGGAACAAGTGTGTACCATCCAGTAGTTGGGTTTGGTGCTGTAGGTATAAAAACACTAAGTAACTTTTCTTCCAAATCTGGCTGCAATGAAGGACCTACATCTCCAGTTACAAAGCCTACACTATATAATCCCTCACGAGGATATTCAACTAAAACAACTCTTCTAAATCTATTAGATTTATTACTTAGAAAAGTTTCTAGCAACTGTTTAAGAGTTTTATAAACCGCTCCAGCTACTGGAATTTTTGATAGAGTACCTTCTCCAAATTCTAATAACCATCTTCCTACGAAATTTCTCGCCATTAAGCCTATAAGCAAAATAGCCAATAGAGGAACTGTTAAACCCAAGGTAAGATTAATTAAATCTTGTAATAAGGGATTTAAGTTAATAAAAGGATTTAATTGCTTGGGAACCGAAGTAACCAATGTTAAAACAAATTTACTAACTAATGATGACAGCCATATTGTTGTTGCTAAGGGTATTACAACTAACAAGCCCGCTATAAGATCGTTTTTTAGATCTTGTTGAAGCCTAGATCCTAGATTTGAATCTTGATTTTGATTAATTTCAACCAAAAGAGCGTTTCTAACTATATTAACTTTACTAATAATTTAACTGTTTTTACTAAGTTAGGATATATTTTTCTAAAATATATCTATTTTATTTAAAAGTTTATTCTCGAAAAATAACTTCTAAAAGAAATGTTATGCAAAATTAAGAAATGATTGATGCTATTCAAGACAAAAAAGAAATAAGTAGAAAATTAAAAGAAAGAGCTATTTTTGAAGGTTTTACAATTGCTGGAATAGCTTCAATACCTGGTAGTTCACGCATAAAATTAAGGACTAATTCATTAGAAAGATGGTTATCAAATAACCACCATGCCGAAATGAAATGGATGGAAGCAGAAAAAAGAAAAAATATAGGCTCACTTTTTGAAGATGCAAAAAGTGTTTTAAGCGTTGGTTTTTCTTACATTAATTCAGAAAACAAAAACAATAATTTCCTCAAGGTAGCTAAATTTAGCCAAGGAGAGGATTATCATAAAGTGATTCACAAAAAATTAAAGAATATTGGTAAATGGATCAACCTAGAAATTCCTGATTGCAAATGGAAAATATGTGTTGATACTTCTCCACTTCTTGAAAAAGCATGGGCAGAAGAGTCAGGTATTGGTTGGATAGGTAAAAATAGTAATTTAATAAGCAAGAAAAATGGTTCTTGGTTTACTTTGGGTTTTATGATCCTTACCAAAGATTTTGCGCCAGATAAACCTCATCAATCACTTTGCGGAAAATGTGATATTTGTATTGAACATTGTCCCACAAAGGCAATAGTAGAACCCTTTGTAATCCAGTCAGATCTATGTATTGCATATCATACAATAGAGAATAGAGATAAAAATATTCCGCATAAAGTAGAAAAAAATTTAGACGGATGGGTTGCGGGATGTGATATTTGTCAAGATGTATGCCCTTGGAATAAGTCAGTGCCGTACAACAATAATTTTGAAACTACACCAAAAGAATGGATTCAAAATCTTAGTATTGAGTCATTAAATTGGGACGATAAAACTTGGAAAGAAAATCTCAAAGGAACTACATTAAAAAGAATTAAACCATGGATGTGGAAAAGAAACATACAAGCAAATCTAAATAATAAAAAAACTAAAATATGAAAAAGTTTTTAAAACAAATAATCTGGATCTTATTTATCAGTTTATACTTGCTTCAAATAGAAAAAGTTAAAGCAATAGTTCCTTATTATTATTTCCCAACAATAAAAAGTTTAAAAAAGCAAAGTTTATTTATTGGCAAAAATGCATATCAACTAATCTATTTTGGACAATATGAAGACAGTCTTAACTTAGCCAAATTAGCTGTAAAAATAAATCCAAAAGATGAAAAACTATGGTTAATTTTGGCTGAAACACAAATAGCTACCAAAAAATACAAAAAAGCATTAAATTCTTTAAATAAAGCAGAGCAGATTAATCCTAATAATAGCGAAATATATTTTGCTAGAAGTAATATTTACTTAAAAATTTCCCAACAAAAAGAGGCAAAGAGTGCTTTAGAAAAAGGAATATTGATAGAACCAAATAACCATAAAGCAATTTTTCAATTAGGAAATATTTTTCTAATGGAAAAAAATTACTTAGGAGCTATCAAATTGTTTGATAAATCTATAAAAATTAAACCTGATTTCTGGCAAGCAATCAATAATAAAGGTTTAGCTTATTTCGAGAAAGACAATATAAATGTATCAATCAAACTTTTTGAAAGTGCAATTTCAATTCAGGAAAATGCTGAACCATTACTAGGACTAGCCTCATGTGTAAGAATTAATGATACTGAATTAGCAATTCAGCTAGCAAAAAAAGCTTTGGCTAAAGATCCCAAATATGTCAATTATGATTATAGAAAAGAACAGTTATGGGGAGAAAAATTACAATCCTCAACAGAAATTCTTTTACAAAATAAACAACTTAAACAAGATGTAATACTTGCAAAATCCAAAATAATAGAATCATCTTAATTTTCAATACTGGTAAATATTGTTTTACCTATTAGTCTTAATTTAGTTATCAAGAATTTTTCAATTTTGCGCTCCAATGGATAAGAACAAATTCACTTCTATCTCACTCCAAGAAGAAATGCAGCGTTCTTATCTAGAATATGCAATGAGTGTAATAGTTGGACGTGCTCTTCCTGACGCAAGAGATGGTCTTAAGCCTGTACAGAGAAGAATACTATTTGCTATGTACGAATTAGGTTTGACGCCTGATAGACCCTTTAGAAAGTGCGCAAGAGTTGTCGGAGATGTACTTGGCAAGTACCATCCTCACGGAGATCAAGCAGTATATGATGCGCTAGTTAGGCTAGTGCAAAATTTTTCAACAAAATATCCAACTCTAGACGGTCATGGAAATTTTGGGTCAGTAGATAATGATCCACCAGCAGCAATGAGATACACTGAAACAAGATTAGCGCCAATTGCACACAAAGGTTTTCTTGAAGAAATTGGATCAGATACAGTAAATTTTTCAAATAACTTTGATGGCTCACAAAAAGAACCTGATGTTCTCCCAGCCCAACTTCCATTTTTATTATTGAATGGATCATCAGGAATTGCAGTTGGGATGGCAACAAATATTCCTCCTCACAACCTAGGCGAAATTGTAGATGGTTTAGTTGCTTTAATAAAAAATAAAGATATAAGCAATAAAAAACTTTCTAATATTATAAAAGGTCCTGATTTTCCTACAGGCGGGGAGTTAATTAATAATGAAGCAATAGATGAACTTTACGAAACGGGAAAAGGATCAATAACAATTAGAGGCGTCATAAATAAAGAAGAAATAAATCTAGGAAAAGGGAAACATAAAAAAAATGCATTGATTATTACTGAACTTCCTTATCAAATAAGTAAAGCAGGTTGGATTGAAAAATTAGCAGAGCTTGTTAATACAAACAAAGTCAATGGAATATCGGATATTAGGGATGAAAGTGATAGAGATGGCATGAGAATTGTCATAGAACTAAAAAAAGACTCTAATCCTGAACTTATAATTTCTAACTTATATAAAAAAACAACTCTCCAAACCAACTTTGGTGCAATATTTTTAGCTTTAGTTAAAGGTAAGCCAATACAGTTAAACTTAAAACAATATCTTAACTTTTTTCTCGAATTTCGAGAAAAAACCATCAGAAAAAGAACTAGTTATTTTCTTAAAAACACTCTTGAAAAACTTGAAATATTAGAGGGTTTATCTAAAGCAACAAAAGATATAAAAAAAGTCATCGAAATTATTGAAAGCTCAGAAAATTCTGCAGAAGCCAAATCAAAATTGATTGATAATTTTTTCTTAAGTGAAAAACAAGCAAATTCAGTTTTGGATATGCCACTAAAAAAATTAACAAATCTTGAAAGAAAAGAAATAGATAATGATATAAAAAATTTGCAAGAAAAAAAGAATCATCTTCAAAAATTATTGAACGAAAGAAACTTATTACTTGAGGTGCTAGTAGATGAATTCTTATTATTAAAGAAAAAATTTAATGTCAAAAGAAAAACAAAACTTCTTAAAAATATAGATCAAAATGAAGAATTAGAAACAATTAATAATCAGATATTAGAAGAATTTATAAATAAAAAAACTAAATTACTGATAGACAACAGAATGTATTTAAGGAAAATTATTTTTAATAATTATAAAAAATCTTTTGAAGGAATAAACAAAATTATAGATAATAAAAATCTTCAAAAATTCATATGTAATGTTGATAAAAATTTAAAATTAATTGGAATCACGTATACCGGAAAAGTTTTTCACTTAGATTGGGAGTCAAATATTAATAATGACCATAAATTAGATAATAAAAGCCTTGGAAATATTAATCCAAATGAAATAATAAATTTCCATTCAATTAAAAAAGAAATTAAAAACTACTTATGTATTTTGAATTCTGATGGAAGATTTAAAAAGGTTTTATTTGATAAGGATATGATTAACAGTAATAGATCTTTCGCAATTACAAAATTAAAAAATAATACAAAAATAATCGATTCATTTATTTCTAATGAAGAAAAAAATTTAATAATATTAACCACAATAGGAAGAATTTTTAAATTTAATTTATCTGATGAATTTTTGACTCCAACTACTAAACAATCCCAGGGATTAATACTTGTAAAACTTTTGCCAACTGAAAGGATTGCCTCTTGTTGCCCATATCAAAATGGAGACAATATTTATTTAGTTTCTAAAAAAGGGAAAATCTTTTGCATAAATACAGATGAAATTTATTGCGCTAATGAATGCAGTTTAGGATACTTAAATGAAAGAACCCAACTTAAAAACGATTCCTTCCTAAAAGTCTTACCAAGTAACCATTACCTAGATATTGAGACTAATAAAAATAAATCTGTTAGGTTAAACTTTGATAAATTAAATTTTAAATCTAATAAAACAAATTTTTTAATTGACTTAATAAATTTAGAAACAGGTGAGTATCTTGAAAATTGTTTCCGACTGAAAAATTTTCTTGACTAAGATTTATATTCATTTTCAACCCAATTTAAGTATTCTTGATTTACTGTTCCTGTTACGTAGGAACCAGTAAAGCAACTCATCTCCAAATCTGTTATGTGAGAATCAGCTATTATAGATTTACGCAAACTTGCAACACTTTGATAAACAAGACTGTCAATTTCAAGTTGATCAGCAATTTCACTTATTGTTCTATCGTGTGCAATTAATTCATCTCTATTAGGCATATTAATTCCATAAACGTGAGGATAACGAACAGGAGGAGCTGCAGATGTAAAAAAAACTTTATTTGCTCCTGCATCTTTAGCCATCTGTACAATTTCTTTTGAAGTAGTACCTCTTACTATCGAGTCATCAACAATTAATACATTTTTATTTTTAAACTCTGCACTCATGGCATTTAATTTTTGTCTAACAGATTTCTTTCGTTTCTGCTGACCAGGCATTATAAATGTTCTACCAACATATCTATTTTTAAAAAAACCTTCCCTATATTCTATTCCTAACTGTCTTGCAACTTGCATTGCCGCAGGTCGAGAAGAATCTGGAATAGGCATAACTACATCTACATCTCCGGAATTGATTGTTTCTTTTATTGTTTCTGCTAAATAATCTCCCATCTTTAAACGAGCTTTATATACCGAAATTCCATTCATAATTGAATCTGGCCTAGCTAAATAGACATATTCAAACGCACAGGGAAATAACATTGGATTTTCGGCACATTGCTTAGAAAAAAACTCCCCATTAAGATTTATAAAAACAGCTTCCCCAGGGTCTACATCTCTTACTACTTGATAATCGTTATTCTCAAGCACAAGAGATTCGCTAGCAACCATCCACTCTTCTTTTTTTGTAGTTAAGGAAATTCTTTTGCCAATAACTAAAGGCCTAATTCCGAAAGGATCTCTGAATGCTAATAAACCATGTCCTGAGATTAATGCAATTGAAGCATATGATCCCTGAATTCTTTTATGTAATGATTTAACCGCATTAAAAATAATATCAGGTTCTAATTCTTGATTATGAATTTGTTCTTGTAATTCTGTTGCAAATACATTTAACAACATTTCGGTATCACTTGAAGAATTTGTATGCCGCTTGTCAACATTAAATAATTGCTTTTCTAAATCTCTGGTATTCGTCAAATTTCCATTATGTATCAAAACAATTCCATAAGGAGCGTTAACGTAAAAGGGCTGTGCTTCCTCTACACTTTCTGCAGATCCCTTTGTTGCATACCTAACATGACCCAATCCAATTTTGCCGATTAAATTCCTCATATCTCTGGTTCTATAAGCAGTATTAACTTGACCTTTAGCCTTATGTATATGAAAAATAGTATTTTCCATTGTTGCTATACCTGTTGAGTCTTGACCTCTATGCTGCAATAGCAAAAGACTATCGTAAATTTGTTGATTTACATCATTTGAAGAAACGATTCCTACTATTCCGCACATAACTTAATATCTTAAAATGATTAATAGTTGAGAAATGTTTTTCATATTTAAAAGTAATCTGAAATACTATTATTAAATTTTTCGGTTAATTCCTCAACCCTAATATTGCAAATATTTTCTTCGTTGATTTTTATCTTCAACGTATCTAGTGATACGTATCCGATTTTTTTTACATAAACACTTGATGGGAAATTTATTTGATTTTGTTTTAAATAATTAAACCATTCATTTTCTTTCCTGTTATTGATTGAAAAAATAATTCTTGACCCGCCTTCGGCAAACAATAAATTATCAAATCTATTTAAATCTTTCTCTAATTCTATAGTTGCACCCATTTCGGACAAAATACAAGACTCTGCTAAAGCTATAGCTAAGCCTCCGTCGCTTATATCGTGAGAAGAAACTACAAGACTGTTTAAAATCGCATTTCTTAAAAAACTCTGGCAAAACTTCTCATCCAACAAATCTATTTTTGGAGGCCGACCTGTAATTTCTCCATGAAAATATTCTAGATAAGAACTAGCTGCAATTTTTATTTCTGATTTAGAAGAACCAATTAACCAAATTTGATCTTCAATATTTTTCCATTCACTACTTATAGCTTTTTCGACATTATCTATCTTTCCAACCATTCCAATAACAGGAGTAGGATTAATAGGAGTAATTAGATTATCTTTATTTTTAGATTCATTATATAAAGAAACATTACCTCCTGTAACAGGAGTTTCTAAAGCTTTACAGGCTTCAGCAATTCCATTACATGAAGATGAAAGTTGCCAATATCCTATTTCATTCTCTGGAGAAGAAAAATTTAAATTATTTGTAATTGCAACTGGTTCAGCACCAACACAACTAACATTTCTAGCAGACTCTGCAACAGCAGCGATAGATCCTCTAAAAGGATCAAGCGCAACCCATCTACTATTGCAATCAACTGAAGCAGCGACACCAGAAAATACTTTGCTTTTATTTTTTTTATTTTGTTCCCTTAGTCTTACTACGGCTGCATCTGATTTTCCAGGTTTAAAAACTGTATTAGCCTGAACTTGAGAGTCATATTGTTTATAAATCCATCGTTTAGAAGCTATTGAAGGATTAGAGAGTAGTTTTAAAATTATTTCTGAAAAAGAAAAATTCTTATTTTCCTTCAATGAAAATATTTTTTGGTCATAAATTTCTGGTAAATCATTTTCTTTCCATTCCCATTTATTTAAAAGATCATCGGGTGGGTTATTAATCACATTATGAAAATTGACAGGAGTATCATCAGATAGGGCAGAAGTAGGTATTTGGGCCACAATTTTACCTTTATGAGAAATAATTACTTCATTAGTTCCTATCACTTCACCAATTACACTGGCATATAATCCCCATTTATTAAATTTTTCAATAAGATTATTAATTTTTTCTTCTTTAACGACAAACAACATTCTTTCTTGGGATTCAGATAATAAATACTGGTATGAGGACATATCATCTTCTCTAGAAGGGACTAAATCTAAATCGATAGATATCCCTAAATTTCCATTTGCGGCCATTTCTGCGCTACTGCATGTTAAACCTGCAGCACCCATATCTTGAGCTGCAATTACATCCCCTGTCTTGAAAGCATCTAAACAAGCTTCAATAAGACTTTTCTCAACAAATGGATCACCTACCTGAACAGCAGGTCTATCATCCAATGAAGTTGTAGTTAATTCTGAACTAGCAAAACTAGCACCACCAACACCATCTCTACCAGTTGTATTACCAACATATAAAACTGGTGATCCTACATTTTTAGCTCCAGAACAAACGATTTCCTCAGTCTCTAAAAGTCCTAAAGCCATAACATTCACTAGAGGATTTCCAGAGTAACTATCATCGAAATCAATTTCACCTCCAACAGTCGGCACACCTACGCAATTCCCATAATGTGAAATACCGGATACAACTCCTCGTAGTAAATCAACATTTGATGATTTATCAAGGTTACCGAATCTCAATGAATTCAAGACTGCAATTGGCCTAGCACCCATTGTGAATATATCTCTTAAAATTCCTCCTACACCTGTTGCTGCTCCTTGAAAAGGTTCAATAGCTGAAGGATGATTATGACTTTCTATTTTAAAAACAAGTTTTTGATTATTTCCAACATCAATAACGCCAGCATTTTCTCCAGGTCCAACTAAAACATTTTTACCTTTAGTGGGAAACTTAGATAGTAAAGGTTTTGAATTTCTATAACAACAATGTTCGGACCACATAACTCCAAACATGCCTAATTCCGTTCTGTTAGGTTTTCTCTTTAATCTTTTGCAAATTTCTTCGTAATCTTTAAGTGTTAAATTTTCAACTTGAAGTGCTTCATTAAGATCATATAGATCATTATTTTCTTGATTTATCATTATTTATATCCAAGGGTCATCTTCTTTTTTTTCACTAAAAGGTACAGATGTTCTGTTCTCATTATAAAAACTTTTTTGTTTAAAATCTAAGTTTTGGCTAATATCTTCATCTTCTTCAAGCCATTCCTCTAATCTATTAGAAGCAATATTTTTCATATCATCAAATCTATCAAAAATTTTTTTGCCTTTTTGCATAAATTCATTTTTAATACTTGATTTTATTAAAGGTAAATCATCTAAAGAATTACTTTCACAGAATACCAATCCAGGTTGTTGATCATTGATATTATCAATATTTAATTTCCATCTACTAGAACCTGGAATCTTAGGATTAGATCTAGAAACTAAGTAATATTTAATTTTTCCCGTTTTCATTTCAAATAAAAAATCTGCAATAACTCCTATTTTTGATCCATTTATATTTATAAGATTAGCTTCTATTAAAGTTGGGAACCTATTTAAAGTTGCTAAATCCGAAATAGCTGGATCGCCTTTGACATAAATTTCATTATCTATTATTTGAGTAATTTGATTTAATCGCCAAACATTTCTTTTTAAATCAAAATTTGAAGGACGAGAGTACCATCCTAGAATCCGGTGAACTGGAGGATGCATCCAAACATTTTCACCATTTCCATAATTAGGGACCATATTACCCTTAACACTATAATTTAATAATTCACTTAATAAGATTTCTTTAGGTAATTTCAAATTAAGAACGAACCTGCACAGGCATAACTAAATAAGTAAAAGAATTAAGATTATCTTCTGGAACAAAAACAGCTGGAGTAGTTGCAATATTACACTTTAAAAGTACATTTTCAGAAGCAATAACTTTTAAACCTTCTAACAAATATCTTACGTTAAATGCAATATCAAAATTTTCTCCAGAATAAGAAACAGGTATTGATTCATTTGCATTTCCAATATCTTGAGCATCTGCGCTGATTGAAGCTAAATCAGTATCATCTAATTTAATCTTTACAACACTACTTTGCTGATCAGCCAAAACAGCAATTCTTTCTAGTGAATCAATTAATTTTTTTGTATTAAAATTTAGAATTTTAGAAAAAGAATCAGGAATTAATTGTGAATAATTAGGATAAGTACCTTCTAAAGTTCTTGTAGTAATTATTTGATTAGAAGATATAAATACTACTTGACCTTTGTCATAGAAAAGCTTAATTGAATTTTCTGAGCTTCTCAAAGATACTAGTTTTTCAATTTCTCTCAATGATCTAGTCGGGATAGTTACCGATAAATCATCAACATTTGTAGATAAGTTTTCTGTATTTTCAATATGTTCTTCATTACCAATTAAAGCAACAGCCAATCTATGACCATCTGTAGAAGCAGACTCTAAATAATTTGGTTTGAAAGTAAAGTTGACACCTGTGAGTAGTTGCTTTGAATCATCATTACTACTGGCAAAAATAGTAGACTTTAAAGCCTTTAAAAAAGAACTAGGATCAATGTTCAAAGAAGTGCCGCTTTCAACAAATGGCAAATTAGGATATTCATCAGAGGGAATTCCTTTTAGATTAAATGAACCTCTATCACTTTTTATTAGGATATTATCTGAATTTTCGTCTACTTCTAGAGAAACAGGAGTTTCATTAGGAAGTTTGTTTACTATTTCGGATAAAAGTTTTGAAGGTATAGTAATAGCTCCACTATTTTTGACAGTTCCATCAAAAGAAGTTTGAATTCCTAAATTCAAGTCAAATCCTGTGACGCTAATTTTGTTAGTTCCTTCGTCAGCTGTTAAAAGTATGTTTGCAAGAATTGGATGCGTTGGCCTTGAAGCAACTGCCTTGCTTACTAGTTGTATAGCATTATTGAATTCATTTTGATTACAAATAATTTCCATTAGAATTTGGAACTTTTTACAAATACAATATACTTTTTTCGTAAATTAAATTCAATAAATTTATTTTTTACTCTTTTTCTAATATAAAAATAAATAATAAAATAAAAAATTTAGTAGTAGTAGTTCTTGTGGGAACTGTGGAATTCTTCAATTAAACAGCTTGGCTATTTAGTTTACGAAGAAAAGAACATGTGTAAAAAATTTTTTATTTGTAGAATAATTTTTACTTTTTTCGTAAATTTAAAATTTATTCAACAAGTAGAATTTCTTGTTATGTACTTTTCAACAAATGAGGCTTGGTTTTAATTGATTTCCACAGACACTATTTTTTTTGGATTTTAATATCCTAAGATTTTAGTTATATTTTTTAAAGAAGGTTCAATATTTTTCCTAAAAATAGCATCGTTGTTTGTTATGGCGCAATCAGGATCTTTCAATCCATTTCCAGTCAGAACACAAACAATAGTCGATTCTTTCTGAATTCTATTTTTATTTTTAATCAGTCCAGCAACTGATGCTGCACTGGCAGGTTCACAAAATACTCCCTCTTTGGCAAGAATTTTATAAGCATTGATTATTTCTTCATCTGTAACTGATTGAAAGTCGCCTTTACTCTCTTTCCTTACTTTTTTTGCTTTTTCTCTATTTACAGGATTTCCAATTCTTATTGCAGTTGCAATTGTTTCTGGATCCTTAACTATTATATTTTTTACTAATGGAGCAGAGCCTTCGGACTGAAAACCCATCATTATTGGTAATTTCAAATTCTTTTTTAGTTTTGAATATTCTTTAAATCCCATCCAATAAGCGGTTATGTTTCCTGCATTACCCATTGGAATACAAAGCCAATCAGGAGCATAACCTAAGTCATCAACTATTTCAAAAGCTGCCGTCTTTTGTCCTTGTATTCGATATGGATTTACAGAATTAACAAGTTCTATAGGATGTTCTGAGGATAAATCTCTTACAATTTCAAGAGCCTTATCAAAGTTTCCATTAATAGATATTATCTCAGCGCCATACATTAATGCTTGCGCAAGCTTTCCTTGTGCAACAAAACCTTCTGGGATTAAAACATAAGGTTTTAATCCTCCTCTCGAAGCATATGCAGCAGCAGCAGCAGAGGTATTTCCAGTACTTGCACATATTACTGCTTCACGGCCTTCTTCTTTTGCTTTGCTAATTGCCATAGTCATTCCACGATCTTTAAAAGATCCTGTTGGATTAAGGCCATCATATTTTAAAAAAACTTTTGTTCCATTTCCAATTAAGTTGCTAATTGACTCGCTTAAAATTAGTGGTGTATTTCCTTCATTTAGGGAAATAATAGGAGTTTTCTTTGTAACTGGAAGGTATTGTTTATAAGCTTCTATTAGACCGGGCCATCTTTTTTTTCTGTAATTAAAACGCAGTTTATTTTTTATTTTATTTAATAACACCATGGTTGTTTAATTTGTTTTGATTTTTTCTAGAGGGGAATTGGTGAAAAAGGTTAATAATTCCGAAATCGATTCTACTTTATTCATAACTTTGCTCAAAGCACTGACATCTAAAATTACAGTTTTAGTTGGATATCCTTCAAAAAAATTTACTAGATTTATTTTTCCATTTCCTATGTTAATTCCTTGAATTACGCTTGCTCTAAGAGCCAGCATACCTGTTCTTTCATCAGTTGCTTTGGGTGGGTGGATAATAGATGAAAGTCTTGTTAAAAAAACATTTCCTATTTCAGAATATACTAATTTGCTTGCAATGGTAATAGGAACTTCAAAATCTTTGTTTAAAATTCTTCTAATTTCTTTATCGGGAGACCCAGTTGCTTTCAAAATTCTTTTTAATTTTCTTGTAGATTTCCCTTCTTTAGCAAAAGTTTTTAAAGAATTTACTTTAATTGTTCTAGAAAATATGCTGTAAGTGATTTTAATTTCTTCAGCAGTATAAGCTTTTGGAACATTAAAATAAAATGGAGAAATTACTAAAATAAAAAATATTTTAAAATTTAAAAATTTACTAAATTTCATTTAAATATTTGCACCAGCGGCAATCTTAACAAGTCTTACTACTCCTTTTTCAGTTACTTTCTTTGCAATTTTTATACCCATTTCTTTTGTATAGGGCTCATTAATAAGTCTTGGCACTCTTTTTAGAAAAATGTCAATTGAATATCCCGGTACCTTTTGTAAAAGCTCTAAAAAGTTTCTCAATGGCTCAACATACATTATAAGGTTACTCAAGTTATTATTTTCGTTACTAGTATTTAATTTAATTGATTGTGGAAGATAATTATTTAAACTTTTCAATATTTTTAGACTAAGTAAATCTATCTGATTTGTTAAACCTTCAACTATCTCATTTCTAAGAAATCCTCCATTTGCAGAAAAGAGAAGATTTATAACTTCGTCTAAAAGTTTTTCTAAATCGAGATTTGTTTGCTTTGCAGCGTTAGAAAGCAGATCTTCTAAACGATCCCATTTAAATTTTTTATTATCAAAAAGCATTTCTTTAAGGCTTTCCCTCAATTGTGGATCAGGGTCTTCCATTAATCTTCGTGCAAAATATGGATAAGCTGCGCCTAATATTTTAAAGTTTGGATCTACGCTTAAAGCTATTCCTTCTAATGTAAGTAATGATCTAATTATAAGAGCATAATACGGGGGTAGCCTGAAAGGGAATTTATACATAACACCAGACATATCGTCAGTAACGCTCTTAAAATCCATTTTCGAAACTCCTTGTTCAACGGCGTTAATGAAAACATCTTGAAATGCTGGAACAATAGGTTCTAGATTAACTTCCTCTGATAAAAATCCTAATTTTACGAAATCTTGAGACAATTTATCGAAGTTTTTATTTACTAAGTGAACTACTGCTTGAATTAATCCTGACCTAGATTCTCTGGAAACCTCGCTCATCATTCCAAAATCTAGATAACATAATCTTCCATCTTCTAAGGCTAATAAATTACCTGGATGCGGGTCTGCATGAAAAAAACCATGTTCTAAAAGCTGTTCTAAACTGCATTGCACCCCTATATCGATCATGTCATCAGGATTAATTCCTAATTTTTTAACGTTCTCTAAATTTGTTAATTTTGTGCCGTCTATCCATTCCATTGCTAAAACTCTTCTTGAAGTTATTTCTTTATAAATTTTTGGTACGGCAATCATCTTGTTATGTTTATGCATATCTCTAAATTTTTCTGCATTTGCAGCTTCGTTTAGATAATCCATCTCTTCAAAAACTCTCTTGCCTAATTCATCAATCAAAGCAACTAGATCACTTCTTATCAATCCGATATTGTTTTTTAGCCAATAAGCAATATTCCTTACAATGTAAAGGTCTAAGGTTATTTGTTCTCTTAAACCTGGCCGTTGTACTTTTATTGCAACGATCTCTTCATTTTTTAACTTAGCTTTATGCACTTGACCTAAAGAAGCAGCAGAAATTGGCTCTTTATCAATTTCTAAAAAAATCTCATCTATTTTGTTTCCTAAATCTTCTTCTATTAATTCCATAGCTTTATCGCCATCAAAACCAGGGAGCTGATCTTGCAATTCAGATAATTCTTCTAGAAGAATACCCGGGATTATATCTGGTCTTGTTGATAAAGCTTGGCCTGCTTTAACAAATGCAGGTCCAAGTTCTACTAACAAATTTGTTAATTCTCTTGCTCTAAATCTTGCTTGTTGTTCATTTTTTAGTCTTCCAGTTAATTTATCCCAACCAACGGAAAAGATGTAAGCAAAAATAGGTAGGAGTGTTTGCCAAAGTCTTTTTAAAAGTCTTTTAGGATTTTTTTTGTATATTTTAGAAATTGTATCTGGATCATAATTTAATAGTCCAGAGACCTCAATAAAATCAGTAAAATCTTCTTTCATAACTTTATATATTTAAAACCTTTATTTTTTTAAAAAAGAAGTTAATTTTCCTATATGGAAGAATTATCATGTTAATACAACTAAAAATAGAAAATATTGCCTTAATAGAAATTATAGAAATTAATTTTGAAAAAGGTTTGAATATCATAACTGGGGATTCAGGTTCAGGAAAATCATTAATTTTGGATTCCTTAAATGCTCTATTTGGTGGAACTAATATACCTCTAAAACATTTAATACGTCCAGGAAAAGATTTTTGCGTTATTGAGGCGATATTTTCTTCTTCTTTTCAAATTAATAATTGGTTAATTAGTAACGGTTTTGAAATAACTTCTACAGAACTACAAATTAAAAGAAAATCTTATAAAAAAAATAATAAAATATTATCCAAATATAGCCTTAATGATTTTCCAATTAACAGACAATCATTAGAAAAACTTGGAGGATTTTTAATAGATTTTGCAGGTCAATCTGACACTTTTATCTTTGATTCTCTAGATAAGAGAAGAATAATTATTGATGACTTATGTCCTCAAGAATTTAGAGATACCAGTGAAAGGATCAAAAGTTTATGGAGAGAAAGTGAAAAGTTAACAAGGTTATTGAATGAAAAAATAGAATTTTCTAGGAATCAAGAAGAAAAAAATTTCGCAATTAAACACATGTTTAAGAGTTTAGAAGAGGCTGATTTAAATTCTAGTGAAGAAATTTTAGAACTAGAGTTATTAGAAAATAAACTTGTAAATAATCTTGAAATTAATAATTCAATTAAATCATCATTAGAAAATTTAAATAATTTCAGTCATGATGAACCTTCAGTAACTTCTTTTATAAATCAATCACTAAAGATTTTAAATAAAACAGCCGATTTCGATTTAAAAATTCAAAATTTTAGAGAGAAGTTATTAAATATTTATGCTGATGTTGAAGATTTAATTTTTGATCTAAAGTCATATTTGCAAGAAATAGAAAATTATGAATCTAATCTTCCAGAAATACAAAAAAGATTATTTTTTTTAAAAAACCTAGAGAGAACTTTTTCATTGGATTTACCTCAATTAATTGCAAAGCGTGATCAATTAAAAACGTATTTTCAAAAAAATGATCAAGATAATGAAATTTGCAGGATTAAAGCTCAAATTGAGAATTTACAAAGTAATTTAAATTGTTTATTTTCTATTCAATCTACTGAAAGAAAAAAAATTGCTAAACAGTTACAAAATTCAGTAATGTCGATTTTAAGTAATCTAGGTTTAGAAAATGCAAATTTTTCAATTCAATTTTCTGAATGTAAGCCTTCTAGCGATGGAATTGACGATATAAATTTTTTGTTTTCAGCTAATCCTGATCAGAAGCTTGCTCCATTATCAAATGTTATTTCTGGCGGAGAAATGTCAAGATTTTTGTTGGCTCTTAAATCTAGTATATCTAAAAGACCAAATACTTTCTTTTTAGATGAAATTGATAGTGGTTTAAGTGGTAAATCTCTATTTTCTTTGGTTGAACTGATAAAAGAAATTTCTAAAAATCAACAAGTTTTATGTATTACACATCAGCCTTTTTTAGCTGCTAAGGGATTGGCTCATTTCAAAGTTAATAAAAACGTTATTAATGGAATAACTTATACTTCGATTGTAAAACTAACTACAAAAAATCAAAGAAAAAATGAATTAATAGAACTTATAGGCGGAGGTTCATTCGAGGTAAACGAATATGCGTCTAGACTTCTTGATCGTCTAGCTGCGTAAAATAGAAAAAATTCCACTATAATATCTTCTTTAAATCATTAATTAGATTTAAACATGGTTAATAAAGTTAATAATAGTTTTGGGGAAGATAACTCAATTAATATTAGGGGCGCTCGTCAGCATAATTTAAAAAATATTGATCTTTCTCTACCTAGAAACAAATTTATAGTTTTTACAGGTGTGAGTGGAAGTGGTAAAAGTTCTTTAGCCTTTGATACTATTTTTGCTGAAGGTCAAAGAAGATATGTTGAAAGTCTTTCGGCATACGCAAGGCAGTTTTTGGGTCAAGTAGATAAACCAGATGTTGACAATATTGAAGGTTTATCACCTGCTATTTCAATTGATCAAAAATCTACAAGTCATAATCCACGATCAACAGTTGGAACAGTAACAGAGATACAAGATTATTTAAGATTATTGTTTGGTCGTGCTGGTGAGCCGCATTGTCACCACTGTGGGATTCCAATTGCGCCTCAAACAATTGATGAAATGGTTGATCAAATTCTTCTCTTGCCAGAAGGAACAAGGTATCAACTGTTGGCTCCTGTTGTAAGAGGTAAAAAAGGAACACATACAAAATTAATAAGTGGACTAGCTGCTGAAGGATTTGCTAGAGTAAGAATAAACGGAGAAGTAAGAGAACTTGCTGATAGTATTGAATTAGATAAAAATCAAATTCATAATATTGAGGTAGTAGTTGATAGATTAATTGCAAGAGATGGAATACAAGAAAGATTAAATGATTCTCTACAAACTTGTCTGAAAAGGGGTGATGGCCTAGCAATAGTAGAAGTTGTTCCAAAAAAAGGAGAAAACTTACCTTCTACCTTAGAGAGAGAAAAACTTTACTCAGAAAATTATGCATGTCCTGTACATGGCTCTATTGTTGAAGAACTTTCTCCTAGATTATTTTCTTTTAATAGCCCATATGGGGCTTGCCCAGATTGTCATGGGATTGGTTATTTAAAAAAATTTACTGCGGATAGAGTTATACCTGATAAAACATTACCTGTATATGCCGCAATAGCTCCTTGGAGTGAAAAAGATAATACTTATTACTTCTCTTTACTTTATTCCGTAGGACAAGCGTATGGTTTTGAATTAAAAACTCCTTGGAAAGATTTAAGTGATTTGCAAAAAAAAGTTCTACTTTTGGGATCAGATAAACCAATATTAATTCAAGCTGATAGTCGTTTTAAAACTTCTAGTGGTTTTGAAAGACCTTTTGAGGGGATTTTGCCAATATTAGAAAGGCAATTGAATGAAGCCAATGGAGAATCAGTAAAACAAAAATTAGAAAAGTATCTAGAATTAGTTCCCTGCAAGACATGCTCTGGAAAAAGATTAAGACCTGAGGCTTTGGCTGTTAAACTTGGTCCATACAACATTACTGACTTAACTTCTATAAGCGTTTCTGAAACCCTTAATCACGTAGAGCGCATCATGGGTTTAGGTAAGATAAAGAAGGAAAATATATCTTTATCAGAAAAACAAAAGCAGATAGGTGAATTGGTTTTAAAAGAGATTCGTTTACGTTTGAAGTTTCTAATTAATGTCGGTTTAGATTATTTAACTTTAGATAGACCAGCTATGACTTTGTCTGGTGGTGAGGCTCAGCGTATTAGATTGGCTACACAAATAGGTGCTGGTCTTACTGGCGTTTTATATGTTTTAGATGAACCAAGTATTGGTTTGCATCAAAGAGACAATGACAGATTATTAGAAACATTAAAAAGCTTAAGAGACTTGGGAAATACTTTGGTTGTGGTTGAACATGATGAAGATACTATGAAATCTGCAGATTATTTAGTAGATATTGGTCCAGGAGCAGGTGTTTATGGTGGGGAAATAATAGCTAAAGGATCTTATCAAGACGTCTTAAATTCAGAAAGATCATTAACTGGAGCTTATCTCAGTGGTAGGAAGTCAATCCCTACTCCAAAAGAACGTAGATCATCTGTAAAAAAAAGTTTAATTTTAAATAATTGCTCTAAAAATAATTTAAAAAATATTTCTGTAGAATTTCCTTTAGGAAGATTAGTTTCTGTAACTGGTGTAAGTGGAAGTGGAAAGAGCACTTTGATAAATGAATTACTGCATCCTGCATTGTGCCATTCTCTAGGATTAAAAGTTCCTTTTCCTCAAGGCGTAAAAGAGTTAAAGGGTATAAAGGCAATTGATAAAGTTATCGTTATTGATCAATCTCCAATAGGAAGAACTCCAAGATCAAATCCTGCTACATATACTGGTGCTTTTGACCCCATAAGGCAGATATTTACTGCCACAGTAGAAGCAAAAGCAAGAGGTTATCAGGCCGGTCAATTTAGCTTTAATGTGAAAGGAGGAAGATGCGAAGCTTGTAAAGGCCAGGGAGTCAATGTTATTGAAATGAATTTTTTACCTGATGTGTATGTTCAATGTGAAGTATGTAAAGGAGCTCGTTTTAATAGGGAAACTCTTCAGGTTAAATATAAAGGTTTTAATATATCTGATGTGTTAGAGATGACTGTTGAACAAGCTGCTGAAACCTTCTCTGCAATACCTCAAGCTGCTGATAGATTATCTACATTGGTAGATGTCGGATTAGGATATGTCAAATTAGGCCAACCAGCACCTACATTATCTGGTGGAGAGGCTCAAAGAGTTAAGTTAGCTACGGAATTATCAAAAAGGGCTACTGGAAAAACTTTATATTTAATTGATGAACCTACTACGGGGTTAAGTTTTTATGATGTTCATAAATTAATGGATGTGATACAACGTTTGGTAGATAAAGGTAATTCAGTTATTGTTATTGAACATAATTTAGATGTTATTAGATGTTCAGATTGGATTATCGATTTAGGACCTGATGGAGGGGATAAAGGCGGAGAAATTATTGCAGAAGGTATTCCTGAGGATGTAGCTAAAAATCCAACAAGTCATACAGCAAAATATCTTAAAAAGGTCCTTAAATAAGAATTTCCTTGTTGTATTTCTTTGTATTTTTAATTATTTCAGTAAAATGAAAGTTTTTTTAGAGGAGCATAAAACGTGTCTGTAACTCTTGTTTTAAAGCTTTTGCATTAGAAAAAATTTAAAATCATAATGCTTTCTTAATATTTCCTCAGAAAATTCAGCTTATTTGTATTAAAAGCCGTTGATAGGAGGATTTGCTGAATGAGGTTAAAATTTTTACATTTACATTTACATGGTCTTATACGTTCTAAAAATCTTGAGTTAGGCAGGGATGCAGATACAGGAGGGCAAACACAATACGTTTTAGAGTTAATTAAAAGTTTGGCTAATACTTCAGAAGTTGATCAAGTGGATTTAGTTACTCGTTTAATAAACGACCCTAAAGTAGACGATAAATATTCTCAAGAAGAAGAATTTGTAGAACCTGGAGTTAAAATTTTAAGATTTAAATTTGGACCTAATAAATATTTAAGAAAAGAATTACTTTGGCCTTACTTAGACAATTTAACTGAAAACCTTATAAATTATTACAAAAAGAATAACAAGCCTAATTTTATTCATGCACATTATGCAGATGCTGGATATGTAGGAGTTAAACTAAGTAAATCGCTAAACGTACCACTTATTTTTACTGGTCATTCTTTAGGAAGAGAAAAAAAGAGGAAATTGCTTGATACCGGTTTAAAAACTAATCAGATAGAAAAGTTTTATTCCATAAGTAAAAGAATAGAGGCAGAAGAAAAAGCATTAAAGTCAGCAGATATTATTGTTACAAGCACTAAACAAGAGTCCGTTTATCAATATTCCCAATATTCTTCTTTTTCTCCTCACAAGGCTAAAGTGATTCCGCCTGGTGTTGATCATAATAAATTTCACCATATTCACTCGACAACAGAGACAGCTGAAATTGATATTATGATGAAACCTTTTCTAAAGGATTCAACTAAACCTCCATTATTGACTATTTCTAGAGCTGTAAGAAGAAAAAATATTCCTTCTTTGATTGAGGCATTTGGAAGATCTGAAAAATTAAAGAGAAAAACTAATTTAATTTTGATATTGGGTTGCCGAGATAGTACTTCAAAACTAGACCCTCAACAAAAAGAAGTATTCCATAATATTTTTGAAATGATTGATAAATATAATTTGTACGGAAAGGTAGCTTATCCAAAAAAGCATCATCCAAGTCAGATCCCTGCTTTATATAGGTGGGCTGCTAGCAGAGGGGGGTTTTTTGTGAATCCAGCTTTAACAGAGCCTTTTGGTTTAACTCTTCTTGAAGCTTCTTCATGTGGATTACCAATAATATCAACAAATGATGGCGGCCCAAAAGAAATCTGCTCAAAATGTGAAAATGGACTTCTAGTAGATGTTACTGATATTAATGAGTTGAAAGTTATCCTTGAAAAAGGAATTTCTAATAATAATCAGTGGAAATTATGGAGCAGAAATGGAATTGAGGGCGTTAATAGGCACTTTAGTTGGAACACGCATGTAAGCAATTATTTATCAATACTTAAAGAAGTGTTTACGAGGTCAACTAATTATTCTTCGTCTGATATTAAACAGAGTTGTTTAAAAGGAAGTTCTTCACTAATAAAGCCCCATTGATCGAATACTTTAGGATCATGGTGAAGAATTAGCTGATTGTTATGAGTTTTCTTTAGTTTGAAACCTTTCTTAGATAGTTTTTTCATTAAGTTGGCAGTCTCTTCGAACCTTGATGCCATTGCATCAAGACTTGAGCAGTCACTTGTTAATCCATTATCTTTCCATGTAAAAAAACTCATAACAATTTTTTTTTAAAGATTGATTTTTAAAACTATACCTAAAATTACAAGTAAAATGTTGATTTTCCAAAAATTTTCAACTATTTTTTGTTCTTTAATTCCTTGAAGTTCAAAATGGTGATGCAGTGGAGACATTAAAAATATACGTTCACCCCTGTGAAATAATTTTTTTGTAATCTTAAAAAAACCTACTTGAATCATTACGGATAAAGATTCAATAATAAATATTCCTGAGAAAATTGATAAGGTAAAAAGGCTATCGGTTAATAACGCTATAGAACCCAGAATTGCACCAATACTTAAAGATCCTGTGTCGCCCATAAATATTTTTGCAGGATAACTATTATATTTTAAAAATCCTAAGCATATGCCTGACATTGAATAACATAAGATGCTAAAAACAAAAAGCTCTTGCTGTTCTTTCATTAATATTTCTGTTCCTAATCCATAAAAGACGATTCCACTGCATCCAGCGGCTAATCCATCTAGACCATCAGTCAAATTCACTGAATTACTTATTCCAACTAGTACTAAAAAAGCAATGGGTAATATAAAAATATTCATATTAATTCCCCAGGAGTCAGATATTGTTATTAATGGATTTATAAAATTTTTTTCATAGGCTATCAATATAAAACTAATTGAAATGATACTTTGTAGGATAAATTTTTCTTTTGCTTTTAATCCTGTATTTTCTTTGTTTTTAATACTTAAATAATCATCCAAAAACCCTGTAATAAAGAAACCAAAAATAGTAAGAATTAAAAGAAATAGTTTTAGGGAACCTATATTTATGGTTATTATCAAAAGAAAAATTAAAAAAGGAATTATCATAAAAACCCCACCCATTGTTGGTGTATCCCTTTTTTTATAATGATTCGTAGGACCCTCAGTTCTAATATTTTGAAGTAAATTTAATTTTCTGATTATTTCTAGTCCATTCTTTGTTGTTAATGAAGAAATAAAAAAAAATAATATAAAAACTCCTACAAGAAAAAAATTATTAAAAAAATAGGAGGTTACTAATAAAGCACAAGTATTTAATATTAATAACGATTGAAAGTTAAACTGATTAATCTTCCCAATCATCATCTGAAGAGTCTTCTTCAGTTTTATAATCTTCCTTTTCTCCCATAAGGGCTGAAAGTTCTTCTTCTTCTATAGTACTAATTTCTTGTGAATCTCCTTCTTTTTCTGCAACAAGTCTTCCTGTGTTTTCAAGCCAAGATAGTAGATCAGGTTCATCTCTCAATGGCAAAACAGGAGCTGGATCATCTCTGTGGTAGCAAGATAAAGCAGGGTTGACCTCAGAAATCTCGTCTAATCTAATTTGTAGTTTATTTGAATCCATTAGAGGTTATGTTCTATATATAAGATAATACATAATGATGCACGGGAAAAACTTTGTTTGATAAAGCAAATTTAAAATACTTTTTTATTGGGCTGATTTCATTGTCTCTGTCTGGATTATTTAAACTTATTGGATACTTGAACCCTAATGTTTTAAAAATTAATAACTTTCTTCTCTTGTTATTAGTTTTTGGTCCAGCTCTTTTAGTTACAATAATATTAGTTTTTAATAAGTTTTCTAATTCTTAACTACGTCAAAAATTTAAATTTATGGAGCAAATTTAGATGCAGCAGGTAAAAAAAGTTGTATTAGCTTATTCTGGCGGGGTAGATACGAGCGTTTGTATTCCATATTTAAAGAATGAATATGGAATTTCAGATGTAGTTACTTTTGTAGCAGATCTTGGACAAGGCGAGGATTTAGAATTTATTAGACAAAAAGCTCTAAATTCCGGTGCATCTCAATCAATCGTTGGTAATTTAGTTAATAGTTTTGTTGAGAGATATGCTTTTCCAGCTATTAGAGCGAATGCGTTATATTTAGACAAATATCCTTTATCTACAGCTCTTGCTCGGCCTTTAATTGCTGAAAATCTCGTAAATATAGCTCGAGAGATTAATGCTGATGCAGTAGCTCATGGATGCACTGGCAAAGGCAATGATCAAGTTCGCTTTGATTTAGCAATTAATGCTTTAGGACCTGATTTGAAAATAATTACTCCTGCAAGGGAGTGGAATATGAGTAGGGAAGAGGCAATAGTGTATGGAGAACAATTTGGTATTCCTGCACCAGTATCAAAAAAATCACCATATTCAATAGACGTTAACTTACTTGGGAGGAGTATTGAAGCGGGGATTTTAGAAGACCCAATGCAAGAAGCACCTCAAGATATATTTTCAATGACATCATCAATTGATGATGCACCTGCTTCCCCCCATGATATAGAAATTGTTTTTAAAAATGGTTTTCCAGTGGGAATTAATGATGAATTTTTAACTCCGGTAGAGATTATTCAAAAAGCTAATGATCTTGCAGGTAAACACGGTTTTGGAAGAATAGATATGATTGAAGATAGAGTAGTAGGAATTAAAAGTAGAGAGATTTATGAAACCCCTGGCCTCTTGCTTTTAATCAAAGCT
This sequence comes from uncultured Prochlorococcus sp., assembly GCF_902522795.1. GTDB lineage: Bacteria > Cyanobacteriota > Cyanobacteriia > PCC-6307 > Cyanobiaceae > Prochlorococcus_A. The sequence continues at coordinate 24,506 of NZ_CABYWZ010000015.1, forward strand.
CACAAAGAATTAGAGAGCATAACATTAAACTCCGATGTTGTTGATTTTAAAGGAACAGTAGAAAAAAAATGGGCTCAATTAGTCTATCAAGGTTTTTGGTTTGGACCTCTCAAAGAAAGTTTAGATGCATTTATATCATCTACTCAAATTTCAGTTAATGGAAGAGTAAAGATTAGACTTCATAAGGGTAACGCAATAGTAATTGGGAGAATGTCGGAAAATAATTCACTTTATAGAGAAGATTTGGCAACATATAGCAAGGATGATGTCTTTAATCATTCTTTTGCAGAGGGTTTTATTTATATGTGGGGCATGTCTAATAAAATATGGGCTGAGTTAAACTCAAAAACAAAAGATTAACATTTAAGATTCTGTATTTTCTGGCTTTTCAATATCATCTTTTCCCAAAGTTGAGGTATCTTCACTTGCTACTGGCTGTTTTTCTTTAGAATCAACTTTGGCATCTGTATTATCTTTCTCCTCTGATTGAGATGTACTTTTATTTGAAGGTCTTGGGGTTGGCAAAGGACCTTCTTGTTTCACAGTCATGTATCTAATAACATCTTCACTAAGTCTCATTGCTTTTTCAATTTTGAAAATATGTTGCCCGTCACCTTGATGACTTAGTTGTACGTAAATACCTTCTCTGTGTTTTGCTATTTGATAGGCTAGTCTTCTTTTGCCTCTCATTTGACTATCAAGTATGTTACCGCCAAATTCTTCTAAAAGCTTATTGTATTTATCTATGTGATTCGTTACTTCATCTTCCGCGATGTCTGGGCGGAGGATGTACATGGTTTCGTAATAAGATTGTTGAGCGTTCATAATTTCAGACAAGGTCTTTGGCTCATAAATTAGTGTGATGAGCGTCTGTTCATTATTTACGATACATTACGAAAGGCGATTTTTTAAAATATTAGGATCATTTTTTTATAGATATTTTTTTAGTGCGTCACTCATTACATGGAAAGGCACTTCTAAACCATCTGTCCAAAATGATATTGATTTCATTCCTTGAGCAACAAGCATTTGTAAACCATCTATAGTTATACATCCTTTTTTGGCGCTAAATTTTAATAAATGAGTTGGAGCAGGATTATAGATTAAATCGTAAACAATTGTTTGCGAATTAAGAGATCTCCAAAAAACATCGCCATATGGCAAAACATCATTTTCATATTTAGTTGTTTTCATCCCTACTGGTGTTGTATTTACAATTAAATCTGCTTCTTGAATTAAAATTTGGGCTTGATTGTCGTTATTTAATAAACCCTGCAGTTGAATTTGATTATCAAAGTTTTTTATTAATTCATCTAGTCTTGATTTGTTACGTGATATTACCGAAATTGTTGAAATATTTAAATTTATTAAACCTTGAATTACAGATCTTGCTGCACCACCGGAGCCAAGAACTATTGCTTTTTTCTTTTCTAAGTGAAAATTTTTTAATGGATATATAAATCCTTCTACATCAGTATTAGTTGCGCTCCATTCTTTTTCAGAATTTAATTTCAAGGTGTTAATCGCTCTAAGTTTGTTCGCAATAGGGGAGATTTCACTACAAAGGTTAAATACTTTTTCTTTGTGTGGAATTGTAATATTCAAACCTTTGCAATTAATTTTTTTAAAAGAATTCAGAACTAATCCTAGATCTTCATCTTTACAGGGTACTGCAATATAAATTAAATCTAAGCCTAGATATTTAAATGCAGCATTTTGCATAATTGGTGACAAAGAATGGCTTATTGGATTGCCAATTAATGCTATAAAAGATGTCTTACTTGAAATCATGTTTAAAAAATTTTCTTTGGAAAAAATGTTCTGTTCGGGAACCACACCCCGTATTCGAGTAACAATAATGACGTCAATGACCGATTATGGAGAATAACAAATATCGAGAATTTACCCATGGGTAAGGTTGTAGGGATTGATTTAGGAACAACTAATAGTTGTGTTGCTGTAATGGAAGGTGGCAAACCTACTGTAATAGCAAATGCTGAGGGTTTCAGAACTACTCCATCAGTTGTTGCATATACAAAAAATCAAGATCAGCTTGTTGGACAAATAGCAAAAAGACAAGCTGTAATGAACCCTGAAAATACTTTTTATTCTGCAAAACGTTTTGTTGGTAGAAGGGTTGATGAAGTGAACGAAGAATCTAAAGAAGTTAGTTATTCTGTTGAAAAATCTGGTTCTAGTGTCAAATTAAAATGCCCTATTTTGGATAAGCAGTTTTCTCCTGAAGAGGTAAGTTCTCAAGTTTTAAGAAAGTTAGCAGATGATGCAGGTAAATACCTTGGTGACAAAGTTACACAGGCTGTAATTACAGTTCCAGCTTATTTTAATGATTCCCAAAGACAAGCTACGAAAGATGCTGGAAAGATTGCAGGTTTAGAAGTTCTCAGAATTGTTAATGAGCCAACTGCTGCGGCTTTAGCATATGGTTTAGATAAAGAAAATGAAAAAATTCTTGTTTTTGATTTAGGTGGAGGAACATTTGATGTTTCAGTGATTGAAGCTGGTGATGGAGTAACTGAAGTTTTATCTACATCTGGTGATACACATTTAGGTGGTGATGATTTTGATAGATGTATCGTAGATCATTTAGCTAGCACTTTTAAATCAAATGAGGGAATTGATCTCAGACAAGATAAGCAAGCTTTGCAAAGATTGACTGAAGCTGCAGAAAAAGCAAAAATAGAGCTTTCAAATGCTACACAAAGTGAAATAAATTTACCTTTTATTACAGCGACGCCTGAAGGACCAAAACATTTGGATTTGAACCTTACTAGAGCAAAGTTCGAGGAATTAGCAGCTTCTTTAATTGATAGGTGTAAGACTCCAGTTGAGAGAGCTATAAGTGATGCAAAAATTTCTACTAGTGAAATTGATGAAGTTGTTATGGTGGGAGGCTCATCTAGAATACCTGCTGTTTTAGATTTAGTTAAAAAAATAATTGGCAAAGAACCAAATCAAACTGTTAATCCTGATGAGGTAGTAGCTGTTGGAGCTGCAATTCAGGGAGGAGTTTTAGCAGGAGAGGTTAAAGATATATTGTTGCTTGATGTTACTCCTCTTTCTTTAGGTGTAGAGACTTTAGGGGGAGTAATGACAAAAATGATAAATCGAAATACAACAGTACCTACGAAGAAATCTGAGACATATTCAACTGCTGTAGACGGTCAAACAAATGTTGAAATACACGTTTTACAGGGTGAAAGAGAAATGGCTTCTGATAATAAAAGCTTAGGAACTTTTAGATTGGATGGTATACCTTCAGCACCAAGAGGCGTGCCGCAAATTGAAGTTACATTTGATATCGATGCAAATGGTATTCTTAGTGTTACTGCTAAAGATAAAGGAAGTGGTAAAGAGCAAAGTATTTCTATCACTGGTGCTTCAACTCTATCTGATAATGAAGTAGAAAAAATGGTAAAGGATGCTGAATCAAATGCATCTGCAGATAAAGAAAAAAGAGAAAAAATCGATTTAAAAAATCAAGCTGAAACGCTTGTATATCAGACAGAAAAGCAACTTGGTGAGTTAGGAGACAAAATTGATGCTGCAGCAAAGTCTAAAGTTGAAGAAAAAAGTAATGCTTTAAAAGAAGCAACGTCAAAAGAAGATTATGAATCAATGAAAAAACTTCTTGAAGAACTTCAGCAAGAACTTTACGCAGTTGGTTCATCTGTTTATCAGCAACCTGGGAATCAGCCACCTTCACCAGGAGCACCGAACGGTTCTGATCAGAGTGATGAAAACAAAAAAGGTGGAGATGATGTTATAGATGCCGACTTTACTGAAACCAAAGATTAATAAAGATAATTTTTAATTTCATTAGCAACCCATTTAGAACAAGCCGGAGCCAGTAAAATTCCATTTTTATAAAAACCTGTACATATAAATAATCCATCTTCAAGATTTTTCATTACTGGTGAAGGTTCACCAACTGGTCTTGACCTTATTCCGTACCATTTTTTAGAAATCTTCCCTTTCATCAGCCAATTTGGTTTTTTATCGAGAAAATTTGTGATTTTTTCGAATGTATTTTCTTCCGGCTTAGTACTATATTCGTCAGTTGATCCAATAATTAGCTTATTTTTTGATTTTGGAATTATATTTTTACCATTTATATTGAATTGTTTCGGTAGCGATAATAAATCAACCTCTGCGTCATTTACATCAATTTCCATAGCTTGACCCAAGACAGGTTTTAATGTGATGTTGAGAGATATGCTATCTATTAAATCAATTGCTTTAAGTGAATTGCATAAAATAACCATATCAGATTTGATGTTTTCATTATTTCTTGTTGTAGAAATCCAATGATTGTTTGATTTTCTGATTTTTATTATTTCTCCTTCTGAAAAATTGATTTTTTTATGTCTTAGATATTTATTTAATGTTTGAAGTAAAGCAAAAGGATTTATTCTTCCATCTTTGAAGGAGATTATTCCTTTTATATTTTGTGTTTGGAAGGCTTTATTTATATTCTTGATAAATATTGAGTCTCTTTCTAAACTTCTTAAGTTTGGATCATTATTTTCATAAATAAATTTCTCAAATTTTTTAAACTTTTCTTCATTAGTAGTTAGTTGTATTAATGGTTTTTCGATATTTAATTCACTATTAAATTTTTGAAGTAATTTAATCCATTGTGGCCATAATTCAATGCTTTGTTTCCTGAGATCCCAGCTTCTACCTCTTCTTTTTTGATAAATATTACCCATTAGTAAGCCTAAAGCTGCATAGCTACTATTTTGGAGTTCATTTGGATCTATTATCGTTACCTGGAAACCTAATTCTGATAATTCTAAGGCGTTAAATTTTCCAATAATCCCTGATCCAACAATAACTACGTGTGCTTTTTGAAAATTTTCTTTTAAGCTTTTCATTGATATATTAGAAATACTTTCTTATTTGACTTAATAGTTAAAGATTTTTTGGAACATCCTTCAATTATATTCAAAATTGTTTGTCCTGATCGTCCTGGCCTTGTCAGTTTACTTACAAGTTGGATTTCAAATTACGGTGGCAACATAAAACATTCTGATCACCATACAGATCAAGATGCGGGTTTGTTTCTTAGTCGAATTGAATGGAATAGTAACAATGCCTTTTTTAATAAAAATGAAATATATAAAGAATTTGAAAAAATTGCAGATAAAGTAAATGGAAAATTTAACGTAAATTATTCTGATGAAATTCCAAATGTCGCTATTTTTGTGAGTAAACAAAATCATTGTTTGATTGATTTACTTTGGCGAGTAAGAAATGGAGAACTCAAAATGAAAGTGCCGTTAATAATTTCAAATCATTCAGATCTTGAAAATATTGCAAATGATTTTAATGCAAAATTTGTACATATTGATACCTTTAAAATTGATAAAACTATTGTTGAAGATGAATTTTTAAATTTATTAAAAGAATATGAAATTGATCTTGTTGTATTAGCCAAATATATGCAAATTCTGAGTGATTCTTTTTTAAAAAAGTTTTCTTCAATAATAAATATTCATCATTCTTTCTTACCTGCATTTAAGGGTGCCCAACCATACCATCGAGCATGGAAGAGAGGTGTTAAATTAATCGGTGCTACTGCTCACTATGTTACTGAGGATCTTGATGAAGGCCCGATAATAGAGCAATGCACAGTAAACGTAAGTCATAGAGATGAAGTTGATGATTTGATAAGAAAAGGAAGAGATATTGAAAGAATAGCTTTAGCAAGAGCGGTTAGATTACATCTAAATCATCAAGTATTTGTTTATAACAGTAAAACTGCTGTTTTTGATTGAAGATAGTTTTTTAGTTTTCTAATTCTATTTGTATTTGTCTTTCATAAATTGATTCTTCATTAAAAGCTCTTGCTATCAAGAAACTGGCAATGCAGCTGATTAAGACAGGTTTCATTATTAATAAATTTTTTGTTAAAGCAAAGGCTAAAAACATAGCTGTTATTGGTGTTCGCGAACATCCAGCTACGAAAGCTCCCATTCCCGCAAAAATGTATGTACTTGGTGCATGCCCTGTCGCAATTTCTACCCAGCTTCCCATTATTAGTCCGATTGACCCTCCTAAAGTAAGCATTGGATAGAATAATCCTCCAGGAGCTCCAGATGCTGCAGCTAAACCTGTCGTAATAAATAGTACTAAAACTGCTAATAAAGCGATTCCAATACTTGTATTTTGTTCAGCTATTATTTTCTGTAATTCATCTAAATTATGAAATGTACTGGGCAAACAAGAGTAGATACTTCCTAAAATAAGTCCACAGATACTCATTTTTAAAACAAATTTATTTTTATACCACTTTTTCCCAAGATTTTGCATTAACAAAACATATCTGCTGTATAATTCTGCAAATATTCCAATAATTATTCCTAGTAAAACTAAGTAAATAAAATCTACAGGTAAGAAAAAAACTGATGGGTCATATTCTTTTTGAATCAAAAATCCGAGGTTAAAATCAAAGCCTCCTGCTTTAGGATCTAAACCCAAGGCTTGAATAATATCAGCAGATGAATCTGCAATAAAAGTTGTAATTACTACTAATAGCAAAACTACTGGTCTAGCTGAGTTTAATAATTCTTCTATTGCGTAGACAAAACCTCCTAATGGAGCGCTAAATACTGCAGCTATTCCAGCACCTCCACCTGCTGCTACTATTACTCTTCTGAAAGCTGTAGGAGCTTTGAGCCACTTGGCCATTTGCCAAGCTACTGATCCTCCCATTTGAACTGATGGACCTTCTGGGCCCAGAGGGAAGCCACTACCAATGGCAATAATTCCTGAAATGAGCTTCACTAAGCCTACTTTTAAATTCATTGGAACTTTTTTATGTCTTAAGAAACCCATGATTTGACTCACACCTGAACCTTTTGCAGCAGGTGCTATATTCTTGATCAAATATCCTGCAATAGCCCCTCCTAGAGCTCCAAAAATAGGTAAGACCGTAATAGATGGGAATTGGTCTAATAATGTTAATCTCCAATTATTAATAAAATAGATTCCAGTTTTAAAAGATATGCTTGTAATTGAGGCCCCTAAACCTGTTAATAATAGAGAAAATGCAACGACTAGAGATCTTTGTTTTAATAATTTTTTGATGCTACGAGAAGAATTATTACTTGTTTTTTGAATATTATCCTTTATAAAGTTTGGCATAGTCCATGATTACTTTGTCAAGCTGAAATCGTTTATTTCATCAAATTGAAGATAGCGATAAAGTTCATCTGAATATGGATTAATTTTATTTTTAGTAATATCCTGATATTCTTCAACTTCAGGAATTTTCCCAAGCAGCGCGCAAACTGCTGCTAATTCAGCGCTGCCTAAAAAGACTTGTGCATTCTTGCCAAGTCTATTGTCAAAATTTCTTGTACTTGTAGAAAATACTACGGAACCTTCATCTACTCTGGCTTGATTTCCCATACATAAAGAACAGCCTGGTAACTCTAATCTTGCACCACAATCTTCGAATATTTTATAGTAACCTTCAGCTTTTAGAGTTTCTTCATCCATTTTTGTTGGCGGACAAATCCATAATTTAGATTTTAAATTTTGTATACCTTCAAGAACTTTCGCGGCTGCCCTGTAATGACCAATATTTGTCATGCAAGAACCTATAAAAACCTCGTCAATATTTGTATTTGCAACATCAGTGATTTCTTTTACATTATCTGGATCGTTGGGGCACGCAACTATAGGTTGCGTTACTTTCTCTAAATCAATTTCAATGATTTCTTCATATTGTGCGTTTAAATCTGGTTGAATTAATGATGGTTTTTTTAACCAATTTTTCATATCATTGATTCTTCTTGAAATCGATTTTGAGTCTTCATAATTGCTCTCGATCATTTTTTCTAGCAGACAAATATTGCTTCTTAAGTACTCTTGAATAGTTTCTTGGGATAAAAGTATGGTGCTACCAGCGCATGACCGTTCTGCAGTAGCATCAGTAAGTTCAAAAGCTTGTTCAAGTTTTAGGTTTGGTAATCCCTCAATTTCCATAATTTTACCGTTAAAAACATTTTTCTTATTTTCTTTCTCAACAGTTAAGAGTCCTTTTTTAATTGCAAATAGAGGGATTGCATTTACTAAATCTCTAAGAGTAATTCCTGGTAATAATTCTCCCTTAAATTTAACCAGTACAGATTCCGGCATATTTAATGGCATTGATCCTATTGCAGCAGCAAAGGCAACAATGCCCGATCCTCCAGGAAATGAAATGCCAAGAGGAAATCTTGTATGACTATCTCCACCTGTGCCAACAGTATCGGGGAGAAGCATTCTGTTAAGCCAACTATGAATTATGCCGTCTCCAGGTTTAAGAGCTACTCCACCTCTTTGAGATATAAAATCAGGTAATTCTTTATGGGTAACTAGATCTACTGGTTTAGGATATGCGGCTGTATGACAAAAACTTTGCATCACTAAATCTGCAGTAAATCCTAAACAAGCTAGTTCTTTTAGTTCATCTCTAGTCATTGGCCCAGTAGTGTCTTGACTGCCAACTGTGGTCATAATAGGCTCACAGGTCATTCCTGGTCTAACTCCATCTAAACCGCATGCTTTGCCTACTATTTTTTGGGCTTGGGTAAAGCCGGCAGTACTTTCGGTTGGATTTTGTGGTCGGATAAATATTTCACTCGGTTGAAGATCTAATTTGTTTCTAATTTTGTCCGTAAGAGATCTTCCAATCATAAGATTAATTCTTCCTCCTGCTTGAATTTCATCAGTAAGAGTTGATGGAAACAATTCGAATTTGCTTATTAATTCTTCAGTATTTGAATCTTTTTCAATTTTTTTAATAATACCTTCATAAGGATATATTTTAATAACATCTCCTGTTTTCATATGAGATACATCAGCTTCTAAAGGTAGAGCTCCTGAATCTTGTGCTGTATTAAAGAAAATTGGTGCTATTTTGCTGCCAATTATTATTCCACCTGTTTTTTTGTTTGGAACAAAAGGAATATCTTCTCCTATATGCCAAATAAGTGAATTAATGGCAGATTTTCTAGAACTCCCTGTTCCAACAACATCTCCAACATAAGCTATTGGTAAATTTTGTTTTTTTAAATTATCAAGAATCTTAAGTCCATCTGTGTTTTTAAATTCCAACATAGCCAATGCGTGCATTGGAATATCAGGGCGTGTTGTTGCATGTACAGCTGGAGATAAGTCGTCTGTATTTGTCTCCCCGTCAACTTTAAATACTAAACAAGTAATCTCTTTCTCTAGAACTTTTTTATTTTTGAACCATTCTGCATTTGCCCAACTATTGACAACCTCTTTTGCATAAATATTATTTTGAGATAATTCATAAATTTCATTAGCTGAGTCGTAAACAAGAATAATATCTTTTAAAACTTCTGCCGCTTTTTTAGCAAGTAAATTATCCTCTCTTTTAAGTACTTCAACCAAAGAATTTACATTATATCCTCCTATCATTGTTCCTAATATTTCAATTGCTTTTTCAGGATTAATAAATTTGCAGGATTTTTCGGAATTAACAATAGCTGTAAGCCAGCTTGCTTTTACATAAGCAGCCTCATCAACTCCTGGTGGTACTCTATTTATTAGTAAATCAAGTAAATAAGATGCATCGTAAATACTATCTTGTTCTAATAATTTCGTAACACAATTTGTTTGCTCAGCATTTAAAGGTAATGGAGGTATACCTTTGGCAGCTCTTTCATCTACGTGATCTGCATAATCTTTTAGCAATGTTTCCAAATTCTTCATTAGTAAGGTTTAATGCCTAATCTATTGTTATTTTTAATATTGAAAAGGAGAGTATTCATAAATGCTTTTTTAAATATTCAAACTTCTTAATTAATCAATGACGACATCATCAAATAATTCAGCTCTAGAAAAGACATCTGATTTACATGTTGTTGAAACACGTCCATTAATACCTCCAAGCAGATTACATAATGATATACCTTTAGATCACGCCTCTGCTAATACAGTATCTAAAACAAGAAGATCGATACAAAATATTTTGCATCATAATGATCACAAGCTCTTAGTCATTGTTGGTCCATGTTCTATTCATGACCTAGAGGCGGCGAAGGAATATTCAAAATATATTCAAAACTTTCGAGAAATTTATAATGATAAATTAGAAATAATCATGAGAGTATATTTTGAGAAGCCAAGAACTACTATTGGTTGGAAGGGATTGATAAATGATCCTCATCTAGATAATTCTTATGATATAAATACTGGTTTAAGAAGGGCGAGAAGTTTGCTTTCATATCTAGCTTCTCGTGGCATACCCTCTGCTACAGAATTACTAGATCCAATTGTTCCTCAATATATTGCCGATTTAATAAGTTGGACAGCTATAGGTGCGCGGACCACTGAAAGTCAAACTCATAGGGAAATGGCATCAGGATTATCTATGCCTATTGGATTTAAAAATGGAACGGATGGTTCTTTTGCAACTGCAATCAATGCAATGCAGTCAGCTTCAAAATCGCATCATTTCTTAGGTGTAAATGAAAATGGAATGGCTTCTATTGTTAATACCACAGGAAATCCAGACGGACATATAGTTTTAAGGGGCGGGTCAAAAGGTCCAAATTTCGAAAGTGAACACGTTCAAAGAATTTCATCTGAATTGCAGCAATGTAATCTTCCCCATAAAGTCATGATTGATTGTAGTCATGGTAATTCCAATAAAGACTTCCGAAAACAGTCGGAAGTGCTTAAAAATATAGCCTCTCAAATAAGTAATGGTGAAAAAAATATTTTAGGAGTTATGCTTGAAAGTCATTTAAAGGAGGGAAATCAAAAACTTTTAAAAAAAGAGAATCTCCAGTTTGGCAGAAGCATTACAGATGCATGCATAGATATAGAAACAACGAAAGAATTACTCGCCACTTTATACAATTCACTTAGCTAGTTATAAAAAAATTAAAAAATAATGCTGAAGAAATTGGAACAATGAAATTATCTATTCCTAAAACACTAAATTGTTCTAGCAAAGTCGCAAAAAAAGCTATTGTAAAATAATTTAAATTTAAACTATTTTGTTGGGCGTATCCTATTCCGCAAACTACTATCAAACTTGTTAAAAACATTGTCACAGTCCCAAATAAAGATTTTTTTTGTTTAAAAAAAATCCAACTTTTTGAGTTAAGGCTTTTTCCTATTAACCCAGCTAATCCATCACCAAAAGTCATTATGAAAAATCCAGTAATTAATGCATATGGATCTTTATCCCAAAAAAGATAAATCAAAATAAATAAACTTAGACAATAAAATAACGTTCCATAACTCTTTCTCTCAACATCCTCAATTGTTGGAAATAATTTATAGGTGTAATTGATGAAAACCATTAATGAAACAATTCCTGTAAAAATTAGAGCAGAGTTTTGATTAATTTTTAAAAATTGAGCAATTGGTATTAAAGGGCCTATTCCAATATGTATTATTTTTCGTACGATTTCTCTGCTGTCTTCATTATATTTTTTAAAAACTATTGATATAAGAAAAATTGAAAATAAATATAATAAAATTACTGTAAATTTTATCAATTTGGTTAAGCTGCTTTTTGATGAGTTGTCATTACTCTAAGTTTTAATATTGCTTTAGCTTCTAGTTGCCTTACTCTTTCTCGTGAAACATTAATTTGTCTTCCTATTTCTGCGAGTGTTAATGGTTCTTCACCATCTAGGCCAAATCTGAGCTTCATTATTTTTTGTTCTCTTTCATTTAATTGAGAAAGCCAAGTTCCTAAATGTTCTTTTTGAATAGTTCTATCCATACCTTCCATAGGCTCTTCACAGTTTGGATCAGGTATGAGTTCACCAAGAGTACTTCTATCTTCTTCGCCTCTTGCGTGAGCATCTAGGGAAGCGCAAGGAGCACTTTGCGAAATTAAATCTTCTAAATCTTTTTGATCAATTCCCATTTCAGTTGCCATTTCTAATCTCGTAGGTTGTCTGCCAAATTTATGTGATAATTCTCTTGAGACTTTTCTCATTTTGGATAGTTTTTCGCTTATGTGAATAGGCAAACGAATTGTTCTTGCGCTGTTATCAATAGCCCTTGTCATTCCTTGCCTAATCCACCAGTAAGCATAAGTTGAGAATTTATATCCCATAGCAGGATCAAATTTATCTACAGCTCTTTCAAGGCCAATAGCACCTTCTTGGACAAGGTCTAATAATTCAAGCCCTTGGTTTTGGTATTTTTTTGCAACGGAGACAACAAGCCTTAGATTAGCTGCCATCATTCTATCTCTAGCTCTTTTGCCAATTTTAATTTGATAAAGATTTCGTTGCGTTCTATCAGTTTCAGGAATTTGCAGCAACTTTTTCATGTTCTGAACATGATGAGCTAACTCTATTTCCTCTGCTGGAGTCAAAAGAGGTACTCTACCAATGCTACTTAAGTAATAGCCAATAGAATCTGAAGCGAGTCTGCCAGATTTTTTTTGGCTTTGTTTTGCAGTAAGACTGGATTTAGATTTACGAGACTTGCCCGCAGTGTTTGGTAATCTTGGCTCATCAAAATTATTTTCTGAAGAGCTTTTCGCAGATTCCAGAGGGATCCCCATCACCCTGGCCTCCTAAATAATGGATTTTTTAGAAAGCTAGCACTGAAATTGAAATAAAAACTACTTTTACGTTGAAATTTTAAAGACAAAAATTTTTTTTAAAATGCTTATTTCTTGAAATCCCATGATATGAATGGATTTTATAAAAATTAAAAAAAATTTAAAATTTTAACTATTTTATTAAATGTTGTAAAAATCAATATTAATTTAATTTTTCTATGAGGTCAATTTGCGAACGATTATCCGATACATCTAATTTATCTTTCGAATAAGAACCATCTTCTTTCATTATCCAAGAAAAGTAATCATCTTTAATATATGTTTGCAAAAGAGTTTTGAGTTGAGACTTTAATTCAGAATCCTCTATTGGAGTAATAGCCTCTATCCTTCTATCAAGGTTTCTTCTCATCCAATCTGCACTCCCAATAAAAACTTCATTATCATCGTTATTACAAAACCAAAAAATTCTTGAATGTTCTAGAAAATGCCCAATGATGCTTTTAACTTTAATATTTTCACTTAAATTTTTTCTTTGGGGATATAAGCAACAAATTCCTCGAACGATAAGAGTAATTTTTACACCTGAGTCTGAAGCTAGATAAAGAAGGTTAATTATTTCTGGGTCTACTAAGGAATTCATTTTTGCAATTATTTCAGCCTTTTTACCTTCTTCTGCATATTTAATTTCTCTCTTTATGAGAAATATAAACTTCGTTCTCATCGATGAGGGAGAAACTAATAATTTTTGATAACTTTTTTGTTTAGAAAATCCTGATAAGTAATTAAATAACTCAAGTAAATCGGATGCGATTTCAGGATCTGTTGAGAGTAATCCTAAATCTGTATAAAACTTTGAAGTATTAGAGTTATAATTTCCAGTTCCAATATGAAAATAATTTCTTAATCGTCCTTTTTCTTTTCTAACTATTAAAGCTATTTTCGTATGTGTTTTAAATCCTATAATTCCATAGACAACATGAATTCCAGCTTGTTCCAGTTGTTTTGCCCATTGAATATTATTGTCTTCATCAAATCTTGCTTTTAGTTCAACAAGAGTCATTACTTCTTTCCCATTTTCTGCAGCTCTCATTAAAGCTGCGATAATAGGAGAATCCTTGGAAACTCGATATAAAGTAATTTTTATCGCCATTACAAGTGGATCATCAGCCGCTCTGTTTATAAATTCTTCCACTGAAGTTTTAAACAAGTCGTAGGGATGATGAAGCAGAATATTTTTTTTCCTAAGTACCTTAAAAATAGAATTTAGATTTTGGTTTGTAGATAAATTTAAATTTTTTAATTGTGGGTGAGTTTTCCCAATTAGTAGATTATCTTTTAAATCATCTCTATTAATTTTTGTCAGCTGATT
>NZ_CABYWZ010000016.1 GCF_902522795.1 uncultured Prochlorococcus sp.
AGTTTCATATGAGACATTTGAACCATTTTCTTTAAGGAAATTTCAATATTTCTTAGATAATCAAATCTCACAAAATGTATTTAGAGCAAAAGGAATATTATGGTTTATGGAAAGTGAAAGAAAACACATTTTTCACCTATCTGGAAAGCGGTTTTCTCTAGATGATGAGGAATGGACAAAAGAAAAATCTAACAAGATAGTATTAATTGGGAAAAACTTAGATCACCAAACTATTAAAAATCAACTGTCATCATGTAGATTTAATTCAGATTAGAGTTCATATTAGGATTTAATTAATTTTTGAAAATACGCATTAAAGGGTTTAAAAAAACATTAACAGAATTAAATTTTCTTTATTTCACTTCGTTTATTGTTTCGCTCTTAGTAATCATTCCAATTTCCAATTTTCTTATAGAGGGAATTGGTTACATTATTAGTGGAAATTTTTCATTAGGTATTGCTGGAGGAGAAGAGGTATTAGGCACTTTAAAAATTCTAATATTGACAAGTTTTTTTGGCGGCGGGTTAGGAACTTTGAATGGATGGTTACTTTCAAATTGTAATTTTAAGTTCAGAAAAGTTCTCCGTATTTGTCAGCTAGTTCCACTAGCTGCCCCAGCATATCTAATAACAGCTATTTTGCAGGATTTAGGAAGTATTTTTGGGTATCAAGTAACTGGTTTATGGTGGGGGGTATTAATACTATCAATTTCTACTTATCCATATGTATTTATTCTTGCTAACGAAAGTTTTAATAAATTTGGAGTTAATCAAATCAATGCTAGTAGAGGATTAGGAGTAGGGCCTTGGAGCAGCTTCTTTAAAATAGCTTTCCCAATGGCGTTACCAGCACTAATAACAGGAATAAGTTTAATGTGTATGGAAGTAATGAATGAGTTAGGTACATTTGCATTATTAAACATACCAAGTATTTCTACTGGTATAGCTGAAAATTGGATAATTGAGGGTAATCCAAAAAGTGCTATTGGATTATCTTTGGTAGCCTTATTAATGATTTTCACTTTAATTATTTTCGAAAAGTTATCAAGAAAAAAATCAAAGAGGTGGAGTGAAAATCCTGCATCAAAAGATTCTCAAGGATGGGAATTAAACAAAACTAGAGCTTTTTTAGCAATAATCATATCTTTATTTCCTCCAATTTTCTCTTTTGGGATTCCATGTTTTTGGGTTCTACTCAATATAGATCTAATTCAAAAAGGATTATCTATAGAATTACTTAGCCTATCATTAAGGACCATAAGTCTAGGACTTTTAACTGCATTAATAGCAATGCTATTCTCCTTAATAATTTCTTTAGTCAGACGCTCAAATAAAAGCTTTTTACTAGGACTAATAACAAATCTTGCGGGAATAGGTTACGCAATCCCAGGTACTGTATTAGCTTTATCTTTAATAAGCATTTCTTCTTCAAAATTCAATTTTATTGCTATTTGCTTACTAATTTGGGGTTATCTTGTCCGATTTCTAACTATCTCTAAGGGTTCTATTGATTCAAGTCTTGAGAGAATTTCTCCAAGTCTTGATGAAGCAGCACTTGGACTAGGAGAGAATTGGCTGGGGATCATCAAAAGAATTCATCTACCTCTTCTCCAAGGACCAATATTCGTAGGATCACTTTTAGTTTTTGTTGACACGATAAAAGAATTACCCATTACCTTTATTTTAAGACCATTCGATTTCGATACATTATCTGTGAGAATATATCAATATGCTGGAGATGAAAGAATGGTAGAGGCAATATTACCGGCCATTCTTATAATGACTTTAGGCCTTATTGCATCAATGACATTGATACCAAGTTTAGAGAAAAAACACTAAATTCTTTTAGACCCCTTTCTTATTAAGAAAGGCAAGCTTAACAACAAATCTGCCGAGGTAGATATAAACCTAAAATAAACTAAACTTATAAGAATTATATTTTCTGGAATACTTTTGCCAACAAATAAAAGGAGGCAAGCCTCAAAAACGCCAACTCCTCCTGGAGCTGCTGGGACTACCAAGCCTATGGACCATGACAAAGAAAAAATTACTAATAAAAATATGATGTTCAGAGTACTACTTGTATAAAAAGTATTTAAGCAAATATAAAACCCAATAAATTTTGATAAAACAAACCCAATTTCAAGAAATAATGCTCTAGAAGGGAAAAAAGAAACTATTTTTATTTTCTCTTCAAATTGGCCCTTTGAATTTGGAAGTCTCAAAACCTCAAATACTTTCCCCTTAAGAGACCCTAATATTTTTAATATCAAAAAAATAAATTTTCTATTTAAGAATAATAAAGGAAAAATTAAAAAAAAATAAAGTGGTGAAAAAATTAATCCCATTGATGCTAAGAGAAAAGATCCACTCAACATAAAATAAGGTTCTATAAGCGTCGAATATAAAGCAATCTGTGGATTACTTATTTTTTTTATAAAATTAAATCTTTCAACAAAATGCCAAACCCCTCCAGGAACATATTTAAGAATATTGGTTAAAACATAGAAAGAAACTAAATTATTACTTTTAAATTCTTTCCCGAACCATTTAACAATATATTTCCATGCATAAGCGTTCAAGTAAATACTTAAAACACAAAATAAAAATGATAAAAATAGATTAATTCCATTACTTTCTAAATTGATATTAAAAGAAATTTGATCAATATTATCAAAAAAATAGATGCAAAAATATAACAAGCTTGAAATAAAGAAAATACTCTTTAAATTTCCAAAATTAATTTTTTTAATGAATTTCGAATGTGGTTGATTACTTATATTAAATCTCATTGCCAGTTTTCAAATGCTTTAAATTTTTTGCTTGATTCTTTTATTATTTTTCTTATTTCGTGAGTTGATATTTTATTCTCTAAATTTAATCTTAAAACCTCATCATTCTCTGGTTTCATAATTATTGATCCGTCTGGTTTCAAAGTTTGTTTAACTTTTATATTTCCAAAAATCGTTGAACATTCTCCTCTGCGTCTAAGTAATATCCACCTTGACTGAGTCCTCTCACGAACTCCAATAGTATTGGAATAATCAAACCATAATCGCCTAAAAAATTCTTTTTTCTCTATGGGCAAGATTGCTTGAATAGAAAATCCAATTCTATTTTTTTTCATATTGATAGCTTGATAAGAAACGTCATAAGCTCCCTCGATTCTAAGTTTTTCCACAAAATTAGATATATCTTCGGGTGTTTGGTCATCAATCCATGCTTCTTGAATAATTATCTCTTCACACTTTGGACTAATTAGTTCATTATCTTTAATAGAAAAATCCTCAAATGAAGTAATTTTATAAACTCTTACCAAATTAGGGAATGGGAAATTAAGGTTCCCAATACCTACTCCATAAGAGTTAATAGAATATTTTGAAGGAGGTTCTAGATTGTCGACTAAATTAGCAAGTAAAGCAATACCTGTTGGTGTTGAGAGTTCACCCTCTATTGAGTCACGGTTTGATAAAACCTTAATATTTTTTTGTCTTATTAGCTCTATTACAGCTGGAGGTGGTACAGATAATTTTCCATGTTCAGTTTGAACAAAACCTTTCCCCAGCATTGGTTCATTACAAAAAACCCTCTTTGGATTTAAGTAATTCAATGCAGCACATACTCCAATTATATCCACCAATGAATCTATAGCTCCAATTTCATGAAAATGAACTTCATCAGATTTAATGCCATGAACTTTTCCTTCCGCAATTGCTAAAGATTCAAATACTTTATAAATTATTTTTTCTAATTTATCTTCTAAGTGGCCATTTAAAATAAGTTCCTTGATACTTCTCCAAGTTCTTTTAATAGGACTACAGTCAATATTCTCAACCTTTGCCTTGATGCCTCGGATTGAACAACTTTTTGATTCCTTAAAGTCTAGTTGATATAAATCCTTTAATCCGAGATCAATAAGTGGCTGTTCAATAACTTCTTTAGGCACCCCTAAATCATAAAAAGCTCCTAACAACATATCTCCAGAGATACCAGGAGAACATTCAATTAAAACATTATCCATAAATCAAAGATTTCTTAACTGGTAAAATTGCGGTGAAAATCAATCTTTCATTCTAGTTTTTTTAGAAAGATTTTTTTCAATCACTTCGTACTTTATTAATTGCAAAGAATTTCCATCTCTGTTGATATCTAAACTTACAAAGCTATGCAAAAGTTCAAGAGAAAGCTCTCCTTTTATAACTAATTTAAAATTTTTATTTTTTAAATTTTTTGACTTTATAGCAGGGCATATTTTAATAACAATTTCTTTCTTTTGAGTGTTAACAAAAACTAATTCTCCTCGAACAGAAAAATAATTGTCTTTTAGATCTAATTCTTCTAATAATTTTGAGAAGTTAGTTTTTGAAGAATCATTAGGAAAATCATTTAGTTGATATGGATCCCATATGCCTGCAACCTGTAAATGCAAGTTTTGAGTATTTTTATTCTTAGGATAAACAATCCAATAATAACTTTTCTTTAAATCAATATGCTTTTTTAAAAGTGATAATGCTTTACCAAGAACTACAGTTTCAATTTTTTCGTCTTTATTATCAATTAAAAAGCCTCTATTTAATTGTTCATTACTAAGGGGAGTGAATTTTCCATTAACAATACCGATTGCTCTATGTTGTAATTGGTTAGTAACTTTTGGGATAGGGTTTTTTAACATATTAAAAATTTGAAAATAACAATTTATCGTATTAAATTTGTTAATTTTCCTCCAAACTATTAAAAGACCTTAACGCATCGTCAATTGCATCAGAAGGATCAGTCGCATAATTCAAACTATTTTGTCTCCGAATCATTTCCACAAGTTCAAAAGGATTAGTTGGAAGAACTGAACCATCATCTTCTGTTTTAGTTGAGGAATCAATTTCTAATTCTTCAAATAAATATTCAGCATTTAGGTAATCACTTTTTAAGGAAATTAATAAAGTAAAAAAAATTACAGCCGTAATTGGTTTAAAAACACTTTTGCAAAAGTTATTTTTCATTTTATTTAATTTCAAAATTCTTTAACGCCAAAAGTTTCTTGCTATTTTAATTTTACATAATTTGGTAGAAATTTGTTAATAGCAACTTGGAATGTTAACTCTATAAGAACCAGACTTTCACAAATATTAGATTGGATTAATCAATCTAATCCAGATATTCTATGTTTGCAGGAAACGAAAGTGATGGACGATAGTTTCCCTGTTGAACCTTTTGAAAAATTAGGATACTCAGTAGAGATCTACGGACAAAAATCATACAATGGTGTGGCTATTATTTCCAAAATAAAGCCAGAAAATGTTAAAAAGGGATTCTACGGTTGTAATGACTCTAATCAAAATATCGAAATTTTCCTAGATCAAAAAAGATTAATTTCTGCTGATATTAATGGTATTAAAATCATAAATGTCTATGTTCCGAATGGATCTTCTCTAGAATCTAGTAAGTTCGAATACAAAATTAATTGGTTAAATTGTTTGGCTTCATTTTTGGATGAGCAAGAAAAAAAAGGAGAATTAATTTGTCTTGTGGGTGATTTTAATATTGCCCCATCTAACTTGGATATTCATGATCCAAAGAAATATGAAGGAGGAATAATGGCATCTGAGATAGAGAGAAGTGCGCTAAATAATGTTCTAAAAAAAAGATTACTAGATTCGTTCAGGATTTATGAACAAAATACTGGCCATTGGAGTTGGTGGGATTACCGTAACAACGCATTTGAATTAAATAAAGGTTGGAGAATAGACCATATATATATCAGCAAAGAACTGTCATCAAAACTTAAAAGTTGTGTCATAGACAGCTCCCCTAGAGGTAATTTGCGTCCAAGTGATCATGCCCCAGTAATGATAGATCTTAACTTAAACGAAATAAATGCAGATTTTTTTGAGGATGAGGATAATTTTTTAGAAATATAAATAAAATAAATTGAATTTCTTTAATGCTTGAAAACGCTTATTAATAAAGAGTTATCTAGAGTAAGATTGTTTTTTTTGATAATTTCTTTAAGATTAATAATTTACAATCCAAACTATCGCAATAAAAATATCATAATGTAGAATTTCAAACTGATTGACAAAATTTTTACTTATTTCTAATTTAGAACATGACTAGATTTTTCTCAAAACATCATTTAACTAAATTGTGACTGACATATTAAATTACACAAAATCAGAAGAAATTTTCTCTGCCGCCCAACAACTAATGCCAGGAGGAGTAAGCTCTCCAGTAAGAGCTTTCAAGTCTGTGGGTGGCCAGCCAATTGTTTTCGATAGAGTCAAAGGTCCTTTTGCTTGGGATATTGATGGAAATAGATATATTGACTACATAGGAAGCTGGGGACCTGCTATTTGTGGACATGCCCACCCTGAAGTTATAACGGCATTACAGGAAGCAATTGAGAAAGGCACTAGCTTTGGTGCTCCATGCGTTCTAGAGAACCAACTTGCTGAAATGGTCATAGATGCAGTCCCATCTGTAGAAATGGTTAGATTTGTCAATAGTGGAACTGAAGCATGCATGGCCGTTTTGAGACTTATGCGAGCATTTACTGGAAGAGATAAAGTTATTAAATTTGACGGTTGTTATCACGGTCATGCAGATATGTTTTTAGTAAAAGCAGGATCAGGTGTAGCCACTCTTGGTTTGCCAGATTCTCCAGGTGTTCCACGGACAACAACTGCCAACACACTTACTGCTCCCTACAATGACCTTGAAGCAGTAAAAAAATTATTTTCTGAAAATCCTGATGCCATTTCGGGGGTTATTCTTGAGCCTATCGTTGGTAATGCTGGATTTATTACTCCAGAACCTGGATTCTTGGAGGGATTAAGGGAATTAACTACTGAGAATGGATCCTTATTAGTTTTTGACGAGGTAATGACTGGATTCAGAATAAGTTATGGAGGAGCTCAAGAAAAATTTGGGGTAACTCCTGATTTAACAACCCTCGGGAAAGTAATTGGTGGAGGCCTGCCTGTTGGAGCTTATGGAGGCAAGAAAGAAATAATGTCAATGGTAGCCCCTTCAGGGCCGGTATACCAAGCAGGTACTTTGAGCGGCAATCCACTCGCAATGACTGCTGGAATAAAAACTCTTGAACTGCTCAAACAAGATGGCACGTACGATAAACTTGATTCAACAACTTCTAGATTAATTGAAGGAATAATTCAGTCTGCAGAAAATAACGGTATTGCTATTAACGGTGGAAGTGTAAGTGCTATGTTTGGATTTTTCTTATGTGATGGGCCAGTTAGGAACTTTGATGAAGCCAAAACAAATGATGCCGAACTTTTTGGCAAGTTGCATAGAGAAATGCTTCGACGAGGAATATACTTAGCTCCAAGCCCCTTCGAAGCTGGTTTCACATCACTAGCTCACAGCGAAGAAGAAATTGATAAAACTATTGAAGCTTTTGACGAATCTTTCAATGCAATAAAAAAATAATCATTAACTTTTCTTTCCTTGTATAAAAATAAGAAAATAATTATAAGTATTTGAGAATTATTTTTTAATAATTATCTTTTACCACCAACTATTACTGGTGGGCTACCTCCTTCTGAGCCTGGAAGGCCCGGAACAACTTGCGTACTACCGTCCCACTTGTCTAGAAATAATTTGAAAAGAACTTGATCGTCAAGACTTCTATTTAGTGTCTCATATCTAAGTGCTTCTTGTTCAGCAATTTCAACTTCAGTCTTTGCTCTTAGTAATTGCTGCCCAGCGATTTGCTTTTGTTCAATCGCAGCTCTATATTCTTCAGCGATCTCTAGTCCAGTAAGATCTAAACTTTTTACATCTACATAATCAAATGAATTTAGTTCCTTTGATACTGTGTCACCTACCTTCTCAGAAATTACTGCGAATTCAGTAGCAATTGTTTCTAGCTCATATTGAGAAAAGACTGATTTTAGAGCTTTTAGCAAAGATGGCTGAACAATTTTTTGATAAACATCACTATTTCTGCTCGCAATTGTTGCGAAGATCCTTCCTGCTTCATTAGGTTTTACTGAATATTTAACAGTAGCTGTAGCCCTAATAACTTGAAGATCTTTAGTTAAAGTTTCAAATTTTTCGGGTTGAACCTGAGTTTTTATATCAAATGGATAAACAGACTGAATAAATGGAAGTTTGAAGTTTAAACCAGCTCTCCTAGAGGGGCCACTTACTTTCCCTAATGTTGTAACAACTGCAACTTGCCCAGAGGGGACAACAAAAAGGGATTGGGTGAGCAAAAGAAAGCCAGTAAAAGACAATACAATCAATAATGTTGCTGTTCCACCTGGACCTGTTGGTGTTACATTTTTAAAGGATGTTGACATTAAAAAATTTCTTTTAATTAATCATATTTAAATAGACTAATTAGTGCATTAGTAAGACATTTAATTAAAATATTTTTTTAATAATTGTAGATTTAAATGTTAATACTATTTACAGGATATTTTATTTGAATTCTTGCAAAAGTTCTAAATAAAGGTCCTCATCTATTTCTCTTATGTCATATTCAGAGGGTAAAACACCATGCTTATATTCATGTACCGCCATCCAACAAAATTTCTCTATTTCTTCTTTTGAGAAGCGAGGATATTCTTTTACTTTCTTAATCAATGATTTAATGAGAGATTCTGAAATATCTGTCATGTTTTATAAATAATCTTAATGAAGATTTTATCTAAAGTTATTAGTTTTTAGAGGAATGTTCAAAGACTCTTCCAACTCGTTAACAAGCTTAATTGCTAATTGAAGATCATTTTTGCTCTTACTTGCAACTCTGAGAGTTTCTCCATTGATGCTGACATTAATTTTCTTTATTTGATCTCTAATATTTTTACTGATTTTTTTTGCGATTTCTTGTTTAATTCCTTGTTTTAATAAAATTGTCTGTTTTACTCTATTACCACTAACTATTTCAATTCCACCATAGTCAAATATTTTTAAAGATAAGTTTCTTTTTATTGCTTTTTGTCTAATTATGTCATTAACAGCATGTAGGGTTAATTCGCTATTGGTGATTATAAAAATATTTTCTTTATCTAAATCCACTGAAGTGTCTGTGCCTTTCAGATCATAACGCTGAGAAATTTCCCTTTTTACTTGATCCAAAGTATTAACCAATTCCTGTCTATCAAAATCAGAAACTACATCAAATGAAAAGCTTTCTGCCATAGTAAATTATTAATAGCTAAATATTATTAGCATAAATCATCTTTAAATAGGGGGGAATGGATTTATTTAATCAAAAAATAACAAACTAACCACTTTCCCCATTTCTTCCGCGCATCTACAACTATTTAACAAAGTTTCACTATCGTGAAAGGCAAAGCATATTAATTGATCGCACCTTGTAATAATTTCTTGATTACAAAGACTACTTGCAAGTGGCAAAGGTAATTCATCATTTTCACTTTTTTCAACCAAATGCATAACCCTTTCAAGTTGATACTTTATTTCGGGTATTTGTCTATCAAGACTTTGTGGTAATAAAACAGTTAATAATGATGGATTAATATCTAGGACAGCTCGAATAACAGCTGCATTGACTCCTTGAGAACCAGAAGTAAGGATATTATGACCTTCCTCTGCTAAAGATCTTGCTATCAACTCAATTAAGTGGATATCGACAACTGGTACGTGTCTACTGCCCAAAAAAGCAATTCTCCTTTTCCCATTATCTTGGAGTTTTGCTAGTTCTTGAGCTAAGGCATCAACGCCTTCAGTTGCTGGTAGATCTAAAGAGCGACTCAAAATAATAAAGTTCCTATATTTGAAATTAGCATTTATCTGAAAAATTGCAGGGAAAATCTATCTTTTCGAGAATTCTTTCAAGATTTACATGCTCTTGAACTAATTGAATAGCATAAGAAGCTTTAATTGATTCATGTATTCTGACATGACCAAAAGCTTGTTCAATAATTTCTACGGAGGAAAGAGTATCTAATTCCACCTTTAAAATTGGCACCTCCAATTCTTCCGCTCTATGAATTAATTGAGATAAAGGGTCTCCTAAACCAGTTAAAATTAGGCATTGAGTCGAAGCCTCTAGAGCAGCAAGTTGGATATCAGTTCTATCAGCACCAGTAACCACAGCCATATTTCGTCTTCTCCTGAAAAATTCCATTGCAGAATTTACCCCCATTGCACCAATACTTAATGTTTCAACAAGTAATTGATCTTTTTCAGGACAACAAATAACTTGGGCATCTAGTCTTCTTACAAGCTCACCGACTGTGACACTCCTAAGAAGTGGTGATTTAGGCATCACACCAAACACTTCAATATCCAGATCTTTAAGAGAAGGTATTATTTCGTTTTTAACTTTTTCGACTTCTTGCGGCAAAACTCCGTTCAATACAACTCCAGCCAATTTCTCACCTAATTGTTTTTTCGCATCAAGTAATGCATCCACACTTTTACAATCTTCCCATAAATTCACAATTAAAACTTTCGCATCTAAATCCTTAGCTAGTTGTGGGAGACTTAAACCATAGATCATGCCCTCATGAAGACTTCCGGCTGCCTCTAAAATATTCATTCCATCAAAATCATCATTGACCAATCCTTCAATCTGATCAAAACCTTTCCCTGGGAGTAAGTCTTTATTGAAGATTCTTTTTTCGGCTGAGATATTATCCAATAATCCTACTGAAGAAATTAAATTCTCCTCTTCGATATTTAATGTTGATCCAATAAACTTAACATCATCATCTATTAATCCTTCATAAGACATTGAGGGGAGATTAGTAAGTTCAATACATGTTGCTAGAGGTTTCCCTATTCGTACTTTTTTTTTCTTCTGTAAAAGTTTTTTTGCTATCCCAAGAACCATTGCAGACTTACCACTAAATGGCTCACATGAACCAATTAATAATATATCGCTCATAATTTAGTAAATTATTTGTTACTAGGTTTAAGATAATATTTTTTTCAGAACTAAACAAATATTTATTTATGAGTTTTAATCAAATAAAAAAATAAATAATTTTTTTTTGGTAAATTTATTTTAATTCTTTGTTATCTCATAAACATTAAGCAAAATGATAAATCCAACCAAAAATGAAAAAACTATAGGGATTACTGGAGCCTCAGGAGCGCTAGGGAAAGAATTAACAAAGTTATTTCGTCAAAAAGGATATAAAGTGATTGGATTTACTCATAGTAAAACTAATTATGAAATAAATCTTGAATCTCCAAATGAATGGATTAAATGGGAATGTGGGAAGGAGTCGTCATTAAAAAAACAATTAGAAAATATAGACATTCTAATTTTGAACCATGGTATCTATGATTTGAGTAGAGAAAACTCCAATTATGAAAACTCAATAGAGATAAATGCATTAAGCAAATTCAAATTTTTAAATTTATTTGAAGATATTGCTCTAAGCAATGATTCAATTATAAAAAAAGAGATTTGGATAAATACATCTGAAGCAGAAATATTACCCGCCTTAAATCCGTCATATGAGATTAGTAAATCCCTTATTGGTCAATTAGTTTCTTTCAAAAAAAATCTTCTGGATAAAAATACAAAGAAAAAATTAATAATAAAAAAAATAATTTTAGGGCCTTTTAAATCAGAACTAAATCCTCTCGGAATAATGAGTCCCAAATTTGTTTCTAAAAAAATTTATGATTTAGCCAATTCAAAAAATTATTTAGTAATAATTAGTCCAAACCCTTTAACCTATATACTTTTCCCACTGAAAGAATTTTTTAATTTTTTGTATTGCCAAATTATCTATAAGTACAAATCTTAATGTCTAGAAATCTCGATCTGTCAATATTTCAATACCATCTTTTAAAACAACTATTGTATGCTCCCATTGGGCCGATAGTTTTCCATCTTTTGTTATTACAGTCCATCTATCATTTAGTGTTTTGCAAAATTTAGTCCCTTCATTAACAATAGGTTCCACCGCTAATGTCATTCCTTCACGAAGAACAACGTTGGGTAATTCTTTGGTACGAAAATTAAATACAGATGGTTCTTCATGAAGATTTCTTCCAACTCCATGACCTGTATAGTCTTCTACTACACTAAAACCATTCTTTACAACAGTGTCTTCGATTTCCCCAGCCACATCTAGAAGTGTATTCCCTGCCTTTATTTTCGAAAGCCCCGCATACAATGCTTTATAAGCTATATCACTAAGTTTTTGAGCCTTTGGATTGACTTCGCCTACACAAATTGATATACAACTATCTCCATGGAAACCATCTAAATATGCCCCTGTATCAATTTTAACCAAGTCACCATTTTTAATTATTTTATTTTTACTTGGAATCCCATGGACAACCTCATTATTAATACTAGAACAAATACTAGAAGGGAATCCATGGTAGCCCTTGAAACTTGGTACAGCTCCAAAACTTTTTATCCTCTTTTCTGCGAAATCATCTAAATCTTTTGTACTCATTCCAGGTTTAATTAAATCATTAATTTCCTTCAAAACAGTTGCTACAATCCTGCTAGATTTTTTCATCAAATTTATTTCCCGTGAAGACTTTATTTCAATTCCTCTTCTCCTCTGAATAAAAGGAACTTGGTCATTAGCTTTTGAATTATTTTTATTTAACAAAAGATCTGCAAAATGTCTCATTGGAATAAATAATAGTAATAGGTAATTATCTTCAAAATAGCCTTTATGGTCTTGGCTACCTTAAATCTATCAATAACAATGGGAAAGAAACCAAAATGAAAACTTTATTTAATTCTAGGCAATTTCATAAGGCTTTGGCGCCCTGGGTTTTTCTTCCATTATTTATATCTTCAATTACTGGTCTTCTTTATAGAGTTTCAAAAGATTTACTGGGATATTCTAGAGAACAAGTTCATTGGTTAATGTCTCTTCATGAGGGCGAATGGCTCGGAGATAATGGAGAACTTATATACGTAATATTGAATTCACTTGGAGTTTTATGGATGCTCGTAACAGGATTCCAAATGTTTTCAAAAACAATTTCATTTACCAAAAAGGTTACTAAAGGCGAGTCAAAAGGTTAAGATATAGAACTTGTAGGACAATAAAGACCAAAATGGCCAAAGAGAAACAAGAGAAGGAATTAGAAACCGGTATTAAAGCTGACGCATCAGTTGATGTAGCAGTTGAACAAAAAGAAAAAAATACGGTTTCTGAGACTACGCAAACCCTAAGCGCATCCAATGTTATTAAGGAATTTGAGAATGAACAATTAAAAAAAGAATTACCTGATATATATGTTGGGGATACTGTTAAAGTTGGAGTAAAAATTACAGAGGGTAACAAAGAAAGAGTCCAACCTTATGAAGGCGTTGTCATAGCAAAAAGGCATGGAGGTATTAATCAGACTATTACAGTTAGAAGAATTTTTCAGGGTATAGGTGTTGAAAGAGTATTTATGCTACATAGTCCACAGGTTGCCTCTCTAAAAGTGGAACGTAGAGGTAAAGTAAGAAGAGCAAAGTTATTCTATCTGAGAGATAGAGTAGGAAAAGCTACTCGCGTAAAACAACGCTTTGATCGATAAAGTTGTAAATTAATCAACTTATTGGTCACAAAGACGCTTATAATCATTTAAATGCGTCGTTAGTTCAGTTGGTAGAACGCAGGTCTCCAAAACCTGATGTCGGGGGTTCAAGTCCTCCACGACGCGTTTGATCAACATTATGTAAATCATTTTTTCATAAGATGGAGTTAGATCTTCAACCTGGGGACGTAGTTAAAGTCCTCGAATCAGCAGCTTTAGGATGGGTTCGTGCAAGAGTTATCAGAGTTAAGTCTGGTGGGAGAGTTGTCGTACAAAGTGACCAAGGCAGAGAATTTACTGCTAGAGGCAATCAAGTTAGGTTGATAGAACCGGCTGGTTTTAGGCCTCAAAAATAAATAGTTGTTTATACTAAGTCATATAAAAAACTAATTATTTCTGTAAATCCTCAAATTAATAAATTTTTTTTATTACAACCCCATAAATTAAGTATTATGATCTGATAATTTTAAGAATGAAGTTCTAAACAAATTTAGAACACAACTCTGGGACCGTAGTTCAACTGGTTAGAGCACCGCCCTGTCACGGCGGAAGTTGCGGGTTCGAATCCCGTCGGTCCCGTTCTTTCTAAAAGAAATTTGGAAAAACGTTTAAGACTAGCTCCGAGTCCAACGGGTTTATTTCATATTGGGACAGCGAGAACAGCACTATTCAACTGGTTGTATGCACAAAAAATAGGTGGAAAATTTCTTATCAGAATAGAAGATACTGATTTTCTTCGATCTAAATCTGAATATACAAAAAATATTTTAGAGGGATTGAAATGGCTCGGACTTAAATGGGATGAAGAACCTATAAAGCAAAGTGACCGAATTTCGATACACAAAAATTACATCAAAAAGCTGTTGGAATGTGGAGCTGCATATAGGTGCTTTACAACTGAAGATGAAATATCTGAATTAAGAGAAAAACAAAAAAACAAAGGATTACCTCCAAAGCATGATAATAGACACAGAAGTCTTTCAAAAGAAGAAATAGAAACATTCATATCCCAAGGGAGGACTTCAGTAATAAGGTTTAAGATTGATGAAAAAATTGATATTAAATGGGTAGATCAGATAAGAGGCGAAATCAAATGGCAAGGGAAAGATTTGGGTGGTGATTTAGTTTTGTCAAGAAGGGCTAAGGGATATGAGATTGGTGATCCTTTGTATAATCTTGCAGTTGTAGTTGATGATAATTTCATGAATATTTCTCATGTTGTAAGGGGTGAAGACCATATCTCGAACACTGCAAAACAAATATTGATTTATAAAGCATTAAATTTTAATTTGCCAACTTTTTCGCATACACCTCTAATACTAAATAACGAAGGGAAAAAATTATCAAAAAGAGATTGCGTTACTTCAATTGACGAATTTAGAGAAATGGGATATTTACCTGAGGCCTTATCGAACTATATGGCTTTTTTAGGTTGGTCTCCAAAATCAGCCGAAAGAGAAATACTATCACTTGAAGAGATATCTAAAATTTTTGACTTATCAGAAATAAACAAAGCTGGAGCCAAATTCAGTTGGGAAAAACTTAACTGGATTAATTCTCAATATATAAAAAATATGGAATCAATAAAATTAAATGAGATCATAAGGAAATATTGGGAAGATAAAGGTTGGGAGCCGCCATCTCAAGAATGGGCTTATAAATTAGCAATTTTGATTAGAGACTCTATGACTCTTTTAAAAGATTCAATTGATCAATCAAAACCATTTTTCTTAATACCTACAATTCAAAAAGAAGGTCAAGATTTTCTGGAAAACAGGGATAGCAAATTATCTCTTGAACTAATCTTAAATCATTTAATTGAGCAAAACATTAGAAAACTAAATAAAGAGAAAGCCAAAGAAATAATAAACGAAATTTCAAAAAAACATAATATTAAAAAAGGGATATTAATGAAATCATTAAGAGTAGCCTTTTTTGGATCTCTCAGTGGGCCAGATTTAATTCAAAGTTGGGAGCTTTTCTCTGAGATTAAAACTGATAGAACTCGAATTGAAAGATGTCTTTAATTAATTAAAATTATTTTTTTGGCCTAATTCAAGTCTATTTGCCAAAGGTTTAGCTGAAAGTCCTTGTATTCCTACTGTCATTAAAATAGTAAGAAAAACTAAACCTTGGAGACGGCCAGCCCCAAGGATACCAGCCTGCTCTAATCTGATAGAAAAAAGAGAAGCTACAGCTGCAGTAACAATACCTCTTGGGGCTAACCAGGCTAAAAATATTTTTTCTTTTAAGTTCAATTCTCTCCCCATTGTTGCTATCCAGATAGAGATAGGGCGCACAATTACCATCAACATAAAAACGCAAACTACTCCTCCCCAGCCAAGCGGACTTAATTCACCCCAAGAAACGTCAGCCGCCAAAAGAGGGAAAAGAACTGTTATTGCTAATTGAGCTAATTCACCTATTAAATTATCCAATCTTTCCTTATCTATAACTTCTCTTTTGCCTACAATAAAACCTGCCGCAACTGAAGCCGGCAAGCCTGATTCTGGTAAAAAATATTCGCAAATTCCATACACAAGGAAAATAAATCCAAGAGTAACTTGAAGCTCTATACCAAATGAGGCTTCATTTTTTATTTTTTTTAAAATTTCTGATAGTAACCAGCCTGCACTTAATCCGATTAAAACTCCTCCCCCTAATCTTTGCATTAATGCTATAAATACATCATTAATCCCACGAAGGTCCCCTAATGTCAGTTCTAAAAGCAATAATGCTAGTACTGCACCAATTGGTTCAAGCAACAAACCCTCAGCTTTTAAAACTTCCGAGAGTGGGGAAGCTAATTTTATTTGTTCTACTAATGGAGAGACGACTGTTGGTCCAGTAGCTAGAACTATGGCACTATATATTCCTGCGACTTGCCATGAGAGGCCAGCCAGCCAATGAGCAATAAAAATTCCAGCTGATAATGAAATAAAAAGTCTTACCAATGAAATTTTCAAAACAGTATTTCTTATATTCCCCTCAGGCAGTTTTAAATTTAATCCACCTTCAAAAAGAACCAAACAGACCAAAAGCCCAACAATAGTTTCAAGCCCTTGCCCGAGATCTAAAGGTTCAACAAGTCCTAATCCTGATCTTCCAATGAATAATCCAGAAAGCAATAAAATAACAACACTTGGGAATCCTGTAAAAGAAGAAAATAATCGAGCGCAAGCACCTGCAAATACAGTTATCCCCCAAAGTAATCCAAGCCTTTCAGGCGTCATACAAAATTATAAATAATAAAAATATTCATCATTTTGATTAAATCAATAATCTTATCTCTAGTCCAATAATTACAATACTTTTTAATTTAATTCATCAGCTGAACAAGAGTAATTTTAAAAATTCTTTCAAAACTACTTTTAAGAAAATTAATTTTATCTATATCAGGAAAACTGGCTTATTAAAGCAATAATTATAAAAATAATTCCTATCCCAACAGTTGCCATCCTTCCATTCCATATTTCAGCTTGAGGGGTAAAACCTCTTTTCCACAAATTCAGTTCCTTTTTATCAACGAAGTTTTTTGTCTCTTTAATCTCGATTTTAGGTTGGTTGTTCATTGAAATTAGAAAGGAGGGTATTCTCCATAAAGGGTATTTGCTTGTTCAATTGATAGTCTTCCTGCGACACCTAATTTAAGGGAACTAAAATGATCCTTAAATTTGATTCTGAACAACGCCGCCGCTCCAATCATTGCCGCATTGTCTGTACAAAGATCAAGAGGAGCTAAATGAACTTTAATAGATTTTTTACTAGCTTCACTAATCATCATTTTTCTTAATGTATTGTTAGCAGCCACTCCCCCAACCACAACAACATTATCCAAGCTAAAATCTTCTGCGCATTTTATTGTTCTCTCTACCAAGACCTCTGCTACTACCCTCTCAAAACTTGCAGCAATATCTGAAATTGGAACAGTCTTCCCATCCAAATTTATTCTCTCAACTAATCTTAATACGGCAGTTTTTAGACCACTAAAAGAGAAATCATATTTAAGAAATCCACCTTTTTTATCAGAGATCTTACATTTTGGTAAATTAAATTTCATTGGGTCCCCATTTTTAGCAATCTTTTCAATTGCCGGTCCTCCCGGATAACTAAGACCTAATAGTCTGCCAACTTTATCAAAAGCTTCTCCAGCAGCATCATCAAAACTTTTTCCAAGTCTTTGCATTCTCCTTCTATCATCAACCTTTATCAATTCAGTATGCCCGCCGCTAACAAGTAATGTAAGAAAAGATTTCTTTGGATAGTTTTCTGAAAATAGAATTGAAGATAAATGCCCCTCCAAATGATGAATTCCCAAAAATGGTTTTGAATGTAACATGCAAAGTGATCTTGCAGTTATAGAGCCAACTCGTAAACAACCAACTAATCCAGGAGCTACAGTTGATGCAATATAATCAACCTCCTCAACTTTGATTTTTGATTCTTCTAAAGCCTCATCCAAAACAAAAGGTAATAATTCTAAATGCTTTCTAGCTGCAAGTTCAGGCACAACTCCTCCCCATTTTGAATGATCTTCAATTTGAGAGGCAATTATATTTGAATGTATTCTGAAAGTATCGCCAATATTAGAAACTATTGAGACAGATGTCTCATCACAACTTGTTTCAATAGCTAAAACTTTATGCATTTTTGATTCAACTTGTTCTATTTTAATATTAATTTCTTACTTAACACACTATAAGGAATTAAAGATTGCAACTTATGAAATTCTTTTTTTCAATCATAACCTCAGTTTTTCTGTTCCTCGGAATTACTCCAATTGCTCTAGCTGCAAATGGGCCTGCCTTAAACGCAGATAGAGCTAGCACAGAATATACTGCTTCAGCCCTCACAAAATGCTCTGAAAATCCTAAATTCATTGAGAGAGCAAATTCTGCAACTACTCAAAAAGACATCGCAAGATTTGAAAGATATGGAAAAGCATCATGCGGAGATGATGGTCTTCCACATTTAATAATTGGACCTCCTCTTGAGCCATGGGGAGCCCTTTTAAATAGAGGTCATGAAGGAGATTTACTTATTCCCGGAGTATTGTTCATTTACATTGCTGGAATTATAGGTTGGTCAGGAAGAGAGTATCTAATTGAATCAAAAAAGACTAAGAATCCAGCAGATCTTGAGATCATTATTGACCTAGACTTAGCGAGAAAATGTCTTGTAAAAGGAGCGCAATGGCCTCTTCTTGCTAATAAACAAGGAAGAAATGGTGATTTAAGAGAGAAAGATAATAATATTACACTTAATGGTCCTCGCTAAACATCTTTAAACTTTCATAAAACAAATGTTCAAAATTCTAAACACAAAATTTGTCAGGTCTGCTCCAGTAGTAGCAGCAATCTGGCTAAGCCTTACAGCTGGAATAATTATTGAATTTAATAGGTTTTTCCCAGATTTATTATTCCATCCAATGAGTTGATAAAGATGAATTAATAAAGAAAAAATAATCAAGTTTTTATTAACTTGATTATTTTTTTTGCTGTTTCATCAACATTGTGATTTGTTAATGCATAATCAAATTCATTTGATACTGAAATCTCATAACTAGCCCTCGAGAGTCTTTTTTTAATTGCCTCCTCTTTTTCTGTCCCTCTATTTCTTATTCTTCTCTCTAACTCTTCTTTATTCGGAGGAAGTAAAAATATTGACAGTGAATTAGGAAACTTATTTTTTATTTGCCTAGCACCCTCTACTTCAATTTCAAGTAATACGGTAAATCCCTTTTTTATTTTCTCATTAACAGAAGACAAAGGGGTTCCATAGTAGTTTCCAGCGAATTGAGCCCATTCAAGGAACATGTTTTGTTCAATCATTTCTTTAAACGTTTCTTGATTTAAAAAGTAGTAATTTTCTCCGTCTTTCTCGCCATCTCTAGGTTCTCGAGTAGTTGCAGATATTGAAAGCCAAAAATTTTTTTCTTTACCTAATATTTCTTTAACAACTGTCCCTTTACCTACCCCGCTGGGTCCAGTAAGGATAATAAGTTTTTTTTGATTTTTCATATTAAATTTTTTGCAGTAAAATAAAATCTTGAGAATTTAAAGGTAATAATGCAAAAAGGTGTTCCGCAGATAATGGATATTACATCTATTAGATCTGTCTTGCATTATTTAACAAAGAACATCTTACCTACAAAATTTGAAACTGCCCAACAACCTGAGCCTAATACAATTCAATTATGTTTTAGAGGAGTTGATTCTCAAACATGGTTAGAAGTTTCATGGAATGGAGACTCTCCAAGAATATTAAAGATAAATAAACCAAAAAAGATTGGTAGAGAAAGCACACTTTCTAAACAAATAAGATACGGATTAAAGTATATGGCTTTAATTTCGATTGATCAAGATGATTTCGAGAGAGTTATAAAATTTAGTTTTGCAAAAAAACCTGGAGATGAAATTAATAAGTATTTAATTTTTGAATTAATGGGAAAACATAGTAATGTTTTTTATTTGGATAATAAACAAAAAATAATTGCCGTTGGTAAACAAATTAAATCAAGTCAATCTAGTTTTAGAACAATTTCAACAGGCTCAATATATTCAGGCCCTCCAGTCAATCTCAAAAAAAAACCTAGTGAAGATGAGTCTTTTCAATCATGGAAAGACTCAATTTCAATAGTCCCTGAGTCTTTGAAATACTGTTTAATAAATACCTATCAAGGAGTTAGCCCTATCCTCACAAAACAATTAGAGGTTGTTAGCAAAACTGGTAATCCGGAAATAATGGAAAAAAATATCGATTTCATTAGCGATGCTGACTTAAAGGAGATATTTAAAAATTGGAAGAATTGGATAAATAGGTTTAAAAACAATAACTTTAATTTTTCTACATTTAACAAAGATTTTTATTGCGTTTGGTTTTTTGATAAAGAAATTAATTGCGAAAATAAAATAGATTTATGCACCAGTTTAGAGAATTATTATGATTATTATCTGAAACAAAAAAAACTTAAATTATTGGAAAAGAAAATTGAAGGGATAATTTTTAAACAGACCAATACTGAGAAAAAGAATTTAAATATTCAATATAATCTACTGATAAAATCAGAAAATTACGAGGCATATAAAGAAAAAGCTGATAATATATTTTCTTCAAATGAAATTAAAAAACGAGATATTATAAAAGGACAAAAACTATATAAAAAATCAAAGAAGCTTAAGAGATCTAGAGAATTAATAAAAGAAAGATTAAGTATTTACAAAACAAATATAGAAAGATTAGATGAATTCACTACACTTCTAGAAAATCTAAATTCTCTAAATCATGAAAAACTTTTTATGAGAATCAAACTACTAGAAGAAATTATGGAAGAAATTTGTAACGAGTTTAATATCAATATCAAGAGGCAAAGAGACGATAAGAAAAGTACATCTGAGCTACAATCTTCTCCAATTCAAGTTGATACTCCCACAGGATTGAAGCTTCAGGTAGGGCGAAATATGAGACAAAATGACTTAATAAGCTTTAAGTTTTCAAAAAAAGGCGATTTATGGTTTCATGCTCAGGAATCACCAGGCAGTCATGTAGTTTTGAAGTCTTCATCTCAAGTAGCATCTGAGCAAGATCTTCAAATAGCTGCAGATTTAGCTGCTTTATTTAGTAAGGCAAAAAGAAACATCAAAGTTCCAATTAATTTAGTAAAGATTAAAGATTTGCAAAAAATCAAAAATGGAGGACCGGGTTGTGTTTCCTTTAAAAATGGAGAAATTATTTGGGGAAATCCTTCAAGAGGAGAAGATTACATTAAAAAAAATCTTAAAACAGTAATTTAGTTTATAATAAAAAAAATTTTTAAAATCTAGATGATTGATTTTCTTTTGGGCACTCATGAATTTTTAGGAAATCATAGTTTCCCAGAATTTATTGTTGGATACCTATTCGGTGCTGCATTAATAATTGGAGCTCCCACTGTTTTCTTACTACTTGCCTTCGTAAGCGCTTTAATGAAAACAAATGGGAAAATGGGTGGATATAGAGAATATGAAACTTATGGTGAATCATCTCTAAATGATGCACCTCCTTTCTTATTACCAGATCCAACTAATCCTAAATTAAGCAAATAATTAAATTTATCGAAAATTAATTGGACTTTGACAATAATAATTTTAAACCTTTTTCTTACAAAATCTTCATCAAATAATAATGAAAGATACAGGTCAAAGTGAAAATAAATTATCAGATTCGATGACTTTTACTGATCATTTAGAGGAACTTCGTCAAAGGTTACTAAACTCAATTTACTCAATAGTTATCTCAATATTCTTTAGTTTCCTCATTATAAAGCCATTAATATCTTTTTTAGAAATCCCAGCTGGTGATATTCACTTACTACAACTTGCTCCAGGAGAGTTTTTATTTGTAGCTATTAAAGTTGCAGGTTACAGCGGATTGATAGTTTCTATGCCTTATATTTTTTATCAAATAATACTATTCATTTCCCCTGGCTTAACTAAACAAGAAAAAAGCCTTATTTTGCCCGCAGTTTTTGGTTCGGGTCTTCTATTTTTTTTAGGATTAATTTTTTCATGGTGGATTTTGGTACCTGCAGCAATAAAGTTCTTTATTTCTTTCGGTGCTGATATAGTTGAACCAACTTGGTCCATAGAAAGATATTTTGATTTTGTTCTATTGTTAATGTCTAGCACTGCAATAGCTTTTCAATTGCCGGTATTACAATTTATTCTTGGCTCTCTTGGAATAATTACAACAGAAAAAATGATTTCGAATTGGAAGATAGTTGTAATCTCCTCTGCAATCTTATCTGCAGTGATCACCCCTTCAACGGACCCATTGACAATGTCGTTGCTATCTATATCAATTGTTTTCTTATTTTTTGTGGGTACTGGATTAACATACTTATCAGAAAATCTTAAGTCAAAAACTCTTTCATCTTCTCATTAAGATTTAATTGCAAGCTGACAGCTCTACCTAACCTTGGTTTAGCATTGACTTTCTTTAGCCATTCCCTTACTTCTTCTGAATATCCACATCTATTTAAAATCTCAATTTTATCAGCTATGGATTTTTTATATTCACCTTCACTTAATGGGAATGATTCCTGTCCAAGAAATCCCCACATCATTTGAAAATAGACAAATTTTCCTCTTCTAAAGAGTCTAAAATCATATTTTTTTCCCCAGCGATGAATCAAATAATGGATAACTTCATCTACTAGCAATGGGTTCATTTAAATCAATTAATTAAGACTTCCTAAACTTTTACTTTAAATTATTAAAAGTCCTATCTATTTGCAACAGAAATTGAGCAATTTGCTCCATAATAACTAATAAATAACAGTACCAAGTAGCGAATGACTCAATTAAGTTCCAATGATGTCCCTTCAATGGGTCGAAGGCAATTTATGAATCTTCTTACATTTGGTACTGCAACTGGAGTAGCGTTAGGAGCCCTTTACCCAGTAGCAAATTATTTCATGCCTTTAAGAGCAGGTGGTGGTGGTGGTGGAACTTCTGCTAAGGATGAATTAGGTAATCCAGTTACTAAGACAGGTTGGTTAGCTTCCCATCAAGCAGGAGACAAAAGTCTAGTGCAGGGTCTAAAGGGAGATCCAACTTATTTAATAGTTAATGAGGGTGGGGAAATAGGAGAATTTGGTTTAAATGCAATATGTACTCATTTAGGTTGCGTTGTCCCATGGGATAGTGGTGCTAATAAATTTATATGTCCCTGTCATGGCAGTCAGTACGACACAAATGGGAAGGTAGTCAGAGGGCCTGCTCCTTTATCTTTAGCGCTAGCTCACGTAGATATTGAAGATGATGCTGTACTTGTCAAACAATGGTCAGAAACTGACTTTAGAACTAATGAAAATCCATGGTGGGCATAAAAAAATGAAGGGTCTTAAAAATCAAATCATGAAAAAAACAAGTTTATTTATCTGTACAATGCTGTTTATCTCAAGCATTGTATTTTATCCAAAGATCAGTTTTGCTTATCCATTTTGGGCTCAGCAAAACTACGAATCCCCAAGAGAAGCCACAGGTAAGATAGTCTGTGCAAATTGTCATTTAGCTCAGATGCCTACAATTGCAGAGGTTCCACAATCTGTTGGGGCAGACAGCGTTTTCAAAGCTGTAGTCAAAATACCCTACAAAAATGACTTAAAAGAAATTGGTGCTGATGGTTCGGAAGTCCCATTACAAGTTGGTGCTGTTGTAATGCTGCCTGATGGCTTTAAACTTGCTCCACAAGAAAGATGGACCGAAGAAATAAAAGAGGAGACAGAAGGGGTTTATTTCACTAATTACAGTGAAGAGAAAGACAATATCATTATTGTCGGACCTTTACCTGGCGATACCAATAAAGAAATCGTTTTCCCTGTACTTTCCCCTGACCCATCCACTAATAAAGAATATCACTATGGAAAATACTCGTTACATATTGGAGGTAATAGAGGTAGAGGTCAGGTATATCCAACTGGAGACAAGAGCAATAATGTAGTATTCACCTCTTCCACCACAGGAACTATAAATTCAATAGAAACAATTGAAGATGGTAGCTATCAAGTCAATATAGAAAACGATAATGGTGAAATAACTACTGAAGCAGTGCCTGTTGGTCCTCAACTTATCGTAAAAGCGCAAGACAAAATTAATGTAGGTGACCCTCTTACTAATGATCCCAACGTTGGTGGCTTTGGGCAATTAGATGCTGAGGTTGTACTACAGAGCCCTTATAGAGTTATTGGATTGATTGCATTCTTCATTGGTGTAGGCTTAACACAAATACTTTTAGTATTAAAGAAAAAACAAGTAGAAAAAGTGCAAGCAGCAGAGGGTATCTAACTTTCTCTAAATGCTTATACTTCAAGCTTTTATACAATCTCCAGGAGAAACTTTTTTAAATTTAGGATTTATAACTATTAGATGGTACGGACTTCTTATTTCGGTTTCAGTTTTAATAGGCCTGTTTATCTCTAAAAAACTTGCAAAGGCAAGAAATATTAACCCAGAGTACATTAGTGAAATACTTCCATCATTAATAATCTCTTCAATAATTGGAGCTAGAACTTATTACGTAATTTTTGAGTGGAGGCAATATAGCGGAGAGAACTTTTTTACTTCTTTTGAACTATTCAATAACATCATTCAAATACCTTCTTTTCTTGCAGTTTGGGAAGGAGGCATAGCAATCCATGGAGGTCTAATTGGAGGATTAATATCTATTATCTATTTCTGTAAGTCGAAAAAAATTAATTTTAAAACCTTTATAGATATATTAATACCCTCGATTATTCTTGGACAATCAATAGGAAGGTGGGGAAATTTTTTCAATAATGAAGCCTTTGGAGTTCCTACAAATTTGCCTTGGAAATTATTTATACCTATCCAAAATAGGCCTTTAGAATTTATTAATTATGAATTTTTTCATCCTACATTTCTCTATGAGTCATTCTGGAATCTTTTGATTTTCATCGTCCTTATTATTACCTTTAATAAACAAAATAAGACAGATTTTTTCAGGCCTGGCTTTATTAGCTGTCTTTATTTAATAAGTTATAGCTTTGGACGATTCTGGATTGAAGGTTTAAGAACTGACCCACTATGCATTGGTGGACTTCCACCTTTCTGTGATGGCGGTATAAGAATGGCTCAATTTATAAGTATTTTTCTATTTTCTTCTGGATTAATTGGAATATTTTTTTTAAGATTGAGAACATATAGTGGGGAAAATAGAAAGAATGGATAACAAAATATCCTTTATTGGTGTTGGTCCAGGCGATCCAGAATTATTAACTTTAAAAGCATTAAAAAAGATAAAAATTGCAGATGTCATTATTTGGACTGATTCTCTAATTCCTGAAAAGATTTTAGATTCTGCTAAAGAAGGTTCTGAAAAAATAAAAACGAGTTCACTTAACTTAGAGCAAATCACATCAATTATGATAGAAAAATTTCAGGCTGGGAAAACTGTTGTAAGGTTGCATGATGGAGACCCTTGCCTTTTTGGAGCAATTAGAGAGCAAATC
Source organism: uncultured Prochlorococcus sp. (assembly GCF_902522795.1). Classification (GTDB taxonomy): domain Bacteria; phylum Cyanobacteriota; class Cyanobacteriia; order PCC-6307; family Cyanobiaceae; genus Prochlorococcus_A. The sequence goes on from NZ_CABYWZ010000016.1 coordinate 25,511, forward strand.
GAAATTTTAAAAAATGAAAAAATTGAAATCGAGGTTGTTCCTGGAGTAAGTGCTTTTCAAGTTGCCGCAGCATATCATGAAGCTGAGTTAACCATCCCTGACGTAACGCAAACAATAATTTTAACTAGAGCAGGAGGTCGAACAGGGATGCCCGAAAAAGAATCTCTGAAAGATCTTGCGAAACACAATTCCTCTATATGTCTATATCTAAGTGCTAGGCATGTGAAAAGGTCTCAAGAAACTTTACTAGAGTTTTACCCTCCAGAGACTAAAGTGATTGTTGGATTTAGAGTATCTTGGGATGATGGTTGGACATCATTAATAGAATTAAAAGATATGGAAAATTTTTCTATTGAGAAAAAACTAATTAGAACAACCATTTACATAATTAGCCCAGCAATAAGTAATTCTCAAAAAAGATCTAATCTTTATAATCCATCTTATAAGCATCTCTTTAGGAATAAATAATCTTAAAGTTGATAGAAAAATATTAATTACTATAATTAGTAAAAATTTATTAGCTTTGAAAGAAATAAAATCTGTTTCAGGAATCAACAATAAAGGAGGAGATTCCTCTTTAAAGAGAATCGGAAATTTCATTAAAGAGGCTAGGTTAAGTAAAAATCAATCAATTGAAGAATTGGCTTCTGATTTAAAAATTGGAGCTCATCAACTTGAAGCCATAGAGGAAGGTAATGAAGAAAAACTACCTGAAAAAGTATTTATCAAAGCAATGGTTAGAAGGATTTCACAAAAGCTAAAACTTGATACAGAATTTTTACTGGATGAATTCAAGACAGAGAGTAAAGAGGTGAAAATTGAAGAAATAGTTGAAGAAGTTTCCAAAAAAAAATATAAAACTAGGCAATCTAAGAATTTTAATCCACTAGGATTCCTAATATTTATTTTAATTTCAGGCTTTCTCGGACTAATCGCCTCGTCCTTAATTTTCAATTTATTTTCAGATTCTTCTCAGAATCAAACTCCAAAACAAGAACTTATTAAAAAAACTAAATAACTTTTAATTCCAAATTCTTTAGTTCTTTTATTACATTACGGCATAATCCTAAGTTCCATTTTTCAAGAAGAAGATCATGGTTTCTATCTAAAGGTAAAAGTTGAAATGTAAGATTATTTTCCTGCAATTTTATTTGAACAGAGGAGATCACCTTGTCAGGTCTTTGGTCAAGAGCTGCTGCTAGTCTCAGGATTAATGACATTTCAAGAACTAACGTTTTATCTTCTTTGGATATTAAATTTTGCCAAGACTCATGTCTTTTTTTGGGTAGAGTCTTTCTATGGTACCTAGCAATTGAAGCAATAATATTTGTTTCTGCTTCAGAATATCCCAACAACTCACAATTTTTTATTAAGTACCAAGAGTGTTTATGATATGAACCAACATTCACATATTTCCCACAATTATAAAGATTAGAAGCTGCCCAAAGAAGTTCTTTAGCTTTAGGATCATTATCGCTATGAAAGATATTTTTAGTCTGATCATAGATTTGAAAGGCAATATCAATAACTTTCTCAGCTCTTTTATTATCTACTCCAAACTTTCTGGCCTGATGAACTATAGTTGTTTTTCTAATATTGCCTTGAATATTTAACTCATTTTTAATTATCCCTTTACGAAGCATCCAATCCACAACCAAACCCTCTCGAAGCGCCCTCTCACTTATTATTAATTCATCAAAGTTCAACATCTCCATTGCGGTGTTTAATATCAATGCTCCTGGAATAATTATTTCTGCTCTTCTCTCACTTAATGAAGGTATTTTCTTGATTTCCGAAACTGGCAATTTAATTAGTTTTTCCAATACATTTTGTAAATTTTCCCTTTTGAATTTATAACCATGTAACTTTTGTTTAGATTCTCCCAAATCATCTGAAATCAAATTTCCTAATGAAGTTGCAGTGCCACTGGTTGCAATCATAGATAAAGGCTTATCTCCCTTAGATCTACTCTCTATTTTTCGAACAGATGGTTCTAAAGATCCTTTAATAAAAGTTGTTAAAAAACTCGATCTTTCTGAAGTTATAGAACCTTTATTTAAAAAATCATTTTTAAGTCTTACCGCACCAATTCTCGAACTGGTAAGAGCTATAGCATCTTTTTTATCTGCAAGTATTAATTCTGTAGATCCTCCTCCAATATCTATGATTACAAAAGACTGATCTTCAAAAGACATCCCAGAAAGAACACCAAGGTAAATTAATCTGGCTTCCTCAGAACCACTTATCATTTCTATTTGAATATCAGTTTCATCAAGAACTCTTCTAATAAAATCTTGACCGTTTGGAGATTCCCTAACTGCACTTGTTGCTGCTGTTACGATTTGTTTTACTCCATTACTTTTACAATATTCCTTAAATCGCTTAAGAGTAACTAATGCCCTTTGGATTGATTCTTCAGTAAGATTTCCCTCCTCATCTCTTTCTCCAAGACGAGTGGTAGATTTATCAGTAAATTTTATTGAAAATGATTTTAGTTCTAGATTAATTTCTGCTACCAAGAGATGTGTAGAGTTAGTTCCAATATCTATAGAAGCTACTAAAATTTGCTTTTCTTGAAAATATCTTAAATCTTGTTTCAGTATCATTTCTTTTTTTTAAGACGAAGATATCTTTAATCCATTAATAAATATACCCAACATTGATTATTAAATAATAGAAATCATTTAATCCTAGTAAGATTATTTAAAGTTATGAAATATACAATAGGTCATATGCAAAATAAAAATCGACAAATTAAATTTAGTACTTTTTTTGAATTATTAAGGTGGAATAAGCCAACTGGAAGAATGATCTTACTTATTCCTGCTGGATGGAGTTTATATTTAACCCCAGATGCTAATCCAACATTTTTAATGTTGCTAAGAATAATACTGGGAGGACTACTAGTAAGTGGATTAGGATGCGTGGTTAATGATATTTGGGACAAAAAAATTGATCAAAGAGTTGTTAGGACAAAAAATAGACCTCTAGCTGCAAATAAAATAGGTCTTAAAACAGCTTATTCAATTCTTTTCTTTTTAATTTTATGTAGCTTCTTTCTAACTTTGTCACTACCTCAGCCTGGAAGAATCCTTTCAATTTCACTTGCTTTTTTAGCTTTACCTATCATTTTAATTTATCCTTCTGCCAAAAGATGGTTTAAATATCCTCAATTAATCTTATCCATATGCTGGGGTTTTGCTGTTTTAATTCCTTGGGCCGCAAATGAAGGCAATTTAAATAGTATTGTTTTACTATTTTGCTGGCTAGCTACCATTTTTTGGACTTTTGGCTTTGATACGATTTATGCATTAGCAGATAAAAAATATGATATCAAAATTGGAATTAATAGTTCCGCAGTTAACCTCCAGAACAATACAAGAATAACCATTCAAATTTGTTATTTTTTAACTTCTTTTTTTCTCGCAATATGCGGATTTATTAATCAAATGGATTTTATTTTTTGGCCAATTTGGCTTTTAACGTCAATCTTAATGCAGAGAGATATACTTAAAGTATTTCCTGAGGAAAAGCAATCAATAAAAAATATTGGCAATCATTTCAAAAATCAATCAATTTATGGAGGAGTTATTTTATTAGGAATTATTATTGCCTCATAAATTCTAAATATGGTTTTTAGATTAAAAAAAGGGGATTTAATAGATATTTTAGCTCCAGGCTCCTTTATTGATGAATACGAAAATTTTCAAAAAGGCATAGCAATCTTAAAAAACTGGGGTTTGGAAATTAATGAAAATAATTCTCTATCAAAAAAATTTGGTTATTTTGCAGGCGATGATCTAACTAGATTTGAAGAACTTGAAAAAGCACAAAATAGTAAGCTAATCATTTTTGCAAAAGGAGGCTGGGGTTCAGCAAGACTTTTAGAAAAAGAACCTTCTTGGCAGCATGGTTTAATGCTTGGATTCTCAGATACATGTTCTTTATTACTATCTAAATATTCTCAAGGATTTATAGGTTCTATCCATGGCCCCATGGTTACTAGCCTTTTCAAAGAACCAGAGTGGAGTCTTGAGAGATTAAGAAATTTACTTTTTGAGGGATATGTTGAGGACATAATAGGAATCCCTTTAAGAGGTGGGAAAGCGAAAGGAGAGATAATAGTTTCTAACTTAACTATTGCTACTTTTTTAATTGGTACTAATCACTTTCCAGATTGCAAAGGGAAAATAATAATTTTTGAAGACATTAATGAAGATATTTATAAAATTGATCGCATGTTGACTTACCTTAGGATGACTAAAACAATTTCTGAAATTGCGGGTATTGGATTCGGAAGTTTTTCTAATGATTCCTGCGACCTTGAATTGAAAGATTTACTAAAAAACTGCATTATTGAAAGACTTCAAGAGTTCGATTTTCCTATTCTTTTTGATCTCCCAATAGGCCACATATCGGGGAATGCATGCATCCCGTTAGGGTATGAAGCAACCTTAAATGGTGACAACGGCATTCTTAGTATCCATAAACCTTTTTAACTAGGAGTTCTTCACAAAAAGTTTTGCTATTTTCAAATCTATAGGGGATGTAATTTTTATATTTGAATAAGTTCCTTCAATAATCTTCACTTTCCAATTAAGCATTTCGAATAGAGAAGCATCATCTGTGACTTTCCAGTTTTTATCAATTGCCATCTTATGAGCTTTTTTTAATCTATCTACTAAAAAGCCCTGAGGAGTTTGCGCTGCCCATAAATAATTTCTGTCAGGTGTTTCTTTAATAAAACCTTCATTATCAACAATCTTTATAGTGTCTGTTACCTTAGTAGCCAAAATTACAGCTTCATTTTCATCTAATTGCTTGGCACAAAGGTCTATCAATTCAGGATTAATTAGACATCTAGCGCCATCATGTATTAAAACTTTTTCAGCATCTTTTGGTAATGCTTTTAAACCATTAAAAACTGACTCTTGTCTGGTGTCACCACCATTAATCCAATGAACTTTATGGGCAAAATCCTTAGCTGAATTTAGTAATAAGTTTTTATCTTTCGGTTGCCCAATTATTCCAACCCAGTTTGTTGAGCTTGCAGAAAATACAGATTTAAGTGTCCAATAAATCAAAGACTCTCCCTCTAAATCAATAAGCAATTTATTTTTCCCAGCTTTCATTCTGCTACCACTCCCTGCAGCTGGTATTAAAAAGTGCACAATAGAAGGACTTAATGTTTTCTAGACAATTATAAATAAAAGCAATATCTTTACACAAATAGTACTACGATTGAAAATTATAAAATTTCATAATGTCCAATACAGATTCATTATCAGGCAAAGTTGCTTTAATCACTGGAGCTAGCAGAGGAATTGGTAAAGAAATTGCTTTAGAACTAAGCCGCTTAGGAGCAGAAGTTTTTATTAATTACTCTTCTTCTGATGAAAAAGCTGAAGAAGTTGTAAATTCAATAAAAAATTCGGGAGGTAAAGCTCATAAATTAAAATTTGATGTATCAAGAGAAGATTCTGTCAGTTCAGCTTTTGAAGAAATCATAAAAATTAATGGTTCCATTGATATTCTTATCAACAATGCTGGTATTACTAGAGATGGACTATTGATGAGAATGAAATCGGAACAATGGGATGATGTATTAAATACAAACTTAAAAGGGGTTTTTCTTTGTACAAAATATGCTTCAAAATTTATGATGAAAAAAAGAAGTGGTTATATTGTAAATATTTCATCTGTTGTTGGAATAATTGGTAATCCCGGTCAAGCAAATTATTCTGCAGCTAAAGCTGGAGTTATTGGATTCACCAAAACTTGTGCTAAAGAATTTGCTTCAAGAGGTATAAACGTAAATGCAATAGCTCCAGGCTTTATAGAAACAGAAATGACTGAAAAACTTAATACTGAAGAGATACTTAAAGTTATCCCTTTAGGGAAATTAGGAAGTTGTACTCAAATTGCAAACTTAGTGTCATTCTTAGTTTCAAGTGATGCAGGAAGTTACATTACAGGGCAAACAATCAGTATAGACGGGGGTATGAGTATTTAGTTATGTACTTTCATAAGGCTGGCCTAATTCATCTCTCAACCTTCTAATTTTTTGTAAAAGTTTTAGTCTTCGACTTCTAGCAGTTAATGTTAAGAAAAATCTTAAAGGAAAATATATTAGTGTCATAGCAATCGCAAGCATTGCGGTAAGAGTAAAAATAAGATTATTTGTTTCTTCCATAACTTAAAGATACTCTTATTTAAGTTAATTTGTATGTCCTATTAAAAGAAATTCGGCTTTCCCCACTTAATTAAATATCCCTTAAAATGATTCTATGGGAGATTAGAATAAGAAAAAAGATCGAGCAAACATGGCTAAACAGTTAAGTTTTTCTAATGAATCAAGAGAAGCGCTAGAAAAAGGTGTTAATTTTGTAGCTAATGCGGTAAAGGTTACTATTGGGCCGAAGGCAAAAAACGTTGTAATAGAAAAGAAATTTGGCTCACCAGATATAGTAAGAGATGGATCTACAGTTGCTAAAGAAATCGAGATTGAAAACCCTATTTCTAATTTAGGTGCAAAATTAATAGAGCAAGTTGCATCCAAGACAAAAGAGAGTGCTGGTGATGGAACAACAACAGCAACCATTTTGGCTCAGAAGATGGTTCAGGAGGGATTAAAAAATATTGCTTCTGGCGCCAACCCTATGGAGTTAAAAAAAGGTATGGAGGCAGGCCTAGCTTTTGTCTTAGAAAAATTAAGTTCCAAAAGTATTTCATTAAATGGTTCTGATATCCAAAAAGTTGCAACAGTTAGTGCTGGAGGTGATGAAGAAATTGGATCTATAATTTCGAAAGCAATGGATATTGTTACCTCAGATGGTGTAATAACTGTCGAAGAATCTCAATCACTAGAAACAGAATTAGATATAACTGAAGGTATGTCTTTTGATAGAGGTTATAGTTCTCCATATTTCGTAACAGACCAAGAAAGACAAGTTTGTGAACTTGAAAATCCTAGAATATTAATAACTGATCAAAAAGTCTCAACTTTAGTTGATCTAGTTCCAATACTTGAAGAAATTCAGAAGTCAGGCTCACCTTTTCTGATTCTTGCTGAAGATATCGAAGGAGAGGCTTTAACCACTCTGGTTTTGAATAAGAATAGTGGAGTTTTAAATGTAGCTTCCGTAAGAGCTCCGTTATTTGGTGAGAGAAGAAAAGCTGCCCTTGAAGATATTGCAATTCTTACAGGGGCTAAGTTAATTAGCGAAGATAAATCGATGACACTTGATAAAGTATCGATTAATGATTTAGGCAAAGCAAAAAAAATAACTATCACAAAGGATAAAACTACAATTGTTGCTTTCGAAGACACTAAAGATTTAGTTAAAGCTCGAGTAGAGAAATTAAAGAGAGAAGTTAATATAACTGAATCTGAGTATGATCAGGATAAAATCAATGAAAGGATAGCCAAACTAGCCGGAGGAGTAGCTCTTATCAAAGTAGGAGCTGCTACAGAAACAGAGATGAAGTATAAAAAGTTGAGAATCGAAGATTCCCTTAATGCTACGAAAGCTGCTATTGAAGAAGGTGTTGTTTCTGGAGGAGGACAAACTTTAATTGAAATATCAGATGACCTTTTAAAATTGAGTGAAACATCTTCAGATGATTTAAGAACGGGGATAAATATAGTTAAAGAAGCCCTTTTGGAACCTACAAAACAAATAGCAAAAAATGCTGGTTTTAATGGTGATGTAGTGGTCGCTGAAATTCAAAGGCTTAACAAAGGCTTTAATGCTAATTCAGGACAATATGAGGATTTAAAAGATTCAGGAATATTAGATCCAACCAAAGTAATAAGATTAGCTCTTCAAGATTCAGTTTCTATTGCGGCTATGCTCCTCACAACAGAAGTTGCGATGGCTGACATCCCAGAACCTGAAGCCGTTGCCCCTGGAGGACCA
>NZ_CABYWZ010000017.1 GCF_902522795.1 uncultured Prochlorococcus sp.
TGCCAGTCCAAAGCTGCAGCCTGTGATTAAAAAAATAATTACAACTGCAATTTTTATAAATTTGTTATTTTTCACAGAGTAAATTAATAAATGAATGTAGTGGATTTATTCCTAAAAATTTTTTCATATATTTATCTATGATATCTCAATATGTTTCTCCAATAATTTGAAGTAAGAACCTTTTATTTCAAGAAGTTCAGCATGCTTACCTTTTTCCACAATTTTCCCATTTTCTATCACTAATATCTGATCAGCATCTTTAACTTTATTTAATCTATGGGTAATAAAAAAAATTGTTTTATTTGGAAATGAATCTTTTATCCTATTTATTAATTTGTTCTCAGTAAACAAATCTAGAGCACTTGTAGATTCATCTAAAATTAATAAATTTGGATTACTTAAAAAACCCCTAGCCAAAGCAATTCTCTGTTTTTGTCCTCCAGATAAGTTAGCACCTTTCTCTCCCACAGGGGTTGCATAACCATTGGGCAATTTCTGTATAAAATCATCAGCGCATGCTATCCATGCTGCATGGGAGATTTCTTCAAAGCTTGCTTCAGGTCTTGATAGTGCAATATTTTCTTGAACTGATCCATCAAATAAGAAACTTTCCTGAGGGAAAAAACCAATTTGCGATCTTAATGAGTAGAGATTTATTTTTGATATTTCGACGTTATCAATAAATACTCCACCACGATAAGGTCCTAACAACCTATTGAGTAACTTTAGTAAAGTACTTTTGCCAGAACCACTTTTGCCAACGATTCCAACAAAGTTTCCTGGTGAGATGTTGAATGTTATATCTGATAAAGCTAGAGAACTAGATGAAGAAAAATTGAAGCTAACATTCTCAAAAGATACTTTTCCTTTTATAGCTTGTAAAGATGGTAGTAATTGATTATCTACGTCTTCTTCTAAAGGATGATCTAATATATCAGCTAAACGTTCTAATGAAATGATTGTCTCTTGAAAGCTTTGCCAGAGAGAGGTAATTCGTAAAATTGGGGAAGTTACAAAACTAGAAAGTATTCTAAATGCAATTAATCCTCCAATTGTTAGTTCTCCATTTACAACTAAAAAGGCTCCAATCCAAATGATTATTAACCCAGAAATTTGTTGAAGAAAATTATTAATGGAACCTGCAATGGAAGTTGAAATTGAATGATTAAAACTAGCATCAATTTGTTTTTGATAGAAATTTTCCCACTTTGACTCAGTAACAAATTCAAGACCTTGGCTTTTTATTGATTCAATGCCTGATATTCCTTCGACTAGATGACTGTTTACTTTTGCTCTTGCAACGGCTTGGTTAAGTATATACCTCTTAGATATTGGTGAAAAAATGACAACTAACGCCATAAAAAGAGGTATTACTAATAATGAACAAATAGTTAACTTAATCGAATAGATACACATTATGAGAATATATATAATTGAAAAAATAGTATCTAGAATTGCCGTCAAGGCCGTTCCAGTTAAAAAAGATCTAATTTTCTCAAGTTCATTGATTCTTGTACTTATTTCACCAACCTTCCTTTTTGAAAAATAACCCAAAGGCAAGCGAAATAAATTTCTTATAATAGATGATCCTAAATTAATATCGATATTATTTGAGACTTCAGAAAATATATAAGTTCTGAGGACATAAAGGATCCCCTGCATAAGAGCCATAAAGATAAGAAATGTCCCCAATATATTTAGACTGCTTATATTTCCTTGCGAAATGACTGAATCGATTATTTGCTGGATAAGCAAAGGATTAAAAACTCCAAATAATTGAACAAAAAAACTTGATAATATTACTAGTGACAAAGATCTAGTATTTTTTTTCAAGGCAGGTAAAAACCAAGACCAACCAAATTTATTTTTAATATTTCGCTGATCCTTTTCTATTAAAATTAAGGGTAAAATTTTTAAATTATTTTTATTGATCTCAGAAAGCGATTTTTGAATTTGGCCATTCTTAGGATCTCCAATTAAAAACTTTTGAGATTTATATTCCCAATAAATAACAAGCCTGTTATTCAATAATCCTAATGCTGGGAATGTAATATCATTTTCAATTTTAGTAATATCAATTTTTTTGATACTTGCTTTTAGACCAATTAATTCGCATATTGATGAAATCTGAGAGGGTTGAAGTATCTTTTTTTCATTGCGAGTTATTTGATCATTAATAACCTTTCCTAAAAGATTTTGTTTAAATGGAATATCAAAAAAAGTCGAGAGCATTTTAAAGCATGTTAAATACTCGTTTAAATCTCTAGAAACCTTATTATTAGGATATTTTTCCATTATTAAATTATAGAAAATTCTAGTTTCTAGTCAAATGAATTTCTAAAACCAGAACTTATTAGGGTCATTTAAATATCTTGATATAAATAATCAAAATTCTAAAATAAGTTTAAGTATGAATAATCTGCAACTTGCAAAAGTTCTTTATCGCCAATACTATCCCCATATGCGTAAATAATATAATCTTCCAATGCATGATCAACATAGTTTGCGAGACGAATAACCTTTTCATTACCCTTACAATTTTTAGATGTAAAAGTAAACTTAAATTTTTTAATATCAATATTGGGTAAGTTTTCTAAATTAGTTTCTGTCGCAATAAGTTCAACGCCTAAATCATTTGCAACTCCCTTAATAAAATCTCTTGGAGAAGCAGAAATTACTACTACCCTATGACCCTTCTTTAGATGCCATTGAATACGTTTTTTAGCATCGATTTTAATTTTTTTTCTAATCTTTAAGTAAAGATTTTCAGAAATAAATTTATTAAATTTATCTTTTGAATAATTATTTGTAAGTGGTTCAAGAACAATCCTATAAAATTTTTCCTTAAGAGCAGTTAAGTTTATAATCTTGAAAATATATATGAAACAAAATGGAATTAATTTTATGTAGTTGAAAATTCTTGAAATTTTATTATGAAGTAATTTATGTAATATGAACATCGTATCTCCCCTAATTATTGTCCCATCAAAATCAAAAGCCGCTATTACTTTAACTTTAGAATTCGGTTTATTCATAATAAAAAAATTATTTAGTAATCTTTCCAAATGAAACGTATTTATGCCCCACATAACTCGTAAATACTGGGAACACTACACCTATTGAGTGGGATATTAAATCAACTAGAATTTTAACCCCAAAAAATGGCAAAATTACTTCTTTAAAAAAAACACTAATAAAATAAGTTTGGATTATTGCTATTAAATTGATAAATATGAATGCAATAAAAGACTTTGCTAAATTATGATCTGACATAAAAACAAATCTTCGAGATAAAATGTATGCAGTAATCATCCCAATCAAATAAGCGTAAATTATAGAAATTTTAAACTCAAGAAATATATCTAAAAATGCTCTACTAAAAATATTTACTAAGGCTGCTATGCCTCCTGAAATGACAAATAACAGAAATTGCTTTTGCTTAAATTGCATTAACCTTCAAAGTTTTTTATTACTTTCTTTGCCAAATTTCTTCCATAATCAATACTTTCTGAAATTCCTCTATCCTCTGGATAATAAATTGAAGTATCAACAGTCCAAAAGTTTTTAGAAGGATTTATTGAAGGCAGCCTTTTCATATGATTAGTCTTAGATATTGGTTGGGCGAATTCATATCTACTACAGTAAGTATCAATTATGTCATTTTTATCAAAATCTTTATTTATAGCTAAAAGGCAATTTAATGAGTCAGATATAAATGCTTCATCCGGACGAGAATACTCTGGCCTCTCCTTAGGCATATAAAAAGGAACATATGTAATAAAAGGTTCAATATCACTTAAATTTGAGAACTCAATAATCCCAGGGATCATAAATCTCTTATCATTTATATTAGTCCAAAAGTTATTGGTGATTTTCTTTTTAGTTTTTAAAATTACACATACACATGGAATTGATATTTGATTTAAATAATTATTTATCATTTTCAAAGAAAATGTATTTGGATCTAATATTCTGCCAACAATAGGTAAAGGAACTGTTGAAATTACAATGTCAAATTCTTCTTTTCCTTTACCAGCAGCATATATTTTAATTTTGCTATTTTGAATTGAAATCCTTTCAACTGGGTTGCTTAGTAAAATCTTTACTCCTAATTCCTCTAATCTTTCAGCCAACTTAGAGATCCATATATTAGAACCACCATTTAGAACTCCTAAAGTTTCCTTAAATTTTTTCCTTGAAAGACCCAATCTTTTTATCCTACTCCATATCCAAGCCGCAGATATTTCATCTTGATATTTATAAAATTTATATTCTAAAAGTCTTGACCATAATACTTTAAATCCATTTTTGCCTAACCATTTTTTTAACCATTCAGAGGCGGGAATTTTATCAAGATGATCCCATCTTCTTATAGATAAACACCATAAAGCATGTAGCAAATAGCGTAATCTAGAAATAATTGAAATCTTGTTAAATTGTAAAACAGATTTTGGGCTACCCCATTCATACAAATATCCCTCAAAAAAGAAACCCATTTTCGTTCTCTTCCACTTCATTTGATTATCAAGATTTAATTCTCTTAATAATTTAAAAAAAGATTTATCACTTAAACAATGAAAATGATAATACCTTTCAATATCGATTCCATTAAAATTAAAGCTTGCAGCCATTCCACCTAATCTATCATCAGCCTCAAAAATAACTGGCTTGAATCCATCTTTTGCAAGTTGATAAGAAACAGCTAGACCCATTGGACCTCCACCAATAACTGCAATTTTTGGTTTATTAATATTAATTTTTGTTTTTTTGGAATATCTCAAAATTAAAATGGAATATCTATATTGGAAAATTTTTTGTCTTTAAAAGTAATTTCAAAGGCTTTTTTTACTGGAGTGTGGTCCACTTTAAAGATTTTTGGCCAATCCAAGATTTCAAATTGATCTCCAGCAGTAAGCGCTTTTAATTGAGATTTTGTAAAAGCTGGCTTGAAGGTAAAAACAGCCCAAATCTGTAGTAGAAAACCAAATATTGGGATAGGCAAATTTATCATAAAAGTTTTTGCATTTACTGTTTTTCTCAATAATTTCATTAATGTTATATAACTGATTTTTTCAAGTCCAGAAATTTCATAAACTCCAACCAATTTATAATCTAAAAGACAACTTATTATGACTTTACAAAAATCTCCTACGTACAAAGGCTGTCTTATAAATCTTCCATTTCCTGGAATTGGAAATACTAAAAATTTCTTCATAAATTTTGCTAACCATCCTAAGTGTTTTCTATCAAACCAACCAAACATAAGAGTAGGACAAAGGATAATAGGATCTTTCCATTCTGTTTTCACAATTTCCTCTTGCTTTCTCTTGGTTAATGTGTACTGATCGTTAGATACAGAATTAACAACTGAGCTGCTTATATGAACGAGTCTCTTAACATTATTTTTTTTTAATTCTTTTATTATTGTTAATGTACTTTCAACATTGTTATACCAAAACTGATTTTCATCTGTATTTCCTATTTCAGCTTGTAACATTACACAAGCATCACAGTTATTGATTAAAGAAGGCCATTTAGCATCTTTTGTAATATTCAAATCTTCACAAATAAAACTAATTCTGTCATTTGAAAATAAATTTCTAGCAATTTCAATAGATTTTTCTTTCTTATCAACAACAATAAGTTCCCAATCGGGATGTTTATTTTGTATTTGATGAATCAAATTTAGGCCAACTAATCCAGCTCCGCCAGGTAAAAATAACTTCATATGCCAATCCTCTCAGCCAAATCTGAATAAAATTTAAAATTTGGATCCATTATTAATTTAATTTTTTTCCACTCAAAATATTTCGGATAAGTTTTCTTAAAAATTAACTCGCTTTGACGAGAATCTTTTGCGAGATATAGTTTGCCGCCTGCGTTAGCAACCTCCTCATCAAGATCATTAAGGACCTCAAATAATCCTTCAACAGCAATTGGAACGTCCGCAGCCAAAGTCCAACCCTTCATAGGAAAAGATAAATATCCTGAATTTGAAGTTCCAAAGCGCTTCAAAACTGTTAAGAAACTTGGTGCTCCAATAGTCCTTAAAGATTCAAGAGTTTTAGATATTAGATGAGAAGAATGATCAGGGACTGCAAATTGATATTGTAAAAATCCTTTTGGGCCATATATTTTATTCCAGTTAGCAATTCCATCAAGAGGGTGAAAATATGAACTAATAGTTTCAATATTATTTTTACCTATCTTAGGAGCTTTTCTAAACCATCCTTCATTAAATAGTTTTACTGTAAAATTATTCAAAACTCCACTAGGGAGAAAAGTAGGGGCTCCAGCTATTGCTTTAGGATCATATTTTAAGGGGTCGTTTTCTGATTTCTTAATTTTCTCGATTTGATCTAAAGAAGCATGTTCTCCTGATGTTAATACACCCCTGCCCTGTTTACTTAAGCTATCTATCCATGCCACATTATATTTATATTTATAATCATGCTCTATCATCTTTTGCATCAATGAATCAAGATTATTAATCCTTTCTGAGTAAACATTCATTAAAGAAGTTTTGATGGGGATAAGAGATAATTTTGCTTCAATAATAAAACCTGTTAAACCCATCCCCCCGCAAGTTGCCCAAAAGAATTCTTTAGTTTCTAAATTATTTGGACTTAAGACCATGGATTTACCATTGCCATCAATTAATTTAATGTAATCTATAAAATTACAAAAACTACCATCTACATGGTGATTTTTCCCATGAACATCCGCCGCTATTGCACCCCCAATAGTAACGAACCTAGTACCTGGACTGACAGGGACAAAAAATCCCTTTGGCACAATTTCTTTTAAAAGATCATCAATACTTACACCGCCTCCTACAATAACTTTTGATTCATCAGAATCAAGCGAAATTTTGTTGAATAACCTTAAATCAACTACATTTCCATTTTGACGCTGAGCAGGATTACCATACGATCTCCCTAATCCTCTGCCAATAATACTCTTAGGTGATGATTCACTTATGATTTCCTGTAATTGCGATATTTCAGAGGGTACATATATTTTTGAGTCCGAAAAAGGATACCCTCCCCATCCAGATATTTTTTGTTCTAAAAATGTATCCTTAATTGTCATAAATAATTAAAGTTTTGAAGCTAATTTATTAGGCAATAATTTTACAATAATCATTATATATCTCCACCATCCTGGCAGATATTCAACCCCAGAATTATGCGCAGTCTTTAAAAGATATTTAGCAATTGCTTTAGGTTTTGTTGTTAAAAAAGGTGGTGCTTTTCCTTTAGACATTCTTGTATCAATAAATCCTGCCTTAAGAACTCTTACTTTGAATTTTGAATTAATATATTTTAAAGCAAGACCCTCGCAGAAAACAGTTAGTCCAGATTTAGCAGCACCGTATATATAGTTAGAGGGCCTACCTCTATCTGCAGCTACGGACGAAAATACCCACAAAGCTCCTTCTCTTATTAACCTATCATGTGAAATAATATTTTTGATAAATGGAATTAAGGATAAAAAGTTGGTATTTATAATTTTTGTACATTCTTCCTCTTCAAAAGAAGCTAGATTACTGTCCCCAAGATATCCTGCTGTTATTAAGTAAAGATCATAGTTTTTAACACTATATTTATAGTTATTATCTTTATCTAACAAATCAACCTCTTCAACGGTGATTTCTATATCTTTATATTGTTTTAAAATTTGAACTAAAAATTCATTATCAGACTTTTTTCTAGAAATCAAATGAAACTTATTACAACCATTATTAGCTAATTCGATACACAGAGAAATAGCAATTTCACTAGTACTGCCGAGAACCCAAATACTTTTAAAATTCATTAAATCAGTGCATATTTATTTGAAATCCCAATAAATAATACGGTAAGTAACCATCCTATGATACATAATCTTATACCATTATCTTCTAATAAAATCTCCTCAGGACTTTCTGTAGTCCTATTAGGAAAATTAATTTTTCTTCTCTCAAATTCATCAGGATCACTTAAAAGTTGATATCTGAAAATTCCAACAAGTACAAAAGGAACACTCAATAACATCCAACTTGTACCAGCACCATTCATACTTGGACCAGAGCTCCATAATGTATAGGTAATAAATGCACTTGATGCTACCAGTGACTCTAATCTCTGAAGTAATGGTAAAGAATATCTCATTAAAACTTTTCGAGCAATAACTCCGGTATTTGAAGAAATTCTTAATTCAGCCTTTCTCTTCTCAATAGCTAAGAATAAAGCTAAAAAACCTATAGACAATAAGAACCAGTGAGATGGCAACACCTCTGTAGAAATTAATCCAGCTAAGGCTCTTAAAATAAATCCAAATGCTATACAAAAAATATCTAATATTGGCTGTTTCTTTAAAAGAAAGCAATATGCAACTTGAATAAAAAAATAACCCAAAATTATAAAAAATAAAAACTTACTTATGAGAATAGAAAGGGATAATGATAATAAAGTTAAAATTAAAGAATATAAAATCGCAATATTTAAGGGCAATCTACCAGAGGCTATTGGTCTGAATTTTTTTGATTCATGTTTTTTATCAGCTTCTCTATCCAAAATATCGTTCAAAGTATAAATTGCGCTTGACATACAACAAAAACAAATAAAAGCTTTAGTTGAAAACAACCAGTATGTTAAGTTAAGTTCAAAAGTAAATAATGAGGCTGCGAATATAAGTAAATTTTTAGTCCATTGTCTAGGTCTTGATACCTTAAATAGCTCTTTGTATATTTTACTTTTAATCATTAATCAAAATTTTTAATCTTTTTATTATATTTAATTAAAGCAATTAAAAGATATTTTTTTTTACTTAAATTAATCTATACTTGAATGGTGCAAAGTTTTTTGATTAATTTTATATGTATAAATTTTGTAGAAGGGCTATCAATTTTCTTGTAATTTTTACATTCTTGATTTTAATTGTATGGAGTTTCTGTAATTTAATAATATTATCTTTTAACCATTGGATTGAGCCAACTCTTTTCGGAGATAGTTTTCGTTTAGTCGAGCAAGGAAAAACATCATCTTTATTAAATTGGATTTTCAGGCAACATAATGAACACAGAATAATTTTTTCAAAATTAAATACTCTTTTTGAGGTAAATATTCTTAATCTATCACCGGGGCAATCAGGGCTATTCCAAAATCTCTTATTAGTGTTTTTATCCTCTGGTATCTGGACATATATCAACCAGAAGGTTTTTAAGGATAAAAATTTAAAAATAATAACCACACTTTCTGGAATTACGTTATTGCTTCACCCTTGGCAATGGGAGAATTTTTTGTGGGAATTTCAAGTGCCATGGTTTTTTATAAATGTACTGGTTCTTTTGGGAACTTTATTATTAATAAGGCCTTATGAAAATCATCCAAAAAGTATATCCTTCATAGATATATGTTTTTTAACAATACCTTGGTTTGCAATATTTTCTACTGGCCAGGGTATAGCATTAGCATCAGCTTTGTGTATTTCATCATTCATCAAAAATAAAAATCTTGGGCTTAAAGTAACTATATCTTCGGCGTTAGCTTTATTTACATCTTTTACTTTTCTGAATTATGTAAAACCAATAAATCATCCAGTTTATAAATTTGATTTCAAATTCTTTGTTGGGATGTTATTTGGTGGTAGTTGGCATGGACTTTTTGTCATTTTTCTAATTACATTAATAACCTTTATTGTTGCAAAGCCTAAAATTCCAATAAAAGTTTTAGCTTCCATTACATTTCCAACTCTATTTAGCATCTTTTTTACGATGATGACTACTTTATCAAGGTCCTCTTTTGGATTAAATGCTGCTGCTGCCTCTAGATATACAACACATACTTTAATGATAGGTTTGACTTGTATCTTGCTTCTTGGTTACGTAGCAGAAAAAAAGAATAATAGTTTATATAGTCCCTTTATTGGCTTAAGCACCTTACTAATAACTTTAGGATCATTTCCTAATATAATAGGTTCTATTTCAAAATCCCCAATTTATAGAGGATTTTCATTTGAAAGAGTTTGGACCTATATGCATAATCACAGACAAAAAACTAAAGATGAGTTTTTATGCATAGCAGATAGTGCCTTGTTCAAGAAGAAAAAAATTGATCTTCCGTGCAATTTTACACCTCATTACAAGGATTTAGGGCCGGCATATTTTTCGAATGCTCTTCAAGTTAAACCAAAAGGGTGGCATAAACTCCATTCAACGAGCGAATCAATTAAAGATAAAAATAAAATCAAGATTAGATATACTTTACAGGAAAAATTGTTGTTACCTTCTCAAGGCTTTAAGATAAGAGGTTACGCTAGTGCCAATAGTGAATCTAGAGGAAAAGAGAGATTCTTTGTAATCGCGTATTATGGATCATCAGAAAAACAAAAAATTATTAATTTTTCAGATGTCAAAATGTCAAAAGAAAATCAGAATTCTTTGATTAATCAATCTGAAAGTTATATTCCTAAATCTCTAAAAACTGATTTAGAAGTACTTACATATATTGCCAGTCATCCCGATTTAATAGATGTTTTTGGAACTGATATTGTAAGCGCCAGAAGCCATTACAAGGATTATGGCTCAAAAGAGGGAAGAAGAATTACATTTGATGTTGTGCAGTATTTATCTAATTACGAAGACCTAGCTGTTTTCTTTAGTGCAAAAAATGGCTACAGAACAACCGAATCAATTTTAGAAGGAGCTTTAAGGCATTACATTGATTATGGCAATCGTGAAGGAAGAACTGACTCAGATTTTTCTACTTTTGATGCTATTGTTCCTCTAGAGTTTGAAAAAATTCCCCTTACAGAAATTTCTATAGAAACAAGAAATAGTTCAAAAACAATTTTAAAGTTATTGTAGAAAAGGAATTAAAGAACATTAAATCATTAATCTAATAATTATTGAATAATAAAACGATCATTTAGATAAAAAGTAAGATTACCAAATAACTTTATTAATTTAACCAATGCTATTTGCTCTTTAATTTCTCATCAAATTTAAAGATTTTATATATTCAATTCTTAGTAACTTAAAAGTGGTGATTAGTGATTTATAAAATGATTATTTACAAAATATAATTAGACTTTTCTCCAAACAGCTAAAAGTTTTCCCTGAAAAACAACTTCATCTAAATTCAGTTCGATTGGCTCGTAAGAAGGATTTGCTGCCTCAAGAAATATTTTGCCTCCCCTTTTAAAAAAGTATTTCAATGTAGTTCCTAATCCAGGAACTAGAGCGCTGACTATATCGCCGTTTCTTAATGCGAAAGAATCTTTAATAGGCTCCATCAAAACCATGTCACCATGAGCGATGCAAGCATCTATCATTGAATCGCCATTTACTGATAGAGCAAAAACATCTTTCTTTTGAAAAACATCAGAAATATCTAGATTCTCATTAATGTCAGAATAAGACTCGATCAAGCCTCCTGCTGCTACTGAGCCCATAATTGGCACCCCTTCTATAATTTCATCAACAATTTGCATTGTTCTTGCTTTTCCTTCTTGCCACGAGATATATCCTTTTTCTTGTAAATGTTTTAAGCGACTTTGAATTGGAGCAGGAGACTTTAATCCCATAGCTTGCATCATCTGCCTAATAGATGGGCTATGTTGAAAGTTTTTCATATAATCTTTTATCCATGCATAAAGCTCATTTTGAGCCTGGGTAAGACTATCCCCTGATGAAGTTCCCATAAAACAAATGTACTCTAATACATTTGTACCTCTTTAAAGAGGGAATAGCAATCTTTTCATGAAAGAAGGCAAGATAAAAGTGCTTGTTGAGCATGCAATCTGTTTTCTGCTTGATCAAAAATTCTACTTTTGTGACTTTCAAATATTTCATCAGTTATCTCTTTGGATCTATACGCAGGTAGGCAATGAAGAATAATTGCATCTTTATCAGCCTTACTAACTAAATCACTGTCAATAGTAAAACCATTAAAAACTTTTTCTTTCTCATCTTTTTGATTTTCTTCACCCATAGATGACCAAACATCTGTATAAAGAACATTTGCTCCTAAAGCAGCAGTATTTGGATCATTAGTGATTTTCAACAAATTCTTATTTTTATATATTTCATATGCTTTTTCGATCAGCAACGAGTTAGGTTCATAACCTTTAGGACATGCAATTCTAACTTCTACACCTAACAACGCACCACATAAGATAAGGGAATTTGCGACGTTATTACCGTCTCCAATAAATGTCAAAACTACATCTTCAAAATCAAGAAATTCCTCTCTAATTGTCATAAAGTCAGCTAAAGCCTGACATGGATGTTCTAAATCAGTAAGGGCATTAATAACTGGCTTAGAGGACCATTTTGCATACTCTTCCAAATCAGATTGTTTAAATGTTCTTATCGCAAGAACATCGCAGTATCTACTTAGCACTCTTGCTGTATCTCTAATTGGCTCTCCCCTCCCAATTTGTGAAGTAGTAGGATTTAGGTCAACTGTGGATCCTCCAAGTCTAGACATTGCAACTTGGAAACTTACTCTGGTACGAGTTGATGACTTATCAAAAATTAACCCTAAAACTTTTTCTTTAAGTTTTATGTTGAGATTTTTATTTTTAAAATTTTTCGCTAACTCTAAAATATGTAGAAATTCTTCATATGAGGTATCCAAGCTTGATAAGAAATTTTTACTTGCAAGCTTGGTTGGGTTTAACATCTAACTTAATACAAACTACTATGCAGGCATTTTACTCTCTGCTAAGAGGGTTTTAAGGTCCTCACCCTCTATAACTTCTTCTTGGAGAATTTTTTGAGATATTGATTCAAGAAGAGGTAAATTATTTCTCAAAATATTAAGTGCTGTTTCGTGTGCATCATCAACTAAATCTCTAACCTCTTTGTCTATTGCTTGAGCAGTAGCATCACTAACAGATCTTCTTGGATTGTTTCCATTTCCTAAAAACTGGCCTCCACCTTGTTTGTCATAAGCGAGGGGACCAAGTATATCACTCATTCCAAATGTGCCGACCATTTGTTCGGCTATATCAGTTGCTCTCTGTAAATCATTTGAAGCTCCGGTGGTAATTTTTCCAAAGACAACTTCTTCTGCAGATCTCCCTCCAAGAAGTGTAGCTATTTGTCCTTTAAGTTCTTCTTTTGAATTCAAGAATCTTTCTTCAGTTGGTAATTGAAGGGTATAACCAAGTGCACTCATACCTCTTGGCACAATCGAAATTTTTGCAACTTTTGAACCTCCAGGCATAAGATGACCAACTATTGCATGACCAACTTCATGATAAGCAACGACTTTCTTTTCATCATCTTGCAGAACTCTACTCTTTTTCTCTAGACCAGCTACTACTCTCTCAATCGCTTCACTCAAATCTTGCTGTTCAACACTCTTTCTTTTAGCTCTAGCGGCGAGTAAAGCAGCCTCATTTACCATATTTGCTAAATCAGCACCTGCAAATCCACTAGTTGCTTGAGCAATAGAATCCAAATCGATAGAGTCAGCTAATTTAACTTTTTTTGTATAGATCTCTAATATAGTTTTTCTACCGGATAAATCTGGTCTGTCTACCAAAACCTGTCTGTCAAATCTTCCTGGTCTGAGAAGTGCCGCGTCAAGCACTTCCGGTTGGTTTGTAGCAGCGAGAACTATTACTGGCTTATCAGCTGAGGCAAATCCATCCATTTCAGTGAGGAGCTGATTTAACGTTTGTTCTCTCTCATCATTACCGCCAACTACCCCCATTGACCCTGAACGACTTTTACCAATAGCATCCAATTCGTCAATAAAAATAATGCAAGGGGCTTTTTTCTTAGCTTGTTCAAATAAATCCCTGACTCTTGCAGCACCTGCACCAACAAAAAGTTCAACAAATTCAGATCCTGAAATAATAAAGAATGGAACTTCAGCTTCGCCAGCTACTGCTTTTGAAAGAAGAGTTTTTCCCGTTCCTGGAGGCCCTACAAGAAGAACTCCCTTAGGAATTCGAGCACCAATATCTGTATATCTCTCAGGTTTTTTTAAAAAATCAACTATTTCCGTTAATTCGTCCTTAGCTTCATCAACTCCCGCTACATCAGCAAATGTTACTTTTGATTCATCATCGGGGACATAAACTTTAGCTTTACTTTTAGTAAAACTAAGAGCACCTTGTGCTCCTCCACCTCCCATACTTCTTCTAGCAAAAAATTGTAAAACAAGTATAAAAATTAAAGGTGGAACAACCCAACTCAAGATGGTTGAGAAGAAATTAGGTTTCTTTGGAGGAGCCGCTGCGAATTCCACCCCTTTACTTTCTAGTCTTTGAGGAAGGTCCATATCAAATATTGGGGTTGTCGCTAACACAGAAGGTGCGCCCTCTTCAGCTCCATTTAACTCGTACCTAATTTGTTCTTGAGTGATATATGCACGCTTAACTTCACCATCATTAACTTGATCAATAAAAAGAGAATAAGGTACCCTAGGGATTTGCATATTTTGATTAGGGAAAAGGCTACTAAATAAAAGTAATGCACCAATTCCTATCAAAATGATATTTACAATTCCAAATCTTCTATTAGGTTGATTATCGTCTTGTCTTATTGGCATAGTGGTTGTCAATTTAAACTTATTATAAACTAAACGATGAGTTTCCGTCCCTGTATCGTTTTTTTTGGGTAAGAACCGTACGGTACTTTGACCGATATAAATTATTGAAATTTAATTTTCAAATGAACTCTTAACGCATATATCATCGCCTATCAAACTAACCTGAGAATCACTTAACTTAATAATTTCATCCATTTCTTCAAATTCAAAATCGCCAAAAGGATTCATACTATTTTCTCCACCTAAAATTTTTGGAGCAATAAAGGTTATAATCTCCTGAATACAGTTAGATCGGATAGCTGCAGTAGCCAACCTAGGGCCACATTCCCAAAGCACTTTATTACAGCCTCTGCTAGCAAGAATTTCTGAAATTAATTCTGGATTATTTGATGATACCTTTTCAACCTCAACGCATTTCGGAATCCTTGAAAGGTAGCTTTCATTGGCTGAAGAAGAATCATAAATAACGAGAGTTTTAGCCTTATTACAATCCCAAAGATTAGATTTTGAGGGAAGATCTAAGCTTTGTGTGAAAACAACTCGCAAAGGCTCCGGTGTTTTTGAACCTCTAGAAGTTAAAAGTGGATTATCTTTCCTTAATGTGTTTCCACCAATTATTATTGCATCAAATTCTGCCCTAAAAGAGTGAACGCTTGACCTTGATTTTTTATTAGTAATCCACTTACTTTTACCATTCTTAAGAGCTACTCTCCCATCTAAACTCATTGCCCATTTGAGAACCCCATATGACTTACGGGTAATATTCCTATATATAAAAGCCTTATTTAAATCTAAGGATTCTTTTTTACATAATCCTAAGTGAACTTGTATTCCAGCTTCTTTTAACAGTTTAATACCTTTACCAGCGACTCTTTTATCAGGGTCTTCAATAGATATATATACCTTTTTTATCCCAGAGGATATGACCTTATCTACACAGGGGGGTGTTTTACCATGGTGGCAGCAAGGTTCAAGATTTACATACATCGAACCACCTTTAGCATCTTTTTTTAAATTATTAAGAGCCATTGCTTCAGCATGGGGCATGCCAGCCTTGTAATGAAATCCTTCTGAAATAAGGCTTCCACTTTTATCAAGTATCACTGCTCCAACCCTTGGGTTCGGACTCGTTGTATTTTTGCCTAAAGACGCCAAAAAAATTGCTCTTTTCATCCATTTTGTATGGCTTACATTTTTTTCAGACATCTCCAAAAATAAAATTTAGTTTATTGATCTCCACTCTTTAACAACAAAGGGAGGAACAGGTAACTCAGAAAAAACTCCTGACAAAGATAATCTTAATGGTCTATTTTTATCTAAATTTCTAATCAATTCATCAAGATCAAATTCTGCAGCTGCTTGTCTTCCATCATTTGCTAATTCCAAATTAAGAAATGTTTTATCATCTAAAAGCCACTGTTTCCTCCCTGATTCAACCCTTAAGTCAGTGGGATGATCAATCCTAAGATTTCCAGGATATCCTATTACCCTCAAGATCAATTTATCTTCAAAAAGTGGTGATTTGTAAGCCACTAATTGCCAAGTTTCAAAGTCCAAGTCCCTTAAAAACTCACTACTAGCAATTATTAATTCCCCGTTTATTTCTGTTTCTGAAACTTCTGCAAATACTTTTAATGGATTAAAAATAAAGGATAGTATTAAAACTAAAGGTAATATTCCTTTTAAAAAAATATTTTTATTTGATTTTGTAATTTTCTTCATTTTCAGAATCCATCAGGGCGTCGAGAGTTACAGCTGTTCGTACAATAGCTTGATATCTTTTGATTATTTTACGATTTTTTTCTATAACTCGAGATAAATTCAAAGTGTCTTTTTCAGAATAGCTAGATGTTAAATCGTTAGAGTCTTCTTCAATAAACTCAAATTCACTGTCTTTATTAATTAGAGTTAATAATAAATCATGTAATCTCTTTCTTCTTTCAGACAATTTATTTACTATGATAACTCGAATAACAATAAGATAATTTAATAAAACATTCAAACAGATTAGTTCCTTTTCATAAAATATTGATGACTGAAGTTTATAGAAAAATACATGTGGTAGGTATTAATTCATATTTATTTAAAGAATTACCTTCTAAATTACAAGATCTATTTATAAATACAGAAAATATTGCAGTTCCCAATTCATATTTTGAAGAAATTAAATCATGGAGCAAAAGTGGTTTAGAAAAAAAGAAATCATTTTTTTCGAGCAACAGTAATAACGAACTTATTGACTGGCTTAGATCTCAAAAAAATGATGTTATTTTAATTTCTAGAGGAGATCCACTTTGGTTTGGAATTGGAAGAATATTACTAGAAAATTTCTCCAAAGATGAATTAATTTTTTACCCTTCAAATACTTGCATTCAATTAGCATTTAGTAAGTTAAAGATCCCATGGCAAGATACTGTTAATTTAAGTATTCATGGCAGAGATTCGAATAAGTTAGTTGAGGCTCTAAAAGCAAGGCCTTCAAGTTTGGCTATTATTACAGATTCTAAAAACGAAAGTTTAGAAATAATCAAAAAACATTTATCAGAATTAAATTTGATTGACTTCTATGATTTTTGGCTCTGTGAAGAGCTAGGGTTCGACAATGAAAACATACGCAAATTAAATCTTAAAGAGTCATTACCCTCAGACATATCAAGTTTGAACATTGTTATTCTTACAAAAACAAAGGGAATTTTTTCAAATAATAATATCCCTCTTTTCGGAATCAATGACAGTATTTTTAAAACTTTTGATGATAGACCAAATTTATTAACTAAAAGGGAGGTTCGCGTTCAAATCTTAGCTGATTTAGAGCTCCCTAAAAATGGTGTCATTTGGGATATAGGTGCAGGTTGTGGATCAATTGGTCTAGAGGCATTAAAATTAAGGCCTAATTTAGATCTGTTTTGTTTCGATAAAAGGATTGGATCAAAAGCATTAATACGAGAAAACTCAAAAAGGCTTGGCGTTAAGCCAAAATTTATTTTGGAGGAAGACATAATTAAAACCTTGAATTCGAGAAATTTAAGTTCTTTTGAGAAACCTCATAGAATAATAATTGGAGGATGTGATAAAAAGACTAAACTTCAAATTATTAATACCATGGCTATGAGCATGAGAATTGGGGATATTATCGTTATACCAATAATTGATATTCAAACTATTAAAGAGTTGAAAGAGGAATTAGAAGATAAAAATTTCAAAACAAATTTAAATTTAATTCAGACTTATAAAAGCTTAAGTATCACTGAAGGAATGAGATTAGAACCAAATAATCCTGTTTTTCTATTAAAAGGGAAAAAATAAATTTAATTAATTGTTATTTGTCAGGTTTAGCCACATGGGGCAACCCCCAACCTAGTTTATTTCTTAAAACTTGAAAAAATTCATGATCTTCAAGTCTTATAAACTTCACTGAGTGCTTACTTTTTCTTATTAAAACCCTATCTTCAGGCCAAACATAACAACCAGCATTACCGTCAACAACCATTACCAACCTTTCAGGAGTTGCGGGGAAAACAGTTACTGGCTCTGAATCATTAAAAACCAATGCTCTAGATGCCAATGAATGTGGTGCAATTGGAGTTAATTGTACAACTGGGCAATCAGGGGTAATAACTGGCCCTCCAGCACTCAAAGAATATGCAGTAGAACCAGTTGGAGTAGATAGAATTACTCCATCAGCCGATATATCCACGGGAGCATGTCGCCCTATAGAAATCTCAAAATGACACATACTTGTCAGAGGTTCTCTATGAAGAGCCATCTCATTAAGACAGAGAGACTCCCATCTCCTCTGATCATTTCTCATTACACTGATAATAAAGCATGTTCTTTCTTCAATATCCCAATTTCCAGCAATAATTTTATCTATTGCTTCATCAAGGTTTGATAAATAAGCTTCAGCAAGAAAACCTAAATGACCAGTATTTATTGTAAGGATTGGAATTTTAGCTGGTGCTGTTTGCCTTGCTGCAGAAAGCACGGTTCCATCTCCGCCAAGAACAATTGCAAATTCCATTGATGAGTCGAACCCCTCGGGAACGCAGTTCGTATAACCCAAAGGACGCACATGCTGATCAGGATTAGCGAATCCAACCATTCCGCCAGAGCTACTAACTCTTACAACTTCATAATTAGATTTTTCCAACTTTTTCTCAACAGAACTTGCAGTTTGAACAGCAAGTTCTTTTCCATCATTAACTATTAGCCCTGCTTTACGTACCAATCAAAAAAACTAAAACTATTACTATCTTAAACTAATTTGATGGACAATCCTAATTTAAAATTTCAATTTTATTAGAACTGTTCTAAGAATCTAAGATCATTTGTATAAAATTTTCTGATGTCATCAATCTGATGTCTTACCATGCAAAATCTTTCAACTCCTAATCCAGCTGCGAATCCTGTCCATTTCTCAGAATCTATTCCTAATTTTTCTAAGACCTTAGGATCTACCATTCCGCATCCCATTACTTCTAACCATTTACCTTTCCATTGAACATCTACTTCTGCCGAAGGTTCAGTAAATGGGAAATAACTAGCTCTAAACCTTACAGGAATATCTCCAAAGAAGGTCTTTAAAAAGGTAAGAACTGTTCCTCTCAAATGACTAAAATTTATATCTTGATCGATACATAAAACCTCTATCTGATTAAATACAGGGGAATGAGTAGCGTCTACAGCATCTCTCCTATATACTCTCCCCGGGGCAATAATTCTTACTGGGAGAGGATTTTTTTCTAAGTACCTTATCTGGACAGGAGAAGTATGAGTCCTTAAAAGACGATTTTCATCTAAGTAGAAAGTATCCTGCATATCTCTTGCGGGATGATTTTTGGGTATATTGAGAGACTCAAAATTATAAAAATCAGTTTCTATTTCAGGACCACTTTCAACTGTGTATCCTAAACCACAAAAAATATCAATTATTTCATCTTGAGTTGAAATTAAGGGATGTTTATTTCCAGGGGGTGTTCCAATTGAAGGGATAGTTACATCAATTTTTTCTGTTTTAATCTTTTTATCTAAGGCTTCACTATTTAGTTGATTTGTTCTTTCAATTATTAATTCTTGCAAATTTATCTTTATTAAATTTGCCTTCTGGCCAACAATTGGTCTATCAGTAGCAGATAATTGACCCATTGTTTTCAAAATAATTGACAAATCACCTTTTTTTCCTAACAAAGAAACTCTCAATTGATCCAGTTCTTCATGAGTATTAGCTTTGTCTATATTGTTTTTTGCTTTTAGAGAAAGATTATTTAGTTTTTCCTCAATTTGACTTAATGATTCAATCTGACTCACTGATATAGTTAAAATAAGTATTACTTTATCTTACTTAAATATCGTCCATAAATAAAATTTATTGATTAATGAAACCGTTAAATATATTAATTAGCAATGATGATGGTGTTTTTGCAGCGGGAATAAGAGCTTTAGCAAAATCAGCTCGAAAAAGAGGACATAATGTAAAAGTAGTATGTCCTGACCAAGAAAGATCCGCTACTGGTCATGGTCTTACTTTACAATCTCCATTAAGAGTGGAAAGAGCGGACGAATTGTTTGAGGAAGGAATTGAAGCTTGGGGATGTTCTGGCACGCCTGCTGATTGCATAAAGTTAGCACTATCTGAACTCCTGAATGATAAACCTGATTTAGTTCTATCTGGAATAAATCACGGGCCCAATTTAGGGACAGATATTTTTTGTTCAGGCACAGTTGCTGCAGCTATGGAAGGCACCTTAGAAAATGTTCCTTCCATGGCAATAAGTGTTGCTAGTTTTAAATGGAAAAATTTTGAATTTGCTGGAGAAATTGCAATGAATATTGCCGAACAAGCAATTAACGACAATTGGCCAGCTTCACTTTTATTAAACTTGAATATACCTCCTTGCGAGAAAAGCAAAATAAAAGAATTATCTTGGACAAGATTATCAGTAAGAAAATATAAAAATCAATTTTCCAAAAGGGAAGACCCAAGGGGTGACGACTATTATTGGTTGGCCGGTGAGGTGGTTTTAGATCTTAAATCAAAAGGTTATGGTCCAAAAAATTGGCCCAGTGATGTATCTCAAATACAAGATAATAAAATATCTCTTACACCTGTAGAACCAGATTTATTTTGGAGGGGAAATTTAGATGACTTACCTAAAATTAATAATTCATTTGTAAATCCTTCTTAAAAGCCATAAAGAAAAGCAAAGACCAAAAAAATGAGCAGCAATAACTTGTGTATTACTGAGAACTGATAATATTTCTAGTCCAGTAATTGGGATATCAGATGTAGCTGTTATCAATTGTCCAGTTGTTTGGGAGGATGCTTGTATAAATAGGGCACCCATAAGAGCTTGATATCCAATTAATCCAAACAAAATTCCTAATAAATCAACTATTAGTCCTCTTTTTATCAATTTACTGGTTTGTCCTCTTGAGGGTCTTGCATTGCTTGCGATGGCTCTTCCTGTTCTAACTATTAACCAACCTTGCCAAAGACTAAAAAGAAGTAAAATCAAGGATATTGTTGTTAGTGATAGGCCAGGCGCTAAGCCAAGCTGTCCTTCGCTATTATTTACAACATTTGAAAAAAGCAAAACAGCTGCAACAACAACACCTAAAATGGACTGAACCCAAAAGCGTATCCATCCAATGCGCCGCATTCCAAATGAAAGGGACTGAAAATCAATTTTGTCAGACATTCATTTGATTGAATAAACTATAATCTATTCAAATTTGCCATCAAAATCATAAAATTGCACGTAATCTTTTGATCTCTTTAATATCGCCATCTGAAGTCAAGAATCCTACTTCAATAGCTATTGGAAGTTTTGATGGCCTTCATGCTGGCCATAGGAAATTAATTAAAAGTGTAGTTGAAGAAACTCAATATATCCCAACAATTGCGAGCTTCTGGCCTCATCCCAGAGAAGTTCTATACAAAGAGACACGTCTTAGACTTGATCTCCCTTATGAAAAACTACCTATTCTTGAAGATCTTGGAATTGAACAATTAGTTCTGATTCCTTTTGATAAGGAACTATCCAAATTAAGTGCAGAAAGATTCGTAAGAGATATTTTGATAAATCAATTACAAGCAAAAAATATTTCTGTAGGTGCTAATTTTAAGTTCGGTTTCAGAAGAAGTGGAGACATAAATACAATAAAAAATATGATTAAGGATACGGATATTAAACTAAAAATTACTCCAATTTTAGAAGACAAGGAAGGTAGAATCAGCAGCAGCAGAATAAGAGATCTATTAGAGAAAAGTGATCTGAAAAATGCTTTCAAAATTCTTAATAGGCCTTATAGTTTTAATGGGAAGGTTGTTAAAGGTAAAGGAATTGGGAAAAGTATAGGATGGCCTACCGCAAATCTTGAAATAGATGGCAGAAAATTTTTACCTGGAGAAGGAGTTTACGCATCTTGGACAACAATAGAAAATTCCAACCAAAAAATTGAATCTGTTATGAATCTTGGCTCTCAACCAACAATAAATCCTTTATTGCCATCAGCAGTTGAAGTTCATTTAATAAATAAAGATATCGATCTTTATGGTTTAAATCTATCTGTAGAACCAGTTGAAAAAATTAGATCTCAAATCAAGTTCAAAAATATAGATCAACTTTCTAATCAAATTAAAAAAGATAGAGATAATGCTCTAAAAATTTTTAAAAACTACAAAAAATAAATTACAAATGCTGAATTCCAATACTAAAGACGCAGGAGATTTAAGAATTTATCAAATTATTGACGCTAATCTTGATAGAGCTAGAGAAGGACTAAGAGTTTTAGAGGATTGGGCTAGATTTGGTCTAGGAAAAGAAAAATATGTTGAAAAGATTAAAAATTTTAGACAAATTTTAGGAAAAAATCATTTAGAAGTTTACAAACAATCTAGGAATCACATTGAGGACAAATGTAAAGGATTGACTCATCACGAGCAAATCAACAGAAAAACTTCTGAGCAAATTATAAGTTCTAATTCAGCCCGAGTTCAAGAAGCATTACGAGTCATAGAAGAATTCTCAAGGCTAAAGAATCAAGAGCTTTCAAAAATCGCTTCGGAAATTAGATATGAAATATACACTATAGAAATCGATTTATTAAGTTTAAGTGAGTGTAAGAGGTCTGAGGAAATATTAAAAGAAAATGACTTGTATGTAATCACAGATCAAAAGGAAAATTTATTAGAAACTATTGAAGAGATTTTAATTGCAGGAGTAAGAATTATTCAACATAGATTCAAAACGGGAACTGATAAAGATCATCTTCAAGAAGCAATTCAGATTAAAAATCTATGTAAAAGATATAATTCTTTGTTTATCGTTAACGATAGACTTGATATAGCTCTAGCATCTAATGCGGATGGGATTCATCTTGGTCAAGACGATTTAGACTTAAAAACCGCAAGAAGAATATTAGGATATTCAAAAATTATTGGTATAAGTGCAAATAACGCAATTGATATTTCAAAGGCTCTTAAGGAGGGTTGTGATTACATAGGAATAGGGCCAGTATTTGAAACCAAAACAAAAAAGAATAAAAAACCTTTAGGTATTGAAAATATCAAAACATTAACAAAGGATTTAAATCTGCCTTGGTTTGCAATTGGAGGAATCAAATCAAATAATATTTCATATTTAAAAAGAAATGGGTTTAAAAAAGTTGCCTTAGTTTCGCAATTAATGAATTCTGAAGATCCTAAAGAAGAAGCTATGATGATTTTAAAAAAGTTGTCTCATGAAAATTAGGGTAAACGGAGAAGAAAAAAAAATAGAACTTGATCAAGAAAATGCTCTACTATCAACAGCTCTAAATTTAATGGGATATAAACCCAACACAATTGTAGTGGAGTTAAATAACTTAATTATAAATTCAAAGAAATGGGGAAAAGTGAAGCTTAAAGATGGTGATAATTTAGAAATCGTTTCAATAGTTGGGGGTGGTTAAAAGATAAATTCTTTGTATATTAAAAATCTTCATAATTTTTTAAGTTTAGGCTTGAAACAATAACCAAAATCCTCCTGTTTTCGTTTTATATTCTTAATACCTAAATCTAACAATGAAAGAAAAAATTGATAATAACTCAAGGTCTCTTAAATGGGAGCAAAATGGTGAGTTAGCACATAAAGATCTTTCTGAGCTAATTGAAAGATTAAAAAATGTAGAAAGTGAACATACTTCATCTGAGCTTTCTAGATTAGGTACAAAATCAAACATAAAAGATTAAATTTGTTACTTAGACCTTGTTTTTATAAAAATTTGTACCAAATTAAAATTACTAGATATAAAAATAAATGCCGAAAAGATTTCCAGAGTGGGTAAATACAGAAGTTGTGATAAAAGCAATCAAAATGAGAGAAGAAGGAATGCTCTCAAAACAACTTAATTTATGGATAGAAAATCTATTAGAAATAGAAAAAAAGTAACTATTTAGGAAATACTTTTAATAATTCTCAGTGCCGCCATTGCCGCTCCGTAACCATTATCTATATTCATAACTGCAATACCTGGAGAACAGCTAGACAACATACTATTTAAAGCAGTTTCTCCATCCTTGCTAACGCCGTAGCCGACTGAGACAGGTACTGCAATTATAGGTTGTGCCAACAATCCACCCACAACCGTTGCCAAAGCTCCTTCCATTCCAGCACAAACTATTAATACATCATATTTATTAATTTCTTCTAACTGACTCATCAATCGATGAAGTCCAGCTACTCCAACATCTATAAAAGATTGACAATTCACTCCATAAATTGCAAGCGCTAATTGTGCTTCAAGTGTTACGGCCAAATCGCTTGAGCCGCCTGAAATTATGGCAACTTTTTTATTCGTATTAACTTTATTCAAATTTTTTCCAATTGTTAGGCAATTTGCTTCTTCATAGAATCGTGCATCATCGTACAAACTTTTAAGATAATTAGCCTTTTCACTATTAATCCTAGTAATGAAAACAACCTCATTTTTACTTAATACATTTTCAGTTAATCTCTCTAATTGGTCGATACTCTTATCTTGACCCCAAATAGCCTCAATGAGTCCAAGCCTATCTCTTCTTTGAAAATCAAACTTGATATCAAAATTCATTTTTGCTTATCTAATTCTCCCTCATAAATTAATTCAAAAGGATTGTCGCCTACATTTAAAGCAGCTTTAACATTATCTTCAAATTTTTGTTGAACTACATTTACTTCTGACATTGGTATGCTTTTCCATAATTTCTTACTTTTCCAATTTACTAATATTAAAGCTTCTTCTTTTTCTTTATTCCAAAATAATTGTCTTCCCAAAAAACCATCTTGAGAAGATAACCATGGCTCCCATATTTCTTTTTCAGCACTTAACCAAGCTGCTTTTACATCGGCAGGTACTTTAAGTCTTAATTCCTCTATGACCATTTCACTTTGATAATTATCCATTGTAAGAGCTTTTAAGTTAGGAATATCAGGTTGGAAAATTAAAACTACTAAGCAAATTAATAATAAACAAAAACTTTGAAATTTTTTTTTCAAATTTAAATTAAATCTCATTTTTTCTCAAGTAGAACTACTGAATGGCAACTTATACCTTCTTCTCTTCCTTCTGGACCCAATTTTTCATTCGTGGTTGCTTTAATCCCAATTAAATTTTCATCAATATTTAAGATTTCAGAGATATTTTTTTTCATTAGTTTTGTATGTGGCATGATTTTTGGCCTTTCAGCAACAAGAACACTATCAATATTATTTATTTCCCAACCATCTTGTCTTATCAAGTCAATTACTTTTGATAACAAAAATAAGCTATCAGCATTTTTCCATTTTTCATCAGATGGGGGGAAATACTTTCCTATATCGCCCAACGAAAGTGCTCCCAATAATGCATCCATTATTGAGTGACTTAAAACATCAGCATCACTATGACCCTCTAATCCTAAATTTTCAGGATGATGCAATTTTACACCTCCAATAATTAAATCTCTATCCTCTACTAGTCTGTGAATATCGTATCCATTACCTATTCTAAATTTCATGAATTGATTATTTTCTTTTATTATTGTCTTACTTTGTGGGGATTTTTTGTAGTTTTCATTTGAAATTAATTCACTTCTTCTCTCCAATGTTCTTTCAAAACTTTTTCTTTTTCTCCACGATTTAATCTCTTCATGATTACCACTCACTAGAATATCTGGCACTTTCATATCTTTAAAAGTTAAGGGCCTCGTGTAATGAGGATATTCTAATAAAGAAGAATTATGACTCTCATCGACTAAAGAGTCTGGATCACCAAGAGTTCCAGGTAATAATCTAGTCAAACCGTTAATTATAGATAAAGCGGGTATTTCCCCTCCAGATAGTACATAATCGCCTATCGATATCTCTTCATCAGCTAAACATCTAATCCTTTCATCAAAACCTTCATATTGACCACAAATAATTATTATTTGATCCAAAGTGGACCATCTCGCAAGATCCTTTTGCTTTAGGACTTTTCCCTGTGGAGTCATCAACAAAGTTTTACTTTTAGGTAATTTTCTAATTGATTCATATGCCTTATAAATAGGTTCAGGCTTTAATACCATACCTGCCCCTCCTCCATAAGGCTTGTCGTCTACTTGTCTGTAAGAACCTTCTCCATATTCTCTTAAATCATGTAAATTTACATCTATCAAATTCTTATCTAGAGCTTTTGTTATAACCCCTAAATTATTTATTAATTCAAAAGCTTTAGGGAACAATGTAATTACATCAAAATTAAACCCATTCATCTAGAAATCTTCCTCATAACCAAATTCAATTAACCTTGATTCTTTTTTTCTCCAATTTGGAACAACTTTCACAAACAACTCAAGGTGAACTGGGCCATCAATTAATTTTGACATATTTGATCTTGCTGACTGACCAATCATTTTTAACATTGAACCTTTCTTTCCAATAAGAATGCCTTTTTGAGTTGATCTTTCAACAATAATAGTAGCCAAAATAGCTGTAAAAACTTTGCCATTATTTCTTTTCATTTCCTCTCTCTTTTCTATCTTTACTGCAACACTATGAGGTACCTCTTCTCTTGTATTTTTTAATACCTGCTCTCTTACTAAATCAGATAATAAGTTATCTAATGGTTGGTCGCAAATCATCTCTTCGCCATAAAGTTTTGGTCCTTTTGGAAGAAAATTAAGTGCCATATCGACTAGTTCAGAACATCCCTCTCCTTCAGAAGCACTTACAATTTGAAAGTTTCTATTAATTCCAAAAAATCTTCTATATTGATCTAATCGTAAATTCCTAAATTCTTTATTAACCAAATCCCACTTATTTAATGCCACAATAAACTCAGTTTTACTTGCGATTAGAAAGTTCAAAATATATTCATCACCTCTACCAGGTTCTTCACTTGAATCAATTACAAAAATCACCATATCAACTCCATTAATTGCAGATTTTGCGTTTTTTACTAATATCTCTCCAAGTCGATGATGAGGTTTATGAACACCTGGCGTATCAACAAAAATTATTTGCCCATTGTCTGTAGTAAGTATTCCTTTTAATTTATTTCTAGTAGTTTGCGCTATTGGAGAAGTAATTGTTATTTTTTCTCCAATCAATTTATTTATTAAAGTAGATTTACCGACATTTGGCCTTCCTAGTAAAGTTACAAACCCAGATCTATAATTGGCCAAAGACTTTTAATGCATCAATAATAAAATTCTGATCAAGAATGGAAAAAAAAACCATAAATGTAAAAGAAGCTTCGTTCACTCAAGCAATAAATATATCCGCACAATGGTGCAAAGAATGGAGTGATGATTTACTCAGCGAAGAGGTTTTAGCAGATAGAATCGCAGAGCTAACTAAAACAAAAAATGGACTCAGAGGATTTTTTGCATACGCTTTATCAGATAAAGATTGTTTTTTGTTAGATAAACTTCCTTTTTCACTAATTTACAAACTGAACGAAGGTGGTGATGCTGTAACAGACATAGTAGTAAAAAATTTAATAATGAGTTCCGCTCAAATTATTATTCATCGAAGAGATAATAATCGTGAATATGAAACAACATCGGAAAATATTTCAGATAGATGTAAGGCTATTCTAAGACTGCTAGAAACTAAGTCAGTTACAAAGTCTGTCAATCAAGTACTTAGAGACTTAGATGATATGGGTAATAGTTTTGATGATTCAGTAAAATATGATTCAGAGCAAAAGGAATTTATAAAAAAACAAATTCTTGATATCGCCTAATAAAAAAAGCGTAGAAACAAATCTACGCATTGAATTAGTTTTTTAAGTAAAGTGTTTAGTCTCTTCTTCCACCGCCTTGTAGTGCAATCATTAATCTTAATATAAAAACAAAAAGATTTATATAAGTTAGATACATACCTAAAGCCCCTGCAAGGTATTGATCATCATTGTATCTTCTTGGCATTGTATAGAAATCAACGAAAGACATTGCAACGAACAAAACAGTTCCAAATCCTGCAATTATCAATTCGAGTCCTGAACCTCCAAAAACTCCTGGAGCAAAGAATCCTCCAATTAATTGGACGAACATCGCTATAAGCAGTCCTATCAATCCAAGACCAACTACCCCACTTAGTGCTTGACCAACACTGTCACTCATTCTTTGACCAGTGTAAGAGGCAATAACGAAAGTTATACCAGTAGCTAAGGCAGCTGTTCCAACCGAACCAATACCAATTGTTCCTATTGCTAAAGCAACTATTCCACTTAAGGTGAATCCAGTTAACAAACTAAATCCTGTCAATAAGGGCAGGGCCTTCGCATTATTTGCATTATTTGCAGCGCTTGTGGCTATAAAAAACAAAATCAATTCTGCAATTAATGCAACTATTGAGAGAGGCTGGAAAAGACTAGGATTTGTTGCTATGAGTGAGATACCTGCTAAAACTCCTAAAGAAGTTAGAACCATACCTCCACCTACATAAGGTAAAGCTTTTTGAACAACATTAGGTCCAACAATTGAACTAGTTTGTGCTTCACGAATAGCTTGATTAAAATTACTACTTGCTGGCATTTTTTTAATTAATATTGATTTATTCTACTTGATTTTTAAAATTTCAGTGTACGGATCTCCAGAGTTATAAATTTATTGATAAGCCTCAATAATTTTCTGAACTAAAGGATGACGAACAACATCTTCAATATTTAAATAACAAAATTTTATACCTTCAGTTTCAGAAAAAATTCTCGATGCTTCAATGAGGCCGCTGTTCTGATCTTTTTTTAAATCAATTTGTGTAATATCTCCGTTTACAACCATTTTTGATCTCTCTCCTAATCTGGTCAAAAACATTCTCATTTGAGAGCAAGTAGTATTTTGTGCTTCATCCAAGATAATCAAAGAATTATCTAAGGTTCTTCCTCTCATAAATGCCAAAGGAGCAACTTCAATAATTCCCTTATCAATTAACGAGTTTGTTCTATCAAACCCGAAAATACTATGTAAAGAATCAAATAAGGGTCTTAAATATGGATCTACTTTTTGTTGCAAATCACCAGGTAGGAATCCCAGGCTTTCTCCAGCTTCTACAGCTGGTCTGGTTAAAACAATTTTTTCAATTTTTTTCTCGTTCAATAGCCTTGCCGCGCAAACAGTTGCTAAAAATGTCTTACCAGTTCCAGCCGGGCCAATTGCGAACGTAAGATCAAAGTTTTCAATTGATTCAACATATTCTTTTTGCCTTATAGTTCTTGGTCTTAAATATCTTCCCTCTTTGGAACGCGCAAGAATTTTTTTTCCAAGTTCAGCATGTGAAGACGATTCGCCCATATTTAAAGAACTAAAAGCTGCTTTAAGATCTACCTCTGGGACTTCTAAACCTTGTTCCCAAATTGGTCTTGTTAGTTCTACTAATGCGGAGGCTCTCTCAATTTTAGATATGACTCCGTTCATCTCAAGTTGTAAGCCTCTTATAGTTAAAGAAACTCCTGTAAGGGACTCAAATTTTTTTAAAAAAGAATTACCAGGTCCCGATAATGCTGTTGCAGCATCAGAACTTGGCAAATCTATTTTGAAGTGACCAGTTTTGGAAACTTCCGTCATCTAGGTATTAAATAAGAATAAAAATT
Source organism: uncultured Prochlorococcus sp. (assembly GCF_902522795.1). Taxonomy (GTDB): domain Bacteria; phylum Cyanobacteriota; class Cyanobacteriia; order PCC-6307; family Cyanobiaceae; genus Prochlorococcus_A. Next base: position 29,625 of record NZ_CABYWZ010000017.1, read on the forward strand.
TATCAAATCACTAGCTTTCAGCTTCAATACTCTCGCTTTCAGCTTTACTACTATCATTTTCTTCGTCTTTAGTTTTAGCCTTAGCTAATTTTTCCTTCTCTAACTTTGCTTTACCAATTGAGATAGAGGGTCTTTGTGTTTTTTCTAATAACCCGCCCTTTTCTAATAAAGTTCTCACAACATCAGTTGGCTGAGCACCCTGAGTAAGTCTCGTTCTTAAAGCTTCTGTATCAAGCCTGGTTTCCTTAGTTCTTGGATTATAAAAACCTAGTTCTTGTAGAGGTCTACCATCTCTTCTGGAAGTACTATTGCATGCAACAATTCTGAAACTTGCCTCTTTTTTCTTTCCAAAGCGCTTAAGGCGCAATTTAATCATCTTAAATTAATGCATTTTTAATAATAATATCATTTAAAGGTAAAAAAATAGAAACTATAAATCGGCAAAACCTTTTTTCTTTTTATTAT
>NZ_CABYWZ010000018.1 GCF_902522795.1 uncultured Prochlorococcus sp.
ATTTTCTAAATCATTTTTACATAAAGAAGCAGAGGCTAATTTAATTTCAATAATACACTGACCAATATTTTTAGGAAGATAATTTATTAAAACAATCCCTTTACCAGGCTTTGACTTTTTTGATTACTCATAAATTTCTTATATTAAGATTGTCCATTTAATATATCTTTTGAAATTACAGGAATCAATAAGCAATATTACCAAATCAATTGATAAGACAAGCTTTAGTAGCATTTCATACAAACCTAATCAACACAAATTAACTAAGAAAATCTAAATCTCTTCATTTAAGTATTTTCTACGATGTTTTTATTTGATATTCTGATTTGAATTAGAAAAGAGTATAGATGTTCCTATGGAAAAATCATTTCTAAATTTCATTTATTGGATCCTATTAAAGTCAGCTGAAAGTTACTACGGAGATTCATTAAAAACAGAAGTACCATATACACCTTATTTTTAGTTTTGGTGAACCTTAACTTTTAATATTAGATCTCTATTTTGAGAGTTATTAGTTTGGAATTAATTTATCAAAAAACACAATATGGGTTACTTATAGATTCACTACAAAATAATCTCTTACGTTGAATTTCTTTTAATGATTGTGAATAAATTTTAGCTGTAAGGATCGCTCCAAAATTAACTAAAACTACAATTAAAAGAAGTAGCTCAATTGCGAGGTTGGTCATAAGATTACCCTCCTTAAATTTATATAAAAACCCTATAACGTCAAAATAGGTATTGAATAGAGTTTAAATTCCTATTTTTAGCCATCGAGATTTTTTGGTAATGGTTTAGGTTCACAATTTTCGACGCATTCTTCTAAAGAGTTTTCAGAATTACTCTTAATTTTGCAACTACGAAGACAATCATAGAAGGCATACTTGGGATCTAATTCATTTTTGAATTGTTTATTTCTAAATGTATTCATAATCAAACCCCCTTTGATTTTTTTTCAAGTTGATTAATTAATTTATCCAACCAAAGAGTGTTATTGATCTTTTTTGTGTTTTTAAAGTATTTCGTTTTGTAAGTACTCATGAAGTGAAACCTCCAATCAGTGGAACTAATTTATAGGTGATGATTCAAATTTCATAGAGCAAAAATACTGATTATGAATTTAGTGAAAAATTTAAAACGATTAATTTATAGTTTGTATTTTAGGTATTAAAACTCTTGATTCTTTTATATAACTAATACTAAATAACTTCTAAAAAAGGGGGTTAATTATGACTTACGGAAATCTAATTAAAAATAAAATTCAACATGCATTTGGTGGTTTGTTGGATACCTTATCAATTGAGAGAAAACTAACTGATGCTCAAATGGAATGTTTGCAATTCGGAATTTGTGATTATGCTCCAAGACAAGTTGAGGAAGTTCCCTTTTTTCATTATTAAATTGAATTTATTTTAAACGAAGGGTAATTAGCTCCTCCTCACCCAATCTGGAGATCCACTAAACCAATCTGCAAGATCATCATTTTTGGGATCGAAATGATTTTCAGTTTCTAAACCATCAAGGCCAAGATTCTGGATAAGTCCATTTATTCCATCTGTTTTTTGCTTACCATATCTTCTTAAGCTATTAGCTTTCTTAAGCCATGTCCATATAGTTGAATTATGTTTTGCGAACTTTTCTACATAAATTCTTTCTTCCAATGCGACAGGTTCATCAAGTGAAATCCTCTTTACAATATCCTTAATTTTTAAACGAGTCTTGTTTGTTAGGAACATATTTATAAAAGAAGTTAATGTTTTATAAAAGTTTTTTTTATGAATGTCTTGTCAATCTTTATTTCAAGAAAAAGTATTTTTTAGGGACTTTTCAAGGGCAAATATATTTATTTAACAACAGGTGTATTTAATTGGTAAAAAAGACTACTTTATTTGATTTAGATAACTTATATAAAAACAAATTCTATATAAGTTTCTCTACATAATTTAAGATTTAATTTATAAAAAAGGAATAAGAAAAAATTTACATTAACCTTCAGATTTAAAATAGGGGGCGCTAGCTTCTTATAAAAGACTTATACAAAAACATAATAAGTTAAATCAAGTACTGACAGATATTCAAAAAATAAATACTATAAGTATAAATAAATTTATAGAAATTCAAATTCATGATTAAGAATTTATTCATCGCATTAGCTTTTGCATTAATGCTTATCAATCCAAGCATTTCTATGGCTGCGGAATCTCCTGTTGATGTACAAGAAATCTTCACCTCTTCAGAAAACATTGATGGAGATAATTTTAAGTATCCAAGAGGAAAAGCTGAAATGCGTTTGATTAGAGTAGAAGTTGAAAATGGAGCAACGATTCCAATGCACTCTCATCCTGTACCTTTACTGGGTCATATTGAAAGTGGTGAATTAACACTTGCTGAAAAGACAGGTATTAGTAAAACCTTTAAGGAGGGGGATTCATTTGTTCTCTCAGCAAATACTCCTGCTCATACAATGGCTAATAGTGGTAATTCTTCGGCAATTATGTGGGTTGCTGTAGCTTCAGCAGAAGGTATACCTACGTTGAATCCTGAAGAATAAATCAATTTGATAAACGATCGAAAAAAGGGTTAGATAGCTTCTTTTTTTACTTGGCTAAATAAATACTAAGGGAAAATTTAACTTCCTCTATTTTAATAAAGTATTTTGGAATTAACTGAGCTGACTCAATGGAAGAAGAAAGAAAAAAGTTAGAAAAGTTGTATCAAGAACTAAATGAGGAAGATACTGCTACAAAGCAATGGAATCAGGCACTTATTCCAAAATCAATATTATTATTCCCTCCAATAGCTTTTGCTTTAACTTTTCTGAAAATAAATACTGATAAATCAATATTAGATTTACTTGGATTTGTAGCTATGGGGGGTTTATTAGTTTCTGGAGGTGTCTTTTTAAATTATCTTTTATCCAAAGGTAAGTAATAAATAAATTTACTCTCATAAATAAGGAAAGAAGCAGTTGGGCTGATACGTAAAGCAGCAAAGTTTAAAACTATATTTGATAAAAACGAAATGATGTAGTCCTTTGATTAAAGATTTAATTAATCATGATTAAATCAATCTTAAGGATTCATGCAATATATTTAAGACCGATCGATTTGTTAAGACGACCGTTCTGGTGATCGACTCGACCAAGGTTGACCAGCTAGATCTTCACTAATCCATGGACTGCAACACCAAAGTAAATTAACTTTTAACCTTTACGGAAATAAAGTTAAGTGATCAAAAATTAAACTTTCGGGATTAATTCTGAACAATCTTAAAAATAAAGTAGTTTGTAAAGCATGAAGAAGTGAGTAATCATTTTAAATCCAAAACTAATTTCTAAGAAAATTCTTAATCTGATTATTAAATAGATCTCCTCTCTGTCGACACCAATAAAAAAGACCCAGATTAGGATCTTTTTATACGTTAAATTTTATTGGTTAGAATTAAATCCAAATATACCTAAATCTTTTTATCTCGCTCTCTCGCCATCAGTTAATGCTTTTTCAAAAGTAGAAAAAAAAGTATAAATTCTATTTAGTGCAACCAATAAAAGAACTAATGATCTTCCATGTTGATTTATTTGAAGTGTTCTTTGAGTCATACACTTAATAATCATCGTTGTAATCGGATGGACTACCAGTTAAAGAACAAACAACTGATTCCTCTTTTTTCATTTCTTTTATTTCCACTATTGGTCTGCCCATTTTCTTTAGAACATTTATATCTTCCTTAGTCTGACAGCGAGCAATCATGTTTCCTTTTTGATCAAAGCAACTGTAGTAATTCATTTTATTAAATGCAGTTTAAAGTTTATGGTTTATTTCAGTTGTAGCAATGCAACCGACTCAAGACAACACTGTTTTTAATCTAGGTCAGCCATAGATTCAAATAGCTAAAAAAACATACCTCTTTCCGTACCTAAATGTTCCTCAAACCGCACACATTATATACACAGTATTTTGTTCAAATCAATTAGATATACATATGGCTATTAATAATTTACGGGTAAGAATTTATGAGTGGAGATTTCGAGACTCTTGAAATTAATCAACCAAAAGTTAAATATCTAGAACCTGAAGACAATAGAGAAAGGTTAGACAAATTAATTAATAATATTGAGGAAATGAAGAACAAGATATCAAAAGATTCTTAGAAATTTAAGAAAGAAACTTTTTTATTAGTTCTTTAGTTTGATTGAGAAGCAATTCAAAAAAGATCTGAATTTAGTATTTAAGGTAACTGCTTTTTTGTGAGCATTATTCAGAATAAGATTCCGACAATTTTTTTATGAAAAAAGATTTAGATGAAAATTCTTATGCAAAAAGAATCAAAAATATAGAAGAAGGAAAATCTTATTTGAAAAGTAATGGATTATTTAGATCAAAATCTAATCTATTCGAAGATATACAAAAGTTCATCCATAAAAGGTAATTAAAAAATTTTTATTTTTGATTAATTAAATCTCTTCACAAGCAAGCCATCACATAAAAGAAAGACTTGAAAAAGCTAGTAAAAAAGGGAATGAATCAATTTTTATAACTAAATTATTCCTAATGATCCTGCAGTAAAACCAACAGCAGTAAAGAATGCGAACTCAATTAAATCTCTTGGGGCAGAGTTCATAAATAAACTGATTTGAGTCATAATTTGATTACTCGAGAGAGCCTCTTAAATCAAACTTTTCAGCTTTTTCAATTCGACACTCAATATCATCTTCGGCGCATTTGATTTCGGCTTTTTTGTTCATGTGGCTACTGCAACCGCCAGCCATAACTGGTAAACCGGTTGAAGCTGTAAAACCAGTTAAACATGCAAAAGCTATATAAGGAAAAAGTCTTTTCATTTAAATATTACATTATGTAAACTTATTATGTTACATAAAAAGTCCTACTGTGAGTAGTTGATAATTTGACAGAAATTTATTAAGTCATCATTTACGATGTAGTAAGATCGCGCGCAACCCATACCTATAAAAACTTTCCTAAAAAGATTATTTGATGGATAATAAATTCATATCTGAAGAAGTTATCCAAACTTTATTCAAACCCTATATATTCGCCGAGATCACATGTTAAAAAAGGAACCTAGCTACTGGCTAATGAAAAGTGAGCCTGATGCTTACAGCATTGATACTCTAAAAAATGACGGTGTAACTTTATGGGATGGTATAAGAAATTACCAAGCTCGAAATTTTATGAGAAAAATGAATAAGGGAGATAAAGTGTTTTTCTATCATTCGAATTGTAAACCCCCAGGTATTGTAGGACTTATGGAGGTAATAGATCTAAATATTGTTGATCCTACTCAATTTGATCAAGATTCAAAATATTTTGATCCAAAATCGAAACCTGATAATCCGAGGTGGGATTGTGTAAAAGTAGAATATAAATTTAAATCAAATAAGATTTTAAGTTTACCTGAATTAAAGATTTTATTTGATGAGGATGAGTTATTAGTCGTAAAAAAAGGAAATAGGTTATCTATATTACCTGTCAGAAATGATATTGCGAAAATACTAATAGAAAAAATATAAAAAATTTTAATCCTTAAAGTTCATTGAAAACATATTACCAATATAAAGTCTCGTTAAAGCCCTATTGTGAAATCCTTTTTGCATCAAAAATCCTGCTATGGCAGCTTGTAATATTCTGTATTGATCCCAGTTAGGATGATCCTCAACAAATTCCTTCATAGCCTTTTGAAGATTTTCTTGAAGTTCACATTTGAAACTTATTACTTCATCTTTATGACTTAATACTTTTGAATTTTCGTCGTAATTTAACTCTTGCATATTGAAAAAACTTTATTGGAATTTAAATCTACAAGATGTAGTTTTCTCCAAAATTACTGAATCGTCAACAAGCATTATTAAGAGACAGTCTCAGGTTATAGAATAATGAGAATTTAGTCATAAATAGGGGAGTCAAGGAAATCAATTTTGTAGATTTAAATCTTACTTAAATATAAAGATTTATGTAAAATCAGAAGTTTTCCACATGCTTAAGATCATCAGATATTTTTCAAAAAAATACTGTGGAAAAGTTGTGAAAATTTTTTTTGGAGAAGGGGAAATTTTTTCTAAAATTTCCAATTTTATTTATCTTTTAATCCATTGATTCCCACATGTTTTTTATTTCATAAAATAAATTTTGTGCTATTGGTATCGGCCAATACATTTCGAAGGATCTAGTTTGTTCTTGACTTTCAAATACAAACCTTAAACTCCATTCATTTTTTTTTCCCTCTAAGTGAATATACCAAGGTAATTGTTCTAATTCTAAAGTAATAGATTCTTCATCCATTAGTTCATCATTGATAACTAATAGTTGTTCATTAATTCTTAAGAGTAGAAGGTACAGTGAATTGAATTCACTTTTTTGTAACTCGATTGACCAATTGTCTACACCAATCAAAAAGCAAAATTTGCCTTTTTTTAAATCTTTAAGTAATCTCCATCTTTTTTGGTCTTTTACCAAAATTAGCCTGGAAGTAAATCTGGTTGATCTTGCTCATCACTCAGTTCAATAATTGACCTTTGAACTGGTTTAATAGTTGATTCTTCTAATAAGCCATCAAAATCATCAAAACGTCTTTGTTTAGCCCTGAAAGCAATTTTCACTGTAGTTAAATATCTATTAGTTGATTTTCTTATCAAGCTCTCACCTCTCTTTGCAAGATCATTAGAATCAATTCCTGCATTGTTAGATATGTTCATTAAAAAAAATTTTTTACTATAAGATGTATTTTACAATTTATTCGACCATTTCAAAACATAAATTACAAAAAGAACTTAATTGATTTAAATAATTTCATATGGAAGAAAGTTTATCTGGAACACTTGCTATCGATTTAGGAAACACTAATACTGTTGTTGCTTTTCAAGATCAAAAAGATATAAATTCTGTTTTAGTTGAAATACCGAATATTACATCTTCTCCAGGAGTTATTCCTTCAGCAGTTTGGTTTGAGGAACCTTCAAAGATTACAAAAATTGGTATAAGTGCTCTTAAGATGAGGGATAACTCAAATTCTGATTTATTTTTTCATTCGAACTTTAAAAGATTAATTGGAAATTCTGTTGAAAAAATTAACCAAAAGAATATTTTACACCCTAATGAATGCGGTGAAAAATTTTTTCAAATTTTGTGGGCAAACATTCCTCACAAGTATGAGATCAAAAGACTTGTTTTGACTGCTCCTATAGATACATATAAGGGGTACAGAGAATGGTTAGTTAACCTTTGCGAGGAAATATCTGTAGATGAAATAGCCCTTGTTGATGAGCCTACTGCGGCAAGTTTAGGAATAAATGTACCATTTGGCTCAAAAATTATGACATTAGATATTGGAGGAAGTACAGTCGATATGAATATAGTCAAAATAGAAGGAGGAGAAGGAAAATCTGGTCCAATAGCTGAACTATTAAAATTCAAAGGTAATGATGTAAGCTCAATTTCAAAACAAAAAATAAGGTGTGCTGAAATAATTGGAAAAGCAGGTTCAAAAATTGGGGGGAAAGATATTGATCAATGGATAGTTGATTATTATATTCCAGGTAATAATTATATTAATAATCTTTCTAAGGCAGAAAAAATAAAATGTAAACTCAGCTCATCTGTAATCAAATATGAAAATAAATATCCAATAAAATTATTTACTGAACAATATCAAGACAAAGAGTTTTACATAAGTAAGGAAATATTTGAGAAAATACTCATTGAAAATAATCTTCTGAATCACCTTAACTCTTTGCTCAAAGATTTATTAAATCAAGCAAGAGGCAAATTTTGCACAGTTGAAGACTTAAATGCAATTGTTTTGGTTGGTGGAGGAACTCAAATACCATTAATTAGAGAATGGATAACAAAAAAAATTCCAAAAATTCAAATAAAGTCGCCACCACCTATTGAATCAATAGCTTTAGGTGCTTTAGCAATGACCCCAGGTGTAAAAATTAAAGACATATTAAACAAAGGACTATCTATAAAATTATTTAATAAAAGAGAACAAAAACACTTTTGGCATCCTATTTTTTGCAAAGGTCAGACATGGCCAACTGAAAACCCATTTAAACTGATCCTTCAAGCCAGTAAAAATAATCAGAAAATATTCGAAATTATTATTGGTGAAACACAAAAAGAAAGAGCATATGATGTTATTTTCGAAAATGGATTACCAAAATTATCAGAAGTTCAAAATGACGGAGAAATTATAAAATGGGACAAAAAACCACTCAAAATAGTATCAAAAAATAAATCTAATCCTGGAGAAGATAGCTTAAAACTTTTTTTTAAAATCACGAAAAGTGCTGATTTAATAGTTAAGTGTTTTGATATTAAAGATGAATTATTGGGAGAATATAACTTAGGGAATATCTTCTGAAAGCAAGCTATTCAAGAAAACTCCTTCTTCATTATCAACATTATTCAAACGTAAACTGATACTTTCAATTTTACTAGTAGGCACTTTTTTACCACAAAAATCAGGTTGAATAGGTAATTCTCTATGACCTCTATCTACCATGACCAATAACATCACTCTTTGAGGTCTACCCCATGAATATAAAGCATCCATTGCAGCTCTAATTGTTCTTCCTGTGTAAATTACGTCATCTACTAAAAGAATTTCTTGTTTCTCAATGGGAGTTGGGATATCTGTAGATTTTATTAAACGAGTCCCAACTCTATTTTGGTCATCTCTATAAAAAGTTGGATCAATTATTCCTTTTCTAACTCTTATACCTGTCTTAGCAAATAATTCCTTTTCAAGCACTTCAGTAAGCTCAATTCCTCTAGTCGGAATACCAACCAATAAAAGGTTATCCAGTTTTTTTACTTTTGCTATAACTTCGGAAGTTAAACGTGAAATAGTCTTTTTAAGCTCAACTTCAGTAAGTATTACGATCTTTTTTCTTTTCTTAGACATGATTTATCAATCAATAAAACTCTTCTAATATTTTTATAAATTAGCAAAAGCTAACTATGTTAAATATAAATTGTTAAAGAGTAACTTTTGAAGCTAAATTTAAGGTTGGATCAGTTAAAAATGAATTTGATCTAAATATGTCAAAGATTAGCAGCAAAAATATTAAAAGATTAAGTGTCCCTCAGAGCCCTGTGGTTCTTGCAATATTAGATGGATGGGGATATCGAAAAGAAAAATCAGATAATGCTATAAAAAGTGCCAGTACACCAATCATGGACTCTCTGTGGCATGCTTATCCCCACACCCTAATAAGTGCTAGTGGCTCTGATGTGGGGCTCCCAGATGGTCAAATGGGCAACTCAGAGGTAGGGCACCTTACCATTGGTTCAGGAAGAATAATACAACAAGAACTTGTAAGGATTTCAAATATTGTAAAAAATAATCAATTAGGCTTGGTAAATGAGTTAAAAGAGATGGCTGATTCATTAAAGAAAAATAATTCTACTTTGCACATCACTGGATTATGTTCCGATGGAGGAGTTCATAGTCATATCGATCATTTATTAGGTCTAATAAAATGGGCCTCCGATAATAAACTTAAAAAAGTTGCAATCCATATTATTACTGATGGAAGAGACACTCCTGCAAAAAGTGCCTCGAAATATCTAAATCAAATAGAATCATGTATAAAAAAATTTAACGTAGGCGAAATAGCTTCAATATGCGGAAGATACTGGATAATGGACAGGAATCTTTTGTGGGATAGAACAGAAAAGGCATATTCTAATTTGACTGATCCAGATATTCAAATAACAAATATTTCTCCAAAGGATTACATAGAAAAAAGTTATGCCAAAAACATTACCGATGAATTTATAGAGCCCATACGAATGTCTTCAAACTATCTTAAAGATGGAGATAGTTTGATTTGCTTTAACTTTCGTCCAGACAGAGCAAGACAAATAGTCAAATCACTCTCTATCAAGGAATTCTCAGACTTTAAAAGAAAAAATTATCCAAATCTAGATTTTGTTACTTTTACACAATATGATCCGAACTTTCCCGTTAAAGTTGCATTTCCTCCTGAATCACTTAATAATTTTATAGGGCAAATAGTGTCAGAAAGCGGACTTAAACAATACAGAACTGCGGAAACTGAAAAATATCCTCACGTCACATACTTTTTCAACGGAGGAGTTGAAATTCCTTTACCTGGAGAAGAAAGACATTTAATTCCATCTCCAAGAGTTGCAACTTATGATATGGAACCCGAAATGTCTGCGGAGGAATTAACTATTAGTTGCTCTAAAGCAATTAAAAGCGGGGATTATGCGTTTGTTGTAATCAATTTTGCCAATCCTGATATGGTTGGTCATACAGGCAACATGGATGCAACTATTAAAGCTATAGAAAAAGTAGATAAATGTGTAGGTCAAATAGTTAATGCCACTGGAGAAATGGGCGGAAGCATTGTTATTACAGCGGATCATGGTAACGCAGAGGTAATGAAAGGATCTGAAGGAGAACCATGGACAGCACATACAATAAATAAAGTTCCACTAATTTTGATTGAAGGTGAAAAAAGAAAAATACCAAATATGGGAAATGAAATTAATTTAAGAGAAAACGCGGGTTTAGCTGATATTGCTCCCACTTTATTGCAATTATTAAATCTCCCAATACCAAGAGAAATGACAGGCAAATCGCTTATTCAAGAAATTGAATTAAAGGGTTATAATAAGGTCGTTCAACATGTTTAAAGTTAATAAAAGTTTTTTAAGCAATGATTCAAATTATTAGTTGGATTTGGGTATTTTCTGGAGTTCTTCTCATTCTCTTAGTTTTACTTCATAGTCCCAAAGGTGATGGAATGGGAGGAATAGCCGCCAGTGGAAGCTCTATGTTCAACAGCGCAAGTAGTGCAGAAGCCTCTCTAAACAAAATAACTTGGACTTTTTTAATGATATTTTTATCTCTCGCAATTATTCTAAGCGCTGGTTGGATTTCATAATAGTTGAATAAAAAAAGGGACCATTTTTAATGATCCCTCTTAAAAATTTATTAAAAACTATTATTTAGTTAATAATCGAAGTCACCGCCCATACCAGGAGCGCCTGCTGGAGCAGGAGAATCTTTTTTCTCAGGTAAATCTGCAACTATGCATTCGGTAGTTAGGACCATTCCTGCTATTGAAGCTGCATTTTGTAATCCTGAACGCGTAACTTTTGCAGGATCAACTATACCAGCAGAGGACATATCTACATATTCTCCAGTAGCAGCATTGAATCCATCATTAAATGGTTTAGTTTTTACATTTTCAGCAATCACAGCTCCATTAGAACCTGCATTCTCAGCAATTCTCATAAGAGGAGCAGTTAGTGAAGCTTCAACAATGTTAGCTCCAATTAATTCCTCTCCTTCTAAATTTTTATCAGCCCATTCTTTTAGGATAGGAGATAAATGAGCGAGAGTTGTTCCTCCTCCAGGAACAATTCCTTCTTCAACAGCTGCTTTTGTTGCATTAATAGCATCCTCAAGACGAAGCTTTTTATCTTTCATCTCAGTTTCAGTAGCAGCCCCAACCTTAATCACTGCTACACCTCCAGCTAATTTAGCCAGACGTTCTTGAAGCTTTTCTTTATCATATGAAGAATCTGTTTCATCCATTTGCTTCTTAATTTGATCACATCTAGCTTTAACTGCTTGGTCATTACCTTCAGCTACAATGGTTGTGGTCTCTTTATTGATAGTTATTCTTCTACCAGTTCCGAGCATATCTAAGGTAGCACTCTCTAATTTCAAGCCTGCATCTTCAGTAATAAGTTGTCCATTAGTTAAAACAGCCATATCCTCAAGCATTGCTTTTCTTCTATCGCCGAATCCAGGAGCTTTTACTGCAGCAACATTTAATACTCCTCGTAATCTATTAACAACAAGAGTTGCTAAAGCCTCTTTTTCAATATCTTCTGCAATAATGACTAGTGGTTTACCAGTTTTAGCTATTTGCTCCAAAACGGGAACTAAATCTTGCACTAAGGCAATTTTTTTATCAGTCAGAAGAATATATGGTTCATCTAAAACAGCTTCCATTCTCTCTGTGTCTGTTGCGAAATAAGGTGAGATATAGCCTTTGTCAAAGCGCATCCCCTCAGTAACTTCCAATTCAGTAGTCATTGATTTTCCTTCTTCTAAGGAGATAACACCTTCTTTACCAACTTTATCCATAGCATTGGCAATCATTTGACCAACTTCTTCATCGTTTCCAGCAGCAATAGTTCCACATTGAGCTATAGCATTGCTATCACTAATAGGTTTGGAATTCTCTTGAATCTTACCAACAAGAAATTCTGTCGCTTTATCAATTCCTTTCTTCAAGGTAATTGCATTAGCTCCTGCAGCAACGTTTCTCAACCCTGCTTTAACCATTGCATGAGCTAAAACAGTGGCTGTTGTTGTACCGTCCCCAGCTGCATCATTAGTTTTTGAAGCAGCTTGTCTGATTAAAGCAACCCCTGTATTTTCAATGTGGTCCTCTAATTCGATCTCTTTTGCGATTGTGACACCATCATTGATAATTTGTGGAGCACCAAATTTTTTCTCTAGTACAACATTTCTTCCTTTTGGTCCAAGCGTTACAGCCACAGACTCAGCAAGGATATCAATTCCTCTCTCGAGCGCTCTACGAGCTTGCTCATTGTAAATAATTCTTTTAGCCATGTTTAGGCAGTGATTTAATAATAAGTTTTAATAATTTTTGAAACAAATATTTTAGCTTACTACAGCTAAAATATCCTTTTCTGAGAGCAAGACATATTCATCTCCTCCCAATTTAATGTCTGTGCCAGCATATTTGCTGTATAAGACTTTGTCGCCAATACTCACTTCTGGAGTTTGTCGAGAACCATCGTCATTAAGTTTGCCAGGGCCCACCTGAGCAACTTCTCCAACCTGCGGTTTTTCTTTAGCTGAATCAGGCAAAAGAATGCCCCCAGCAGTTTTTTCCTCAGATGCGGAAACTTTAATAAATATTCTATCTCCCAGTGGTTTTACTGTAGAGACTGTAAGTGAAACAGCTGCCATAGATTAATGGAGGATCATGAATGAGACGCTTTGCGTCATAAAAATGGAAAGAGAAATTCTCCATCCGTATCATCAACAACATAATCCGCAAAGCGGCAATTAAACCATACTTAAACTGTGCGGGTGGCCGAACCCATTTAACGAATCTACCCATGAGGTGGTAGTATTTTCGGATTATGAGCTGTTTAAATCAGCTATTCATCACCAATCAATAAAAAATGGTAGCAACTCCATCAACTTCCTCACAAACAAAAGGCGTAGTCCGTCAGGTAATTGGCCCTGTTCTAGATGTAGAATTTCCTGCTGGGAAATTGCCCAAAATACTTAATGCTTTAAGAATTGAAGCCAAGAATCCAGCTGGACAAGACATAGCGCTCACTGCAGAAGTCCAACAGCTGCTAGGTGACCACAGAGTAAGAGCAGTGGCAATGAGTGGTACAGACGGCCTTGTAAGAGGCATGGAGGCAGTCGATACGGGAGCACCAATATCTGTACCAGTAGGAGAAGCAACTTTAGGAAGAATATTTAATGTTTTAGGAGAGCCAGTAGATGAACAAGGTCCAGTTAATACTAAAGATACTGCTCCAATTCATAGAGCTGCGCCAAAGTTAACTGACCTAGAGACAAAGCCAAAGGTTTTTGAAACTGGTATTAAAGTTATCGACCTCTTGGCGCCTTACAGACAAGGCGGAAAAGTTGGGCTATTCGGAGGTGCTGGTGTTGGGAAGACAGTTCTTATTCAAGAATTAATTAATAACATCGCAAAGGAGCATGGTGGAGTTTCTGTTTTTGGTGGTGTAGGGGAAAGAACTAGAGAAGGGAACGATTTATATGAAGAGTTTAAAGAATCAGGAGTTATCAATGCAGATGATTTAACTCAATCAAAAGTTGCCTTATGTTTTGGACAGATGAATGAGCCACCTGGGGCAAGAATGAGAGTAGGCTTATCAGCACTTACAATGGCCGAACATTTTAGAGATGTGAATAAACAAGATGTACTACTTTTTGTTGATAACATTTTTAGATTCGTTCAAGCTGGCTCTGAAGTATCTGCATTACTTGGAAGAATGCCTTCAGCTGTTGGATACCAACCGACTCTCGGAACTGATGTTGGTGAATTGCAAGAAAGAATTACATCTACATTAGAAGGGTCAATAACATCTATCCAGGCTGTGTACGTACCTGCTGATGACCTAACAGACCCTGCTCCAGCTACAACCTTTGCCCATCTAGATGCAACTACCGTGCTTGCTAGAGCTCTTGCGGCTAAAGGAATTTATCCAGCAGTTGATCCATTAGACTCAACTAGCACTATGCTACAACCATCAGTTGTTGGCGATGAGCATTACAAAACAGCTAGAGCTGTCCAATCAACTTTACAAAGATACAAAGAACTTCAAGATATTATCGCAATTCTTGGTTTAGATGAACTTTCTGAAGAAGATAGATTAACAGTAGACAGGGCCAGAAAAATTGAAAAATTCCTCTCGCAACCTTTCTTCGTAGCAGAAATATTTACTGGAATGTCTGGTAAATATGTAAAGTTAGAAGATACTATTGCTGGATTCAATATGATTTTGTCAGGTGAATTGGATGATTTACCAGAGCAGGCATTTTATCTAGTTGGTAATATTGATGAAGTTAAAGCAAAGGCTGAAAAAATAAAATCAGAAAAATAAATATTTAAATATATATTTAACCTTCAATGATCTTAAATTAATGGCAATTTCTCTAAAAGTTTTAGCTCCGAATAAAAATGTTTATCAAGGCGAAGCTGAAGAAGTAATCCTTCCAAGTACTACTGGTCAACTTGGTATACTCCCAGGACACATCTCTTTAGTTACTGCTATAGATATTGGCGTTTTAAGGCTAAGAATGAATTCCCAGTGGAAATCGATAGCCCTTATGGGAGGCTTTGCTGAAATTGAATCAGACGAAGTTATAGTTTTAGTAAATAATGCTGAAATTGGATCTGAAATTAATATTCAGAATGCAGAACAAGATCTTAAAGAAGCAAAATTAGCAATTAGAAAATTTTCTGAAAATGAAAAAAATCCAGAAAAAATTAAAGCCTTGAAAGATGTGTCAAAGGCTGAGGCTAGGATTCAAGCTGCAAAAAACTAATATTTAAGCGGTTCCACAAAAAGTTACTTCAGGAAACTTTAATTTGGCTTCTTCTAATTTTTTTGTTTTACCTTCTTCTTGCCAATAATTTATCACTTCAGTAGCCTTATTTAATATCTCTACTCTCTCATTGTCTGTAATCCAACCTTTATTCTCAAGTTCACTTTTTAATTTTTCCCAAGCATCATCTCTTGGCCAAAAGTAGTAAGCAGTAAGAGGGCTAGGGCCTCCACCTACTATTTGATCTACTGCTAAAGCCACATTATCAGGTAACCACAAAACTTTTATAATGAATCTTCCTTCATCAGGTTTAGGGGTATAACCAGTAGGTACACCATCTTCATCAATTGTGGCAGCTGCCAATACAGCTGTGGCACCCATCATTCCTGAATTAGGCGAAGAATTTTTAGAGTTTGGTGCATCACTGTTTTTTTCCTTTTTTGGATTTTGATTTAACTTATCTGATGAGGTCATTCAATTATTAATGTTTAATAAATAATTTATCAGTTTATGGTCACATTTTGATTGATTTATTCAAAGTTTCTTGATTTTAGTTATGGATAACTTCTAAACATGATTTTTATCTATCGTGAGATACTTCATAAAAATCATAAATAGTAGCCTCCAATGAATCCCAAAGATCTTTGGGGATATCATTTTCTTCTGCGAACATGCCAAGCTGACTAGCTAAGCCTCTCGCTTGAGAGAGTTTTGAATCATATGAATCGGACTTATTCATTTTTGAGCTTTAAACTTAATAAAAAAATAAATCTATTAACTTAATAAGTCAAATTTCAAAATTCTAAATCAGAAATTTCTTTTAGTGCAGCAATACTTAAAACATCTGGGTTTGTATCTGTGACCAGGACATCGTCTTCTATTCTTATCCCTATGCCTTTCCATTTCTCATCTATAGGGGGTTGTCCCTCAGGGACTGGGATCCTATCACTTATATAAATTCCAGGTTCTACAGTAAGAATCATTCCATTCTGTAATGGCACTTCATAGTCCCCCATTCTATATGCTCCAACATCATGAACATCTAAGCCGAGCCAATGTCCAGTTCTATGCATGTAAAGATGTTTGTAAGATTGATTTTCAATTATCTCCTCAGTACTGCCCGACAATAAACCAATTTCTTTTAATCCTTCTATAAGAATTGTTAAAGCGACATTATGAACAACACTAGAATTTGATCCCTTTACTGCACTTTTAATGGCATTTTTCTGAGCACTCAATACAATTTCATAAATAACTTTTTGCTCATTAGAAAATTTACCACCTATTGGAATAGTTCTTGTTATGTCTCCATTGTAATAATCAATTAATGAGCAGCCAGCATCCACCAACAATAAATCTTCCTTCTTTAAGGGTGAATTATTTGAAGTGTAATGCAAAATACAGGCATTATCTCCTGAAGCAACGATAGAATTATATGCAGGTCCTCTAGCCCCTTTTTCCAGAAAGAATCCCTCTAGAAGACCCTGAATTTGCCTTTCATTTTTCTTTGATGAGATAGATTCTCTTACTAGTTCATGAGCTTCTGCTGAAATTTGTATAGCCTCTCTCATTCTGTTAATTTCAAATTCGCTTTTAATTAATCTCATCTCATTTAAATAAATCTCTGGAGATTTTATAGAATTTGCACCAATTCCTGATCTTGAACGATTTTCAAGTTGTTGTGAAAATATCTCTAGTACTATTTTCTCAAATAATGGATGCTTTCCTATTGAAAAAACAAGTTCATCGGAACCATTTATATAACCTGGAAGTAAATCTCTTAGTTCGGTTATTGAGTGAGCCTTATCAGCCTTAAACTCTTTTTCTGCGCCTTCTAAACCCCATCTAAAGCCATGCCAGACTTCACTTATAACATCTTTAGGAGCGACAAACATAATAAATCTCTCTCCCTTAGGCTTATGCGATAAGAAAAGAGCAATTGCATCCGGCTCATCGAAACCAGTTAAATACCAAAAATTACTATCTTGTCTAAAAGGGTATTCACAATCGGCATGATGCTTTACAAGATTAGCTCCTGGGATAATGGCAGCTTTTCCATCTAATTTATTCAAGAAAATTTCTCTTCTTTCCTCAAAAACTTTATGGTCAGGTTCAAACATAAATTCTGTATTGGCGTGTTTAAAAAAAAAATGGAAGAATGAATTAAAACAGATTTAGTAACTAATCTACCTTAATGGAACCAAGTGTTTACGGATTATTTTTACTTATAATAATTATTTTAATTGGATCAGCATGTTGTTCGGGAGTAGAAGCAGCTTTTTTAGCTGTAAATTCAATTAGAATTTTAGAAATTGCCTCTAGACAAAAGCCAAAAAGTTCTGCAAATCAACTTCTAAAACTCAGAAAACATCTTGGACGGACATTAACTGTAATTACTATTACTAATAATGGATTTAATATAATTGGCAGTCTTATTTTAGGAGTATACGGAGCATTGGTAATTAATAACAGTTTTGGTTTAACCCTTTTTTCAGTAGCTTTTTACATACTTGTTGTTTTAGTAGGAGAAGTACTACCAAAAGCTCTTGGCACAAGATTTTCAGTTCAAATAGCACTATTATCTGTTCCTATCTTGCGAATATTAAATACTTTAATGAGGCCATTCATAATATTAATTGAACAGATATTTCCAGTTATTACAGCAGAAAACGAAATTTCAACTGATGAAGAGGAGATTAGACAGATGGCAAAAATTGGAAGTCAAAAAGGTTTGATAGAGGCTGATGAGGCAGCAATGATATTTAAGGTCTTTCAATTAAATGACTTAAAAGCAAAAGACTTAATGACCCCTAGGGTATCGGCACCTTGTCTTGATGGGTCATCAAATCTTGATGAAATTTCAAAACTCATTATGTCTGACAGCTCTCCATGGTGGGTTATTTTGGGAGATAAAGTTGACAAAATACAAGGGGTAGTAAAGCGTGAGAAAATGTTGGCAGAGTTAATTAATGGGGAAAATAAAAAATTATTATCAGAAATTTGCGAACCTGTGGACTACATTCCCGAAATGATTAAAGCAGATCAATTATTAACTAAATTTGACAAGAATCATAAAGGAGTAAAAGTAGTAGTAGATGAATTCGGGGGTTTCGTGGGAATTATTGGTGCAGAAGCAGTGTTATCTGTATTAGCCGGTTGGTGGAAAAATAAATCATGAAACATTTTAAAATTAAGGAAAATTATTTACTGTTAAAAAAATGGTGGGAGACTATTGATCTTACCAATTATGAAAAAAGTTTTCTTAATAGAGAAATAATTTCTTTTAATCAACAACTTTTAAGACTCAAAGAAAAAAAATTAAGAATTGGCACATATGGTAAATCAGGTGTAGGAAAATCTTCTGTTTTAAATTCTTTACTAAAAAAAGACATATTCAAAACAGATATTATTAATGGGACCACAAAAGAAATACAATCGGAAAAGTTGACTCTTAAAGATCAAACACTCAATAGTTTAGAGCTGCTAGATTCTCCAGGATTTGATTTCTGCGATATTAAATTCCCAGATAAAGTTTACTCTTACATAAATCATTCAGATCTTATTCTTTTTATAATTTCGGGAGATTTAAATAGAAATGAGTTAAACGAAATCAGCTCTTTTATAAAAGATGGAAAAAAAATTATTTTAATTTTTAACAAAATCGATCTATTTAATAAAAATGAATTAAAAGAAATAATTGAAAATATAAAGTTTAAGCTTCCAAAAGATTTAAATATTCCAATAATCATTAATAATGAAAACAATCTTAAAAATTACATAGCACAATTAATCAATCAATATGGTGAGATACTATTAACACTGAATTCTATTCAATTAGCTGACAAATTGTTTCTGAAAATAAAAGAGCAAAGATTGAAAAGGAGGCAGAAATTAGCTCAATCAACTATTGGTAAATTTTCGACTATGAAGGCCTCCGCAGTAGCTCTTAATCCTTTTATTTTATTTGATGTTGCTGGTAGTTTTGCACTAGATACTGCATTGATTAACGAATTAAGTAAGATTTATGGATTAAAGTTAAAAGGTGAATCTACAAGAAAAATATTTAAAAATATATCCATTAATAATTTATGTTTAGGAATAACTCAAGTCGGCGTTAATACCTCTTTAAACTTTATTAAGAAACTAATTCTTTTAACAGCACCTTTTACTAACGGGCTTTCATTATTACCCTATGGACCAATAGCAATTATTCAAGCAGCAATCGCAGTTTATTCTACAAAAATTCTTGGTAAATTAGCAGCAAAAGAGATCTTTATAAGAAGCAAAGCTTCTTTTATAGAACCTGCTATTTTGATCCAAAATATGAATTTCAATGACCCAGAGATTTTTAACTACATAAATATTTATTTTTCAAATAGATATTTAAATAATAATTTTGTTAGTTTTCTACCTTAAAACTTAAAATGGAAAAAAGCATTGCTTTATTTGGTACGAGTGCTGATCCACCTACAATTGGTCACAAAAAAATTCTTGAAGAATTATCCAAAATTTATGTTTTTACCATTAGCTATGTAAGCAACAACCCCAAAAAAAGGCACATAGAGGATATCTCAATTCGTAGCCATTTGTTAAAAACTCTTATTGATGATTTAGATAATCCAAAAATTTTATTTAATCAAGAAATAAGTAGCCAATGGGCTGAAGAGTCGATCAGAAAATGTAAAGAAATTTATAAAATTAAAAAATTAGATTTTGTTATTGGGAGTGATTTAATTAAAGATATTTTTTATTGGAAAAATTTCGAAAAAATTATTTTAGAGGTAAGTTTTTTTATAATTCTAAGAGAGGGATATCCTATTGAATCAAATACTCTTAAAATGTTAGAGACTTATAGAGTGAAATTTAAGATTTCAAACATCAAAACCCCAAACATTTCAAGTTCTAAGTTTAGATTAAATTTTAATTGTTCTAATTTACCGTCTTCGTTAATAGATATAGTTAAGAAGAATAATTTATATGAATCCATTAAATTAGTTGAATGAAATTTTTACTTGCCCAAATAAATCCAGTTGTTGGAGATTTAGAGGGCAATGCAAAAAAAATAATTAATATTGCTTCGAAAGCTAGCTCAATTTCTGCTGATTTTGTTCTTACTCCAGAATTGTCATTATGGGGATATCCTGCAAATGACTTACTTTTTAAAAAAAATTTGATCAGCAATCAATACCAAATTCTTGATCAATTAGCTTCAGATATTAATAAAAAATATGGAAACTTAAGCATCTCAATCGGAATAGCTGAGATAATAAATGATTCTTTTTTTCCTAATCTTTATAATGCTATTGCGTTGGTTGAGGGCGGTGAATGGAAAATAATTGCTCGGAAAATTATTCTTCCCACTTATGAAGTATTTGATGAGAAAAGATACTTTAGATCAGAAGAAAAAGTTTCCGTATTGATTAAACAAATTAAAAATAAAACTTGGCGACTTGGCTTTACTATATGTGAGGATTTATGGGTCAACAAAGATATAGAAGGTAGAGGAATCCATAGAAAAAATCCCATTATTGATTTAAAGAAAAAAAAAGTTGATCTTTTAGTAAATTTATCAGCCTCCCCATATACTCTGAAAAAGTTAGAGCTAAGATCCAAGGTTTCCAGTTTTGCTGCCCAATATCTTCAAGTACCGCTTATTTATGTCAACCAGATTGGAGCAAATGATAATTTAATTTTTGATGGAAATAGTTTTATTCTTGATAAGAATGGATCTAAAATTAAGCAACTAAAATCTTTTTCGGAAGATCTCTCAAGCTGGGAAATTGAGCAAACAAAACCTGAAAAAAATGAATTTGAAAACTCCGAAATGTCATCAATTTTTGATGCATTAGTCCTTGGTGTTAAAGATTATGCAAAAAAATGTGGATTTAAAACAGCTCTAGTTGGATTAAGTGGTGGTATTGATTCAGCCCTTGTCTCAGCAATTGCAACAGCGGCTCTAGGAAGTGATAATGTTTATTGCGTTTCAATGCCTTCTAAGTGGAGCTCATCTCATTCGAAGAGTGATGCAAAAGATTTAGCAAGAAGATTAAAGATAAGTTTCAATAGCATTCCAATTGAAAACTTGATGACCTCTTTTGAAGAATCATTTATAAAAACCATATCTCTCGAGATGGCCGAAATAACAAATCAAAATATTCAGTCAAGGATAAGAGGAACCCTTCTTATGGCTTTAGCAAATCAAGAAAAGCATTTGTTGCTCTCAACAGGAAACAAATCAGAACTGGCCGTAGGATATTGCACACTTTATGGTGATATGAATGGGGGATTATCTGTAATTGGGGATTTATATAAAACTAATGTTTTTAAATTATGCAATTGGCTTGATAGTGAAGATTCAATTAATCGTAGAAAAATGTATATGTTAGATACTAATGTAGATATAATTGGAGAAAATATACGTATGAAAGCTCCAAGTGCCGAATTAGGTCCTGATCAATTAGATACTGATTCTCTCCCACCTTATTCTATTTTAGATAATATTCTTAAAGGAATTATTGAAGAGAAAAAAGATTTACAACAACTAGAAGAAGATGGTTATAAAAAAGATTTAATTTTAAAAATTATCTCACTCATAAAAAAAGCGGAATTCAAAAGAAAGCAAGCTCCTCCTATCCTAAAACTAAGCAGTCAATCATTAGGAAGTGACTGGAGAGTTCCCATAGCAATATCTTATTAATCACTATAAGGACATTGTTGGATTTTTTTTAAAGGACGTTTAACTGAATCAAGGTTGATACCTTTTTTGATAGCAAGAATTATACCTGCAGCTTCTAAATAATTATCAACTTCAAAAAGATTGGGATAATTATAAAACTCATTTGTCACTTTTAATGTATTTTGATTTTTTACAGAGATAATATTTAAACCTTTTTCGATCCCTGCTAGTACTGCTTCTCCACCTAATGCACCATTAGGAACAACAATAGATTCAATCTGATCAGGGTGTAGTGAGATTGATTCATTTTTAGCCGGCAATTCAACAATGTTAGGTGCATTGCTTAATCCAATCAGTACTGATGGTAAAAAGGTGTATCCTATTTCTTCTGCAGCTGCACGAGGATCTAAATTTTCATTCAATTCAATTGGATTTAAAGCAGGTGCGTGAGCACAGGGAACTTTTAAAAATTTGCTTATTAAATGACTTATAACTGCTTCGACTCCAGCAATAGGATCAACCCCTTTCCCCTCTCGATAGATATTAGTTTCTAAAGAATCTGGATCTTCAGGAAATTTTGCCACAATTGCTATTGCCGTAACTCCTTTTTCTATTAAACATTTTCCAGCATTAATTAAAGTATCAGGATTTTCAATTGTGCCACCACTGATTTTTGAAGAATCAGAATCAATAACTATTTTTAATGGTTTTTGTGTAATCACATAAGAATGAACATTAATCCCTAAAGTAGAAACACATGCATCAGCAACTTGTAAATGTCTTACTAATATTTCTTTTTCAATGGCTGAATCAAAAATTATCCCAATTTTCTGTTGCTTTACCCTTTTTAAAGCAATTTCTCCTTTAGCAAGTCGGTCTAAACTATAACCCTCAACATAAAAAATATTTTTATCTTTTTCAGAAAGAGTACCGCCATTCATAACATTTGGATGAGTAATTAAACATCCACTTGCTGATGCTAATAATTTAGCGGTAGGAAGTGCATCCCCAGCAAAACCTCCTACTTCACAACCAATACCAGTTGGAACAATGAAAATTGTTGGTGAATTTTCCATTATTAAAAATATTTCAATTTATATTTTTTAATTAGCTATTACAGCTTTAATTTTAAGTTTTTTTGTTCCAAAAGAGTCAATAGAATTTTGAATATCAACAATTGACCATCGAATTAAATCTCCTTTTTTTTCTAAATTTGTAATGATGAATTCCCTTAAATTTTTTAATTTTATTGAAACTGGCCAATCTAAATAATAATCAACTGAACTTAATTTCATTTTTGATATTTACCAAATTGATCATTATATAAATCATCTTCGACTTCTTTACCAATAATAATATTCAAATCTGACTTGGGGTATGCTACACACAAAAGTGCAAAGCCCTTTTCCCGTAAATCATCATTTAATCCCATAGCATCTTCCTGATCTACGGATCCTTCCAATATCATGGATGCACAATCTGTACAAACTCCTGAACAACAACTACTTGGTAAATCTATTCCATTGATTTTTGCCGCTGAAATAATATCTTGATCCTCAGAACATAAAAAACTAAAAATCTTTTGTTCAAATTGAACTTTGATATTGTATTCAGGCATATCCTAAATCTTATTACTAAACTGCTGAACCTCCTACAACTTCTAATATTTCTTGTGTAATAGCTGCTTGTCTGGCTTTGTTATAGGTTAGATTCAAAGTACTTGCTAATTCTTTAGCATTATCACTGGCATTATTCATAGCAGTCATCCTGCAAGCGAGTTCTGAAGCTGCGGACTCTTGAAGAGCTCTTAGTACCTGATTCTGTAAATACAATGGTAACAAGGAATCTAATAGTTGATCTGGACTTTGTTCAAAAACAATATCTGATGGCAACTTCTCTAAATCACTTTTTTCAATACTTGATTTTTCAACAAGTAACTTACTATCTTTTGTAGTCAACCTAAAAATTTCATCGTTTTCCTCAGCAATTCCTTGAGGGTCAAGTGGCAATAGTGTTTGAACGACAGGGGCACAGCTAACTAAAGTGATGAATTTCGTGTAAATGATTTCAACCCTATCAGAATTTTCTGAAAGAAATTCGGCTAAAATCTCATTTGTAACTCCTTCAGAATCCTTGACTGTGGGTACCTGTTCTAGTTCTTTGAAAGTACTTTTAATAACATATCTATCCTTTCTATTTTGAAAATATCCAATAGCTTTCTTCCCTACCAAAATTAAATTTGGCTGATACCCTTGTCTGACTAATTCTGCATATCTTATTTCTACCTTTTTTATAATATTTGTATTGTAACCACCGCATAAACCTCTATCCGCAGTTATACAAACCAAGGAGATACTCTTTACTTCTCTCTTGGATAATAGAGGAGAGTCGACAGCCTCAAATTGTACTCTAGATTGAATATTTTCTAAGACTCGTGCAAGTTTATCTGCAAAAGGTCTACTCTTAAGAACTTGATCTTGAGCTCTCCTAACTTTTGCAGCTGCAACAAGTCTCATGGCTTCCGTTATTTTTCTTGTATTTTTAACAGAAACGATTCGATCTCTAATCTCTTTAAGATTTGCCATGGTATCTCCTAAATAAATTTAAACTATGGCAAGCATTGATGATTTAACTTCATTTATCACCTCTTTTAGCGTCGCTTCTAATCCATCATTTAATTTCTTTTCTTTAAGAATCTCTTCTATAAATTCCGCTTTATTTAACTTTAGGTATTCTCTAAGTTCAGTTGCAAATTTAGTAACATCTTCAACAGGAACCTCATCAATAAGACCTTTAACTCCTGCATAAACAACTGCAACTTGTTCTGCAAGGTTTAGCGGAGAGAATTGAGGTTGCTTTAATAACTCTCTTAATCTTTTGCCTCGTTCAAGTTGTTGCTGAGTAGCTTCATCAAGATCAGATGCAAATTGAGAAAAAGCAGCTAGTTCGTCAAACTGTGCGAGTTCTAATTTTAAAGTTCCTGCAATTTTTTTAATTGCTTTTGTCTGAGCGGCTCCTCCAACACGGCTAACTGAAATTCCAACATTAATAGCTGGTCTTAATCCTGAGTTAAATAAATCTGCACTCAAGAATATTTGTCCATCTGTAATTGAAATAACATTAGTTGGGATGTAAGCAGAAACGTCCCCTGCCTGAGTTTCAATAATTGGAAGAGCTGTCATAGAACCCCCTCCCATAGCATCAGAAAGTTTTGCTGCTCTTTCTAACAATCTACTGTGTAAGTAGAAAACATCTCCTGGATAAGCCTCTCTTCCTGGTGGTCTTTTTAAAAGAAGAGACATTTGTCTATAAGCCTGAGCTTGTTTCGTTAGATCATCATAAATAACAAGTGTTGCTTTACCCTGATACATAAAATGTTCAGCAATTGCTGCACCGGTATAAGGTGCTAAGTACTGTAAAGCAGCTGGTTCTGAAGCTCCTGCACTAACTACGACTGTATAATCTAGGGCTCCTCTCTCTCTTAATACCTCTACGATGTTTGCTACTGATGCTGACTTCTGACCAATAGCTACGTAAACACAAACTACGTCTTGACCTTTTTGGTTAATTATCGTATCAATAGCAATTGCAGATTTTCCAGTTTGTCTATCACCAATAATTAATTCTCTTTGACCTCTTCCAACGGGAATCATTGCATCAATAGATGTGATACCTGTTTGCATTGGTTCATGTACTGATCTTCTCTTAATTATTCCAGGAGCCATTTCTTCAATTAATCTAGTATCACTTGTTGGAATTTCGCCTTTCCCATCTATTGGTTGTCCGAGAGGGTTAACCACTCTTCCCTGCATTGCTTCACCAACTGGAACAGATGCAATTTTACCCGTGGACTTAACGTTACTACCTTCTTGGACACCAAGTGCCTCTCCCATTAAAACGGCCCCAACATTATCATCTTCAAGATTTAAAGCTATACCTTCGGTACCATCTTCAAATTCCAATAACTCACCTGCCATGACCTGATCTAAGCCATATATTCTTGCAATGCCATCACCGATTTGCAGAACAGTTCCTACATTGCTAACACTTACAGATTGGTCATAATCAGTTATTTGTTGTTTTAAGATTGAACTGATTTCATCAGGGCGTATAGATACCATGGATTTAAGAATTTAAGGTTGATTTAAAAGTTACTTGGAAAGGGATAAGCCAAGTTTTCTTATTTGTGAAGCAAGAGAAGCATCAATTACTTTTGATCCTACACTGGCGACGAAACCACCAATAAGAAATGGGTCGATTTTAGTTACAAGTTCTAATTTTTCAGTTCCAGCAATATTGATGATCTTTTTGGTAATTAAACCTTTCTGTTCATCAGTAAGCTCGACTGCAGAAGTAACAGTTGCCAAAGCAATATTACTATTTTCTCGGTAAATCTCTAAAAACCTATCAAGAATTGAAGTAAGGATTCCAATTCTTTGCCTATCGGCCAATAATTTTAAGAAATTCAATAAAGAAGAATTAACCTTTTTTGAAAAAATTTCATTAATGATTTTCTTCTTAGCATCTGTCTCTAAAATGGGGGAGGATAGTGCCTTCTCCAGTTCAGGGGAATCATTTATTAATTCCAAGAGTTGTTTAACTTCAGAAACCATCTCTTCAGTTTGCGAATTTTCATTTACAACTTGAAGTAATGCCTCTGCGTATGGTGTAGTAACTGAATTTAAAAGTGGCATTAGTTGACCTCAATATTGTTAATTGATTGAGTTACCAAATTTTCTTGTGTTGTTTTATCAA
>NZ_CABYWZ010000019.1 GCF_902522795.1 uncultured Prochlorococcus sp.
AGGTTTACTTCTTGGATTAAAAGAAGGTGAAGTTTTATTTATCGATGAGATACATCGCTTAAATAGGTTAACTGAAGAGCTGTTATATTCTGCAATGGAGGATTTTAGACTTGACTTAACTATGGGAGCTAATAGGGGAGCCCGTTGCAGAACAATTAATCTTCCTAGGTTTACGCTGATTGGCGCGACAACTAAATTAGCCTCAATAAGCGCACCTCTAAGAGACAGATTTGGGATATCTCAGAAAATTGAATTTTATACATGTGATGAATTAAAACAAATTATTGTTAATTTCTCCCGATTAATAAACCTCAACTTAGAAGATGAAGCATCTTATGATTTAGCAAAGATATCTCGAGGGACTCCAAGAATTGCTTTAAGATTATTAAGACGAGTTAGAGATTATGCTCAAGTTGTTATGAAAACTAATACTATCTCAGTGAATTTAATAAAAAAAGCTTTAAATTCTTACCAAATAGACGAAAAAGGATTGGATTCTTTAGATAGACACTATTTATCTTTTCTTAATCAAAATAATAATATTCCAACTGGCCTTGATTCAATTGCATCTGGGTTGGGTGATGATTCTTCAATGTTAGAATTTGTAGTCGAGCCATATCTCATTAAAATTGGTTTTCTCACGAGAACTCCTCGAGGAAGATTGCTTACTGCTTTGGGAAAAAAGTACATTGATTCAAAAGATGATAACTTTTAAAAAAGTTAAGGTTTGTTTTTTATTAATTTTTATTTTTTTCAATATTTTTTATATTGCACCATGCTATTCATTATCTTTGAGAGGGGATTTGTTTCAAAATGCGTTAGATCTTAGTTCAGTCGGAAAATTTAATCTCGCTTTACAAGAATGGAATCAATATCTCGATTCTTATCCTGATGATGCTGCAGGTTTCAGCAATAGAGGAAATGTAAGACTTGTTTTAGGAGATGTTAAGGGATCAATAGATGACCAAAATAAGGCAATAAGTTTGAATCCTAGTGAAATAGATCCTTACATTAACAGGGGTATAGCTGAGGAATCATTGGGTTTATGGTCGGAAGCGAAAAAGGATTATATGTTCGTTATTTCCCTAGATAGTAAAAATTTCTCTGCATTATATAATTTAGCTAACGTCGAAGGATCTACATCCCATTGGGATAAAGCAAGAGATTTATTCTCAAAAGCTGCTTTATATAATCCAGGATTTGCCATGGCTAGGTCAAGTATGGCGTTAGCAGATTTCCAGTTGGGAAATATTGATGAAGCTGAAGAAGAATTAATAAAGTTAATTAGACGGTATCCAACTTTTGCAGATGCTAGGGCAGCTTTAACAGCTATGAATTGGTCTAATGGTGAAGCTGGTAAAGCAGAGAGTAATTGGATAGCGGTAACTGAATTAGATCCTAGATATAGTGATGAAGAATGGTTAAAAAAAATAAGAAGATGGCCTCCACAACCAATTAAAGATTTAATGAATTTTATCGATTTAAAATAAGTAATGAATAGAGATCAGTTACATAAGAAAATTGATTCGTTTAATGATGAACTCATTAATTTAAGAAGACATATCCATGAACATCCGGAATTAAGTGGACTTGAAAATCAAACAGCGATCTTGATAAGTGGTTTTTTAAAAGATATTGGTTGGAATGTTAGAGAATCTATTGGCAGGACTGGAGTTATAGCTGATTTTGGCCCCCAAGATAAAGGTATTATAGGTTTAAGAGTGGATATGGATGCTTTGCCAATATTTGAGGAAACTAAATTAAGTTTTTCTTCCAAAGTAGATGGTGTTATGCATGCTTGTGGTCACGATTTGCATATCTCGATTGGATTGGGTGTGGCAAAAATTATTAAGGATTTAAAACTAAATTTTGGGACTCGGATAATTTTTCAGCCTGCTGAAGAAATTGCGAGTGGAGCTAGATGGATGATTAAGGATGGTGCAACGAATGGTTTAACCCATATTTTGGGCGTTCATGTCTACCCGGATTTATCCGTAGGGACCATTGGCATTAAAGAGGGAAGTTTAACTGCAGCTGCGGGAGAACTTAATGTTGAGATTAAAGGAAAATCTGGCCATGGTGCTCGACCTCATGAAGGAGTTGATGCTATTTGGGCGGCATCAAAAGTTATCTCGGGAATTCAAGAATCAATAACACGGAAGTTAGACCCTCTAGATCCAGTAGTAATAACTTTTGGGAAAATAAATGGTGGCAATGCATTCAATGTTCTCGCAGAAAAGGTTAATTTAATTGGTACTGTTAGATGCACTAATCGTAAAGTATTTACGAATATTGGTAATTGGCTCAATGAAAATATCACTTCTTTAGCTAATAGTTGTCGAGCTGATGCAAAAGTAATATTTAGAGAAATTACTCCGGCAGTTAATAATAATTCTGCAATTAATAGAGTCCTCAGAGAATCGGGAATTAAGGTTTTGGGTCAAGAAAATGTAATCGAATTACAAAAACCATCATTAGGAGCTGAGGATTTCGCTGAATTCTTAAATGAAATTCCTGGAGCTATGTTTAGGCTTGGGGTTTCTAGTTCCAATGGATGTGCTCCTCTTCATAGTTCTAAATTTGATCCGGATGAAAGAGCTATTGCTGTTGGAATTAAAGTGATAACAGAATCCATAGTAAAATTAAACAATGAAAAAATTAATACAATTGGTAAATGAATATTAATAAACGATTAATTTTATCTTTTGTTGCTCCTTTCATGATCCTCATATCTGCTATTGGATTTATATTTAGGGACAATTCTAGGAAAATTTTTTATTTACCTATTGGCTTAATTGGGATTGTAATTATTTTGGAGAAGGGTATAAGCAGACAATTGGATAGGAAAAATATTTTAAAAAAGATAAAGTCTTATCAAAAAGCTAAATAAAATTATTTTATTTATTTTTACGCAACATGAGATGACTATTTTTTAGAAAAGAGCTATTAATAATATAAATACTAGGGGTGCTAAGAATTTTAACTTGGCTGAGATCATACCCTTTGAACCTGAATCATTAACCTTGAGGCAGGGAAGTAAAGATTTGATCAAACTTTAGTAATAACACTTTTAAAAAATTTGTAAATTATGAGAAGTTCGTGGATTAAACCTCGCCTTGGGAAAGAAAATGTAACTCAAATGAACTTTGCGAGAAACGGATATATCACCGAAGAAATGGATTTTGTTGCTAAAAAAGAGAATCTTCCTTCTTCTTTAATAATGGAAGAAGTGGCAAGAGGAAGATTAATTATTCCAGCTAATATTAATCATTTGAATCTTGAGCCAATGTCTATAGGCATTGCTTCAAGATGCAAAGTTAATGCCAACATTGGTGCTTCCCCTAATGCAAGTGATATCAATGAAGAAGTAGAGAAGCTAAAACTGGCGGTTAAATATGGGGCTGATACTGTCATGGATCTATCTACAGGAGGAGTAAATTTAGATGAAGTTCGGCAAGCAATTATTCATGAGTCTCCTGTTCCCATTGGAACAGTTCCTGTTTATCAAGCATTAGAAAGTGTACATGGTTCAATAGATAGACTAACTGAAGATGATTTTCTTCATATTATTGAAAAACATTGTCAGCAAGGCGTAGATTATCAAACTATTCATGCTGGTCTATTAATAGAGCATTTGCCAAAAGTCAAAGGAAGAATTACTGGAATTGTAAGTAGAGGGGGAGGTATTTTAGCCCAATGGATGTTACATCATTTTAAAC
The DNA here is from genome assembly GCF_902522795.1 of uncultured Prochlorococcus sp. Classification (GTDB taxonomy): domain Bacteria; phylum Cyanobacteriota; class Cyanobacteriia; order PCC-6307; family Cyanobiaceae; genus Prochlorococcus_A. The sequence continues at coordinate 3,720 of NZ_CABYWZ010000019.1, forward strand.
AAAATCCTCTCTATACAAGGTTTGATGATATCTGTGAGATTTTCAAGAAATATGATTGTACTTTTTCTCTAGGAGATTCACTAAGGCCTGGATGTTTGCATGATGCTTCTGATGATGCTCAGCTAGCTGAATTGAAGACCTTAGGCGAGCTTACTCGAAGAGCATGGGAACATAATGTTCAAGTAATGGTTGAAGGTCCAGGTCATGTCCCTATGGATCAAATTGAGTTTAATGTGAGAAAGCAAATGGAAGAATGTTCAGAAGCCCCTTTTTATGTACTTGGTCCATTAGTAACAGATATTTCTCCTGGTTATGACCATATATCAAGTGCTATTGGGGCGGCAATGGCAGGGTGGTATGGAACTTCGATGCTATGTTATGTAACCCCAAAAGAACATCTAGGACTTCCAAATGCAGAAGATGTACGAGAAGGATTAATTGCTTATAAAATAGCTGCTCACGCTGCAGATATAGCAAGACATAGAGCTGGAGCTCGTGATCGAGATGATGAACTTAGTCATGCAAGGTATAACTTTGATTGGAATAAACAATTCGAACTTTCTTTAGATCCGGAAAGGGCAAAGCAGTACCATGATGAAACATTGCCTGAAGAGATCTTTAAAAAGGCTGAGTTTTGTTCAATGTGTGGCCCAAAACATTGTCCAATGAATTCAAAGATTTCAGATGAATCACTAGATCAGCTAAAAGATAAACTTGAAGAATGTAATACTTCAGTCTAGTTATCAATTACAAGTTATAGAATCTCCTTCGTTTTATTAACTACGTTTTCGACTGTAAATCCAAAATTTTTCATACATTCTCCACCTGGTGCTGATGCACCAAACCTATCCATAGTGATACAAATACCATCAAAACCTGTATATTTATGCCAACCAAATGAATGAGCAGCTTCTACTACAACTCTCTTTTTCACACTACTAGGTAAAACACTCTCTTTGTAAGATTCTTCTTGCTCTTCGAAAAGTTCTACACAAGGCATAGAAACAACCCTAATATTTTTACCTAAGTTTGAAATTTCCTTACTTGCTTCAATGCAAAGATTCAGTTCGCTTCCAGTACCAATAAATATTAGATCTGGTGTGCCTTCGCAATCCGAAACTATATATCCTCCCAGGGCAACTTTATCGATCGAGGTATTTTCTTGATTTGGCATACCTTGTCTACTTAAACAAAGGGCAGAAGGTCTTTTTCTATTTTGAATAGCAAGTTTATAAGCTCCACTTGTTTCATTTCCGTCTCCTGGTCTGAAAACTAGCATGTTAGGCATCGCACGAAGTGAAGGGATAGTTTCAATAGGTTGATGTGTTGGGCCGTCTTCTCCTACACCAATTGAATCATGGGTTAATACATAGATGACTCCAAGTTCGCTGAGTGCTGAAAGCCTCATTGAGCCCCTCATATAATCGGCGAAAACAAGGAAGGTTCCACCATAAGGAATAAGACCACTATTATGATAGGCAATGCCGTTAAGTACAGCTGCCATTGCATGCTCTCTTACACCAAAGTGTAAATATCTTTTTTCAGGACTGTGTGGCTGGAATGATCCAGTTTCTCCTTTTATATCTGTATAGTTAGAGTGAGTTAAATCTGCTGATCCACCAATTAATTCAGGTAGGTTAGGACCTAATGCACCTAAACATATTTGTGAATGCTTTCTGGTGGCTAATCCTTTATCATCAGGTGTATAAGAAGGTAGATCTGAGTCCCAATTTTCAGGTAATTGCCCTTTTAGCATTCTGTGTAACTCGGCTCCTTCAGAAGGATATTTTTTTTGATATTCTTCAAATTTAGAATCCCATTCTTTCTCTAAGTTTTCGCCTTTTTCTATTGATTTTCTAAAATGCTCATATACTTCATTTGGTATTTCGAATGGAGGATATTCCCAGTTAAGAAACTCTCTAGTTAATGCAGCTTCTTCTTCTCCAACAGCTGCTCCATGAATTCCAGCAGTATCTGATTTATTCGGAGAACCATAACCTATGGTTGTAGAAATTTTAATAATTGAAGGTTTGTCTGTAATTAATTTTGCTTTTTCAATAGCTTCAGTTATTCCTTTAACATCATGATTCCCATCTTCAACATGTTGTACATGCCATCCATAAGCTTCGTATCTTTTTAAGACATCTTCAGTAAAAGAAACATCGGTTCGTCCATCAATTGTAATTTGATTATCGTCATAAAGTGCAATTAATTTTCCAAGCTTCAGATGACCAGCTAATGAGCAGGCCTCTGATGCAATACCTTCTTGATTACAGCCATCACCCATTATTACGTAAGTATAGTGATCAACGATATTGCAATCAGGCTTATTAAATTTAGCTGCTAAGTGTGTTTCAGCTATTGCTAAACCAACTGCATTTGAAATTCCTGCTCCAAGAGGCCCAGCTGTAACTTCAACACCTTCGGTTTCGAATGTTTCTGGATGCCCGGGAGTTTTTGATCCCCATTGCCTAAATTCTTTAATATCTTCTATGGAAACTGATTTATATCCTGTTAAATGAAGCAAGGAATACAACAGCATACAGCCATGACCAGCTGATAATACAAAACGGTCTCTATTGAACCATTTTGGGTTGTTAGGGTTGTGATTAAGTATGTTTTGCCATAATGCATAACCCATAGGTGCACATCCCATTGGCAATCCAGGATGACCACTATTAGATTTATTTACTGCATCTACAGCAAGCATTCTTATACTATTTACACAAAGTGATTCTAATGAAACAGATGCAGCGACCATTGTTTTAAAATAAGTTAAGTTGGAAATACAGAGTTGGTTGTCTTCAATTCATTTTGCTGAAAGCAAGGCAAACATTGTGACCACCAAAGCCGAAAGAATTAGAAAGAGCAACTCCTACTTGAGCTTCTCTTGCATTATTTGGTACGTAATCAAGATCACATTCAGGATCTCGATTGACGTAGTTAATTGTAGGAGGGATAAAATTATGTGTCAAAGAAAGTATACAAGCTACAGCTTCTATACCTCCTGAGCCTCCTAGGAGATGACCTGTCATCGACTTAGTAGAGCTTACAGGAATGAGGTAAGATCTGTCTCTAAAAATGGATTTAATTGCAGAAGTTTCATTTTTATCATTAGCTGATGTACTTGTTCCATGAGCATTTATGTAATCAACTTTTTCAAGGCTAAGACAAGCGTCTTCAATTGCTAATTTGATAGCTTCTGCGCCTCCGATCCCTCCCGGAGATGGAGCAGTTATATGATGAGCATCACATGTTGTTCCATAACCAATTATTTCTGCATAAATTCTCGCATTCCTTTTTTGTGCATTTTCTAAAGTTTCTAAAACAAGAATTCCAGATCCCTCTCCAATAACAAATCCATCTCTTTCCGCATCAAAAGGTCTGCTAGCAGTTTGAGGGCTTTCATTTCTGGAAGATAGAGCTTTGGCACTGGCAAAACCAGCTACTCCTAGAGGTGTAATACTTGCTTCTGCTCCCCCACAGATCATTGCATCTGCTTTTCCAAGTTGAAGTAATCTAAAAGAATCACCAATTGCATTTGAACCAGCAGCACAAGCGGTGGAAACAGAAGAACTTGGTCCTTTTGCACCTAAAGCTATAGCAGCCAATCCAGTGGCCATGTTTGGAATCATCATTGGGACTGTAAATGGACTTACTCTTTTAGGCCCTTTATGACTCAATATTTGAGCTTGACTTTCCATAGTTAGTAAGCCTCCAACACCAGAACCAATAATCACTCCAATTCTTGATGCATTAACTTCAGTAATTTCAAGTCCAGAATCATTAAAGGCTTGCTTTGCAGCAATAACTCCAAACTGGGAAAAACGATCCCATCTTTTGGATTCTTTAGCTTCAATAAAATGTTCAGATTGAAGATTTTTTACCTCTGCAGCAAATTTGCAGGGATGTTGTTCAGGATTAAAGAGAGTAATATCTGAAACCCCATTAGTACCTGTTTGAAGACCGACTAAATATTCATCAATGTTATTACCAATTGGAGTTACTGCTCCGATACCAGTAATAACTACTCGATGGAAATTTGGCATCCTATTTACTAACCTTTTTTTTCTTCGATAAATTTTACTGCATCGCCAACAGTTGCTATTCCTTCAGCTGCTTCATCAGGAATTTCGATATCAAATGCTTCTTCAAGAGCCATTACTAATTCAACAGTATCTAAAGAATCTGCACCTAAATCATTTTGAAAATTGGAATCTGATTTAACTTCTCCTGCTTCAACACTTAATTGTTCTGAAACAATAGAACAGACTTTTTCGAGAATTTCTTTTGACATAGTTTATGGAAAATTACTAATTATCTATATGATCTTATGCCCTAGAGTTAACAAGAGTGAAGCATATCTTAATTTTTTTAATTTCTTTGTAAGACAATAGTATTATAAAACGAGGTTCAAAAGAGAATTTTTACATGTCACACGCAGTTAAAATTTATGACACTTGCATTGGTTGTACCCAATGTGTAAGGGCTTGCCCACTTGATGTTTTAGAGATGGTTCCTTGGGACGGCTGTAAAGCTGGCCAAATAGCTTCATCTCCTAGAACAGAAGATTGTGTAGGTTGCAAAAGATGTGAAACAGCATGTCCCACAGATTTCTTAAGTATTCGTGTTTATTTAGGAGATGAGACTTCTAGGAGTATGGGTTTAGCATATTAATTTTTATAGTGCAGTTTTAAGAGAGTCCATGTTTTGGTAAATACGCATTTTATTTCAATATAATTGAAAAAAAAATTCGTATGTGTGGAATAGTTGCTGTAACAGGATATAAAAAAGCTTTACCATTATTAATTAATGGTTTAGAAAAACTTGAATACAGAGGTTATGATTCTGCAGGTATTGCAATAATAAATTCAGAAACAAATTGTATTTCTTGTAATAAAGCCGAAGGAAAACTCAAGAATTTAATAGGTAATCTTAATGATCTTAATATTCCTGGAACTGTGGGTATAGGACATACCAGATGGGCAACTCATGGAAAGCCTGAGGTTAAAAATGCACATCCTCATACCGATAGTTCAGGAAATATAGCAGTTGTTCAAAATGGCATTATTGAAAATTTCCAAGATTTAAAAAATAAATTAGAGAAAGAGGGTATTATTTTTAATTCTGATACAGATACCGAGGTAATTCCCCATCTAATTCAAAGAGAGTTAAATACATTAAGTAAACTTAATCTTGAGAATAATGGGTCAACATTATTAGTCGCTGTGAGAAATGTATTATCGGATTTAGAAGGATCTTATGCTTTAGCAGTTTTATGGTCTGGTGCTCCAACCTCTTTGGTAGTTGCAAGAAGACAAGCACCCTTGATTATTGGTTTGGGGGAAGGTGAATTTATTTGTGCTAGTGATACTCCAGCCATTGCAAACTTTACGAAAATTATTTTGCCTTTGGAGGATGAAGAAATAGCTTTGTTGACTCCGCTTGGAATTGAAATATATGACTCAAGCAACGAAAGACAATATAGAAATCCAGTTTCTTTAAAAGTCTCAGAGCAAATAATGGATAAGATGAATTTTAAACATTACATGTTGAAAGAGATATATGATCAGCCACAGACTGCAAAAAACTGGTTGGAAAATTATTTAATTAAGAACCCAGATAATGGGCAATATCAAATCAACTATCCCTTTGATACGGAGTATTTTGAATCAATAGAAAGAATTGAAATTATTGCTTGTGGTACAAGTAAACATGCTGCAATGGTGGGTAGCTTTTTATTAGAACAATTTTCAGGTATCCCCACAAATGTCTTTTATGCAAGTGAATTTCGATATTCACCACCTCCACTATTGCCTAATACATTAACTATTGGAGTCACTCAATCCGGAGAAACTGCAGATACAATTGCAGCTATCGATATGGAAATTAAAAGACGTTCTTTAATTGATAATAAGCAATTTAAACCCAATCTTATTGCAATAACAAATAGAAAAGAGAGTGCCATAGCAAGGCAGGTTTCAAATATAATTGATATCTGTGCAGGAATAGAAGTTGGAGTTGCCGCAACAAAAACTTTTTTTGCTCAATTACTTTCTTTTTATGGATTAGCTATAAAATTTGCTCAAATTAAAGGCAATCAAAGTCCTGATGAAATAGGTAAATTAATAAACGAACTTATAAAACTTCCGCCATTACTGGAAGATCTCTTAGAGAGACATAATAAATCCTCAGAAAAGCTAGCACATGACTTTTTTAATATTAAAGATGTTATTTTTTTAGGAAGAGGGATAAATTATCCTATTGCTCTTGAAGGCGCGTTAAAACTTAAAGAAATTAGTTATATACATGCAGCTGGATATCCTGCTGGTGAAATGAAGCATGGTCCAATAGCTTTATTAGATAAAAAAGTACCTGTAATTTCTATCGCAGCACCTGGTGAGGTTTTTGATAAGGTTATCAGTAATGCTCAAGAAGCAAAAGCAAGAGATTCATATTTGATTGGTATTGCTCCTGAATGTAATGGAACTGAAATCTTTGATTATTTGATGAAAGTTCCTTCCTCTAATGAATGGATTTCACCTCTACTGAATATACTGCCTTTACAATTATTGAGTTACCACATTGCTGCTCATAGAGGACTTGACGTGGATCAACCAAGAAATTTAGCTAAAAGTGTAACTGTTGAATAGTGAGTTTCTTTCAAATTTTTACTTTTTTAATTTATAGCTCTAAAAGTCCATTTGGAGGATTGATGATTAGAAAATTATTTTTTATATCCACTAATGGGACAATTTCTTTAACAAATGGTACGAGAACTTTTTTTTGATTTTTGAATAGTTCAATAACAAGTAAATTATTTTTCTCATTTTCTAAATTGATAACTTTCCCAATTTTTTTTAATTCATCATTTTCTAAAGTCTTGACCTCTAGATTTACAAGTTCTAACAAGTGGAATTCTTCTTTTTTTAATTTGGGTAGTTTATCCGCATTAACAAGAATTTTAAATTTTTTCAGTTGTTCTGCATGATTTCTTGTATTTATTCCTTGGAACTTTACTATGAAGGTTTCTTTACCAGGTTGTTTTAAACCAGATATGAGTTCTATTTTTGAAGGAGGTTCATTTTCTTTTTGCAACCATCTAATTCCCGGTTTTAAAAATCTTTCTTCAAAATCACTTAGAGATTTAACCTTTACCTGTCCATTAATTCCATGACATGATGTTATCAATCCAACAGTCAACCATTCATTTTTATTTATCATATTATTGTATTAGAAAGAGTGTTTTATGGAATTATCTACTAAACCCATACTCCCTGGATCCTTTGTTGTTGTAAAAGACACTAACTCTATTTATAGAGGTTATAAGGGGTTTGTACAAAGAGTTACAAAAAAAAGAGCAGCGGTTCTGTTTGAAGGAGGTAATTGGGATAAACTCATAACTTTTCAGCTAACAAATTTAGAAATAGTATAAAATTAGATTTTACCTATGGTAATAAATTTTTCTATCAAAACTCTAGCTGCATTTGTTTCCGCTTGTTTATGGGACTTGCCGAATGCAGATGATTCTTTTAATCCTTCGATGAATATATCGCAAGAAAATCTTTCGGGGTCCCCATTTTTCTTTGAAACTTCAATTATTTTATAGACTGGCAAACTAAAACCTTTACTTTGGCACCACTCTTGCAATACTGTTTTAGATTTGAATTTATATGGAGCTTTTAAAAATATTTCTGAATCTTTCTCCCATATATCATCTAACCAAATATTTACTTCCTGAACGGAATGAAAGCACTTGTAAACAGCACCGATTAAAGCTTCTGTAGCTTCACCAATAATAGTATTTTTTGAATTTTCATCACCAAGAGCTTTAGGTCCTTTAATTATTAATTTATCAATATCAATTTTCCACCCTAATTGAGTTAACCATTCATCACTTACAATTTGTGCTCTTAGCTCTGATCTTTCTCCTACACTCATTTGAGGATATTTTTTTTCAATAAAATTAGAAGCCGCTAATCTGAGGACTGCATCTCCTAAAAATTCTAGTTTTTCATAATTTAAAATTTTGTCTTCCGAGGAGTGTATAAATGCTTGATTAAAATCTTGAATAATTAAAATATTTTGAGTTCTAATTATTTCAGAAAATCTTTTTGATTTAATATTTAAAGACTTTAAAAAAGAAGTTATTTGAGTAATTCGCTTTTCGTTAATTATATTTGTCATTTGATTTGTATAATCACAATAATTAGAAAGCAGGTCATAAGCCGGGTTCTGTTCATCTTAATTAATTAAGATGGGCGATCATCTATCTAGGACTAGAATTACTTCACAGTCTCAAGCGGCGCTTAAAAGTAGATTGTTTAATGGTCATAAATCTACTAAGCCTTGCTCCCAGCCGGGGTTTACCTAGCCAACACCTCTCAATGTTGCTGGTGCGCTCTTACCACACCCTTGCACCCTTGCCATACATAAAGTATTAGGCGGTATGTTTCTGTGGCACTATCCTCACGGTTACCCGCACTGGGAATTACCCAGCAAGCCTGACCATGTGGGAGCCCGGACTTTCCTCAAGAAAGTTTTATTTTGTTTCCAAAATAAAACTTTCTTGCGATTGCCTCTCCTGCTTTCATCTAGCATAATGCTTAATACTCCAAAAATCATCTATTGGGGCTGTAGCTCAGCAGGATAGAGCAACGGTTTCCTAAACCGTAGGCCGTGGGTTCGACTCCCGCCAGTCCCGTAAAAATTAAAAACTATATGTAGTATGTGTGCAAACTTGCTACTCTCTAGCTAGCGTATAGTTAGTAGAAAATCTTTTATGGCTAAGTTGCATGATATGCGTTTGAAGCTCTTAATTCAACAAGAGCATGAACGCATTTCTAAATCCCAACCTAATGATTTAGATCTTTCAATAGTTCAAGCAAGATGTCTTTGCTGGCTTGCTCTTTTGGCGGAAGCTCATGAAGATCAAGCAAATGATGCTGAAAAAAGAGGTGATGCCGAGCAAGCAATGGGATGGTTTGCTGATTCTATGAGACTGAGAGATGTTATTAATTTGGTTACTAGTATAGAGATACCTTTGCCAGATAGTCCTGATTCACTCGATGAAAATGACGAATTATTGGACGGTCCTACAATTTTGCCCAAATAGTGAGATGATATAGAAAGAGTTATATTTTCTTTTGGCTGAAGAACCATGTCAATGCTCTGATTGTCAGAGATTTTATAAAGAGCATGATCGTTTGATTAGAGAATTTCCAACTTTTAAGCAGCAACAAGAATTGAATTGGGCATCTATTCAATCTTTCAGAACTCTTTGTACACAGATTACTGATGAGTTACAGAAAGAATTATCTGAAAGAGAATCAAATAAAGATATCATTCTAGAAGAAAAACATATTTCTAATACAGAAATTACTGAAGCTTTAGATGAACTCGAAAGTGTTAATGCTTATTTATATTCAATTGAAGCATTAATGGAAAGAATATTTGATATAAAAATTTCCAACAATATTGAATCTAAATTTAAAGAAATTGCAAATAAATTAGCCCCAGACCCACTAAATATGGATCGATTAATTTTGAATAGATTATTTCATCAAACTCCAGATTCACCAGATAAGAAAAATATTAATTAGTTAACTCTTCGACATCGCATGTAATTTCAACTGGCATTGGAGATACTTTCCAAATAGATTTGCAGTACTCTCTTATAGATCTATCAGAAGAAAAATATCCTGATCTGGCAGTATTTAATAATGCCATTTTATTCCAAGCTTTTTTATTATTCCAGCATTCACTGACTACATCCTGTTTGTTTAGGTAGTCTTCAAAGTCAGCCATAACAAAGAATGGATCATGTCCGGTCAAGCTATTTAATAAAGGTTTAAATAATTCTTTATCCCCATTGCTAAAGTGACCTATTTCTATGAGGCTCGTAACCTCTTGCAGTTCTGGACATTGATCAATAAAAGTTTTGGGGGAATAATTATTATTTTTTAAATCCATAATTTCTCTTTCAGTTTTACCAAAAAGGAAGAAATTCTCTTTTTTCACAAGATCTCTTAATTCAACATTAGCTCCATCCAAGGTCCCAATAGTTAACGCTCCATTCATTGCGAATTTCATATTTCCAGTTCCAGAGGCTTCTTTTCCAGCAGTTGAAATTTGTTCTGAAAGATCAGTTGCAGGATAAACTATTTCACCAAGTTTAACGTTGTAGTCTGGTAGAAAAACAACTCTTAATAGACCATCCATATCAGGATCAGAATTTACTACGTCAGCAATACCATTTATAAATCTAATCATCAGCTTTGCCATAAAGTAGCCTGGTGCAGCTTTACCTCCAAATATTATTGTTCTTGGTACTTCATATTTGTTTGTACCATTTTTGATTCTTAAATATTGAGCAATAATTTGAAGAGCGTTTAAATGTTGCCTTTTATATTGATGTATTCTTTTTACTTGAACATCAAATAAACTTGATGGATCTACCAGTATTCCAGTTTTTGAATGGATAAAACTAGCTAATTTCCTTTTGCCATTTAGCTTAGTTTCCTCAAATTTTTGTAAAAAATTATTGTCATCCTTTTTTGCTTCTAATTTCTCAAGGAGTTCCATATTGGTTATCCAATTTGGACCAACTTCTTCTTCTAGAAGGTTAGATAATGATGGATTAGATAAGGCAACCCATCTTCTTGGAGTAACTCCATTAGTTACATTTGTAAATTTTTCAGGCCATAATGCTGCGAATTCAGGAAGGAGTTGTCTTTTAATAAGATCTGAGTGAAGAGCCGCAACACCATTTATATGATGGGCTCCAATTGTAGCCAAATGGGCCATCCGAACTGATTTGGAGCCTTCTTCATCAATTATTGAAAGTTTTTGAAGAATCTTGTCATCTCCAGGATAACGTAGTCTTAATTGCTGCAGAAATCTCCAATTAATTTCATAAATAATTTCTAGATGACGAGGAAGAAGATCGTTAAATAAACCTAAATCCCATTTCTCTAAAGCTTCTGGTAGTAATGTGTGGTTGGTATAAGCAACTGAGGAGGTTGTTATATTCCATGCTTTATCCCAGCCGATTTGATATTGGTCAATAAGAAGTCGCATTAATTCTGCAACTGCAATAGCAGGGTGGGTATCATTTAATTGAACTGTCCAATGCTTAGCGAATTCTGTTATTGGTATTGATCTTTTTTCAAGGCTTCTCAACATATCTTGAAGAGAACAACTTACAAAAAAGTGTTGTTGTTTGAGTCTTAATCTTCTACCTTCGTCAGTTCCATCATTTGGATATAGAACTTTTGAAAGCGTTTCAGATGCAACTTTTTCTTCTACTGCACCATAATAATCACCAATATTGAATGCATAAAAGTCAAAACTTTCAGTTGCATCAGCTCTCCATAATCTTAATCTGTCACATGTATTTACTCTGTATCCTAAAACTGGAACATCATGAGGTACTCCAATAGCATGCTCAGAGGGAATCCATCTTGATCTGTAGTTCCCTTTATCATCTCTATAACTTTCAGTTCTGCCTCCAAAACCAACAAAACATGATTCGTCTGGTTGTGGAAGTTCCCAAGGCCATCCACCTTTTAACCATTTGTCAGTTACTTCAACTTGCCAACCATCTCTAATTAACTGATTGAATATTCCAAATTCATATCTAATACCATAACCAACTGCTGGTACTTGGAGAGATGCTAATGATTCCATATAACAAGCTGCAAGTCTGCCAAGTCCTCCATTTCCTAACCCAGGCTCCTCTTCAACTTCAAGAATTGTTGACAATGATTCAATGCCAAATCTTTTTAAAGCATCTTCTGCCTCTTGAGTTATTCCAAGATTTAGAAGATTATTACTTAATTGAGGGCCTATTAAAAATTCTGCTGATAAATATGCGACTGTTTTTTGTGGTTTTTTTCTTATGACTTCTTGGCTGGCTAAATATCTTGTCATTAGCCTATCTTTAACGGCATAACTTAAAGCCATGTACAAGTCGTGAGGACTTGCAGAAGTAGCTAACTTTCCAAGAGTATAAAATAGATGGGCTGTCATTCCTTGAAAAACAGCATCAGAATCCATGCCAGCTTTCTCAGGATCTAAGTAGCAGCCTGGAGTAGGCAAGCGTAGATCAAAGGGTTCGTTGGAATTCATTGGATTAGCCATATAACTGACAATAGCCATTTTTTTGAAAATTTCTTTGTTGTAACTTCAGATCCACACTTATTGAGTATTTTTGCTTTTTTCTTACATATTTCTTAAAGTGGGCCCTCAATAAACTATCTTCCAATTAGGTTGTTTATTTTTACACTTAAATGTACTCTTTACTTGCTGAATTAAGTGCACATGATTTAGAAGTTGCTGAAACGTTGATAGGAGTCATAAGATTTTTATTGATCTTTTTAGCGGCAAGAGCATTAGCAGAAGTATTAGTAAGACTAAGTTTGCCAACGATTGTAGGTGAGCTTCTTGCAGGGGTTGTAATAGGAGCATCAGGATTCCATTTATTGATTCCGCCCTCAGCTGGGACTGAACTAAATGAGGGACTTGTAAATGTTATTAGTTCATTAGCGTCTATCCCCCCAGAAGCAGTACCTGATGTTTATTTCGAAAGCTTTCCTTCTCTCCAAGCAGTAGCAACACTTGGTTTATATGCACTTTTATTTTTAACAGGCTTAGAAAGTGAGTTAGAGGAATTGGTAGCTGTCGGTGCTCAGGCTTTTACTGTTGCTATGGCTGGGGTAATTTTACCTTTTGCGTTTGGAACTCTTGGATTAATGTTTATTTTCCAAGTGGATCTAATTCCAGCAGTTTTTGCTGGAGCATCTATGACAGCCACAAGTATAGGAATTACTGCAAGTGTTTTTGGTGAATTGGGATATTTGAAAACTAGAGAGGGACAGATTGTTATTGGGGCAGCAGTGTTAGACGATATTTTGGGAATTGTTATTCTGGCAGTTGTAGTCGCACTTGCTGCGGGAGGTACTTTAGAAATTGCTCCTATTATTAAATTAGTTGCAGCAGCAGTAGTGTTTGTTATTGCTGCTATTGCATTAAGTAGAACAGCTGCTCCAGGTTTTGATTGGTTATTAGATAGATTAAAGGCTCCTGGAGCCGTAGTGGTAGCTTCTTTTGTGATACTTGTATTGTGTTGTTTCGTGGCAACAGCCATTGGATTGGAAGCAGCTTTAGGGGCTTTTGCAGCTGGATTGATTCTTAGTAGTTCTAAAAATAATCATGCAATACAACAATCTGTTTTACCTTTAGTTTCCTTATTCGCAACTATTTTCTTTGTATTAGTTGGAGCTGGAATGGATTTATCTGTTATCAATCCACTTGATCCAACAAGCAGATCAGCTCTTGTAGTTGCAGGATTTTTATTGGTTGTTGCGATTATTGGAAAAATTGCAGCCGGTTGGGTATTTTCAAGTGATAAACCTACAAATAGATTAGTTGTAGGCTTGGGTATGATGCCTAGAGGAGAGGTTGGTTTAATTTTTCTTGGGCTAGGAACAAGCGCTAAGTTATTAACTCCTTCTCTTGAAGCAGCTATTTTATTAATGGTTATAGGAACTACATTTCTTGCACCTGTACTCTTAAGAATTGTTCTAAAAGATAAGCCTCCAAATGATGGCAATAAAATTTCAGATGATGTTGCAGCCGATCCTGTGGGTCTTCTTTAGGAAATAAGTTTATTAGAATAAATTAAGATAGAATTTTCAATTAATGGAAAAGACAGCTCTTATAGATAGTGATGTTAATTATAACTGGAATTTTTTAAATTACCCAATTCATACTGTTTCCGCTAAGCCCGAGCAAATATCAAAAGAATGTGCAATTTTATTAATTCATGGTTTCGGTGCTTCTACGGATCATTGGAGATTTAATATCCCTGTTTTAAGTACAAAATACGAAGTTCATGCTATGGATTTACTCGGTTTTGGAAAAAGTCCTAAGCCTCAAGACGTCGAATATTCAGGATCTTTATGGAAAGATCAGGTTGTCGCTTATGTAAAAGAGAAAATAAAAAAACCTACAATTGTTGTTGGAAATTCATTAGGTGGTTATGCCGCATTAGCAGCTGGTGCAGAATTAAATGAGCTAAACGCAGGAGTGATCTTACTTAATGCTGCTGGATATTTTAGTGAAGAAAAAACTATCAAAAAGAATATGTTGCAAACTTCAATTGAAACAGTTGCCGGCATATTTTTGAAAAATATTGTTCTTCAACGTTTGATTTTTGAGAATATGAGAAATCCAAAAAATATTAAAAAAACTTTGAATCAAGTTTATGTTGATAAAAAAAATGTTGATGATTTCTTAGTTGAGTCAATAAGGAAGCCTTCTCTAGATTTCGGAGCTTTTAATGTTTTTAGAAGTGTATTTAACCCATCAGGTCCTCAGGGATTGCCGTTGGATAAGCTATTCGCAAAACTAAGTGCACCATTATTACTTCTTTGGGGAGGGAAAGATCCGTGGATGAACACTCCAAAAAAAAGAAATCTATATAAAAAATTTACACCAAAGAATACAAAAGAAATTATCCTTGATGCAGGACATTGTCCTCATGATGAGATACCTGAATTAGTTAATCAGCATATTTTGGATTGGATTGATTCTCTGTAAGTAATAATCGTGAAACTTGAATTATCTAATAAGGACCAAGGAATTTTTGTCTTTCAATTAGATAAAAATAATTACATTAAATTTTGTCCTGAAAGAGGAGGGGTTATTACAAATTGGGTTTCGGAGGGTAATGAAATACTTTATTTCGATGAAACAAGATTTATGGACAAGACAAAAAGTATTAGGGGAGGCATTCCAATCTTGTTTCCAATTTGTGGAAATCTCAATACCTCTAGTTCAGTATTTGGAAATGGTTATTTGCAATTACCACAACATGGTTTCGCTAGGGATTTGCAATGGCAATACTCCTTTAATGAAGATAAAAAATTTTTATGCTTATTCTTAAATGCATCAAAAAAAACTAAAAAATATTATCCTTTTGACTTCGAACTAAAAATAGAAGTTACCTTAAAAATTAACTCTTTAGAATTTGAAATTACAATCTACAACAAAACAGACTTTGCTATGCCTATAAATTTTGGTTTGCATCCTTATTTTAATGTTTCAGATTTCAAAAATTTAGAGTTTGTTGATAATTCACTTAATTGTCAAGATCAAGAAAGAAACATTATTAGTAATACTTTGGATGAATTAAACAAAATTAATTTAGGAGTTGATCTACTTATGTATACTTCCGGTAGAAGTTCTTTTCGAGATAAAATTTTTAAAAGAGAGGTAATTTTAAATCATCCATATCCTTTTGATTTAGGCGTTATTTGGAGTGATCCTCCAAGAAGAATGATATGTCTCGAACCTTGGACTAGTCCCCGAAATTCTTTTGTTGATGGATTTAGAAACATTATGGTTCCTTCAAATGATAGTAAAAGGTTAAATGCCTCAATACAAATAAAATCTCTTAAGTAATTTTGTAATAATTATGAAATTTGTCGTTATAGATGATGATCCCACAGGCTCTCAAACCGTTCACGATTGCTTATTACTGCTTAAGTGGGACTGCTCAACTTTAGTCAAAGGTTTTGAATCTAAATCTAATTTATTTTTTATTTTGGCTAATACAAGGTCACTATCGGAAAATGATGCGAAATTAACAATAGAGGCAATTTGCAAAAATCTAAATACTGTAATTACTTCTCAAGCCTATGAAGAAGACATTATTTTTATAAGTAGAGGAGACTCTACTCTTCGAGGACATAACTTTTTAGAGCCAATTGCTCTAAATAGTTGCTTAGGTCCTTTTGATGCTACTTTTCATATTCCAGCTTTTATAGAGGGTAAAAGATTAACAATTAATGGATCTCATTTTGTTGATAAAACTCCTGTAAGTCAAACAATTTTTGCAACAGATAAAATTTTTGGATATGAGACAAGTAATGTCAAGAATCTTTTATTTCAGCAGAGTAAATCGCAAATAAATTTTGAAGATATTCAAAATCTTTTATTATCAGATATCGAAATGCTAAATGATGAAGAAAATAATATTGTTTTTAAAACACTAAAGAACTTGAAGAATAATAAACATGTAGTTGTAGATGTAGAAAATTATTCTCAACTAAAAAAATTTTCTTTAGTAATTAAAAAATTAATTAAACAAAAAAAATTCCTTTTTCGAACTGCAGCAAGTTTTATAAGTTCAATTTCTGAGAAAAAAAGTGTCTCTCAGAGTGAAATATTTTTCTCTAATTTAAGAATAAGGAATAAAGAAAAGAGTTTTCTTCCAGGACTAATAATTGTTGGATCTTATGTAGAACTCTCAACAATACAATTGAATAATTTATTAGAGATACGTAATTGCAATCCAGTTTTATTAGATGTTTTTGAATTCTTTAAAATTACTTCATCAGATAATAATCAGAAGCTTAGGAATTTGTTTAAAAATAAATTTTTAAAAGAAATTAGATTTTCTTTTGAGAAAGGAAAAACTCCTGTCTTGTTCACTTCAAGAAAATTTATGTCTTTAGATTCATCTGAACTATTTAATTTTTATAATTTACTTGCTTGTTTTATTGCTGAATTAGTCGCAGATTTGAAGTATGAAATAGGATATTTGATTTCAAAAGGAGGAATAACAACAAATTTGATTCTTAGTGAAGGACTTAATGCAGATTATGTTTATCTTGAAGGACAGATTTTAACTGGCATTTCAGTGGTGACTTTCAACCTAAAAAATGGCGGAAAACTTCCCATTGTTACTCATCCTGGAAACATTGGCACTAAGGATTCATTGGTTAATATTTGGAAAGTTTTTGAAAATAAAAAATAATTTTTAAAATTAAAAATTTGAGATAATTTCTTCAGCAAAACTGCTGCAGGATAAGGGTTTTACTTTTGGTTCCATTAAGCGTGCTAAATCATAGGTGACTTTTTTTTGCTCTATTGCCTTACTTAAACCATTAGTAATTAAGTTAGCTGCCTCATCCCAACCAAAATATTCAAGCATCATTACACCACTAAGAATTACTGAGCCTGGATTAATCTTATTTAAGCCTGCATGTTTTGGCGCAGTACCGTGCGTAGCTTCGAAAATTGCTGCATTATCTCCAATATTTGCACCAGGAGCCATACCTAGGCCACCAACAATTGCTGCAGCTGCATCAGAAACATAGTCTCCATTGAGATTTAATGTGGCAAGAATTGAATATTCTTGAGGTCTAGTTTGAATTTGTTGAAATATACTATCAGCTATCCGATCATCAACAAGAATAAGTTCTCTCCATTTCCCATCTCCGTGAGAATTTGATATTGATGCAATAACTTCTTTAATTTCTTCGCAAATGAATGCTTTTTTGTTATTTGTAAGTTTGTCAAAACCTGGTTCAATTTTTCGAGCATTATTTTCAATTGTAATTTCTGGATTTTTCTGAATATTATCTAAAATCCAACTTTCTCTTTCTGTAATGCAATCTTCTCTAAATTCATTTACTGCTAATTCATATCCCCAATCTCTAAACGCACCTTCTGTATATTTCATAATATTCCCTTTATGTACAAGAGTCACATGCCTTTTATCTCCTGATAATCTTTTGGCATGTTCAATAGCTTTTCTAATATGCCTTTGGCTACCAGATTTACTTACCGGTTTTATTCCTATACCTGATCCGTCTGGTATAGATCTATTTTTTAAATTTTTACTTTTTGGTATGACAACGTTATTTAAGTGGTTAATTAATTCAAGACAATTATTATCTTCCGCTTCCCATTCAATTCCCATGTAGATATCCTCAGTATTTTCTCTATAAACAATAACGTCTAAATTTTGGGGATTTTTGTGGGGGCTTGGAGTTCCTGAATAATATTTACATGGTCTAACACAGCTATATAAATCAAATATTTGCCTCAATGCAACATTAAGAGATCTAATACCTCCACCGATGGGAGTCGTTAAAGGACCTTTGATGGCTACACCAAAGTGTTTGATTGCTTCAATAGTATCTTGAGGGAGGTAGTTATATGTTCCATAAAGTTCACAAGCTTCATCGCCTGCATAGACTTTAAACCAATTAATTTTTCTTTCATCTCCATAGCTTTTTTTAATAGCTGAATCAAGAACGATTTGAGTTGCAGGCCAAATATCAACACCAGTACCATCACCCCTAATAAATGGGACAATTGGATTATTAGGAACATTAGGGTTGCCTTGATTAAAAGTTATTATCTCGCCTTCAATAGGTAAAGTTAATTTTTCAAATTTTGGCATAGCATTGAATTAATAAAAGATAACTCATTGAAGTTCCTCGTATTGTAATTTGCAATGAGTTATTTTCTTTAAAACCTAGAAATTTATTATTCAAATGTGAATAGAGAATAGTTTATTGATCAGCATTTCAACATCTTTATTAAAAGAAAAAGTAGTTAATAAGCAAGTTAAAGCATATTATGTCATTTTCAAAAAAATACTCAGCTACTTATGAATGCGAGTTCAAATGTAAGTAATGTTGAAATTGCTAATAAAATTGCTTCCACTGCTGCTTTGTTTCGGAAATATTTTCCAGATGCAAGCGTAAACTTTAGTCCCTGGGACAATTTAAATAATGAATCCATGCAAGATACTATTGATTTTGCGTTTCATTTCCCTGGTTGGAGTCCTCTTATTGAATGTAGAGCAATACTCTTACAATTAAGAATTGAAAATGATAATAATGGCAGAGTTCCTAAATTGTTGGGAATAATAATGAGAGGTATGATTGTTCCCTCCGAGAGATGGAGAGTGGCTACCATCGGTGATTGGGAATTGACTGGTACTCATCTACCTCAAAAGGAACAAAAAGATAACCTTTTTTTGGTTTGTAAAGAACTTTATAAGCTATTCTCTACAACATCCGCTGGTAACAAAAATTAGCTGTTTTATGTATTTTCCTTGTAGATTAAATACACTTACAAAAATAATTAAAAATATATGGCAGTTGCTCTTGCAGGACAATTAAGAGAAGGGACAAAAAAATCCCACACTATGGCAGAAAATACTGGCTTTGTAGCTTGTTTTTTAAAAGGGGTTGTTGAAAAAAAATCTTATAGAAAATTAATTAGTGATTTATATTTTGTTTATGAAGCTATGGAAGAAGAAATTGAAAGACTGGTCAATGAGGAACATCCCGTAATAAAACCTATAGGTTTTAAATCATTATTCAGGAAAGAAACTCTTGTAAATGATCTTAAATTTTATTTTGGTGAAAACTGGAAGAATGAAATTAATATTTCTCACTCAGCAAATGAATATGTTGAAAGAATCCGAGAGGTCGCAAAAAATTCACCAGAGCTCTTAGTTGGTCATCACTATACTCGCTATATAGGAGATTTATCTGGGGGGCAAATCTTGAAAAGGATCGCTAAAAAAGCATTAAATTTGAAGGGAAATGATGGTTTAAATTTTTATGAGTTTGAATTAATTGCTGATGAAAAGAAATTTAAGGAAGAATATTCCCTTACTTTGAATCAACTTCCAATAAATCAAAAGACTGCTGATCAAATTATTGA
>NZ_CABYWZ010000020.1 GCF_902522795.1 uncultured Prochlorococcus sp.
AGATATTGAAGTCAACTCATGATCAAGATGGCAGATGCATTTTGCCTGTTCTTCATACTGCAGGGGGATTGGTAGGAGGAGATTTACTTGATTTTGAAGTGAATCTTGAAAAGAACTCTAAGGTATTGTTGACTACTTCTTCAGCTCAGAAAGTATATGGATCAGTTGGAAGATCTAAAGTTAATCCAAAAGGAAGTTTTTCAAAGCAAAAGAATCTCATAAAGATTCTTGATAATTCTCATTTGGAATATCTCCCCCAAGAAACAATTATCTTTGCAAATGGTTTATATGATCAAACTTTTAAAGTATCTGTTTCAGAAACTTCAAGTTTTTTATTTACTGATTTAGTAAGACTTGGAAGATCTTCCTCTGGAGAGTCTATTGAGAGTGGAGTTTTTAGGTCTAAATTAGAAATTATGAGAAATAATGATTTATATGATGATTGGGAATATGTCGATCAAATTGAATTATCTAAGGCGAGTTATGTGGCCAAGTCAGGGATGGATTACATGCCTGTTTTTGGATCCTTAATTTGGATTTGCGAAAAAGATTTTTCCAAGTCAAAAATAAATAATCTTGTTGGAAAAATAAAAATGATTTTCAATGAAACTGATAATAATTTATCTATTGGAATCCTTGAAAATGGAATCTCTGTACGATTCCTAGGGAGTTCTTCTCAAGATGCTAGGAAATGTTTTTTTTCTATTTGGAAACAAATTAGGTCTGTTTGTGGATTTTGTGAGCCAAAATATCAAGGTGTATGGCCTTTACAAGATTCTATGAATTATTAATTATGTTCATTAAGAACCTTTTTTAAGAATTTATAGATTAATTTTTTATTATGCATCTTTCACCTCAAGAAAAGGATAAATTATTAATTTTTTCTGCTGCACTCTTAGCTGAAAGAAGGCTTAGTCGAGGTCTTAAGCTTAATTATCCTGAAACAATTGCTTTTTTGAGTTTTCAAGTACTTGAAGGAGCACGAGATGGAAAAAGTGTAAGTCAATTAATGTCAGAGGGAACTACCTGGCTTTCAAAATCACAAGTTATGGAGGGCATTCCTGAAATGGTTGATGAAGTGCAAATAGAAGCAGTTTTTCCAGATGGGACAAAGTTAGTTACAATTCACAATCCGATTAACTAGTTATGAGTTATTTAATTCCTGGCGAAATAATTCCTGAACAAGGTGAAATCGAATTAAATCTTGGTAAGGAAGTAAAAACTGTGAAAGTTTCTAATTCTGGAGATAGACCTGTACAAATTGGATCTCATTATCATTTTTTTGAAGCTAATAAGGCTTTAATTTTTGATCGAAAAATAACACTTGGTATGCGTCTTGACATTCCTGCAGGAACAGCAATTAGATTTGAACCTGGAGATACAACTGATGTCAAATTAGTTCCATATACAGGTTTAAGAATTGCTCATGGTTTTAATTCATTGGTTAACGGTTCTTTAGATACTTAAAATTATGTCCTATAAAATTGACAGAAATACTTATGCTCAAACTTACGGACCCACTACCGGAGATAGAGTAAGGCTTGCTGATACCGAACTTTTTATAGAAGTAGAAAATGATTTAACTACATACGGAGATGAAGTTAAATTCGGTGGAGGTAAAGTTATTCGAGATGGGATGGGACAGTCTCAAGTAACAAGAGCTGATGGGGCTGTAGATACCGTAATAACTAACGCTTTGATAGTAGATTGGTGGGGAATTATTAAGGCTGATGTGGGTATAAAAGATGGAATGATTTTTGGAATTGGTAAGGCTGGTAATCCTGATATCCAAGATAATGTTGATATTGTTATTGGTGCATCAACAGAAGTTATAGCTGGAGAAGGCCATATTCTTACTGCAGGTTCAATTGATACCCACATTCACTTTATCTGTCCCCAACAAATTCAGACAGCACTAGCTTCT
The DNA here is from genome assembly GCF_902522795.1 of uncultured Prochlorococcus sp. Lineage (GTDB taxonomy): Bacteria > Cyanobacteriota > Cyanobacteriia > PCC-6307 > Cyanobiaceae > Prochlorococcus_A. Next base: position 1,925 of record NZ_CABYWZ010000020.1, read on the forward strand.
GGAATAACAACTATGTTGGGTGGAGGAACTGGTCCTGCAACTGGCACAAATGCCACTACTTGTACTCCAGGTTCTTTTCATATTTCAAGAATGCTTCAATCTGCAGAAGCATTTCCTATGAATTTAGGTTTTTTTGGAAAAGGAAACTCATCAAACGAGATTAATCTCATTGATCAGGTTGAAGCTGGTGCTTGCGGATTGAAGCTTCATGAGGATTGGGGAACGACTCCTTCCACTATAAATTCTTGTTTAAATGTTGCAGATAACTTTGATGTTCAAGTTTGTATTCATACCGATACCTTAAATGAGGCAGGCTTTGTTGAAGATACCATTAATGCTATTGCAGGAAGAACAATTCATACTTTTCACACCGAAGGAGCAGGCGGAGGTCATGCCCCAGATATTATTAAAATTTGTGGAGAAAAAAATGTTCTTCCAAGTAGTACAAATCCTACAAGACCTTATACAAGAAACACATTAGAGGAACATCTTGATATGCTAATGGTCTGTCATCATTTAGATTCTAAAATACCAGAAGATATTGCATTCGCTGAATCAAGGATAAGGAGAGAGACTATTGCCGCGGAGGATATCCTACATGACTTAGGCGCCTTCTCCATTATCGCTAGTGACTCGCAAGCTATGGGAAGAGTTGGGGAAGTAATAACAAGAACTTTTCAAACTGCCCATAAAATGAAAGTACAAAGAGGACCTCTATCAGAGGATTCTGATAGGAACGATAATTACAGAGTAAAGAGATATATCTCTAAAGTTACAATTAATCCTGCAATAGCTCACGGGATCAATAATTATGTTGGATCTATAGAAAAGGGAAAAATTGCAGACTTAGTTTTGTGGAAACCTTCCTTTTTTGCGGTAAAGCCTGAAATAGTTATTAAAGGAGGATCTATAGTTTGGTCTCAAATGGGTGATGCAAATGCTTCAATTCCTACTCCAGGTCCTGTACATGGTCGACCTATGTTTGCGAGTTTCGGACAATCCCTAATTAAGAGTTCTTTTACCTTTTTAAGTAAAAATTCAATTGATCAAAATATTCCAAAAAAATTAGGCTTAAAAAAGAAATGTATTGCCGTAGAAAATACGAGAAATATCAATAAATCTCACTTAAAACTTAATAGTAAACTACCAAATATTTCAGTTGATCCTCAAACTTATGAAGTTTTTTCTGATGGAGAACTTCTTACTTGTGAACCACTTGATGAAGTCCCAATGGCTCAGAGGTATTTTTTGCTTTAGAAGTTTTTAATTAATTCTTTTTCACTTATCTTTATATCTTTTGACCCAGCAATAGCTAAATCCTCTTGAAGTTTATTCTCACAAGATAGAACTCTTGACCAACTTGGTAATTGCAGTGTAGTAGGACAAGCCAGATAATCTTCTGTAGCCGGTCTTAATAATTTCGCAAATTTTTGTACTGATAATTCTTCTTCGTGCCTATCGTATGGAAGTTGATTAACTGCTGAATCTAATCCAAATTGTTTTACTCGATCTTCTCCAACTCTTTTGTAGAGAACTTCTAAAGTTGCTAGTTGAGTGCTAGTTAAGGTCTCAGCTTGATGCTCCATGAGACCTCTTAAAACACTTGAAAGTATTTCTGTACACATTTTTTGCAATCCTTCTTTAGAAGAATCTCCAATATTCTTATGTTTATGATCAAATAAACCAAGGTCAACCTGGGCTATTTTGGAGGTTCTTACGTTTCTATAAACCTCTGATAATAAACCTATCTCTAAACCCCAGTCACAAGGTATTCTTAAATTCATAGCAAGGTCTTTAGTGAAAGCAAACTCACCTGCCAATGGATATCTAAATGATTGAAGATATTGTAAAAACGGACCCTTCCCAACTAACTGCTCAAGACTTGCTAGTAAAGGACCCACGAATAATCTTGTTGCTCTACCTTGCAATTGTTTTGTTTCTAGGGATAACCTACTGTAAAAAGCCTTTACATATGATATTCCATATGATTCATCCAGAAGTGGAAGTATCATTCTTGAAGGGTATAAAGGACTAAAAGTTCTTATATCAGCATCAAAAAGAGCAACAACTTCTGATTTTCTAGTCGCAACTCCTATGCCTTGCCATACAGCCCATCCTTTCCCTGGAGTTCCCAAAAGTTCTAACCCATTTTGTTCTTGGCTTTTTAACAGCTCAATTACAGAGGGAGAATTAGTCCATTGAACATGTACTGGGAATGGCATTGAGTCAAAAAATGATTTTGCTGCCTTAACTTGCTCAACTGTTTTTGCAGAGAGAGCAATTACCAATTCATTTAAGCCACTAAGGTTTTTTAAAACTTCTCTTATATCTTTTAATGCTGGACGTTCAAACTCTTCATATAAGCAAGGTATTAATATGCTTGTTGATCTTTTTTTAAGATTTTTGTTTAATTCTTTAAGTAGATCGTCAGCTACTCCGTATTCATGTATTGTTGTGATTAAACCTTGTTGAAAGTCCATTTTCTAATTGTTGTGCAGAATAGTATTAATACTTAAGTAATTTTTTCAAAGTGAAGAAAATTGATTCAGAGAAAGAATTAGGTAGATTAAAGCTCTTTAAGTTGTTGGAAACAATTTATTCAAATAATACTACAGAAGAAATTAATTTTATTTCAACTCAATTATTACAGATTTTAGATAATTTCTCTGAGAAATCTTCTTTTGAAGAAATAAGTAATAATGAAAGATGGAATCAATCTCATTCCGTTTTAATAACTTATGCAGATAGTATTTATAAAAATGGGGAGCCAACATTAATTACTCTTAGGGACTTGTTAAGCAATCATTTTGGAAGTCTTTCAAGAGTTATTCATATTCTTCCTTTTCTTAAATCCACAAGTGATGGAGGTTTTGCAGTCTCAAGTTATGATTCCCTAGAAGAAAAATTTGGTGATTGGAATGATCTCAAAAGTATCTCGAAAAATCATGTTTTGATGGCTGATTTAGTTCTCAACCATGTTTCATCATCTCACCAATGGGTTCAACAATTTATTAAGTCTCAAGAACTAGGAATATCAAATGTTTTTTCTCCGGAACAAAATCTTGATTGGTCGAATGTCGTAAGACCAAGAAGTTCATCTCTGTTTTCTCAAATAAATACCGAAAATGGTCCAAAACAAGTTTGGACAACTTTTGGTCCAGATCAAATTGATTTGAATTGGCAAAATCCAAAAATGTCACTTGAGTTTCTCAATTTGATTATTTTATATTTATCTAATGGCGTTAAATGGTTAAGGCTAGATGCCGTAGGTTTTATCTGGAAGGAGTCAGGAACAACTTGTTTACATTTGCCAAAAGCACATTCAATAGTAAAAATTTTAAGAATTCTCTTAAATGATCTTCTTGACGATGGAGTTTTAATAACAGAAACTAACGTTCCTCAGAAAGAAAATTTATCTTATCTTGTTCCAAAAGATGAAGCCCATATGGCCTATAATTTTCCATTGCCTCCTCTTCTACTAGAGGCAATTATTACTTCAAGGGCAGATATTCTAAACTCATGGATTTCTGATTGGCCAGAATTACCTTATGACACCACTCTTTTTAATTTCACTGCATCACATGATGGCGTTGGGCTAAGAGCTCTTGAAGGCCTTATGAATGAACAGAGAATTAAAGATTTATTAATTAATTGCGAAAAAAGAGGGGGGCTAGTTAGTCATAGACGCTTATCAAATGGCGAAGATAAACCTTATGAATTGAATATTAGCTGGTGGAGCGCTATGGAAGATTCCAGTAGAGACTCTAATCGATTCCAATTTGAAAGGTTTATTTTGACCCAATTATTAGTAATGGCGCTTAAAGGGGTGCCTGCATTTTATTTGCCAGCATTACTGGCTTCTGAAAATGATATTAAAAGTTTTTCTATGACAGGTCAAAGAAGAGACCTAAATCGCGAAAAATTTAAATCAGATAATCTTGTTTCTGTTTTAAATAATCCTGAATCTAATGCTAATAAAAACTTAAAATGTCTACGTAATGCTATGGACCTCAGATCTGAATTAGAGCAATTTCATCCACGTTCAGAAATGGAATGTTTGTCTAAAGGTAGAAGCGATATAGTTGTAATCAAAAGAGGTAATGGTCCTAAATCTATTTTTGCAATTCATAATATGACAGAAAATAAAATTAATTATCAACTAAATGATTACGATTTACCAGAAATTAAAGATAATGATTTTAATATGAAGGATTTTCTAGCATCCACTAAATATAATTGGAAAAATATTAGCCTTGATCCTTTTCAAGTTATTTGGCTTGGTTCTCTAAATTAAATGATAGAAAATTCTTCTCTTTGGGTTGTGAGTGATGTAGATGGAACTTTAATGGATCACTCTTATGATTTAACGCCAGCTAAAGAAACTATAAAAACTCTTCAAAAATTATCCATACCTGTAATTTTATGCACAAGCAAGACAGCTGCTGAAGTGGAAGTCATCAGAAAGGAACTAAATCTGAAGGATCCTTACATTGTTGAGAATGGGGCAGCAATATATGGTGAATCTCTTCAAAAGGTAGATGGGAAAATTATTCTTGGGAAAAAGTATGAAACTCTAGAAGAAATCTTAAATCTTATTTCTAATGAAATCGATTATAAACTAATTCCTCTTAATAATCTTGCTGACTCTGAAGCAACTGAGCTTACAGGATTAAAAGGAAATTCATTAACTTTAATGAGAGATAGACACTGGAGTATGCCCTTTTTGAATCCTCCAGGTTTTTTAGAAGAGAAAATTAATATCTGCTGTAAAAAATTTAATGTTGATATTTTTAAAGGTAATAGGATGAGTCACTTATTATCTACAAAATCGAATAAAGGTATAGCAATAAATGCTCTTAAAGAATATTCAAATATTCAAAATATTGAAATTATAGGTTTGGGTGATTCACCAAATGATTTACCTTTACTTTTAAACTCAGATATTAAAATTGTCATTCCTGGAATAGATGGCCCTAACTTAAATTTACTAAATCAATTAAAAGATTTTGAATTTACATTAGCTTCTGAACCAAATGGATATGGTTGGAAAAATGAAATCAATAAATTGATAAATAAGCGAGAACTAGTTTAGAAAGATGAAAGATTTAGATTTAAATTTTCCTCTTGATAAATTTGAAAAATTAATTATTGATATAGGATGGGAATCCTTGGATGATTGGTTCAATTTTTGGAACAATCAAAGAAATATTATTTCTATTGATCAATATTGGAACAATAAAGTAAATGATGATTGGATTTGGGGTTTAGCTTTACCTCTTTTATCTCAGGCTTATAAATGTCAAAATAATTATTCTGATAGAAAAATTATTGGAATCTCTGCTCTACCTGGTACAGGTAAAACAACACTAGGTAATTGGCTCGAAGCTATATCGTTAAAATTAAACTTCAAAATTGCGGTCATTTCAATTGACGACTTTTATCTCCCATCAGATGAAATGGAATTAGCAATTAAGAATAACCCTTGGAATGTCTCAAGAGGGTTTCCGGGTAGTCACTCAGTTCAATTAATGCATGAAAAATTATTAAATTGGAAGATAAATGGAGAATTAAATGTACCAGTTTTCGATAAATCTTTAAGAAATGGTTTGGGAGATAGATCTCACTGGAGATTAGATAATCCCGATTTACTAATTCTTGAGGGATGGTTCTTGGGAATTAAACCTCACCCTATTGATATAAATGATTCACTCATAAATACTATAAATTTGAGTCCTCAAGAATCTTCTTATATAAAAAAAATTCAAAATAACCTTAACGAATATTTAGATATTTGGACTTTAATAGATAATATTTGGCACTTAAAGCCCTTGAAGATTGAATATATGAATATGTGGAAAAGAAATCAGGAAGAAGAAATGTTTTTACAGAAAGGTAACGCCCTTCAAGATGAAAATTTATCTAATTTCTTGAGAATGCTTAATGTCTCAATTCCTCATAAAAGTTTTGATTATATAAAATCCTATGCGCTTTTATTAATTGATCAAGAAAGAAATTTAGTTGAGGCTGGATTAAATTTGTAGCATTTTCATAATTTCTTTTTTTTCAGTAATTTTTTATACATTTTATTTTACTCCAAATGGTGTTTAATTATATTTCTTTGCTATTAAGAGATGGTTGAGTTTTCGTACAAAAATGAAGGTTGTAGAATGGTTGTATTGAGATGTGTTGGCCCATCAAATTTTTTCTTAGAGAGAGTTTTATTTCCAACGGACATTCTTACTTTCATGGCTCCTAATGATTCAAGAGTTGAAATTTGGGGAAATGAATTATATGGCCCTAAGTTGGAAGAGAGAATAAGAATTTCTACCGATAATGAAGATTCCACTTTAGTGGCTTAGAACAGAATTCCTCTAATTGTCTTCGAGTCAATATTTTTTACAAATACCTATTTTTTATTGATATTATCTAGATAGTTTTAGTATTATTGATGTATTATTTTTCTTCCTTTGCAATAGGAGGATTTGTTCCTTCTGCAGCTGTTGCTGGAGTTTTACTTTTAGTTGGTTTAGGAGCCTTCTTTTATCTCGGAATTAAAGGACCTACAGATTATTAAACCTGAGTTAATAAACAAATCGTAATTTTAATTTTTCATAACCTTAATAATTAAGTAAAAACTATGGATTTAACAACTATTTTATTTATATTAAGCTTACCTTTCGTATTATTAACAGTTTACTTTGGTACAAAAAATGATTTTTACGAAAGTGAAAACTATAAAGGAGACGGTTGTGCTCACGATGTTAAAAGATAACTTTATTAATAGCCACTAAAGACACAAGTCCATCTACTATCAAATTGCCAAACAGGTTTATATATTTCATTGGTAATTTTTTCGCCGGCCTTATTACAAGTATCTAAATCTTTCATAGGAATAGAATGTAATGAAGGGCTTGTAATTCCACTCACCTCTGGCCTTCTGCCAGGCCCTTGTCTATAAGTTCCAATTATTAACCAATAGTTGGCGCTTGCGGAATCAGGAAAGATTAAGGAAAAAAGAAAAAATAATATTAAAATAGATTTTTTTTTCATCTTTCTATATTAGCTTTTAATTATTAAATGTAAATTGCTATTAATTAATAAGGTAATTTAATCATTCTTTGGAATATTTAAAATTTATTTTATACGGTTTAATTCAAGGGTTGACGGAATTTATTCCTGTAAGTAGTACAGCTCATTTAAAAGTCATATCTCTTTTTTTAGGTATTGATGATCCTGGTGCTTCTTTGTCCGCTTTTATGCAACTTGGAAGTGTTTTGGCTTTAGCTTGGTATTTTAGGAATGATATTTTTAATTTAAGAAGTCAAACCTCAAAAAAATTTCTTAAGTATCTTTTGCATGAAAGGCTAATAAAGTCTATTTTGATTAGTACTATCCCAATTATTTTACTTGGTGGGAGTATAAAATTATTTGCCCCAAATTTTCTAAACGTTCTTCGTTCAAATTCATCAATAGCCCTTGTATCAATCCTAATGGCTTTTTTTATGTACTTGGCAGATAGTTCTAAAAGAGGTTCTATAAGTATTAAAAACCATAATTATTCAGAAAGTTTTTTGATAGGTTTCTTTCAGGCATTTGCCATTTTTCCAGGTGTTTCGAGATCGGGGATTACAATTTCTAGCGCTCTAATATCAGGATGGGAAAGAGGAGATGCTGCCAAATTTTCTTTTCTTTTAGGGATTCCAGCTATTTCTCTTGCTGCGATTGTTGAGTTTATTTCTTCTTTTAATGATTTTTTTTTATTAGGTTTCCCCCCTCTTTTTGTTGGTCTTATTACGACATTTTTGTCATCTTTACTAGCAATAGATTTTTTATTAAAGTATTTTTCTTCAAATGGGTTGAAAATATTTATTATCTATCGATTTATTTTTGGTGTTGTAATTCTTCTAAATTTATAATTGGTTGAAAAAATTTTTTTCAATTGTGTTAATGTTTAAAAAATTCTTTCTAATGAACATTTTTATATCTTTCCAATTAGGTGAAGTGGAAGTTTCAAACCTTACTATATTGGTTTTAGCTTTTTTTTCTTCTTTTACATTCATAGCAGTAGGCATAAGTTCATATAAACTATACAAATCTCTTATAAATGAAGACGATAAGTAATCGGAACGGCGGGATTTGAACCCACGACCCCCACTACCCCAAAGTGGTGCGCTACCAAACTGCGCTACGCCCCGTGTCTTTACTATAAAGATTAGATTGATTTAAATGTTATTTTTTATGGGATTGTTATCAGATCTCAATACACACTTGTCAACTTCCCAATTAAAGTTTTCCCAAATATGGTCTTCTAATTTATAGTTGCTTCCAGTAAAAACTCCTAACTTCACTTTTGTAGGTGAAGCGGAACAATACTGCCTGCTTCCAGCTGATGCAAGATATTGTTGATGGTATTTTTCAGCATAAAAATATGAATCAATCATTTTTATTTCCGTTTCAATTAAACCGAGATTTTTTTTGCTTAGTTCTGTTTGATATTGTTTCTTACTGGCTAGTATGGTTTTAATATTTTTTTCATTTTTGTAATATATTGCTGATCTATATTGTGTTCCAATATCATTACCTTGCCTGTTTTTTTGAGTAGGGTTATGACATTCCCAAAACATTTTTAATAAATCACTTACATCTATTTCCCTTTTATCCCATATAACTCTTACTACTTCTGAATGACCAGTTAAGCCAGAACATACTTCGTAATAAGTTGGATTGTTTTTTTTACCTCCAGCATAACCTACAGAAGTTGTGACAACTCCAGGAAGTTTCCAAAAACATTTTTCAGCTCCCCAGAAACAACCACACCCAAAAATTATTTCGTCTTCTTCTACATTAGGATCTTTTTTGATATTTGTTTTTAATATTCTATGTAATGAATTAGTATCATCAGTTAAATATATCTCCTCATTATTCATAATTTTTTTTAGGAATTTAAACATAATTTAAATCTTTCTATTATAAGTAAAAAAATTACTTTTAGCTCTTAACAATTCTGGTGGCTAATTCTCTTTCCCAAAGTTGTTTATATAGCCCATTCACTTTTACTAAATCTTTATGAGTCCCTTCTTGCACTATTTCTCCTTTATCCATTACTAAAACCCTATCACAGGTAGCTGCAACAGAAAGTTGGTGGCTAATCATTATGATTGTTTTATTATTTCTATCACTCATTTCATCTATTATTCTTGCTGCTGTTTTATTATCTACGCTTGCTAAAGCATCATCAAGTACAATAATAGGAGAATTAACAAGTAGCGCTCTTCCTAGTGCAGTTCTTTGCCTTTGTCCACCACTTAATGTAATACCTCTTTCACCAACAATTGTTTTAAACCTTTGTGGAAAACTATTAATATCATCAATTAATCCAGCTTTTATAGCGCTTTCTTTAACTAAGTATTTAGAAGCTTTAGGTTCTCCAAAACTTAGGTTTTCTGAAATTGTAGAAGTAAATAAGAATGCTTCCTGTGGAACGATTGAAATATTTTTTCTAAGATCGCTTAATTTTAAAGTTTTTACATCAATTTCATCTAAAAATAATTGATTGTCTGGAATTTCAATTGTCCGTCCTAGAGACTTTGCTAGTGTTGTCTTGCCACATCCTACTGGGCCAACTATTGCAATAAGTTCTCCAGGATAAATTTTAAAATTGAGATTATTTAATGAATTAAATTTTGATCCTGGATACTTTATGGTTAAATTTTTTGCTTCTATGAATCCTTTAACCTTTCTTTTTAAAAATTTAGTTTCTTCTCTGTCTACAATATTTGGGTTGTTCTGAAAGATTTCTTCCACACGATCTAAACTTACTTGACCAAGTTGAAAAGTATTTAAGGTAAAACCTAATAGAGCTGTTGGGAAGACAAGCCTTTCTACATACAGAATTAAAGCTACTAAACCACCTATCGAAATAAATCCACTTTCTAATTGAAAAGTTCCCAATGATAATAAAATTAATAATGAAATTGAGGAAATACCTTGTAACAAAGGGAATAGGGTACTAGCTGTTCTTGCAAGTATTATCGCTGAGTTTCTATAGTCATCATTATAGATATTAAATTCTTTTTTCTCAGCATTCTCTTGGGCATAAATTTTAATGGCGCTTATACCAGATAGATCTTCTTGTATTAGATCACTAAGTTTTGATAATGATTCTTGTTGAGCTTTTCTTTGCTTAACCATTTTGCCGCCAAATAGACTTACAATTCCAAGGATTAGTGGAAATATCATTAAAGCTGATATTGTTAATGTTTTATTAATCGAAATCATTGAAGGAATAGTGAATGAATAAGCCAAGACAATGTTGCACAAGCTCAAAACTGTAAAACCTAAAAGTCTTCTTATGTTTTCAACATCGCTTGTAGCTCTACTGATAATGTCTCCACTACCTTTTTTTTGAATCCACTCTGGATCTTGAATAAGTAAATGGTCAAAAAGTTTTTGACGAATATTTACTTCTACTTTTCTACCTATGCCGAAGACAATCTGTCTAGAAAATAATCTTATTAAACCCATACAAGTTGCTAAAAATATTAACCAGAAAGATTTAGAAATAACAAAATCTGAAGAAAACCCATTTTGTAATTGGTCAATTATATTTTTTACTTCTAAAGGTATTACAACACTTAGTATATTTACTAATAGGAGAGCTAAAGCGCCATATAAGAATTCTTTTTTGTAAGGTCTCAGGTATTTATATATAATTTTTATCTTTAAATTTTTCATTTTATTTTGCCGATATGATTAAGATAATGTTTCATTTTTGAATATGTGAGCTAATTTTATAAATGATTCAGTATTTATTTATGGGTAACGAGCAAACTCATCCATTACATGAAACAGACAAAAACATTATAGATTCCCTTATAACTAAGAAAACACCAGAAGATCTTGATTATATAAATCTAGCTAGATTAATTAATCGTTATACCAATTTCCCAGGAGAAATTGAAATTAAAAAAGATATTGAAAAAATTTTAAATTTTTGGAAGATCACTAAAAATGAACTTTTTTCAAAAACAAAAAATATTTGGTCAAAAAGCTTCAGGCCTTCAAGTTCAAATAAAGATTTAGTTGGCTCTGGTTTTGATACCTCAAATTAAATTTCATCTTCATAATTTTTCTTCCATAAATAAATGTCTTCTCATCTAACAAACGCTGAAATCCTTAATAACTTGTTGGAGGGTAGTGACCTTGATGAATTTACTTCTAAATCTTTAATGCAAAGATGGCTTAATGATGAAATTTCAGATGTTGAAACAGGAGCTTTTTTGAGTGCTTTGAGAGCTAAGAGTTCTACAGGTGTCGAACTAAGTTCTATGGCTAAGGAACTCTTAAATGTTTGCGAAATGCCATTAGCAAGACCAAATTTGTTTTTGGTAGATACTTGTGGAACAGGGGGTGATGGAGCTAATACATTTAATATCTCAACTGCAGTTGCATTTGTAGCGGCATCTTGTGGGGTAAAAATTGCAAAACACGGAAATAAAAGTGCTAGTGGAAAAGTTGGCTCTGCTGATGTTTTGTTGAATCTTGGTTTGAATTTAAATTGTTCATTAGAAAAAGTAATCAAAGCCGTTAGTGAAATTGGAATAACTTTTTTGTTCGCACCTGTTTGGCATAAATCATTAATAAAACTTGCTCCATTAAGAAAAACCCTTGGTATAAGAACAGTATTTAATCAACTTGGACCATTAGTAAATCCTTTAAGACCTAATGCACAAGTTTTGGGTGTTGCTTCTGAGGATCTTTTAAAACCTATGGGAAGCGCACTTTTAAAAATGGGTATGAATAGAGCAGTAGTCGTTCATGGGTCTGGTGGCCTTGATGAAGCTTCTCTTCAAGGAAAAAATAAATTAGTATTTGTTGAAAATGGTGAATTACGGTTTTCAGAAATAGATATTTCAGACTTTAACTATGAAAATATATCTAACGAAAAGCTTATGGTTTCTGATACTGAGTCCAACGAGGAAATATTAAAGTCTGTTTTAAATGGTTCCGGGCAAAAATCTCATATTCATGTAGTTGCCTTGAATTCTGCTTTAGTACTTTGGGCCGCAGGCATTGAGGATGATTTAAATGAAGGATTTAATAAAGCTTTATTTTCGATAAATCAAGGAGATCCTTGGAAAAAGTTTTTACTATTAAAAAATTTTTTATCCGGAAATAAATTAATTTCAAATTGATGACAAATCAATATAAGAAAAACGCGAAATTAGTTTTAAGCAATGGTATCGTATTCCCAGGATTCTTTTTTGGAGCTTCTGGAACAGCCATTGGTGAAATAGTTTTTAATACGGGAATGACCGGATATCAGGAGGTTATTACTGATCCAAGTTATTATGGACAAATATTAACATTCACTTATCCAGAGATTGGAAATACTGGTATTAATTTTGAAGATTCTGAGTCTAATATTAATGTTAAAGGTATAATTGTTAGAAATTTTTCATCTAATAGCAGCAATTGGAGATCTAAAAAGAACTTTAATCAATGGTTAGTTGAGAAAAATGTTATTGGTCTATACGGAATTGATACAAGGGCTCTTGTTAAAATTTTAAGATCAAATGGCGCCATGAATGGAGTTATTACTTCTCTAGATAAAACTGATGAAAGTTGTTTAAGGATAATTCATGATACCCCGAATATGGAGGGTTTAAATTTATCAAAAGTTGTTTCAACAAAGCAACAATATTTATGGAAAAGTCATACGCAAACAATTTTTGATTTAAGAAAAAGATGTGATGAATCTTCTAAAAAGTTAAAAATAGTAGCAATTGATTTTGGAATTAAAAAATCAATTTTAAACAGACTTGTATCTCATGGTTGTGAAGTTTTGGTTTTGCCTTCCCAATCTTCTCTACAAGATGTCTTACAAAACAAACCAGATGGTATATTTTTCTCAAATGGTCCAGGCGATCCTTCTACTGTTTCTGAAGGTATAGACTTGGCAAAATCACTTATTGAATATGGTGAGATACCTATGTTTGGTATTTGCCTTGGTCACCAAATATTTGGATTAGCATTAGGAGGTTCAACTTATAAATTACCATTTGGACATCGTGGTTTAAATCATCCTTGCGGTGAAAATAATAAAATTGAGATAACAAGTCAGAACCATGGTTTTGCTATAGATCCTAATTCCCTCTCAAAGGAGACAGTTAGAGTAACCCATTACAACCTTAACGATAATACAGTTGCTGGCCTAGAAGTTAATAATAAGCCTATATTTAGTGTGCAATATCATCCTGAAGCAGGACCTGGCCCACATGATTCAGATTATTTGTTCAAAAAATTTGTTTCTCTTATGTTAGAAAGATGTTGACATATTGTTTTCTTTTGATTTGATAATTACATTTGATAAATAAATTATTTGGAGGTATTGGATCATAGAAGATTTCCAGAAGTTAACGGTTTCTTTAAGAGGAAACCTTGAGATTAAAACAAACTTAATTGTTTTTACTTTTAAAGGTCAACTTGATGCTTTCTCCGAAAAACAATTTAAGACATTTGTTATTAATAACTTAAAAAATGAGCTTCCATTCGTTATTGATCTTACAAAAATAGATTTTTTAGATTCATCAGGGCTGGGAGCTCTTGTTCAGACTGCTAAAGAATGCAAAAAATTGAAACTTGGTTACTCTGTCGTTGGCAATTCGAGAGTAGCTCAAACAATTAAACTTGTTCGTCTAGGTGATTTTCTTAACTTAAAGTCAAGTCTTGATGACGCATTAAATTATTTAAAAAATTGAATTATTGGATTCAAAACTTAGTTCCATATGGATCTCCCGAGGATATAGGTGTTATTCAACTTGCTTGGCTTGGAGATTCGGTATGGGAGCTTCATCAAAGATTAAGACATGTTCATTTCCCTTTAAAATCTAAAGATCTCCATTTATCAGTAGTAAATGAAGTAAAAGCAAAATCTCAGTCAAAATCATTAAGTCAAATTGAACATTTATTAAATACAAATGAAATTGATCTTATTAGGCGTGCTAGAAATAAAACAAAGAGATATCCAAAATCTTCAGACCCCACTATATATTCTAGAGCAACTGGTTTTGAAACTCTCATTGGCTGGCTATTTTTGAAAGATCCTCAAAGATTATCAAAACTTTTTGAATATTTAGAATTAAATATGAATTGAATTTATGAAAAACTCCTTAAATAAATTTCTCGGAAAAAATAATAAAGTGCACAAAAAAAATTCAGATTTTGGTTATTCCTCAAAAAATAAAAATCGTTTAGAAAAAAATGATAGATTTTTGAACAATTCCGCTAAAAATAAGAAAGTTGAAAATTTAAAAAAAAATGATGAAAATAATACTTTTTCTTCTTCTAAAGGAGGAAATGCAAGATTTAAATCTAATACAGAATTTCCTAATAAAAATTCAAATATGCATCAAAAGTTTACTAACAAAAGAAATTTTGATGATTGGATATGGGGTAAACATTCGGTTTATGAGGCACTTAGTAGTGAAAGATCTATAAATAGGATTTGGTGTACTGCGGATATTTTTTCTTCAGACAAATTCTATATTTTGCTTAAGGATCTTAAATCAAAAGGAGTTCTTATTGAAGAAGTTTCTTGGAGCAGGCTTTCGCAATTGACATGTGGTGCCTCACATCAAGGCGTCGCATTGCAGTTAGCATGCTCTAAAACAATATCCTTAGAACAATTAATCGATTATTCTAAACACAATTGTCAAAATCCTATAATAGTTGCTTTAGATGGTATAACTGATCCTCATAATGTTGGAGCGATTATAAGATCAGCGGAAGCATTTGATTGCAAGGGTGTAATAATTCCTCAGAGAAGGTCTGCAGGATTGACTGGAACAGTCGCCAAGGTTGCTGCAGGAGCCTTAGAACACCTTCATGTAAGTAGAGTTGTTAACTTAAATAGAGCACTTGAGGAACTCAAGAAAAATGGTTTTCTTGTTGTTGGCTTATCTGGAGATGGTCAAATATCTATCTCAAATTTTCAAGAAAAAGCACCTTTGGTAGTTGTAGTTGGCTCTGAAGATAAAGGTATTTCTTTGCTAACCCAAAAAAAATGCGATTTTATATTAAGTATTTCTCTTAAAGGTAAGACTTCAAGTTTAAATGCCTCTGTAGCGGCTGCCATATCTCTATTTCACTTGACAAGTAAATAATTTTATTGTTTCTAATAACATTTTTTAAAGACCAATAAAATGTTGTTGTTTCAATACATTTATATGATTAATAAAAATTTATTGAATTTTCACTACAAAATTGTATAGAATTTAACGAGAATTGCTGGTCTTAAAGGCCAATAAAATTGATTAGAAACTTTGGAAACAAACTCGGTTTAGCTTGGTGGGCTAAAATTGAGACGGATCAACCTAGTTGTACCTACTGGTTCGGACCATTTATTACTAAACATAGTTTAAAAGAAAATATGTCTTCTTTTATTAAAGATCTGTCTGATGAAGGGTCTAAAAATATTAAACACAGTTTAGTGCGTTGTAAAAAAGAAGAACCATTAACTGTTTGATAACTTTGATTTTCTGAAACAAATAAGATATGAATTTTAATTCTTTAAGAAAAGAAATTACCAGTAATAATGTTTCTGTTAAGGAATTAGTTAGTGATATCTTTGCAAAAATCGATCAAAAAGATCCTGAAATTAACTCATATATTTGTATTACAAAAGATAATGCTATTGAGCAAGCAGAGAACATTGATAAATTAATTCAAAATAAAGAAAAACTGCCTCCTCTCGCGGGGATCCCAATAGCAATAAAGGATAATATTTGCACCAAAGGAGTTGCAACAACTTGTGCAAGTAAAATGCTCAAAAGCTTTGTTGCGCCTTACGAATCCACTGCTTCGAGTAAATTATGGTCTTTAGGGGGAATTTGTTTAGGAAAAACAAATTTAGACGAATTTGCAATGGGTAGTTCAACAGAAACTTCTGTATTTGGAGTCACTTCAAATCCTTGGGATATTAATAGAGTCCCAGGAGGCAGTTCAGGCGGAAGTGCTGCTTCAGTTGCGGCAGGATTTTGTGCAGCGGCTATAGGTTCTGATACAGGAGGATCAATAAGGCAACCAGCTTCTTTTTGTGGCGTCGTAGGTCTTAAACCTACTTATGGCAGAGTTAGCAGATGGGGACTTGTAGCATTTGCTAGCTCTCTTGATCAAATTGGCCCAATTACTAATACCGTATCAGATGCGGCCGAAATTCTTTATTCAATATCTGGTAAAGACCCCTTTGACACAACATGTCTTGACAAGCCAGTACCAAATTATTTGACTGACTTAAATAAATCTATAAAGGGTTTAAAAATTGGAATCATTAAAGAATGTTTTGAACACCCAGGGCTTAATCCTGAAGTTAAGGAATCTGTTCTTTCTGGAGTTGATAGATTTCAAGCTTTAGGAGCTGAAATTATCGAAGTTGAATGTCCTAGATTTAACGATGGAATTGCGACATATTATGTCATAGCACCATCTGAAGCCTCCGCAAATTTAGCTAGATATGACGGAGTTAAATATGGCTACAGATCGAATGAAGGTTCAAATCTTATAGACATGACTTCAAAAAGTAGAGCTGAAGGTTTTGGAGATGAGGTACAAAGAAGAATTTTGATTGGTACTTATGCTTTGTCAGCTGGATACAGTGATGCCTACTACAAGAAGGCACAAAAAGTTAGGACACTTATAAGAAAAGATTTTGATTATGCTTTTAAGAAAGTAGATGTTTTATTAACTCCAACTTGCCCAACCACTGCTTTTTTAAAGGGAGATTTTGTCAATGATCCACTTTCAATGTATTTGTCTGATCTATTAACTGTTCCTGCTAATTTAGCAGGCCTCCCAGCAATCAGTATCCCTTGTGGTTTTGATAATAAAGGATTACCTATAGGAATGCAATTAATAGGCAATGTCTTAGAAGAAGAAAGAATATTGAATGCCGCAAATATCTTTGAAATTGATGCTCAGGTAATGAAGAACAAACCTTTATTTTAAATTTGTATTAATAATTAATTTGTAATCACAAACTATAGATCTTTTAGAAATTTTCTCTATCTTATATATATAAATTATTTGAATATGGCTTTCGTTCCGCTTCATAATCATAGTGACTACAGCTTGCTTGATGGTGCCAGTCAAATTTCAAAAATTGTTGATAGAGCTTGTGATCTTGGAATGGAATCGATAGCTCTTACTGATCATGGAGTTATGTATGGTGTTCTTGATTTGGTCAAGAAGTGTAAAGAGAAAGGTATAAAACCAATTATTGGTAATGAAATGTATGTGATTAATGGTTCTATTGATGATCCTCAACCAAAAAAAGAAAAAAGATATCATTTGGTGGTGTTAGCAAAAAATCCTACTGGATATAGGAATCTAGTGAAGTTAACAACAATTAGTCATCTAAATGGGATGAGAGGTCGAGGCATTTTTTCTAGACCATGTATTGATAAATCTCTTTTAAGCAAATATAGTGATGGTTTGATAGTTTCTACAGCTTGTCTTGGTGGAGAGATACCTCAGGCTATTTTAAAAGGTAGATTAGACGTAGCAGAAGATATAGCTATTTGGTATAAAAAATTATTTGCAGATGACTTTTATCTAGAAATACAAGATCACGGCTCTATTGAGGATAGAATTGTTAACGTTGAATTAATAAAAATTGGGAAGAAGCATCAAATAAAAGTCATCGCGACCAACGACGCACACTACTTATCAAGTATGGATGTTGAAGCACATGATGCTTTGCTTTGTGTACTAACAGGAAAACTAATAAGTGATGAAAAAAGATTGAGATATACCGGTACAGAATATATTAAAAGTGAAAGTGAAATGCTTGAACTTTTTAAAGATCATATTGATGATGAATCAATTATTGAGGCAGTAAATAATACAGTAGAAATTTCTCAGAAAGTTGAAGAATTTGATTTGTTTGGTAATTATAGAATGCCAAAATTCCCTCTTAATGAAGATACAGATTCATTTACTTTCCTTACACAATTATCTAATAAAGGCCTTTTGAAAAGACTTAAAAAAAATGATCTTAAAGAAGTTGATGAGAACTATAAAAAAAGACTATCTTCCGAATTGAAAATTATTAAAGATATGGGCTTCCCAGATTATTTTTTGGTTGTTTGGGACTACATCAAATTTGCTAGAGATAACTCTATCCCTGTGGGACCAGGTAGAGGCTCTGCAGCAGGTTCATTAGTAGCTTATGCTCTTCAAATTACAAATATAGATCCTGTTCAGCATGGATTGTTGTTTGAGAGATTTTTAAATCCAGCAAGAAAGTCTATGCCAGATATTGACACCGACTTTTGTATTGATAGGAGAAATGAAGTTATAGATTATGTTACTAATCGTTATGGAGAGGATAAAGTTGCGCAAATAATCACTTTCAATAAGATGACCTCTAAGGCGGTTTTAAAAGATGTTGCAAGGGTTTTAGATATACCATATGGAGAAGCGGACAAATTGGCTAAGTTAATACCGGTTGTAAGAGGGAAACCTTATAAATTAAATGAAATGATTGACAAAAATTCTCCTAGCCAAGAATTTAGAGAAAAATATATTAATGACAATAGGGTGAAAAAATGGGTTGATTTGGCTTTGAGAATTGAAGGAACTAATAAAACATATGGAGTTCATGCTGCTGGAGTTGTTATCGCATCGGATCCTCTTGACGAACTTGTACCTCTTCAAAGAAATAATGAAGGGCAAATAATAACCCAATATTCTATGGACGATATCGAATCACTTGGACTATTGAAAATGGATTTCTTAGGTCTTAAGAATCTGACAATGATTGAAAAAACAGTTTCTCTAATTAATCAATCTACTGGAAGGAAAATAAACATTGATGAATTACCACAAAATGATGGTAAAACCTTTGATCTTATCGGGAGAGGAGATCTTGAAGGTATTTTTCAACTTGAATCTTCCGGGATGAAACAGGTCGTTAGGGATTTCAAACCTAGCTCTCTAGAGGATATTTCGTCCATATTGGCTCTTTATAGACCGGGCCCTCTTGATGCAGGCCTTATACCTAAATTCATAAATAGAAAAAATGGGAACGAAAAGGTTGATTTCCCTCATCCTTTTATTAAGTCAATCCTCACTGAAACCTATGGAATTATGGTTTATCAAGAACAAATCATGAAAATTGCTCAAGACCTAGCCGGTTATTCTCTGGGTGATGCTGATTTACTTCGAAGAGCAATGGGGAAAAAGAAAGTTTCTGAAATGGTAAAGCATAGGAATATTTTTGTAGAGGGTTCCATGAAGAAAGGTGTAAATGAAAAATTAGCTAATGATCTTTTTGATCAGATGGTTTTATTCGCAGAATATTGTTTTAACAAAAGCCACTCAACTGCTTATGGTGCAGTTACTTATCAAACTGCATTTTTGAAAGCCCATTTTCCTGTTGCATATATGGCAGCCCTTTTAAGCGTTAATTCTGGCTCTAGTGACAAGATGCAAAGATATATTTCTAATTGTTATTCCATGGGAATAGATGTTATTTCACCGAGCATTAATTTTTCTGGTGTTGATTTCACTATTAAGAATAATCAGATTTTATTCGGGTTATCTGCAATTAAGAATTTAGGAGATTCTGCAATAAGAAATATAATTGAAAACCGAAATAGTTTTGGAACCTTTAAATCATTATCAGATTTGTGCGACCGTTTGCCTTCTAATTTCCTTAACAAAAGAAGTCTTGAATCTCTAATTCATTGTGGAGCATTAGATGAGTTTTCAAATGATAATAATAGAGCTCAGTTATTGTCAGATCTTGAACATGTTATTGAGTGGGCCTCTTCAAGAAATCGTGATAGATTATCAGGGCAAGGAAATCTATTTGACTCTAAAGAAGAATTTTCTAATATTGCTTTTTCAGATTCACAATTAGCTAAGGTTGATGATTATTCACTTATTGAGAAATTAAAGTTAGAAAAGCAGCTATTAGGCTTTTACTTATCTGACCATCCTCTAAAGCACTTATCTAAACCCGCAAAGCTAGTATCACCTATAAGCATTTCGCAGTTAGAAGAAACAAAAGATAGATCTAAAGTCTCTTTAGTTGGAATGATCCCTGATTTAAAGCAAATTACAACGAGAAAAGGAGATAGGATGGCTATAGTTCAGCTTGAAGATCTTTCTGGAAGTTGCGAAGCAATAGTTTTTCCAAAAACCTATATCAGATTATCCGAATTTCTTTTGACTGATACTAGATTATTGTTTTGGGGAACAATAGATAAAAAAAGTGATAAGACTCAATTAATAATTGATGATTGCAGAGAAATAGATAACCTTAAATTGCTTATTATTAATCTTGAAAGTTCTCAAGCCTCAGATGTAAGAGTACAAAATACTTTAAGAAACTGTTTAACAAAATTTAAACCAGATAAAGATAGATGTGGAATCAAGATTCCAGTTTTAGCTGCAGTAAGAAATGAGCATAGTGTTACTTACGTTAAATTTGGCGATCAATTCTGTATTGATGATATACAAGGAGCATGTAGATTATTAGAAGAAAATTCATTCCAAGTTAACTTGAAATCTTTAGTTTCCTAGATTAACTTTTATCCTCGAAATTTTGTGTTGCAGGTTTGAAGGCTGCTTTTGCGCGTTGTATGTTCATTGGAATATTTTCAATACCAAAAAAAGATCCAGGTTCTTTATCCCAACTAGCTGATAATATTCCAAAACTCAATCCTGCTAGACCTAACAAAAAAAACAATGCTGAAATTGCAATTGTGGATGAAGGAGGTATTTCAGCAATATTCCTTGTTACTATGATGTAGCTAACTACGAAAACCGACATCCCTAAAATTGTGGGAATTCCTGCTGTAAAAAATATTCTTCTTGCCATTCTATCAGCAACATATTTTGGTATCCCAGTTGGTGATCTTTTTGGGGTAGTTGCAGTAGTTGATGCTTTTTCTAGACTAGCAAAAGCAGTTTTCTCAGAATAATTATTTTTCTTTTTAAATTGTGTCTTTTTTTTAGATTGCTTTTTTTTCATTAATTGAAATCATCCTCTGATTCCAATTTTCTTTACTAGATCTTGATATCTCTGTACGTTTTTGTCCTTTATGTAAGATAGTAATCTTTTTCTTTTACCAATC
>NZ_CABYWZ010000021.1 GCF_902522795.1 uncultured Prochlorococcus sp.
AAATCAAAATAAATTAATCTTCCCTTTACATCTTCGAAGTAGGTTAATTACTAACGCACATATTTTTTTATGACTGATAAAGAAACAATTGAGTCAATGTTGTATGAGCTAGCTACACCAAAAAAAATGGGCTCATTTTTTGTGAATAACGCTACTTCAGATTTTCTACTTATCAGGCCTAGTGGGAATCCAATAAGTGCAAAGGGATTCGAGGAAATGATGAGTTCTGGCGATGTGGTTCAGGAAAAAGCAGAAATTACAAAAATTCATAAGTTTGAATTTCTCTCTGCTGATGTAGCAATGTGTGTTTTTACACTTGGGGCGAAATTCTCTTACAAAGGAACTCCAAATGATGATCTGCCAACTGTCACCTCCATCTTCAAAAAGATTGATGGTATTTGGAAAATCCATTGGATGCAAAGATCTACAGGAGATTCAGATTTGTCATTATGGGATTAGCAGGTAAATATTAATGAAAAAAACATTAGCAATCGCAGGCGTACTTGCTCTTACAATTACACCAACAGTATCTTTTGCTGATCATCTAGAGCCTAAAGAAAGTGAGATAAGACCAGGTGGGAACTTGGCTCATACAAACCTGTTTCGTGCCAGTCTGAGTGGTGCCGACCTGAGTGATGCCAACCTGAGTTTTATAAACCTTAGAAGTGCCGACCTGAGTGGTGCCAACCTTAGTGGTGCAAAGCTAAATGGCGCCAACCTAGCTATTTCCGACTTGATGGGTGTCGACTTGAGTGGTGCTGACCTCAGTGGTGCAATTCTGAAACGTGCCGACCTAGATAGTGCCAACCTGAGTGGTGCCGAGTTGAGTGGTGCCGACCTGAGAGATATTACAGCAAGCAATATCAGCGGTTGTCCAATATCTTTACCAAGTGGATGGGTCTGCGAAAACAACTCTCTAATACAACCATGAAACGCTTACTATTTCCACTAATAGCTACTATCGCTTTACCTAATTCTGTTAATGCTGAAACTTTTTATTTAAAATGCACAACCTTAAAAGGTAGAGGAAATCCTGATAAGCCATTTAAAACCTTTGCAGATCCAACAGTTGATAATCACCAATTCACATTAAATGAAGATAATCAATCTGCGGTTTACTACCTTGCTGAAGATGGCAGCTCTAGAAAAATAGATAATGTCAACTTCAACCAAGAAAGTATAGATATGAAATATACAAAAGGAAAAAATTACTTTGGAGAAACTATTGAGACTATTTCAATTAATAGACTAACTGGAGGATTCGTTAAGGAAACTGATATAGGTTCTCAACTAATGCGGTTTGAGGGTCAATGTAAAAAATCAGAGCCAAAGAAAACTTTGTTTTAAATAAAACGCTTACGGGTCCCTTTTATCACTTTCAATGTGGGTCATCTGAAAGCTCCGAAATTATTTAGCGTCAGCAATATATGAACTTAGACAGCGTTTAAGTCTATTTAGAGCAAATTACTGTGATTTAGCGAGTTCTACGTATTTTTTAAGGTCATAATCGTTAATCGGAATCCAGTTGTTAGAAGTCAGATTATTTTGAATATGTTTGGCTAAAGTTACACCTTTAAGAGCACCCATAAAAAGGTATTTTTGGTCATTTATGCGTCTTATATAAGGGTCAAGTATTCCTTTATCTCTAAGTTGATAAATACTAGCTCTGGATTTAAAACCTAGACATTTATACGCTTCTGTAAAAGTACAAAGCATCATTAATTAACCTCTACTGTTTCTCTATCAAAATCTTCTACCATTTCTTTAGTTTGGAATCTGGCATAAGAAGTAAGGTGAACATCTAATGTATGCCCCATAGCTTCTGCAATCTTTTTAGGTGATCTATAAGTACCATCATCTTTCTGTCTGTTATGACCAACATAAGCATATCTATGTCTAAAACTGTAAGGAGTTAGCTGTTGTCTTTCATCTTCTGCTTCTTTTCTTAGTTGTTGCCATACTTTATTATCTCTAAGAAATCGACCTACAGCCTGACCTGCACCACCCTTGTCATTAATAGTTGGTAATTCTTCTTTTATAGGAATAGATTACAAAAGATCGAGAAAATTATATTTTAATTATCTAGTAAGTCTTATTTGAGACCTTTGTTGCCATTTAAAATTTCCATAGCTATAAAAATAAAGCGGGCTAAAGTCTGTAAACTCCACGAGGATTTAGTCCGCTTGCCTAAAGGTAATAAGTCCATTCTTAGTGAAGACTTGTCCACATGACAGTACTACCATGTCAACAAACAATAGGTACATAAAGGGATTTATAAAGACTATCCGTGGTCATGTGGACTTAAAGTGGGATATTGGACAAAAGATGGACGACAATACAGCGGTAAAACCAATTAAAAAGTTAAAAAAAAGGATAAAACTATTTAACGAGTAATTCAGAGGAACACTTTAATATGAGTAAAGCTAGTGTATCAAGACTCATAGACTATTTAAGTAGATATCACAGACTAGGCAAAGCTGGCTTAGGTTTAATTTCAAAAGAATCAGATCCAAAAGATAAAAGGAGAACACATTTGAAACTAACCAGGCAAGGAAAGGATTTAATAGAAAAGTCTTTTAGTACCCTTTATGAAGACGTAAAGGATTATGAAATAGATTATGAGGAGTAATGAATACTTGCAACTCTATTAATTCCATAGCCCTTGGAAAACTTTTAAAGAAATATAATTTAACTCCCAAGAATAAGCAGAAAGTGATTTTATTAACCCAACGGAAAACCGCAACATGGACTGGTCTCAATAGACATGCAAGAAAACTAGAATTTAAACAGTCAGTAGCTAATCAACAGCAGCAACAGTAATGATGGAATTATCTACCACTTCACCTACTACAGTCTTAGAACCAAAGACTGCAAAACAAAAATATCCAGAAGCAAGAGTGATAGTTCTGGATGATAACTTTAATACGTTTCAACATGTAGCAAAATCCCTTTTGTCAATAATTCCAGGAATGAGTGAAAAGAGATCATGGGATCTAGCCATTAAAGTAGACAAGTCAGGTTCTGCAGAAGTATGGAGGGGTAATTTTGAACAGGCTGAATTTTATCACGAGCAACTAGTCAGTAAAGGTTTAACTATGGCTCCAATTGAAAGAACTTAAAATTTAATTGAGAGTAATGTAAGAATTTACTTTAGTAAATTAAGCAAAGACAAATAAAAAGTTAAATTTCTGGGGTTTGTTGTAAAAGCATTTTATAAATTGAATCGAAATTAAATATTTGGAGAAGATGTATGGAAAATAAAAAAGCGATAAAAGTTGAACCATTGAATTTTTACTCAAATGATATGACTCTAACTAAAGATCAGCTAGTTCATAATCACTTGAAGTTGACATATCAAAAAAACTTAGTTTCTGATCTAGATCAAAAACATAAAACATGGGCTAAAGAAGATGCAGCGAGTTAATTTTACTTGTGATGAGAGTGTTTTAATATATTTAATTTCTAAAAATTAATGGTTTACTTTTTGATGATCTATATTAACTAAGTATATTTTTATTTTAAAAAGAAGGGTTAGATATTTTGAATAAGATTTTTGCTTTTATATTAATTCTAATATTACCTGCATATGCTTACGCTGGCTTTCCTGAAGGTGAGAAGGGTTACGATTTAAATAAAATAGAAAAGTCATTTAAACTTCCATGTAGTGAAATTGGAAATGATCAATGTCTTGCAAGAGTAGTAGCTATGGGAGGTTGTATTTATAGTTTTGAGATTAACAAAGGGAAAGAAAATGAAGACGCCTTAAAAAAATCAGATGAAGTTTTAATTGCTCTTTTAGATGGAAACAGTTTGGATATAAATAATATGTTTGAAAATGATGGATCAATTAAAAATGATATTAGATCTGAAGTAATTAGCAGAATAAATTCTTGTCGTGAAGCTACTAAAAAAGCAATACCTAATTTAGTTAAGTTACCTGAAGGGATGGAAATGACCGAAGAGAGACTTGAAAGTTTGACTAATACTTATCCTCAGTACTATCTATACATGTTTGAACAAATGAGAAATGGCAAATAATTACTTCTTATTCTTAAATATTATTTTTATACATATATGTTACAGAAATGTATAGAAATTATATAAATATGAGCATATAAGACTAATTTCTTTACATTAATTAATATTAATGTTACATTAGTTTACATAAATTACTCTTTATAAAATGACCCCTGAAGCAGAAAGATTTAACGGTTGGGTAGCAATGCTCGGTTTCGTTGCAGCCGTTGGCGCATACGTAACAACTGGTCAAATTATTCCTGGTTGGTTCTAATGACAAACACAAAAACAGTTGAGAAGGAAAAGGTTATTGCTGAGAAGCTTAATGGCAGATTTGCAATGATGGGCTTTATTGCTCTTATTGGTGCTTATCTAACAACAGGTCAAATTATTCCTGGCTTTGTGTAATGCTTGAGGCAGGAATTAACACTTGGATTAACACTATACTTTTTCCTTTTATGCCAGTCATAACAGTTTTTATTGTTAGTGCATTAATGTTGAGTGATTTGCCATGGAATGATGATGACGACGATGATGATGGCGGTGGATTAATCTCCCCGATGTATAACTATGTTCCCCAAGGAGCTTAGAGGATATATATCAAAATGATTTTCATCTCATCTTTATTTAACTCAGTCCCTTCAAGTGCTAAAGACCTTTTAGAGTTTGGTTTCTTTCTTACTGTGGGTTTTACAGCAGGAAAAGTAGGACTCTTATGAAAACATATCTAATTGCCATATCACTATTTGGCATTGCAATAATAACTACTGCGATAGCACCAAGTATTGCTTACGCACTATAAAAATTTAATCACTCTTATTAACGAACAATTAAAAAATGGAAAACACAAAACCAACTTATTGGCAAAATGCCGAGAGAACCAATGGAAGAATGGCAATGATGGGTTTATTCGCATTGGTAGTAAACTACGGTCTTTTTGGCTGGATCATCCCAGGTATTTTTTAAAATGAATATAGACATTTTCTTAATTTCTTTCTTTACATATCTATTAGTGCCAGTGGTAATGGTTGCTAAGGGTAGAAAAAATAAGGCATTTTAAAATGTCTTATTTCGCAAAAAATAATTATATAAAATATGACAAATGGTTTGATGAGAATATTTCTCCACTTGATTTAAAATTTTATTACGAAGAAAAACGATTCTCAAATACTCTTCATGAAAAATTTTATTTATTGTCAACCTCAAAAATATTTATTGGGGGGTCTGAAAAAAATGATTAATATAAAATATTTTTTTAATTACTGCCCCTAATAAAATTAAAGAAAAATAAGGTAAGTGCTTATTTTATCCACAAAAAAAGGACGTTAGATACGTCCGATTAAAAAGCTTGATAATCCCCATCACCCAGCTTCATAGCTGCTATAGGTGCTTACTTAACAACAGGTCAAATTATTCCTGGATTCGTCTAAATGGACTTTATTTCTAAACGCCAAGGATACGTTCCTTTTAAGGTAGTCCCTTACATTTTCTTTATTTCTGTAATTTTAAGTATCACTACAGCAACAGAAGTGTTCGTCTAGATTTTCAACAAACTTAGTCATGAGAGCTTGCTTCTAGGGATATAAGCGAGCTTTTTTTTCTATCTGTGATGAGTGTGTTCATAAAAAAGTTTAGATTGTCTATCAATCAAAAAAAGTTAGAACGAGAATTATTAGCTATTAATTAATAAAAGATATTAATGAACCTAAAAATTAATATAAATTTCTTAGAAAAATATTTAGCTTATTTAATAAATGATTTTGAATATAAGCGGATTACAATAAATTTAAAAGAATATGATTTAATGGCGGACGTTGACGATCAAAGATTTCATCATTTTAGATCGACTGTTAATTAATTATTTCCCTTAATAACAACTTAATATAAGTAATTATCAAATTAAATTTATGCTTAAATATTTCAGTTCTCATTAACTTACAAATGTATTATTCAGAAACTAAAGTGATAATGGGTGGTCTAGCCCATGTTCCAATATTAATCTTCATAGTAAATTTTATTAAAGGAAAGTTTGAATCTATAGCATCAAAAGTAGTTGAAGTTAAAGCGGAAGAGTCAAAGGTAAAATTAGTTGAAGTTAAAGAAGAAGAAGTAAAAGCGGAAGAGGTAAACGCAAGTGAAGTTAAAGAAGAAGCAGAATAACAGGAAGAAATAATTAAGAAAGAGGTTTTAATCCCTCTACGTTAGATCGACTTTAAATCAATTAAAAGTCCGAATAAAGTGTGAATAGAAAATTTTTTTTTAAATTACCTTTATATAGATAAATTTTTGTATATCTTCGAATATATTAGATTTTGATTTAAAAAATCCATTACTTTTTAAATAAGATTTTCCTTTTTCTATATTTTCAATTCTTTTTTCATAAGAATTTTCATCTAAATTTTTTTGCATAAAAACTACTCGGAATCTTATTCTGAATAATGCTCACAAAAAAGCGGTTACCTTAAATACAAAATTTAAATTCTTTTTTGAATTGCTTCTTATTCAAACTAATACATTTGTTGGGGTATGTTTAGCAATATTAGTATTGTTTGGAATATATATAAAATTACTCGATATATATAAATAGTCATTTTATTTGTAGTTCCTCCGCTTCCCTCAAAATTTGTTCGGTTTTTTTTGAGAAGGTTAGCTTCTTCAGAAAGTTGGGTTAAAGAGTTTAGAAGAGCAATAAAAAGCCATTAATACGCCCTAGTGCTGCCCCTATTTTCTAGGAAAGGAGCACTAGGACGCAGGTTCGAATCCTGTTGCCCCCGACTTGCTTTTCAGCGGAGGTTCAAGCTCACCTTAGGAAAAAATTGGGAAAAATAAATAACTTTGCTTTTAATTATTTTTAAATACCTTATAAAACTTTTTATGTATTGATAACTTGTTTTGCGACCTTCTAAACGATAAAAGAAACATATGCGCATATTCTTTAAGAAGTTTGTTAAAAAAAAGGATTAAAGGATTATCTCGAAATAGTGTTAAGGGAAGAAAATATCCCACAAGAAAAAAAGTTCATTCCAAATCTAGAAAAATAGTAAAAAGGAAAAATAATTATTCCTTTTCTTCATCTATTTTTTCCTCATTTATTATTTTTGCTGGTTTCATAAGCCTTTCACTCACAATATTTTTTCTTATCAGGCAACTACAACCTTTGATCAGAAATGAAAGATTGAAATTCTTATGTACTTATCAAATTGGTGATAAAAAAAGTCAAAGGTATAAAGAATCAAAATTGGAACTAGAAAAGCTTGTTGGAGATAGTGATAAGTATTGCAAGAATTTTCTTCTTCCAAAAGAAAAGACCAATAAAGGATTTAGATTATTCCCAATTATGAGGAATATTCTTTTTAGATTTATTTAGTATTTCATCTAGGTACTTTGGGAGCACTAGGTCGCAGGTTCGAATCCTGTCGCCCCGACTCTTAAAAACCAATTCATAATAACGAGTTACTTAGACTCGCTTTTTTATTGAAAAATCTGACGGCATCAATAGCTGTCAAAATGCCGTCAAGATGCCATCGGATTTAATTTTATGATCTAGCTTTTAGCTTTCAAAGTAACTTAATTGACAATCGATCTAAAATTGAAGGGTATAAAAACCCTCTTTTTTTATGACTGCTCAAAATTTTATGAATGTTGTTCGATTTAAATTAAAATCTGATTGTGTAGATAAGTATTTCAAAGTAATAGATAAAACAAGTTTTGAGGGGATGACTCAAAGATATATCGCTAAAACTGGAGATAATGATTACTGTTTTGTTGGAATATGGAAAAGTGCAGAAGCTATTGCAGCTCAAAGACCAGCTATGATTGCTCACCTTGATGAGGTTAGAGGATTTATGGAAGAGTTATCTCCCGAACTTGGAGTTACTGACCCTGTTTCAGGAAATATTGTTTCTAAAGTTGGATATCACGATTAACAGTCGATCTAACCTAGACCATACTTTTTTTAGATAAAGTACCTATATTTTGTTATTTATTTAAAGGTTATTATTTTGCAAATAACACTATTTTAAAAATGATTAAACTTGCTATCGTTTTCTTACCAATAGTCTTTGCAGTTATATGGATGCTCTTCATTGGGCTAAGAATAAATAAAAGAGATGAAAATAGAAAACTAATTAATTATTAATTAATTATTAATTGATTGACAGTCGATATAAAATAAGAGGCGATAAGCTCCTTTTGTTATGAAGTTAAAAAATATTTTAAAAACTACTGGAGCGCTGCATATCCTGTTGGGATTGTTAATTATTTTCCTACTCATCTTTTCAGTTGGAACTATTGCAGGCGATGCCTCAAATGAAACATTGCTTCTTGTTAGAGGTACTGCAGATGTTGTAGCAGCAAGTAATTTGGGAATTGGTTGTTTATTGATTATTTGCAGTTCCATAAAAGATAAAGCCTCTTTAAGAAAAGTTTTATTAGGTGAATTAGCCTTGATGTTTTGTTTTTTAGCAGTAGCTCTATTCAATACTTTTAACGCTGGGACAATTGTTGATGGAGGACCTCCTCCTCCTTTTTGGATTGTTTTAATAGTGAATCCTCTTTTATGTATTTATGGATTAGTTAAAAATAAAATTTGAAACGCTTACTACTTACACCACTTTTAAATAAACCACTAAATAAAATGACTATTTTATTTTTAATTTAAATCAATCTTCCTTCGCTATATCCATAATTAACGTAATGCTGTGTTGCAGCAGAGGTATCATTTCCAAAAACTGCCATTAAATCACTATTATTCGCTAAATAACTTGTCGCCAATTAGAAAGGTTTTATTTTTTTCTTTTTTTAAGTAAACATCATTAAACTTAATTTTTAAAAAAAAATTTTCTTTAACTTTACTTAACCATAGGTGAATATTATTTACTAAATAGAAATTGTGGGGATGTTTAAATACAAGGGATTCATTGCTCAAATCAAATATAAAGAAGTAATATCTTCACCTGTATATTTTATTCCCGTTTTGCTTCTATCCATAATGATTATTATTGAAGGTTTTCACATCTTTAATCACAAACAAAATTGCAAAACTAAAGCTGAGTGGATGGAACAATCAGGAATGACTTATGACAGGGAATCAGAAGTTAATTAATAAAATCTAAAATATAATTTATTCACAGCAACGTTTTCTATTTGAGGAATAATCTGTCAAAGAAGTTATCCATTCCTTGATCAAAAAAAGAGATTCTTTATTTAGGCTGTAGTACACCCATCTACCTTCTTGTCTGTCTGCGATAAGACCAGCTTCCTTCAAAATTTTTATGTGATATGAAATTCTTGATTGAGATAAATTAGTTAATTTCATAATATCGCAAACACAAACTTCTCCATCCATCATTAGGTCAATTATTTCTAGCCTAAAAGGATCAGAAAATGAAACCATCAACTTAGATATATTTTCTTTTTTTACTTTGCTACTCTCTTTTAACAATTTTAAAGTAATTAAATTCTCCTAAATATAGCTTAAATAAAAAAGATTTCATTAATCAAAACATCTTGATACATCAAAATATTTTGATGTATAATTTCAATAGAAAATTTCAAAGTTATGAAAATTGGAATTAATGGTTTTGGAAGAATAGGAAGATTAGTTTTCAGAGCATTATGGGATAGAGATGATATAGAAATAACTCATATAAATGAGATAGCAGGAGATTCGAATGCTGCTGCACATCTACTCGAATTCGATTCAGTCCATGGTAGATGGATGAGAGATATAAAAGTTAAAGAAGAAGAAATAATAATTGATGGAAAGAAATTAGCCTACACATCTTTTAAAAATTACCTTGATGTTCCTTGGGAAAAATCTTCTGTAGATATTATTTTGGAATGTACAGGAAAGAATAAAAAGGCAGACAAACTAAATCCTTATTTTGATTCTCTAGGGATGAAAAGAGTGATAGTAGCTTGTCCAGTCAAAGGAATTGTTGCAGGAGCTGAATCACTTAATATTGTTTACGGTATAAATCAAAGTCTTTATGACCCTTCCAAACATAAATTAATAACTGCAGCATCCTGCACTACAAATTGTTTAGCTCCGATAGTAAAGGTAATTAATGAAAATTTTTCAATTAAACACGGTGCTATTACAACTATTCACGATGTCACGAACACTCAAGTTCCTGTAGATTTTTATAAAAGTGATTTGAGGAGAGCAAGGGGATGTATGCAAAGTTTAATACCGACTACCACTGGATCTGCTAAAGCTATCGCTGAGATCTTTCCAGAATTAAAAGGAAAATTAAATGGACATGCAGTCAGAGTTCCTCTACTTAATGGTTCTTTAACTGATGCAGTTTTTGAATTAAATAAAGAAGTGACAACTGAACAAGTAAATTTGGCACTTAAGGAAGCTTCAGAAACTTATTTAAAAGGAATTCTTGGCTACGAAGAAAGACCTTTAGTTTCTGCAGATTATGTAAATGACTCTAGAAGTTCAATAGTTGATAGTTTATCAACGATGGTTGTTAATTCAAATTTATTAAAGATATACGCTTGGTATGACAACGAGTGGGGTTACAGCTGCAGACTTGCAGATCTTACTGAATATGTAATCAAAAAAGAGATTTAATTTATGTCTTTATGAAGTTATCTAATATTCAACAATATAGTGTTGTAACAGCAAACTATTGGGCGTTCACGCTTACTGACGGCGCATTAAGATTATTAGTTGTTGGTCACTTTCATGAGCTAGGTTACACAACTCTACAAATTGCTTTACTTTTCCTTTTTTATGAGTTTTTTGGAATAATTACTAATCTTTATGGTGGCTGGATAGGAGCAAGATATGGATTAAGGCTTACTTTATGGATTGGGACTATTCTGCAAATCATTGCTCTTTTTATGCTTATTCCAGTTAAGGAAGATTGGCCAGTAATTTTTAGTGTCGCATACGTTATGGTTGCTCAAGCAGTTAGTGGGATAGCAAAAGATTTAAACAAAATGAGTGCTAAAAGTGCTGTTAAGACAGTAGTTCCAGAGACAAATGATGGCAATGATACTGGCCAAAAACAACTTTTTAAATGGGTTGCTATTTTAACTGGATCTAAAAATGCTCTTAAGGGAGTTGGCTTTTTCTTGGGTGGAATTTTATATAAGTTATTTGGATTCAATAATGCTGTAGCAATTATGGGTTTTGGACTCTGCTTAGCCTTTTTATTGACATTAATTTTGCCTGGAGAAATTGGCAAGATGAAAACCAAACCAGCTTTTAATGATCTTTTTTCAAAATCAAATGCAATAAATATTCTTTCAGCAGCAAGATTCTTTCTTTTTGGAGCAAGAGATGTTTGGTTTGTTGTAGCTCTTCCAGTATTCCTTGATATGGCATTTGGTTGGGACTACATGGAAATAGGATTATTTCTTGGGGCCTGGGTAATAGGTTATGGAATTGTTCAGGCTTCTGCTCCAGCAATTAGAAAGATGTGGGGACAAAAAGAAAGTCCAGATCGTAAAGCTATTCAATTTTGGAGTGCCGTATTAATGGTCATACCATCTTTGATAGGAATCGCATTATGGAGAGAAAGTTCTCCATCGATAGCAATAATTTTAGGACTCACTATTTTTGGATTTGTTTTTGCAATGAATTCCTCTACACATTCTTATATGATTTTGGCCTACTCTGATAATGAAAAAGTCAGTTTAAATGTTGGCTTCTATTACATGGCAAATGCTGCTGGAAGACTAATTGGAACATTACTCTCAGGCTTATTATTTATGATTGGGAGAAATGCAAGTGTTGGTCTTCAATATTGTCTTTATTTTTCATCACTTTTAATATTCTTATCTTGGATTTCCAGTCTTAAATTACCCTCGTTCAAACAAAGCCTATCAGCTCCATAAAGACTAATTTTTGGGAATTAGAATATTTTAATGGCAAAAATATCCTTAATTGAACTCGCAAAAACTTTCTTAAAAATTGGTATTTTAAGTTTTGGAGGACCCTATGCTCATATTTCCTTATTCGAAGATGAACTAATAAATAATAAAAAATTCATATCAACTCAATCTTTTGAAAAAGGTATTGGGTTATGTCAAATACTTCCAGGACCAATATCTACTCAATTGGCAATATATATAGGTCTTACAATCAATGGTTATCTTGGTGGATTGGTATCCGGTATAAGTTTCATTATCCCAGGATTCATTTCGGTAATAGCTCTTAGTTTTTTTTGGCAAATTGGTTCTGGATCAAAATTCTTAACAGATTTAATTTATTTTAATCCTCCCACTATTGCAGGAATAATTTTTTCATTCTCATTAGTTCTATTAAAAAAAAGATTAAAGTTTGATCGAATATTATTCTCTAGCTCAATATTATTTCTACTTATATTTGCCAAATATAATAATATTCAATTTCCACTAATTACAATACTTACTATTGCAGGATTGATAAATATATTTTTAAAGAAATTCAAAGATATTTTTTATAGCTTGGTCCCTTTATCTATATTTTCAACAACCTCATTTTTGAGTAGCTCGGTCTTTTTAGATATATCTAAGTTTTTTAATTTTTTAAGAGAGTCTATAAACTTAAAGTTTCTAGTAGATTATCTTAATCTGTTTTTTTTCTTCTTTAAATCGGGACTTTTTATTTTTGGAGGTGGATTAGTAATCATTCCTCTTATGAGTGATTATGTTATCTCGCAAGGATGGTTAACAAAAAATGAATTTATAGATGGAATAATGATTAGCCAAATAACGCCTGGTCCTGTCTTATTAATTACAAGTTTTATTGGATACAAAGCAGGGTTTTCGGTCGGAGGAATAAATGAAGCTTTAAAGTATTCATTAATATCAACTTTTGCAATTTTTTTACCAAGTTTTTTATTGATTTTTGTTTTTGGAAAAGGCTTTATAAAAAACAGAATTAAATCGATTAATTACTTTATCGAAGGAGTAATCAATACAATTCCAGGAGCAGTTATTTTTTCTGGATTTAATTTAATTGAAGATAGTTTTTCATCAAAATACTTTTTAATTAGCTCTATTTTTCTTGTTTTAATCTCCACACTATTGTCTTTTTTTAAAATAGTTCCAACATACATACTTATTCTTTTTTCTTTAATATTAGGCTTGTCAAAATATTTGTTTGCATAAAAAAAAGGAGGAAATAAATTCCTCCTTTTAAATATTGTCTTACGATTTATTTACCGATTCTTTTTACAGCAGCTCTTGACTTCTCAAGAATATCTCCTTTTAAGGGGACAAATCCAAGTGATGGAGCTTTATCTTGATACTCATCACTTAACAATGTATTAAAGGCTTGTTTGATAGCTTTAGTGTTTCTACCATTACCCTCTTCATAAGCGAGTATCCATGTTAATGAAGCTATAGGGTATGCTCCTTTTGCAGTTGGGTTAGGATTTTTACCAGCAAGATTTTCATCTAGAGTAATACCATTAAGAGCCTTAGCTCCTGCTTCTACAGATGGTTTTAGAAACTCACCTGAAAGATTCTGAAGTGCAGCAGCTTTGACATTACCTTTTATGTAAGACTGGTTAACATAACCAATTGCACCAGGAGTATTTTGTATAACACCTGCTACACCTGAATTACCTTTTGCTCCAACGCCTGCTGGCCACTTAACTGATTTACCTGTTCCTAAAGTCCATGTTGGTGAGAATGCTTCCATAGAGTTTGTAAAAGCCTTAGTAGTTCCTGAACCATCAGAACGATGCGCCCAAGTTAACTTACCAGGCTTACAACCAACTTCCTTCCAGTTCTTAATCATACCCATAGCAACTTGAACAGCTTGCTCTTGAGTAAGTTTCAAATCGCAATCATAGTTATATCCAAAAGCAATAGTTCCTCCAACCATAGGAATCTGAACTAATCCTCTTGTTACCTTTGCTATATCTTTGGCCTTCATAGGATCATCAGAAGCACCAAAGTTTACAGTCTGGTCAATAAATGCTTTTCTTCCAGAGCCTGAACCAACAGCTTGGTAATTAACTCTTGGACCGCCTGAAGATGCTAAATCTTTGAACCAACGAGTATAAATTTTGGCAGGAAACGATGCGCCAGCACCACTTAATCTTGTTTTAGCAGAAACGCTTGTGCCAGGAACACTTGTACCAGCAGCGATGGCTACTGCAGAAGTGAAAACCAAAGCTTTCTTTGCTATGTTCATGGGTGTCATGATTGAATAAAAAGACTCCATATTTATAGCACTGAATTCATACACAATTACTAATTAACTAAAAGCTTATCTTTTAATTAATTAGTTCTTAACCCAAACTTAAACTAAGTATCATGTGGACATTTTTTATTTAGTTTTGAAAATATTTGAAGATGAATAAATATTTATTTTTAGGATTTTTTTAAAAAAAATCAAAATTTAAAAAGTTTTTTTTATTTATTTTAAGAGAAGTTTAAGTTCTCTTTAAAAATTCCTAATTAACTCTATTTCTTACTCATTTCTTAACCTTGATTCGTTGTTATGGATTTGGATTAATATCCATTTTTACGTGTTGAGGTTTATGAAACTTTTTCAAAAATTAATTGCTGCTCCCGCCATTATTTCTTTGGCATCAGGTTTAGCAGTAAATGCAGCTGAGATCAATTCAACAGATCTTAGTGATTACTCTAGAACTAACAATTTAGTATCTCTAGATAATTTCAAATCAGATAGTTTATTTCCAGGAGATTGGGCTTACGATTCATTAAAGGATCTAACAAATAGTCCAAGATTCAATGGTGACTCAGTTACTCGTTTAGAAGCTGCTGCTGAATTAAACAACTTAATTGCAGGTGGTGAAGGCTTAATAAACGGAGCTCAAATAGACAGATTAAGTGACGAGCTTGGTTCAGAGTTGGCAATTATGAAAGGAAGAGTTGATGGCCTCGAAGCACGTGTTAACGGCATTGAAGCTGGTTCTTTCAGCGAAACAACAACTATGAAAGGAAAAGCTAAATTCCAGATTGGTGGTACTGATGGTGTATCCGATGAAGCTGTTATGGCTGCATATTTCTGGGAAGTCGACCTAAACACAAGTTTTACTGGTGAAGACAAATTAAACGTGGAAATTGAAACAGGAAATACACCTGATACAGACAGTTTCCTCGCAGTTACAGATTTCGGTAAAGATTCTGCAGATAGACTTAGAGTTTCTGACTTAAACTACACATTTCCATTGGGAGGTTGGTCTATAACTGTTGGTGATTCATTAGATGCAAGTAAGCAGTTTACTGGTGCTTGTGACTATGGAAACACTGTTGACGCTTTAAGTGATTGTGGTACAGGAAACTCCATTGCTGTTGGTGGTGATCAGACAATTAGTGCTGGTTATGATCTTGATAATGGATTCTCATTTGGAGTCGGTATTTCTGCTGATGATGGTGAAACAACTAGAGGTATGTTCACAGCAGAAGGTGAAGATATCTACGCTCTAAACGTTGCTTATAGTGGAGACAATTATGGTCTTGCTCTCGCTTACGCTGATGTAGATGTAGCAACCTACTGGGGTATAAATGCTTCTTATTCTCCTGATGGTTTCCCAACAATTAGTGGTGGATACGAATTTGGTAGCCCAGATTCAGGAAATGATACAACTCAATTTGCAGTTGGACTAAGCTCTGATCTTGGACCTGGTGAAATCACAATAGGTATGGGTACCAACGGTGCTATAACCGATGGTGAAGAGGAGTTATATGCCTATGACCTTTCTTATACCTACAAATTTAATGATGGTATGAGTTTCACTCCTTTTGCATTTATAGTTGAAGGAGCTGATGGTGGAGATGATACTACTGGTATCGGTGCAGAAATTGGTTTCAAGTTCTAACGAAATGAGCCACATTAAAAGGACCTCTAAACTAGAGGTCCTTTTTTTTTGCTTATCTTTTTATAAACCTTAATTTACTCTTAAT
The DNA here is from genome assembly GCF_902522795.1 of uncultured Prochlorococcus sp. Classification (GTDB taxonomy): domain Bacteria; phylum Cyanobacteriota; class Cyanobacteriia; order PCC-6307; family Cyanobiaceae; genus Prochlorococcus_A. The sequence goes on from NZ_CABYWZ010000021.1 coordinate 15,901, forward strand.
AAAACAATTTTTTTTTCTTAACTTTTTAACGACACTATATAAAAGTGTTTCCTTACGCACTAAATGAAAAAAACCCTAGCTGCTGCAAGTTTTTCAGCATTACTTGCAATCGTCGCCTCCTCTACAAGTAGCGGATTTGCAAATTGGAATACAAAATATTGGGCAAATGAAAAAAACTTCAACAGAATTTCATCTTTTAATGTAAGTGACAATTTACCAAAGGGCTCAAAATCTACAACCAAAACATCATCTGAAGTAGTTACAGCATCAGAAGATGGAAAGACATTGATGTATACAGATAGTGATTTAGGAGTAGTTGGTTTAGTTGACATTTCTGATCCTGCGAAACCAAAAGCTCTTGGGATTGTAGAGCTTGAAGCAGAACCAACTGGAATTGCAGCGCTTGGAAACAATGCTTATATAGGTTCAAATACATCTGAAAGTTATACAAATCCATCAGGAGCAATAGTTCAATATAATTTAGAAACAAGAAAAGCTGTAAAAGAATGTGACTTAGGTGGGCAGCCTGATAGTGTCTTTGTTTCTCCCGATGGAAGCTTTTTAGCTGTTGCTATCGAGAATGAGAGAGATGAAGAATATAAAGATGGATTTATCCCTCAATTAGATGAGGAAGGTAAACAAATTAATCCTCCAGGTTATGTTTCTCTTGTGAAGTTAAACAAAAGAGGGAAAATACAATGTAAATCAATAAAAAAAGTAGATTTAACAGGATTATCTGAAATAGCTCCTAGCGATCCCGAGCCGGAATTTGTTGCAATTAATGATCTTGGTGAGACTGTAGTTTCTCTTCAAGAGAATAACCATCTTGCAGTTATAGATAAAGATGGGAATGTAATATCACATTTTACTGCTGGTATTGTTAAACAGATGGCAGGAATGGATACAAAGAAAGATGGAGCACATAAATTTAAGAAAAAACTAAAAAATGTAAGAAGAGAGCCAGACGGTCTAACATGGATTGATAATGATCATTTTGCAACAGCAAATGAAGGCGATTACAAGCATATTGATCCAAATCAGGCAAAAAGAGGTGGTTCAAGATCTTGGACTATTTTCAAAAAAGATGGAACAGTAGTATATGAAGATGCAAATAGATTAGAAAGATCAATTGCTCAAATAGGCCACTTCCAAGATGGGAGAGCTGGTAAAAAAGGTGTAGAACCTGAATCAGTTACATTCTCTAAAATTGATGGAACACCATATTTATTCGTTGGAGCAGAAAGAGCAGGAATAGTAGCTGTATATGATATCACAGAATTAAATCAACCAATATTGACTCAACTATTACCTTCAGGAATTGGACCAGAAGGATTTGTTGCTATTCCTGATAGAGGTCTAATCGCATCAGCTAATGAAAAAGACTACAACAAAAAAGAACCTGGACTTTCCTCTCATGTAACTATCTATCAACTCCAAGATGCACCAGCTTCTTACCCACATTTAACAAATGAAAACGGACTTGATTTTGTTTCTTGGGGGGCAATTAGTGGAATGGTGGCTGGTGATGACGGAAAAATTTATGCTGTAAATGATGGAACATTTAAAACTCAGCCAAGAATTTATGTTATTGATCCTTCATCCTCGCCAGCACTATTGGAAAGAGCTATTGATATAAAGCTAGATGGTAAGACTGCATTATTTATGGATCAAGAGGGTATTACAACTGATGGTAATGGTGGATTCTACATTTCTACTGAAGGAATCAAGAAAAAGCTAGATAAACATCCTCCTGCTATCTACCATGTAAGCTCAGATGGTGAAATTCTAGAGAAGATAACTCCGCCAGCCTCGTATCTTAATTATGCTGAAAATCCTGGATTTGAAGGCATAACAAGAAACGGAGATATTCTTTATATTGCTCAACAGAAGCCTTGGGGTGATGATACTTTCAATACTACTAAGATCCTTTCCTATAATTTAAAAACTAAACAGTGGGGGGCCGTAAATTATCAATTAGATAGGATCAAAAAAGGCGGTGTTGGAATTTCAGAATTAACTTACCATGACGGGGCGTTATATGTAATCGAAAGAGATAGTTTCTATGGTAAGAAAGCAAAATTGAAAGCTATATATAAGATAGATTTAGATGATGTTATTTTCGAAGGTCTTCAATCTAATAATCCTCCAAGACTTTATCCCTTAGTTGAAAAAGAGTTAGTTACTGATCTAAAACCAGTTATGAAATCTACTGGTGGTTTTATCCTTGAGAAGGTTGAAGGTTTAGCAATAACAAGCGACGGTCAAGCATGGATTTCAACTGACAATGATGGTACTGGAAAGAAATCAACTGGAGAAACTCTTTTCCTAAATATTGGAAAAATCTAGTAAAAATAAAAAAAAGCCACCTTTTGTAAAAGGTGGTTTTTTTTTGGCAATTCTTATAATTAAATAAAATTCATTCATGAAATACCTTCTATTTATTATATTCTTCATCGCCCCAGTCAAATCTGAAACAAAATACTATTGGCAGGGTGTCAGGCATTATTTAAATCGACCCAAACTAATGATAGAAGCATGCAAAGATATGAAAGAAGAAAATGACATTGGAACATCTGCTTTCGAGAGTATGTACATGCCAACATTACCTGATAGGCTTTGGTTAGCTATTGGCAAAAGAGATTCTTATTGGGCAGATGACCCCAAAGAAGGAAGCATTCTTTTTACAAGAGAAGGGGTTTTGAATTTAAAAAAATTTATTGCAGAAAAATCATGTCCTAATATTTTTTAAATTTTCCCTATAAATCTGTATTAAGACACGGAAAGATAGTTTCAATAATCGCTCCACCATCTTTATGATTAAATGCCTTTATAAAACCTTTATTGTTATTAATTATTTTTTTTGTAATTGAAAGACCTAAGCCACTTCCACTTTTCTTAAATTTAGTCCTTGATGGATCTCCACGATAAAAACGAGAAAAAATGTCATTTGATTCATCTTCTTCTAATCCAATACCTTTATCTCTAACTCTTATAACAACAGAGCTATCTCTCTTAAAAATTTCAATTTGTATGCCCTCTTTTGTTGGGGAATAACGAATAGCGTTATCTAAAATATTTATAAATGCTCTTTTTAAATTTTCAATATCCCCAGATATATAATATTTTGTTGGAGAAAATAAATTTATTTTTATATCCTTTTTTTCTGCAAGCGGTTTTAGTGTTTGCCAAGATTCCATAATCAAATCTGAAATAGATATTTTTTTGTTTTTATTAAAATCTTCGTTACTTTCTAGCTTAGAAAGCTCTAAAGTCTCTTCGGCCATTTTTCTTAATCTTTTTGACTCTTTCTTAAGTCTTTTAACAAGATACCTATCCTTTTTTGATACTACTGATTCAAGTCTTTCCCCAATTAAGATAAGTGATGTAAGAGGAGTTTTCAGTTCATGAGAAACATCATTAATTAATTGATTTTGTCGTTTTTTTATCGATTCAATTGATAATTTACTTTCCAATAATATTAAATAATTCTTTTTCCTTCCTCTAACAATATTTACCGAAATGGGTACTCCCGCAATTGTGAAATCAAGGTTGAATGGGAAATCTTTTTTTCTTAAATATAGAATTTTATTACTAAGTACTTCAAGCTCATTAATATCATTTATTGCTTTTCCAATAACATCTTTATATTTGATAACCCTAATAAGAGATAAAGCTTTCTGATTGATAAATTTTATTGTTAGATCAGATGATAAGATTATCCACCCTTGCGATGAATAATCTAACCAAGACAACACTTCTTGAGGTCTAATTTTATCAAATGGGAAATCAATAGTTTTTTTATACTTATTTTTATCAACTTCAAATTTTTTTTCTTTTGATTGAGAAAAATGCTTGACTTTTATTTTCCACTTCTGATGTAAAAAAAATAATACTTCTTGTAGTGTTTTCATTTTCATCCAAACTTATATCCAAAACCTCTTACAGTTTTAAGAAACTTTGGAGCTGAAGGATCTTCTTCTAATTTCTCTCTGAGCCACCTAACATGAACATCTACAGTTTTAGTATCACCAATAAAGTCAATTTCCCAAATTTTTTCAAGTATTAAATCTCTTGACCATACTCTTTTTGGATTTTTCATAAATAACTCTAATAATTTAAATTCTTTTGGAGATAATGTTATTTCTCTATCAAAAGAAGTTACCCTACATTCTTCCAAAAACATTTTTATATGATTAAACTCGAGAACAGTTTTTGATTTTTCTATATATTTTTTATTACGTTTAGATCTTCTTATTAAGGCTCTAGATCTAGCAATTAATTCATTTAAACCAAAAGGTTTTGTTAAATAATCATCTGCACCAACCTCTAATCCAAGAACCCTGTCTGATTCATTACCTTTAGCACTCAAAATTAGTATGGGTGTATAGTCTTCATCATTTCTTATTTTTCTACATAACTCTAATCCATTTAGTCCTGGCAACATTAAATCTAGAATTATTAGGTCAACATCTTTTTTAATATCATTATTAATAAAATCTAAGGCACTTAAACCGTCTTTGAAACTTGATACTCTAAAACCTTCGCTGCTCAAGGTTTCACTGACTGTAAGCCTAATACTCTTATCATCCTCTACAAGAAGAATTCTTGAGTCTTGCAAACTTTTATGATCTTTAATAGCCATTGAAAGTTCCAACAATTTTTATTTTATATAATCAAAATTATTTGATCTAATTATTTCATAATTAATTTACATTGAATTATTATTTTTTTTATTTAATCTTATTTCCTTTTTAATTTTCCCTTAAACCCTTTTGTCTATATTTAGATTGTCTCTTTAATCTTCCTCACACAAATTTTAAAGAGACAAATTTATTGAATTTAATAATAAATATTAAAACTAATATCCCATCGAAGAGTAATAATAATCGTCATCTTCATCTATATTTGTTACTACCCATTCTGGCGGAAAGTCACCAATTTTTACATATTGATAAAGCTTATTAACATCTGGATCGTAATAAGTATCGTTGATTTTTGGATCTTTGACTACTTTGCTTGGATGCATAATAAAAATTATTTCTACTCTTTTTATAGATTATTTAGTTTAAAGCAGCTTTAAATATCATTTAAAAATTTCCTTTAAATAAGAAAGTACAAATATTTTTAGTTCAAAAGCAAGACTTTATTTAGAGTTTAATTTTTGTTTTTACTCTATTTTTATTTTGAGATTTGAATTCAAAAATTCCTGTATCAGTAAATATGGTCAACTCATCTCCAGATGATTCTTCAATTGTAATTCCTTCAGACTCAAAATTTTTTACATATACATTACCAATAAGTTTTAAAGTTTTACCATCCTTGTTAAAAGAAAGTTTGTCCGAATAAGCCTCAAAATTATCACTTTTTCTTTGAATAACTACTTTTCCTGTAGCCTCAAGATCACCCTCTAAATTAGTTCTTTGAGAATCAGATGTAATTGTGTAACTAGTTAATTCCTCAGCAAAAGAGAATTCAGCTAATAGAAATAAAAACGATGCAAGAATTACACTTTTCATTTACTCCCAACCCTTTTCTGCATTTTGAATAATCCATTTTGCAAGAACCTTATCCTCTCCATCCTTTAATTTATTTTTATAACCCTTCATATAACCAATCCCCTCATTAGCTATTTTTGCTATTGATTTCTCATCTGAAATTCCTCTTTTTTCAAGGTCGGAAAGTTTTAATGATTTAGATCCTTTAAGAACAACTGATCCACCTCTTACATGGCAGCCTGCACAAACATTTCTAAAAATTTTTTCTCCATCTCTAATTTCAGAAGCCATTAGATATCTATTTTGCAAAGAGGTTTGAAAAATAATTATTAAAGTTATTACAGGAATTACAAATAGAAATTTAAATATTTTCATTTGATCTAGTTAACATAGGACTAATTTAACTTGTAATTAGTCTTGATTGTTTTAATTACCGATTTTTTAGGATCTTTATTTGGATAACAATTAACAATTCTATATTTACCACCTTTTCTATCTGTCTCAACGAGAGTAAATTGAACAAATTTTTCTTTTTCAACATTTGAAAAATCTTTGACTTCTATTTTGATGATTTCTTCATTTTCACTTTCAATTATTCTGGATTTACCTCCACAAAGACGAACAGCAGTTTCTTTAGTTACATAAAATAATTTTTTTTCATCTTCAATTGATGATTTACCTTTCGTAATCGAAATTTCATCTTTTGTAATGGATAATTCATCTTGGGTAATGGATAATTCATCTTGGGTAATGGATAATTCATCTTTTGTACTGCAAGAAGTAAGAATAAGAATAAAAAAAACCAGTAGCTTTTTCATGATTTTTTAGATGATAAATTCACTTGTAATTGCTTTTAATTGTTTTTTATTTAGTTGGGTAAGATAGCTATGAATTTCCTTTCTAAATAATCTATCTTCAACTCTTTTAGTTTGAAGAATCGAAAGAGTGATGTAGTTAACAAGTTGTTTTTTATCCATATATATTTTCTAAATCCCTATTGTTAAATAATATTTAAATTTTGATTAAGCTAAGAAATAACAACAAATATCTATTTTAGAAATTTAAGCCATTTAAAAAAAATTTATTTTTTAATTAATCATTACTTAATCCAAGAAACCTAAATTTCTAATGTATAAAAATATTGAAATGTCTTTAAAAAACTTATCTTCACAAAGGAATAACCCAAAAAAAATCGGCACAGAATTTTCAAGAGATTTTTAT
>NZ_CABYWZ010000022.1 GCF_902522795.1 uncultured Prochlorococcus sp.
AAAAAAAAAGATTTGGACAACACTGGTTGGTAAATAAAAAAATATTAGAAAAAATCAAAGAAATTGCTGTTCTTAATGAAAATGACTTTATTTTAGAAATTGGTCCAGGGAAAGGAGCTTTAACATCTAAGTTATTAGATTCAGAAATTAATAAATTACATGCGATTGAATTAGATAAAGATTTAATAAATTTATTGAATGATAAATTTAATAATAATGATAAGTTTTCACTTCAGCAGGGCGATATTCTTACCGTAAATTTAGATTCAATTAATAAGAAGATTACAAAAGTGATTGCAAATATTCCTTACAATATAACTGGCCCAATATTGGATATTTTCATAGGGCGATTGGGCATTACAAGAAACTATAATTACGAAAAAATAATTTTTTTAATGCAGAAAGACATTGTAGATAGGATTATGTCAAAAGAAAGAAGTCCCAATGCTGGTGCACTTAGTATAAGAATGCAACTCTTATCAAAAATAAAAAAAATTTGTGATGTACCTCCTTCATCATTTAGTCCGCCTCCAAAAGTTTTTTCATCTTTAGTAGTTTTTGAACCGATTAAAAATGATTTAAGATTAGATATTAGTCTAGAAAAATATATAGATAAACTTCTTCGAATTTCATTTAATTCAAGAAGAAAAATGCTTAGAAATACACTTAATTCAATACTTTCAAATGAAGAGATAAATGAATTATCTGCATCTTCAAAAATTTGTTTTAATTTAAGACCACAAGATATTTCAATTGACCAATGGATTAAGCTTGCGGAAAATTGTATTAAAATTAAAAAATAAAAATTTAAGTATATGCAAGATTTAGCTGAAAAGAAAATTAATATAAAATCTCCTGCCAAAATAAATTTGCACCTTGAAGTTATTGGTAAAAGAGAGGATGGATTTCATGAGTTAGCAATGATTATGCAAAATATCGATCTTGCTGATTATTTAGAATTTGAAATTAATAATGAAGGTTTAATTAAACTTGAGTCTGATTGTAATGATTTAAGCCTATCTGATGATAACTTAATTGTTAAATCGGCAAACCTATTAAGGAAAAAAATAAATATAGATTACGGTGCGAATATATTTTTAAGAAAAAATATCCCAATTGGCGCAGGATTAGCTGGTGGATCCAGTAATGCAGCCGCGACATTAATTGGTCTTAATAATTTATGGGATTTGAGATTAGATCAAGAAACTTTATTTTCATTAGCTTCAACTTTAGGATCTGATATTCCCTTTTTTATAAATGGTGGTATTCAATTATGTTTTGGAAGAGGCGAAATTCTGGAGAAATTAGATTCAACCCTTGAATATGGAGCAATTCTTCTAAAAAATCCGAAGGTATCAGTATCAACTGCTGAAACTTATAAAAAATATAGTAATAGATTTTGTGATCAATATCTTACTGATAGAGAAATGATTGAGAACATAAGAAAAAATTTAAGAGATAAAGGTTTAAATAACTTAAATTGTGATAATCAACATTTATTTATTAAAAATGATTTACAGTTAGTTGTTGAAAATGAAAATGACTCTGTAAAGCAGGCATTATATTTACTTTCAAAATTAGAAAATTGTCTCACATTTTCAATGAGTGGATCAGGCCCTACATGCTTTGCACTCTTTAAAGATTTAGAGACTGCTAAAAAAGAATTAACTGCAAATTATGAAATGTTTAGAAATAAAGGTTACGATTCATGGGTTTGCACATTCCTTGAAAAGGGAATAACATTCATTTAAATTTTTTTTTATTCAAATTTTATTTTGGCTGATAATAGTAATGAGAATTTTGAGAAAAACATTCCTGAAAAAGGACCATTAAATTTTATTGTAGGATCATTAACGAGTTTTCTATTATTTATATTTTTTTATTTTTTAAGTAATAAAATTGCAATTTATTTTTCAGTACATAAACCATCTAATTCTTCTGAAATAGTCCAAAATATTTCTTCTAGTATAAATACCTTAATAATTGGATTATCTTTTTTGCTAACGTTCTCTTTTGCTTTTATAGGTATAGGACTTTTTATTGTATTTATTCGCAGTTTTTTTCTGAAGAAAAATTGAATTACCAATATTATTAAGAAAACACTTTCTTTGAATGTCTTTACATGACTTAGGCCTTTTAGTCCTTTTACTTTCGCCTGGGATGATTTTATCAATATTACTACTCATAACCTTTGCTGAAGGAGGTTAAATTATTCAAAGTGGTAGGATTATATATGTGATTAATTAGGTAATTAATTGTGGCTGGAACATTATTATTTAATGCTTTGAAAGAGGCGATTGATGAAGAAATGGCAAATGATGTAAATGTTTGCGTTATGGGGGAAGATGTTGGTCAATATGGAGGATCTTATAAAGTAACTAAGGATTTATATGAAAAATATGGAGAGTTAAGAGTCTTAGATACTCCAATTGCAGAGAATAGTTTTACGGGTATGGCTGTGGGTGCAGCAATGACTGGCTTAAGACCAATAGTAGAAGGGATGAATATGGGTTTTTTGCTTTTAGCTTTTAATCAGATATCAAATAATATGGGTATGCTTAGATATACAAGTGGCGGAAATTATAAAATACCAGCAGTAGTTCGAGGACCTGGAGGAGTTGGTCGTCAACTTGGTGCTGAGCATAGTCAAAGACTTGAAGCATATTTTCATGCAGTTCCTGGAATTAAGATTGTTGCATGTAGTACACCCACAAATGCTAAAGGTTTAATGAAAGCAGCAATAAGAGATGATAATCCGGTTCTATTTTTCGAACATGTCCTTCTATACAATTTGTCTGAAGAATTACCTGAGGGTGATTACACTTGCGCTTTAGATCAGGCTGACGTTGTAAAGGAAGGCAAAGATATTACCTTATTGACTTATTCAAGAATGAGACATCACTGCCTTAAAGCTGTTGAAGAATTAGAAAAAAAAGGAATAGATGTTGAGTTAATTGATTTAATAAGTTTAAAACCATTTGATATGGAAACTATCTCAAAATCAATAAGAAAAACAAATAAAGTAATTATTGTTGAAGAATGTATGAAGACTGGAGGTATTGGTGCAGAATTAATTGCCTTGATAACAGAAGAGTGTTTCGATGATCTTGATGCCCGACCAATTAGATTATCTAGTCAGGATATTCCAACTCCGTATAATGGAAATCTTGAAAACTTGACAATAATTCAACCACATCAAATAGTTGAAAAAGTTGAAGATTTAATTGGTGGGAGTATATAGGTAATGAAAAGAAGGCAAGGTTGGCTTTTTTTTATTATATTTCTACTTACTTTATCTGTTTATCTATTAATAAATTATCCCTTACAGTTGGGATTGGATTTGCAAGGGGGTTCTCAACTTACACTACAAATTATTAAAGAAGAAGGTAAGGTAGCAAGGGACGAACTTGAAGCAGTTAATTCGGTTATAGATAAGCGCGTTAACAATTTAGGAGTTTCTGAATCTAATTTGCAAACCCTCGGTGTAGATCAATTGATTTTAGAATTACCAGGAGAACAAAATCCATTAGTTGCTTCAAGGGTATTAGGTAAGACTGCATTGCTAGAATTTAGAACCCAAAAAGAAGGAACATCTACAGATTTAAAAACCCTGCAAATACAGAGATTGAGTATTAAAGAATTAATTGAACAATATGCCTTTGCAGAAAAAAATCCAAATGATGATAATTTCTTAAATATTATTCAAGATAATCTTAATGATATAGAGCAAGATTTGAATTACTCATCTACTAGTAATGATTTATATGGGAAGTTAATTGAAATAAAAAAATATGTTAACAAAGAAATTACAAATTTATTTATAAAAACAAATTTATCAGGTAAGGATCTTATTAATGCAGGAAGGAGACAAGAACAAACAAATAGTAATTGGGAAGTTTTATTAACTTTTAGTAATTCAGGAGGTGAAAAGTTTGCAGAAATTACAAAGTCAATTGCTGGCACTAATCAACTATTGGCTATCATTCTGGATGGTGAATCAATAAGTGAAGCTAGTGTTGGTAATCAGTTTGCTAGTACTGGGATTACAGGTGGATCAGCAACAATAAGCGGTAATTTTAGTGCTGAAAATGCTAGAGAATTAGAAGTTCAACTTAAAGGAGGATCATTGCCATTGCCAATTGAAATAGTAGAAACTAACACAATAGGGGCTCTGTTGGGATCCAAAAATATTTTAAAAAGTCTTTATGCAGCAATTAGTGGGTTAATTTTTGTTGGTATTTTTATGATTTTTAATTATAGAATTCTAGGTTTTGTTTCAGTTCTTTCTCTGATACTTTATGGTTTCTTTAACTTAGCCATATATTCTCTAATTCCTGTAACTTTGACTTTACCTGGAATATCTGGGCTTATACTTAGCATTGGTATGGCTGTTGATGCAAATATTCTAATATTTGAGAGAATTAGAGAAGAATTATATGATGGTAATACTCTTACAAGATCTATTGATAGCGGTTTTCAGAGAGCTAATTCATCCATAGTTGATGGCCATATTACAACTCTTCTTAGTTGTTTTGTATTGTTTTTATTAGGAACAAATTTCGTTAAGGGTTTTGCGGCAACATTAGGTATTGGAGTCTTAATAAGCTTGTTTACCTCATTAAATTGTTCTAAAACTATTTTGCGATTTTTTACAACATATCAATCTTTGAGACAGAAAAATCTCTATCTGCCAAGGAATAATTTTTCAAATTAAATTTTTTTATTTCAAATTTCCTATGAAATACAATCTTGAACTAATAAAAAATAAAGGAAAGATAATTGGTTTTTCAACTGTTCTTATTTTGTTGAGTCTTTTCGGAATTTTATATTCTACTTTTAATACTTCTTATAAGAAACCTATAAATTTAGGGATGGATTTTGTTGGGGGAAATGAACTAAGAATAGAGAGACTTTGTAAGGAGGAATGTTCTAATTTTTCTCCTGATTCGGTTTTAGAAAATCTAAGAGAGAACTCTAAAAATAAAAACTTATTAAATAACATTAAATTACAATCCCAAAATAATAATAAATTGATTTCAATAAGAACACCTTATTTGAGTATCGAAGAATCAAATAATCTTATTACTAATCTAGATAATATTATTGGACCTCTAAACTATGAGAGTAAGGATTCAAGATTAATAGGTCCAAAGCTCGGGAAAAGATTACTTACTAATTGTGTTACTTCATTGTTAGTTTCTTTATTTGCAATTTCTTTATATATAACTATTAGATTTGATAAAAAATATGCATTATTTGCATTATTAGCTTTATTCCATGATTTATTAATTGTTTTCGGTATATTCTCTTGGTTAGGAATTATTTTATCTGTCGAGGTAAATAGTTTATTTGCTGTGTCCTTGCTTACTATTGCTGGTTATTCTGTAAATGATACTGTTGTTATTTTTGATAGAATTCGTGAAAATTTAAAATCAAAGAAAGAAGGCTATAACGAAACTATTCAATTATCAGTAAACGAATCATTTAGGAGAACAACGTTTACCAGTATTACAACTCTAATCCCTTTATTAAGCATAATTTTGTTTGGATCTTACTCGCTATTTTGGTTTTCCTTAGCCTTATCATTAGGAATTATAGTTGGAAGTTATTCAAGTATTTTATTGGCTCCATCTTTGTTGCTTAAAGACTGAGATCAGACTTCTAATTTTATGAAATTGAATTACTATTTGATAATTTTATTTTCTTTAGTTTTAATAGATCTTTCTACTGAGCTAAGAATATTATTTGATCATTTTACTTTTAATTCACTATATTTTGCTATTAGTAAACATCCCTTAGCTTTCTTTATACTTTTTTCTTACCCATATTTATATAAAAAAATAAATTAGTTTTTAAATATCTTTAAATGATTCTTTGATTAAAACCTGAATTACTACAGCTAATGGAAGAGAAAGTATTAAGCCTAATGGACCAAAAATGAAGGTAAATCCAAATTGCGATATTAATGTTAAACCAGGAAGTAAGTTTGCTTTTTTCTTCATAATAGATGGCATTATTATATAACTTTCAATATTTTGAATGATTACATATGCTCCTAAAACGGCCAGTGGTTTCCAAAAATTATCTAGTAGTGCAATTGAGATTGGAAATATCCCACTAATAACTGGACCTATATTTGGAATAATGTTAAGAACCATTGCTATTAAAGCATTTGAGACAACATATTTAACGTCTAATATAGACAGAACTATTAATGATAATAGACCTACTGATAATGAGCTTATGACCATAGAAAAGGTCCAATTTGCTAATGCGGCATTACATTTTTCCAGAATATTTCTAAATTTGTTGCGATAATTTTTTGGAATTAATAGAAGTATATTTTCTTTATATTGTTTTGGTTCAATAGAAAACATTAAACTCACTGCTAATACGAATATTAATTTCAAAAAACCTGAACCAAGATTCCCCGCTATATTTATTAAATTTTTAAAACTTTCTTGAATAGCTTTTGCAATAGTTGAGGCATCAGGAATAGTTACTACATTATTTATAAGACTGAAAATGTCTATAACATTTTCTGATTGTTCACCGTATATTAAAATATTAAATTTATTCAGATTTGTATTAATCAAAATATTTATTTTTGATAAACCATTTGGAATATCAACTAGTATTTCATTGAATTCTTTTATAAATGGAGGCAATACAAGAATAAAAATAGTAAATACTATTACTGATATGAAAGTTAAGACAAGAAACAATGAAAGAGGTCTGGGAATTTTCAAACCCTTTTGTATTTGATTACATAAATTACATACAATATTTGAAATAACTAATGAACAAATTATTAATAGGAGAAAATCTCTTAGAGTCCAAACTATTAAAGAAGTTATGAAAATTACTACTAACTTGAAATATGAAGAACTACTCAATTTTCACAATATTCTACTTCTTTTCAGAATATCCTAATCCATTTGATTTGGCATAACTATTTGCAAATCTCATAAATCTATCAAAGTCAGATGTGTTCTTCCAAATATATACTGCTTCTAAAAATATTGGTTCTCCATCAACAAATTTTACTTTAACTTCCCTAGTTAATATTTCACCCTCTGAGTCAATCATACGCATACCTGAAATTTCACCATCCGTAATTGAGGATAATGCCTGAGGTTTTTCGAACAAAAATAAAGCTTGGCCGGTGGTACCATCCTTACTCCTAGTTAGTCTTATTTCAGGCACTACAGGTTCATCAGTTCCTTCATAAAATTGTATTTTTGCAGTTTTATTTGCTGTCATAATGTTAGTTTAATAATTTATTATCTTAGGAAATATTTTTCACATTCGTTTGTAGTTATTTATAAAACATTATTTACTAACTCTAGGATACTTTCATCATATTTTTTGTCGGTTAAATCTAATATCTTTATATTTGTTTTACCAACCTTTTCATATTCATAACATTTATCGTAATACTCTAGAACTGATTTGCAAACTAAATCCCATCTTTCATTATAAATTGATTCGAGAGCTATTTTTGTTCTTTGTGGTCCTAATCTTTTTTTAATCCTTAATACAGATTCTTGGAGTTCTTCTTTCTTAAAAACACTATATGTATCAATCAACTCATCTAACCTGTTAGATTCGCTTCTTAATATTTCAATTCTCCTAGAATTTTTCATCTGATTGAAGAATTCATGAGGAATTTTGCATTTACCTATATTTGCACTTTCAGCTTCTACAAAAATATTATTAGGATATTTAAAAGAATTTAATTTTTCTGCAATTATATTTTCAAATTGTTCATTTGAAGGCTGTTCTTTCATTCCTAAACCACCAAATGTACTTCCTCTATGGCAAGCAAATCCTTCAAGATCAATAGTTTGATATTTATATTTCTCTAGTAATGATAATAATCTTGTCTTCCCTGTTCCTGTTTTTCCGCCAATAACTACTATATTTAACTTTTTTGTGAAACTATCTAATACCCATCTTCTATATATTTTGTATCCGCCCTTAAGTGTTATTGGATTTAATTTATATTTTTCTAGTAGCCAAGCAATGCTTTGTGAACGCATTCCTCCTCTAGAGCAATATATTCTAATAAAATATTCATTATTTTTATTAGGGATAGTTTTATATGACTCAATACTCATAAATAAATTATCAAGGAGTAATTCGATTTTTTTTTCCAAAAACTTTAATCCCTCTATGACAGCTTTTTTTCTTCCTTCTTTTTTATAAATCGTACCAATTATAGATCTCTCATCATTTTCAAAAAGTGGAATGTTAATAGAATTAGGCAAATGTCCTTTATAATATTCACTCGGGCTTCTAACATCTATAAGTGGTCCTTTAAAACTTCTAAATTTCTCTAGTTCTTTTCTTTTGAAATACATGGATAGTTTTGATTTTTTTTAAATTGATTTTTTAAAATGAATAACAAAGAACAAGATAACTATAATAATGCTACATTAGATCTTATAAAAAAATTTGTAGATTCCAATCAAAGAAAAAGAATAAATTTATTAACTCAAATAGAATCTGAAGTCGATAATATTTTTAATGTTGGCCCTATATTATTTGATATCTTTGATAGTGATGGAGATGACTGGGCTGCTGGTTGGATATTACAAGTTTTAAAAAAATTCAAGCCTGAATTCTTTGAAGACTCTAAATTCAATAATTGGTTTAATACATATTCAGATATTGATATTAATTATGAAGATTTGCAATTGATGTTGGTTGAGCAAAAATTTGAAGAGGCAGATAGATTAACAAGTTCCTATTTACGAAAGTTAGCTGGAAAATTAGCTGAAAAACGTGGATATGTTTTCTATAGTGAAGTTAAAAATATGTCAGGTACAGATCTTGAAACAATAGATAGATTATGGACTATTTATTCTACTGGTAGATTTGGATTCTCAATTCAGGCAAAGATATTAAAATCAGTAGGGAAAAAATATGAATTAATGTGGCCGAAAATAGGTTGGAAAAAAGAGGGCTTATGGACTAGATATCCTGGATCTTTTTGCTGGTCATTGGATGCTCCCGATGGACATATGCCTTTAATAAATCAACTTAGAGGAGTAAGACTTATGGACTCCATCTTACGTCATCCTTCTATTGCAGAGAGACATAATAATATTCTTTAAAATAGAGGTATTTAATAAGTTAAAATTAAGACAGTATAAAAATATTATTATGTCCTTATTTCGGGGCAAAAATATTTTAAAAAAAATTTTTAAAAGACCAAAGATTTACTGGTCAAACTACGAATTCGAATCGTCATTACAGTTAAATGAATTTGTCGATCAATTATTAGAACCTATTGAAGATTCTCAATCAAGCTATCTTATAAAACTTGGTTTACATGAAGCTCTAGTTAACGCAGTAAAACATGGAAATAAATTAGATCCTAAAAAAAACATTAGAGTAAGAAGAATAATTACTCCTAATTGGTGTGTTTGGCAAATTCAAGATCAAGGTAATGGTTTAGAAATAAAAAAAAGGGACTATAAATTACCAAAAAAAATTAGTAGTGTAAATGGACGTGGCCTTTACATTATTAATGAATGTTTTGATGATATTAGATGGAGTAGTAAAGGTAATAGGCTTCAGTTAGCTTTAAAAAGGTGATTTTTTACTAGGACAAGGTTGATCTACGTTGATTTCTTTTAACCATTTAATGCTTTCTTCTATATACTCAATAGTTTCCTTCTCATTACAAGAAATAATTAAATGGCATAATCCCGCCGAAATTAGTTCTGCAGATCGTTTATGTTTATTTCCTTTATATTTATGCCATTTAGAATGATCAATCTTTAATTTGTTATTAAGACTTTGAACAAGCTGAATAGTATCTTTATCCCAGTAGGTCATAGATGTTTTTATTTACTTTACAGCAGACCATACTTTGGTCATAAAAAAGGAATTTGATTTTACATCTTTAAACCCTATTTCCTCAATTTTAGAATCTATATCCTCTTTTATGTAATCACAATAAAAAGGCTCATGAAAAGATTTATAAAAGTTTTCCATTACGGAAGTAAAGTCAGGTGAATCGCTTATTTGAATTGAATCAGCTAATACTAATATTCCACCGGGTTCAAGAACTCTAAAAAATTCATTTAATACCTTAGCTCTAACTGTTCGAGGTAATTCATGAAATAGGTAAACACAAGAAATGCATTGAAAACTATCATTTTCAAAAGGTAATTCTTCAGCATTACCTTTTATTAATTGAATTAAATCTCCATCTAAATCTGATATATATCTACTTGCCTCTTTTAAGTATGAATCGGATAAATCAAGCCCTGTAATTTTTTCTTTGGGAAACGCCGATCTTAATTGTTTTAATGTTCTTCCAGATCCTGTAGCAACATCAAGTATTTTAATAGAACTTTTTTTTCTATCGCTAAAAATTTCTAGTCCTTCTTTTAATGGCTTAATTATTCTTCTCCTCATTGAATCAGCACTTCCATTGAAAAGTATCTCTACTTGTAGGTCATAAATGCTCGCTGAAAAATCTGATAAATAACCATCTGTTTGATGATGAAAATTTCTCAAATAATATTGAGGATAATTATCTTTATCAATTGATTTTGGGAGATCATCAAAGTTTTGTTTTCTGCGTCTATCCCATGTATTAGGCATATCGAGCCAAATTTTAGGATATTGAGTTAGATATCTAAGCCATGGCTCGTCAAACAATAATTTTTTTGGATATATGTTTTTTTCTGCATCATTCCAGTCTTCTTCTCTTAAAATATCCATTGAATTTTGGATTTGCATCAGAAGATCCTTATCTATATCAAAATTTTCAAGCTTCGAATCGGGAAGAATAAAATTCATTAATCTTGAACTGATCTGTTTATGAGCGAAACCTGCAATGCTTTTACTTTGTTGTAGCGTTTTATATGCAATTTTTGAAATAGATTCCCTAGCCATTTTTAAATTTATATATATATATTCCAACAAAAAAAAAATCAATTTGAGAATATTTTGTGATATTTCTCAAATTGATTAATTTAAAATAAATGTTTTTTTAATTATGCATCGTAATACATAAAGAATTCATGTGGATGAGGTCTTTGTCTTAGTTGTTGTACCTCTTCGTATTTTATATCGATAAAGTTATCAATAAAGTCTTCAGTAAATACTCCACCAGCTAATAGATAATCCTTATCTGCTTTTAGCGCATTAAGTGAGTCATTTAGAGATGAAGGGACTGTATCAATTTTTGCAAGTTCATCAGCTGGAAGTTCAAATAAATCTACATCTACTCCATCACCAGGATCAATTTGATTTTTAATTCCATCAATACCAGCAAGCATCATTACAGAGAATGCTAAGTAAGGATTTGCAAGTGCGTCACCTGATCTGAATTCTAATCTTTTAGCTTTAGGACTTGGTCCTGTTAAAGGTATTCTTACTGCAGCTGATCTATTACCCTCAGAATAAACTAGATTTACAGGTGCTTCAAATCCCGGAACTAATCGTTTATAACTATTTGTAGTTGGATTTGTAAATGCTAAGAATGATGGAGCATGTTTAAGTATTCCTCCGATGTACCATCTTGCTGTTTGAGATAAATTTGCATACGCTCCTTCACCAAAAAATAGTGGCTGCCCACTCTTCCATAAACTTTGGTGAACATGCATTCCAGTTCCATTATCGTTAAATACAGGCTTGGGCATAAACGTTGCAGTTTTCCCATATTTTTTAGCAACATTCCTGACAACATATTTATATGTCATTACATTATCTGCAGAATTAATTAACGAATCGAATTTCATTCCAAGTTCATGTTGACCAGCACCAGCAACTTCATGGTGATGCTTTTCAGTGGGGATGCCTAATTCACCCATCAAAAGTAGCATTTCAGATCTGATGTCTTGCGCAGTATCATTTGGGGCAACTGGAAAATAACCTTCTTTGTATTGGATCTTGTATCCTAAATTTCCACCTTCTTCAATTCTCCCTGTATTCCATGGCGCTTCAATAGTATCTACACTATAAAAACAACCTCCTTCTTTTGAGTCGTATCTCACGTCATCAAATAAAAAGAATTCTGGTTCTGGTCCAAAAAATGCAGTATCTGCTATACCAGTTGAATCTAAATATTTCAATGCCTTTTGTGCTAAAGATCTAGGGCATCTATCATAAGGCTCACCACTTCTAGGCTCTTGGATAGAGCAAATCATACTTAGAGTTTTATGTTTATAAAAAGGATCAATCCATGCTGTACTTGCATCAGGAACCATTGACATATCGGAGGCATTAATTGCTTTCCAACCTCTTATTGATGAACCATCAAATGCCAGACCTTCTGTAAATGAATCCTCTTCTATCATGTCTGATGTGAGAGTTAAATGTTGCCATTTACCATGGATGTCTGTGAATTTTAAATCGATGAGTTCAATTCCTTCGTCTTTAATTTGACTTAAAACATCTTGTGGAGACTTAGACATAACTTTTGTGATACCTTCTATGAAATTAATAACTTGATGATTCTTATTATGTATCAACGGTAACTTTTTTCAACACTAGATGTCTTCTTTCAGTGTTTCAAGTCATAACTTTAATAATTATTTACTTAATTATTTAAATTGAATTAATTTCTATAAAAAAATATCGCTTAAGCGACGATATTAGTCTAATTTAAAAGTAATTGAATGTAATGCTTTGACAGAAGCAAAACTTATTACGGCTTTAAATGAAGAGAATTTATCTCATTTCTCAAAGACTTATGTTCCTTCTAGACTTTTATTAGGTCCTGGACCCTCAAACGCTCATCCAGAAGTTTTAAATGCTCTTTCCTTAAATCCAATTGGTCATTTAGATGAAGCATATATTTCATTGATGTCTGATGTTCAACAACTTCTAAGATACACCTGGCAATGTAATAATCGTCTGACTCTTCCAATGAGCGGTACTGGAAGTGCAGCGATGGAAGCTTCAATAGCTAATTTTATAGAGGAAGGAGAAAAAATTCTTATCGCTAAAAAAGGATATTTTGGAGATAGATTAGTTGATATGGCAACTAGATATAAAGCAGATGTATCTGTTATAGAAAAACCTTGGGGTGAATCCTTTTCTTATCAAGAAATAAAATATGAAATAGAGACTAAAAAACCAGCTATATTTGCTATTGTTCATGCTGAAACATCAAGTGGTGTTTTACAACCTCTTGATGGTATTGGAGATATTTGTAGAAAAAATAACTGTTTATTTTTAGTTGATGCAGTTACTTCACTCGGCGCTTTAGAATTATTGATAGACGAATGGAAAATTGATTTAGCATACAGTTGTAGTCAAAAGGGATTAAGTTGTCCCCCAGGATTAAGCCCTTTTACAATGAATAAAAGAGCTGAAGAAAAACTAAGTTCAAGAAAAACCAAAGTACCTAACTGGTATTTAGATTTATCTTTATTAAATAAATATTGGGGTTCTGATCGTGTTTACCATCATACTGCCCCCGTAAATATGAATTTTGCTATTCGTGAAGGTTTACGTTTAATTGCGAATGAGGGTTTAGAAAATGTTTGGAATAGACATAATACTAATGCAAAGAAACTATGGAATGGTTTAGAAAGACTTGGAATGGAATTACATGTACCGGAGGATTATAGATTGCCAACTTTAACCACAGTTAAAATACCTCCAGCAGTAGATGGGGATGGTTTTAGAAATCATCTCTTAAGAAACTATGGAATAGAAATAGGAAATGGACTTGGAGAATTATCCGGTAAGGTGTGGCGTGTAGGGCTGATGGGCTTTAATTCATGTGAGGAGAATGTTGACAGATTATTAAACCTATTTGATACTGAGCTAAAGAAATTTTCTATTTTTGAGTCCTCAACTTTTTGAACCAAATCTGCAAAATTTTACTACATTCATCTTCTAGGATCCCTCCAATTATTTCCATTTTGTGATGAGCACTTTCATGTTTTGATAGGTCAATAGAGCCACCCAATCCACCTCTTTTCTTATCGTAAGCCCCAAAAATAACTTTACCCATACGCGCTTGAATAAGAGCTGAGGAACACATAGTACAAGGTTCTAAATTTGTGATAATAGTACATTCATTAAATCTCCAATCATTTTTTATTAGAGATGCCTGCCTAAGTGCCATTATCTCAGCATGACCTAATGGGTCTTTATTTATATTCCTCCTGTTCACTCCTCTGCCAATACATCTTCCTCTCTCGTCTAAAATTATTGAACAGATTGGTAGTTCAACTTTTCCAATTTCTTTAGATCTTCTTAATATCGAATTCATCCACAAAGTGTATTTTGAATTGTTTGTTTTTTTTTGTTGATCTTTATTACTATTTCCATTTTCAAAAATATATCTCATTTATCAATATTGAGAATAGAATTATTAATAGATATCTTATCTGATGGCTGAAGATTTAATTAATAATAAAGATATATATTTCCCCTCATATTTAGGGACTAATGACAAATTGATTACTCTTCTGAATAGAGCAAGTCAAACTCTTTGTGAATGGTTCTCTAAAGCTGATAAAAATGGTCCTTTACCTTTTGATGAGAGTTTCAAGTGCATTATGCCTGCGGAAGATGGTAACTCTGAGGAAGATTTGTTTTCTGAGATTGAATCTCTTTTGAAAAATTCGTTTAATCCCGTTCATCCTGGTTCACTAGCTCACCTTGACCCCCCGCCTTTAATTTTCTCTATTTTGGGAGATTTAATTGCTGCTGGTTTAAATAACAATCTTCTTGCTTACGAGTTATCACCAAGTGTGACTTTGCTTGAGGAATCATTATGCAAATGGTTTTCAAAGAAATTAGGGTTTAATGATTTCTCAGGAGGTATAGCTGCTAGCGGAGGTACATTAAGTAATCTGAATGCACTTATAGCAGCTAGAAATAATGCTGGATTAGGTACAAATCCTAATTCTGTATTACTTGTTAGTGAAGATGCTCATTCTTCCTTCGTTAAATGTATAAGAATAATGGGTCTTGATAGTACGAATCTTGTCAGGATTAAAACTGATAATCAAGGTCGAATGGATTTAGACTATCTCAGAAAGTCTTTAGATAAATGTTCAATAGAAAATAAAAAAATATTTGCTATCGTTGCCACCCTTGGGACAACTGTAAGAGGAGCTATTGATCCTATTAAAGAAATAAGTGAAATCTGTAAACAAAGAAAAATATGGTTACATATTGATGGTTCAATTGGAGGGATTTTTGCTATAACTTCTATTCCAATAGAAGGTTTAAATAATATTAATAAGGCTAATTCTATAACGATAAATCCACAAAAAATAATTGGCATTACAAAGACATCATCTTTGTTATTGGTTTCAAATATGAGTACTTTAGAAAATACTTTTAATACTGGACTACCATATATATCATCTAAAGAAAATATACTAAATAGAGGAGAAATAGGTATACAAGGTTCAAGACCTGCAGAGGTTATCAAACTATGGCTTGGGTTACGTTTTTTAGGTCTGAATGGAATAGAAAATATATTAAAATCATCAATTAAAAGAAAAGATTTTTTTATAAAAAATATTAGTAAAAATAAATTTGATATATATTCAGGTCCTCTTCATATTGTTTCATTCTTACCAAAGAAACTTGAGCTGAAAGACTCTGATGCATGGACTCAAACTAAAGTTAATGAATTAATTAACAATAACTTTATGCTTTCTAGACCGAAATTTAAAGGTAAATATTTTTTAAGGGTTGTCATGGGAAATTACAATACAAAAGAATCTCATATTGAAGAACTTTTGAGACTTTTAAATGCATAACTAATGAATTATGGGTAGACCAAAAATGATTGCAATAGTAACAGGGTTTATCTCTATAGCTATTTGTATTGCCTATTTACTCTTAATAACTATCTTTGATTTCAGAACTTATCTAAATGATCAATTATCCAATTTTAATTAGTAAATGGAGGCAAACTTTTATTTGATTTATAATATTTTTTCTTTTCAATTTTTGAAATAGCTTCTTTTACGAAGTTATTTAAAATGTCGTCTCTCTTACTTATTCTATAGATCTTATCTACTACTTCTTGAATCCCTCCATCTCCCCAATCTTGCCCATTTTTAAAATATTCAATCAAACTTAGTCCTACTATTCGTATTAACCAGCCTGCTGTAACTGATTGTATAGATTTAGATAATATTATTTTAGTCAAGCTTGTAGCTAAAGCAGGAGAAAGAATGGCTAGTCCCCCTTTTAGTATTCCTAGTTTAGCTAATGCGCTTAGCAATGAAGTAGCCAAATCTTTTGCATCCTTTTTTGATAGCTTTATTTCATATATTTTTGATAATTCCATTATCATTTGAAGGTTTACGGAGGTAGTAGTAAGGAAATCAACAGCGGGAAGTGGATTAACTAGTATTACTCCTCCTGTTATCCACATATACTTATTAATCACTTTATTTGACATTAAATATCTTTCTTCTTGTACGAAATTTTTACTTTTAATGCCTAACTTATTTGAGCGAAAAAGAATATTATCCGCCAATAACTCTTCACCATTATTATCGAGCGTTTCAATTATTTCTCTAAATAAACTTCCTACGTCTGCAACTAAATCTAAAGCATCTGATTTTATGTAGGGAGATTGTTGTGGGACTGCAATTGTTTGAACAACGGAAATTTTATTTTTTCTAGCGGAGGTTATAGAAATTATATTTTCTTTGATAAGGTTATTTTCTTCTCTAGATCTCAAATCACATTTATTTAGAACTATTATTATTTTCTTCCTTAATTTTAATAATTCTCTAATTAAATAGTTTTCGTATTTATTTATGTCCTGATCTAATACAAAAAGAACTAAGTCAGAATTTGATGCTTGTATAATTGTTGCTTTTTCTCTTTCTTCTCCTAATTTAGATGGTTCGAATAAACCCGGTGTATCAACTATATTAATATTTCTTTTTAAGATTGGGATACGAATTTTATAGATATTAATTTGCTTTGTTGTACCTATTTTTGCTGAAGTTTCTCCGACAATATTTTTCAATAAAGATCTTGCTATAGATGTTTTTCCTGAGGAACCTGCTCCAAAAAGAGTAACTTTATAATCTCCTGTTTGTAATTGGGACTCTAGTTTATTTTTTTGGTAATTTAACAATTCAACTTTTACTTTATCGTTAATTTTTTTATTAATTTTCTCTACTCCTTCCAAACTTATCTTGGCAGCACCATACGTATTTTTGAATGAAAGTGTATTTTTTTTATTTTTGTATAGAACTTT
>NZ_CABYWZ010000023.1 GCF_902522795.1 uncultured Prochlorococcus sp.
AGACAATCTTGATGAATGGGAAGATAATACTAAAAATGTATTTAAAGGGAATATAAAATCTGAATTAGACTCAGTTTTATTAGATACCCTCGAGAAATATCCACAAAGTATTCAACCTTATCTAGACATGATAGATGGCCAGAGAATGGATCTGAATAAATTTAGGTACAAGGATTTTGATGAATTAAAACTCTATTGTTATAGAGTCGCAGGGACTGTTGGTTTAATGACTCAAAATGTGATGGGGATTGATAGCGCTTATACATCAGCCCCATGGAGTGCCATGCCTGATCCCTCCGAAGCAGCTATAGCTCTTGGAATTGCAAATCAATTAACAAATATATTGAGGGATGTAGGAGAAGATCGACAAAGAGGAAGAATTTATCTCCCACAAGCAGATATAGAAAAATTTAATTATTCTGAAGAAGAACTTTTAAAAGGAAAAATAAACAAGCAGTGGAAGGCACTGATGAACTTTCAATTAACACGGGCTCGTGAATGGTTCCAAAAGTCTGAGGAAGGTATTAAATGGCTATCAGCTGATGCGAGATGGCCAGTATGGACTTCTTTACGCCTTTACAGAGGAATATTAGATTCTATTGAAAGATTAGATTATGATGTTTTTAATAATAGGGCTTTTGTAAAAAATTCAATAAAAGCTCTTGAAATTCCAATCTCTTTTTTGATTTCTCGGATTAAATAACTAAGCAGGGGTTTTCTGATTAGCTAACAAATCTTTTAATTTAGAAAGTTCTCCTGCCCATCTTGGGTCAGGAGCTTCCAGGTTAGGAGCATCACTGTGAACAATTTTCTTAAAGTCCTTCCTCTTCTTATTCTTGTTTAATTTTCCACTGTTTCTTTTGTTTGAAGCAGAATCTTTCTTTTCTGATAACTCTACTCTTAATTTAGAACCATTAAATTCAAAACCATTCAACTTTTGAATTAATAAATTAGCATTATCTTCATTATTAGTTGTCGCAAAACCAAAGCCCCTGCATTCCTTAGTTTCCTTATCTAGAACTGCTTTAAATCTAATAGAATCAGAAACTGATTTTAAAAGTGTATCAAATTCTTTTGGATTAAATCCTTGTGGTAAATTGCCAATGTAAATGCGAATGCTCATAAATTTTAAAGATGATTTTGAAGTCTGAACTTCTAAACAAAACTAAACTATGTGTATTTAATCACATTTTGGCGCATTTTGTTCAATCCATCGCTTTGCTTTATAAATAGCTTCATCAAAATTATTTAATCTCTTGTACGCAAGTTCCCTAGAAAGATACTCTAAAAGCTCTCCTATGATAGGGCCATCCTTTATTTTTAAATTTTTTTTGATTACATCACCATTAAGTAAGTTTGAAGGATGAAATAATTTATCATCGTTGTCACGCCATCTATTAAGCCAATCTAACCTTAAGTTTTGAGGTAAATAAAGAATAAATGATGGAAGAAACATCTCTAATTCTTTATGTAATAGAAATCTATCTGCTTCAGTCAATTGAGCGATATTTTTTTTCTCCAACAAAAAGTACCATTTTCGTAATAACTTAGTTTTTGCAATTTCAACTTTACTAAATTTAAGTTTCTCCAAAGACACAACATCTAAAATTTGAGCAATAAAAAATGACGGTAAAAATTTTTCTTTTTCTTCCTGATAAAGTTCTGCATAATTAATTTTCTCTAAATCCAAAAAAAAAGAATCTTCAGACAAATTATCAATACCAAATATATTTAATTTTTTTATCAACAAGACTGCATCAAGAGCATTTGCTCCATGTACAATTTTCTGTATTTCATAATTAATCCTCTCTTTAGCAACAAGATATAATTTCCCTTTATTTTTTTTAATAAAGTTAATTAATTTATGATCAATTTTAAAACTAAATTCTGAAACAAATCGAAAACATCTTAATATTCGTAGAGGATCATTTAGTAAATTTTCTTCAGAATTAGTTCTAAGTAAAGAAATCTTTAGATCTTTAAGACCATTTAATGGATCAAACAAAAACTTCTTATCAAATAAAAAAGCAATTGAATTAATTGAAAAGTCTCTAGAACACAAATCCTCTTCTATGGTAGATGAAACCTGATTAGCAATATCAACATTAATATGATTAAGAATAATTCTAACTACTTCTCTTTTTTCATCTAAAATTATAAATTTTGATCCAATAATATCAGCAATCTTTTTTCCAATTTCAATTGCATTTAAAGGTACCACAATATCAACATCTAGCTTTTCAGGTTCTCTTCCCAAAATAATATCCCTTATGTAACCACCAACCAAATATGATCCTTTAGGTAAAAAACCTAATACAAGATTCAAATTATGAAATTTTATACTTGTTTCTAATTCATCAATTATTAGTGTATGATCGGTGAGAATACTTCTTTTCATTTTTTTATTTGTTATGTGCATTTGCATCAACTGTAAATGGGTTGATAGATGTATCACATATCATGATGTTGAGACTAATCATGGTGCTGATCATATTTGTGATCTACCTGATTTTAAAGCAAAAAAACCATTCATTCATGTCAATATAGTGAAAGATAATAATGGTGATTATAAAACTGATTGGGATGTTCAATCTTGTGAAAGTTTTGAAAATGAATTTGGGAAATGGTCTAAATATAATCCAGGTATGGAATTACCTGTTTAAAGGAATAGATGAATAATAAACTCAAACAAAGAGACAATTACCCCACATTAGTGATTCATAGCACAGACAATTCTTTTTGCTTTGGGTATAGAAAAGACAATAACCTTGAATCTGATGAATTTTTTATCAAAAAATTTGATAATGATCTTTGCAACAACTTAATTAATGAACTTAACAAATTCATTTCAAAAGAAAATTTACAAAAAATAAATCAGTTATCTGTCAGCATAGGGCCAGCAAATTTTAATGCTTCACGACTTATTGTCGTTTTGGCAAGAACCATCTCACAACAAATAAATTGTCCTCTTAACAGTTTTAGTTCATTTGAAATAATGGCAAAAAGAATTGCGTCAAAAAATAATCTCTTTACAAACAAAAAATCATTCTGGATTTTTAAAAAATTAAAACGAAAGGGTTTTATTGCAGGTAAATATGAAATTTCTCAAAACGAAAAAACTTCCTCAAACGTTGTCATTAGAGAAATAGTTTTACCAAAAGTTGTTAGAGAACTTGAGAGTAAAGAAATTTTTTTTGAGGCTATTTTTGATGATAAAGAAGATTTAAAAGAACTATTAAATTTATCAAATAAAAATTTATCAAATTCAAATGTAGATTCTTGGAAAAAAGTTTTACCTCTCTACCCTATTTCTCCAATTAACTAAATATTCATCCAATCAAATTATTAATTTTATCTTGAAGAAGCATAGTTACAGAATGCAGATCATCTCTTGATGAACTTTGTGGAGGTTGAACAGGTTTTCCCACTTTAATAACTATTTTTGAAAATAAAGGAATACAGAATTTAAATTTTATTAGTCTATGTGAATTAACTATTGCAACAGGCAATAATAATTTTTGATTTTTATAAGCTAGTAATGCTGCACCTTGTTTGGGCTTATTCACTCGACCATTTTTTTGACGAGTACCATCAATAAAAATTCCAATAGAATTATCATTTGATAATTTTTTACATGCTGTTTTAATTGTATTTTTATCAGCGATTCCTCTTTTTACAGGATATGCTCCGCAAGCCTTGATAATAAAGCCAAGAAAAGGAATTTTAAAAAGCTCTGCCTTGGCCATAAAAGATATATTACGTCCAAGAGCATGGCCTAAAAAAGGAGGGTCAAGTAAAGAACCATGATTAGAAACCATGATAAAAGAATCTGTTTGAGGAATATTGTCTCTACCTATTAAATGACCTTTAAATACAAATTTATAAATAGGAAATACAAAAAGCTTGCTAACAAATTCATATATTAACTTTTGAATAGTATTATTTTTCATACATTTTAATAAGATATTTGATCAGAAGATGAAACTTGAGAAATTTTTACATCTTTAAGATGTCTTTTTCCTAAACCGCTTAAGACATTAGAAGGACCAATTTCAACAATATGAAGATCACTATCTTTTGCCATTAAATCCATAGTTTCTCGCCACCTCACTCCATTACACATTTGCTTTTCTAATCTAATTTTCAGCTCATTTGGATCACTACAAAGTGAAGGTTCAGAATTGCTTATGACTGGGAAAGAGGGATTGTTAAATTTAATCTGTGTTAAATACTCAGAAAATTTTGATGAAGGTTCATTCATAAATGGCGAATGAAAAGCGCCTGAAACATTTAATTTCAAGAATCTTTTACAAGAAATTTCTCTCGATAAAAGATCTAATGCTTTAGTAGATCCAGATAAGACAACTTGGGAAGAGCTATTATCATTAGCAATTACAATATCATCAATTTTTTGTACTAATAGATCAAGTTGATTTCGATCAAAACCAATTACTGCTGCCATAGATCCTTTCCCAGCATTAACCATTAATTGAGACCTTTCTTTTATAAGAGAAACACAATCTTCGAATGAAAAAACATCCGCACAATATAGTGCAGTGATTTCTCCTAGACTATGCCCAGCAACATAAGTTGGTTTAAATCCATTCTCCTTTAGTGCATCTAATAAAATTGATTCAACTAAAAAAAGACAAATTTGTGTATTTCTTGTGTTATTTAAATCAGTGAGAGGATTTGTTGGTTCATTATCTAACTCACAAATTTCAAATAAATTCCTCTCAAATATCTCAGATGCATAACTAAACCTCTCTTTTGTGTTGGGCAAATTTTCAATTTGTTTTGCCATTCCAATTTTTTGCGAACCCTGTCCAGGGAATACCCATGCAACTGTCATAATGCTCCTTTTTTTAACCCCACTTAATAAGGGCTGCACCCCAACTTAACCCAGCACCAAAACCACTTGTGGCAATAATATCATTTTGTTTAATTCTATTATTTCTAATAGCCTCATCCATCACTAGTGGAATTGTTGCTGCTGAAGTATTACCATATTTTTCTAAATTGCTAAGAATTTTTTCTTCAGGAATTTTTAACCTGTCTCCTACAGAATCCAATATCCTTTGATTAGCTTGATGCAATACAAGCCAATCAACTTCATCAGAAGTATAATTCATTTTTTTAAACAACTTTTCAAGAATTATCGGAACTTCTCTAACTGCAAATTTATACACTTCCTGACCATTCATCTGAATTGGAGAAAAAGCTCCACTTAAAAAATCAATATCATCAATTATTGAATCTTTATTATTTTTCTTTGGAAGATTAAGAAAAGAACCCCTTTCTCCGTCAGTTTTCATATCAAAACCAATTAAATTATCAAATTCATTAGTGGCCTCAATTGCTAATGCACCTGCACCATCTCCAAAGAGAATACAACTTCTTCTATCATTCCAATCAACAAAACTTGATAGTTGATCTGCTCCTATAACAATAGCCCTTTTAAAACTACCCCCTTTTAAAAATTGTGAGGCTGTAATTAGGGCAAATAAGAACCCACTACATGCTGCAGTTAAATCGAAAGCAACAGCATTAGCTGCCCCTAATTTAGCTTGAACAGACGGTGCTGATCCAAATAAATCATGAGGAGTAGAGGTAGCTAAAACAATTAAATCAATCGTTTTAATATCCCAATTAGCCATTTCTATAGCGGTTAAAGCGGCCTTATAGCCCATCTCAGTAACATTATCTCCTAGGTTAGAAATTCTCCTCTCAGAAATGCCAGTTCTTGATTGTATCCATTCATTACTTGTATCAACCTTTTGACTAATTTTTTGATTGGTTAGAATCTGGTTAGGTACATAACTTCCGCTTCCCTTGAATGATACTCCAATCTGATTAAAATTTATTACTTCCAAAAGAGTTTTTTTAGTTACTTATATTAGTCAAACATAAATTTGTCTAAATATGTTTTATGAATTTAAAACTTGAAGCTTTTGAAGTTGATTTAAATTTTCCATTACACCATGATTCACTGCGGAGTGAGCCAATCGAAGAGCACTAACTACTGATAAAGATTTGCTACTTCCATGACCAATAACGCAAATACCATTCACCCCAAGTAATAAAGCTCCTCCATGTTCGGCGTGATCTAACCTTTTCTTAATTCTGAGTAGATTACTTTTTAAAAAAGCAGAACCAACTTTCCCCCGCCTTCCCCGTGGCAGCTCAGATCTCAAAATATCTAATAAAACTCCTCCAACAGATTCAAGAAATTTCAATAATATATTTCCAGTAAATCCATCACAGACTACTACGTCGAAACTACCTGATAATACATCTCGGCCTTCACAATTACCTCCAAAATCAAAACTTTTTTCAGAAGATAATAATTCAAATGTTTTTAGTGATAAATCATTACCTTTGCATTCTTCTTCTCCAATATTTAAAAGGCCAATTCTTGGTTTTTTTACTTGTAAGACATCTTTTGCGTAAATATTACCTAGAAGAGCAAATTGATGCAGATAAGACGGCTTGCAATCAGTATTTGCGCCGACATCTAAAACTAATACAGGGCGAGTTTGATCCCTTGTTGGAAATAATGCTCCTATAGCTGGTCTATCAATCCCTTTCAATCTCCCGATTCTAAATATGGCAGAAGCCATCATGGCGCCTGAATTACCCGCTGAGTAAACAGCTTCTGCTTTATTATTTCTTACTAAATCCATAGCAACGTTTATACTTGCATTTTTCCTTTTTCTAACTGCAGTAGCTTCTTCATTCATCCCAATAGACTCTCCACTATCAATTAATTCAAGACGATTATTCTCCATTTCATTTTCTAATAATTCTGATAAACCAATTTGTTCTGCTGCATCCTTTACTTTTTCTATGTTACCGACAAACTTTATATTTATTGGGAATCTACTTATTGCTTCGAGGCAACCCTCAAGAATTGGACCGGGAGCATAATCTCCACCCATCCCATCAACTGCTATCCAAATTCTTTTAGATTGAGAATCTTCCACCCTATCTAAAACATTATCGTTATTTTGCAATCTTTTTAATGGGTCAAAAACTAATGGCTGCAATGTATTTTTCGCTATTGAACTAGCACTTGAAACAACACTACTAGCAGTATTCACAACAGATTCAGCGCTTGAAACTACATTACCTGCAACATTACTCGCAACATTACTAGCTGTGCTTACAACAGAACCAGCACTAGAAACTACATTACCCGCGACATTACTAGCCGTTAACGCAGAACTTGCAGCAGTATCTACTATTGAAGTTACAGCAGAGTTTCTTTTGTACCAAATAACTAATCTTCTGATAGCTCTGGGCTTATTAATTTTTTGCATACTTTCTTTGCCCATTTATTTACCGTCAAAAGGAGCAATATCTACAATCCTTTGAAAAAGATATCCTGTACCCCTTGCTGTTAATATCAATTCAGGATTTGCTGGATCAGCCTCCAGTTTTGATCTTAATCTCGATATATGAACATCGACTACTCTTGTATCTACATGTCTCTCAGGAGTATATCCCCACACTTCCTTCAAAATTTCTCCTCTACTAAATGGTTCGCCTGACCTACTTACCAAAAGCTCTAGGAGACTAAATTCCATACCAGTTAATCTTATTCTCTCGTCGCTTTTAAAAACTTGTCTTCGATTTGTATCTATTTTTATATCAGTAACCATAATTAATCCTGAATTAGGCATTCCAGGAATTTGTTCTTTGTCAATTCTTCTTAGAACGCATCTAATTCTAGCTTCTAATTCCTTAGGACTAAATGGTTTAACAACATAATCATCCGCCCCTAATTCTAAACCTGTTATCCTATCTGCAACATCTCCTAATGCAGTTAACATAACGATTGGAACATCAGAATCTTTCCTTAATTCTTGGCACACTCCATAGCCATCTAATTTAGGCATCATAACGTCAAGTACAACTAAATCAGGCTCATAATCTTTAAATAACTTTATTGCTTCTTTACCATCACTTGCAGTTACGACTTTGTAGCCAATCATGGAGAGGCGTGTCTCCAGAATTCTTCTAATACTTGCCTCGTCATCTGCGACAAGAATTGTTTCTTTAGTTTGACTAGAAAGAGCCATTTGTTTCTATTAGCTAATCAGTAAGAGAATTTATTATTAACCTAATCTAACTTGTAGAGGGGCAATATCCCAAACATTCCAGTTCCATTACTTCATTCAGAGACTAAATGTCTAGCAAATTATCTACTTTTATTTGTCAGAATTGCGGATCTGAAACTTCTCAATACTTTGGTAGATGCCTAAATTGCAACTCATGGAATTCTATTGTTGAAGAAATAAAAAGTAAGAGATCTAGATATCAAGAAATTAAAAATAATAAAAAATCTAAACCATTTAACGAGATTTCATCAAAAAAAATATCAAGATTTACAAGTGGTTTTAGAGAGTTTGATAGAGTGCTTGGAGGTGGCATAGTACCTGGATCTGTTGTTTTACTAGGAGGAGAACCAGGTATAGGTAAAAGCACAATAGTTCTTCAATCAGCAGGAAAAATATCTCTTAATGAGAAAGTTTTATATATTACTGCAGAAGAATCTTTAGAACAGGTAAAAATTAGATGGGAAAGATTAAATCAAAACAGTATTGATTTGAAAATTTTTGCAGAAACCAATTTATCCCTAATTATTGAAGAGATCAAAAGTGTAAATCCAAGTTTCGCAATTATTGATAGTATTCAAGCCATCCATAATCATGAAATGCAAAGTTCTCCAGGATCAGTTTCTCAAGTTAGAGAGTGTTCATCTGAATTGCAAAATCTTGCCAAAGACAATAATATTGCTCTACTAATAATTGGTCATGTAACCAAAGATGGTGCTTTAGCTGGCCCTAAAACTCTAGAGCATTTAGTTGATACAGTAATAAACTTTGAAGGAGATAATATTTCCTCACATAGATTACTAAGAAGTATAAAAAATCGATTTGGATCGACCTTCGAGATTGGAATTTTTGAGATGCTTGAGGAGGGTTTACGAGAGATAAAAAACCCAAGTTCAATTTTTACAAATAAAGAAAACATTTCAGGTGTAACAACTACGATTACAAATGAAGGCACTAGACCATTAGCAGTTGATATACAAGCACTGGTAAATAAAACTTTCTACAGTAACCCAAGACGTACTACAACTGGAATAAGCATAAATAGATTGCATCAAATTCTAGCTGTTATTGAAAAACACGTAGGTATAAAATTATCTGAATTTGATTGTTATATAGCTACTGGTGGGGGTTTTGAGATTAATGATCCATCATCTGATTTAGGTGTAGCAATTTCAATTTTATCAAGTTTGAAAAATATTCCTCCTTTGGCAAGTAGCTCATATATTGGGGAATTGGGTTTGAGTGGTCAGGTTAGAAAATCGAATAACCTTCGTACAAAGATAGAAGAAGCTGTAAGACTAGGGATCAAAAATATAATAGTGCCAAAACTAGAGGAGGAACTAAATATTAATTTTCAAAATTTAATAAATATCAAAGAGATATCTAATATTAAAGAAGCAGTTAATTATTCTTTTTCAAAATAAACAAATCAAAGGTACATATCAATTGAGCTTCTTCCAGAGTTTTTCAACCAATTCTCAATATCTAGATACCCACCTGGATAAAGTCTCACTGCTTTAGACCAGACTTCAGCAGCTTTATCGAACCAAATATCTCTCTGATCTAAATCACCATTTTGCTCAGCATATCTGCCCCTTTTTTCATAAATTAAACCTATATTTTTCAAGCATGATGGCTGTTTGGGATTTTCTACTAATGCTTTTTCATAAGTTTCAATAGACAAATCCTCTTCACCGTTACTCATATATATAATTGCCATATTTTTTAAAGTCTCACCCCTATCAATTTTATTTTCTTCAAGCAGTAAGCTTTCTTTGTAATACTCTAACGCTTCAGAATAATCCCCATTATTTTGTGCGGCCAGGCCATCTCTATAGTAAATATATGCCTTTTTTTCTTTCTCAGCGATTGGCATTATTTTTACAATAGATTCAGCAATTACAGTAAAAGCTTTATCAATAAAATTGTCTCTGTTTTGATTACTAGGCACTGCTCAAAATCTAATAAAATAAATATAGTAATTTAGAAAATAACTATTTAAAAAATCTATTACATTTATTATTATAGTTAAAAATAAAGTTAAGCATTAATTTGCTTCTATAGTGAAAAATATGGAGAGCATTCAATTAAGCATTACAGGAATGAAGTGCGGAGGTTGTGTTAGTACTGTTGAAAAAATATTGAATAATTCTGATGGTATTGAAAATGTTTCTGTTAACTTGCTTACTGAAAGTGCTTATTTTGAAATTACCCAGAAACATATAACAATAGAATCAGTTCTCGAAAATCTAAAAGAGAATGGTTTCCCATCAAAGATTTACGTAAATGATTTTTCAAAAAAAATAAATAAAGCAGAATTAGAAAAAAAAAAGAAGTGGAATAATCAATGGAAAAAACTAACTTTTGCCCTATTACTTTTATTATTTTCAGGATTAGGTCATCTGGCAGAAGGAAGATATATAAATTTTCCAATATTAGGTAATATATTTTTTCACGCTTTATTAGCAACGTTAGCTCTATTATTTCCTGGCAGAGGAATAATTATTAATGGATTTAAATCATTTATTAAGAACCGTCCCGATATGGATTCTTTAGTAGCTCTTGGAGTAATTAGCGCATATACAACAAGTCTTCTATCCTTAATATTTCCTGCCACTGGTTTTCCTTGTTTTTTTAATGAGCCAGTTATGCTGTTAGGCTTCATTTTGATTGGGCGTTACTTAGAAGAAAGAGCAAGATATCAAACTGGTTCATCTATTGGAGAATTATTAGATCTTCAACCTGAAATGGCAAATATCTACACAGAAGATAATCAAATAAAGTCAATAAGAGTAAACACTTTAAGACCTGATCAAGAGATTCAAGTTTTAGCTGGAGACAGAGTGCCGGCTGACTGCATTATTACCCAAGGCAATTCATATGTTGATGTTTCACATATTACTGGAGAATCTAAACCTATAGAAGTAAAAAAAGGAGAAAATCTATCTAGTGGGTCTTTAAATCTTAATTCAACTCTTAGACTTAAAGTACAAAAAGTCGGAGGAGATTCTTCTCTTGCAAAACTAGTAAATCTTATTGAGTCTGTAAACGCTAGAAAACCTCGCATTCAAAGGATTGCAGATGAAATTGCAGGTAAATTTACTTATTTTGTACTTATTTTTGCTACTTTAACCTTCTTCTTTTGGTGGAAAGGAGCAAAAATAATATGGCCTTTTTTATTAAGTAACAATCATGAATTAATCACTCACTCAAGCCATACACTGCATAGTTCCCTTGGTAGTAATGCTGAGAATTTCCTGAGTTTAGCAATTCAATTGTCAATTGCCGTTTTAGTGATAGCTTGTCCTTGTGCATTAGGTTTAGCCACCCCAACTGTAATCACTGTCGCATCAGGTAAAGCAGCAAAAAAAGGGGTTTTATTTAAAGGCGGTGATAAAATAGAGATGGCTTCAAAAATTAATCACATTATTT
Source organism: uncultured Prochlorococcus sp. (assembly GCF_902522795.1). Lineage (GTDB taxonomy): Bacteria > Cyanobacteriota > Cyanobacteriia > PCC-6307 > Cyanobiaceae > Prochlorococcus_A. The sequence goes on from NZ_CABYWZ010000023.1 coordinate 11,550, forward strand.
TTGACAAGACAGGTACCTTAACAAAGGGTAAGCCCTTCATTGTAGATTACAAAAATAATGATGATCATTCATTTTTATTAAAAATAGCTGCCAGTTTAGAAAAGGAAAGCAGACATCCAATCGCAGATGCCTTAATCCAAGAGGCAAAAAAGCAAAATTTAAGTTTATTGCCAATAAAAAAAATTTTCACTCATTCTGGGCGAGGTATCTCTGGAGAACTTGAGTCAATTGATGGACTTATTAATATTGGAAATATTGAATGGCTACTAAGTAAAGGAATAATTATTGATAGTGATGCAAAAAAAGTCATTGAAAATGAAGCAACAAAACCGAACACTATTATTGGAGTAAGTATCAAAGATAAGTTATTAGGGTTTATTTTGCTTGGAGATTTACTCAGAGATGATTCAATTAAAACAGTTCAAAATTTGAGAGAAAATAAATTTAAAATTAACATTTTAAGTGGCGATAGGAAACAAACAGTTTTAGCTTTAGCAAAAAAAATTGGTTGTAAAGAAACAGAAGTAAAATGGGATCTTCTTCCTGAAATGAAGCTAAAGACTATAGAAAATTTAAAAATTAATAATAAAGTGGCAATGATTGGTGATGGTATTAATGATGTCCCAGCCTTAGCATCTTCAGACTTAGGAATTGCAGTAGGATCAGGGACTCAAATAGCCAAGGCAAATGCCGATGTAGTATTAATGGGAGATCAACTAAATGGATTACCCTACGCGTTAAATCTTGCAAAAAAAAGTATAAGAAAAATAAAGCAAAATCTAACATGGGCTTTTGGTTACAACTTACTAGCTATACCTCTAGCCGCAGGCATTTTATTCCCTAAATACGGTATTCTTCTTACTCCTTCAATAGCAGCATTATTAATGGCTATTAGCTCTATTACAGTTGTAATTAATGCTTTATCTTTGGATTAAATGAAAGGAAAATTTATCGTTTTTGAGGGCATTGATGGATGTGGTAAAACTACCCAAATAGATGAACTATCTAAATGGCTTCCTAATAGTGGTCTAATAAAGAAAGGGTCGAAATTAATCACAACTAGAGAGCCTGGAGGCAGTCTTTTAGGGAAAAAACTTAGAGGACTGATTCTTGATAATAATGAAAATAACAAACCTTCATCTCTTGCAGAATTATTGCTTTATTCAGCGGATAGAGCTGAACACGTTTCCAAAATTATTTCACCTGCTTTAAATAATAATGATTGGGTAATTAGTGATAGATTTTCCGATTCCACTCTGGCTTATCAAGGTTATGGAAGAAATATAAATTTAGAAATAATTAAAAATCTTGAATCTATTGTGTGTCAAGGAGCATCTCCAGATATTACTTTTTTCTTAGAAATTTCTGCAGAGGAGAGCATATTTCGAAGAAAAAATGAAATTCCAGACAGAATGGAATCAGAAGGTATTAGATTTTTAGAAAAAGTAAATGAAGGCTTCAAACTAATTGCAAAACAAAAAAACTGGAAAGTAATATCTGCTTCACAAAATATTAAAACTATTTCTAATCAAATTAAAGAGACTTTGCTAAATAAATTCTAATAACAAATGATTGAAGTTAAAAAAAATAATTTTTACTTGAATGAAGAAGTCAATAACTTTCTTAAGAACATAATTAAAAATAAATCATTATCTAATGGTTATATATTTTATGGTCCTGAAGGATTAGGAAAAAAGCAAACTGCTCTTCAATTTATAAAAGAGATTTTAAAACAGTCTTCACCATTCGAAAATGTTGAAGATAGAATTACAAACAATAACCATCCTGATTGTTTAATTATTGAACCTGATTCTCTTTTGGCAACAAAAAGTTCAGGAAGTTCCGATATTGAAAAAACAATAAAAAGTGGATCTGAGATTATTAAAATTGCTCAGATTCGTAATATTAAAACTTTTCTTAGTCAAAAATCAATAAACTCAGAAAAAAAAATTGTTTTGATTATTGATGCACACCTCTTAAACGAAGCAGCCTCAAATTGCCTTTTAAAAACCTTAGAAGAACCTAGTAACGGCATTTTTATTTTACTAACATCTAAATTAAACCTTCTCTTAGATACAATCATCTCAAGATGTCAAGTAGTCAGATTTCGATCTTTTTCTAGAAAACAAATAAAGTCAATCTTAAAAGAATATTTGGATACTTCTAAATTAAAGATAACTACAAAATTAAAATTTGATGATTTAATAAACTATGCGAATGGATCTCCAAACCAATTATTGAGAAATATTGAAATTTGGAATGATCTTTCAGATGAAATTATAAGTAAATTAGATTCCCCAATAAAAAATAATCTGAAAATACTAGAAATATCTAAATTAATATCTGAAAAATTAGAAATATATCAACAGATTTGTTTAGTAAATACAATTCAAATTATTTGGTGGGGCAAAACAAAAAATATTGGTTTAGTTAAAAAACTTGAAAATTTAAAATATCTTTTAGGAAAAAACATTCAACCAAGGGTGACATGGGAGATTACTTTATTAAAAATTTCAATAGAAGATATATGAGGTTAATCCACTGCAGAATTTATTAAATCAGGATTTCTTGCCTGAATAAACTCTTGCCTAGCAGCTTCCACTTGAGAACCAATAGGTAATTCAAGACAATATCCAGCACCATATACAGTTTTTATGTAAGTAGGTTTACGTGGATCGGGTTCAAGTTTAGTGCGTAAGTGTCTAATGTGAACTCTTATTGTTTCAATATCATCATCAGGTTCATATCCCCATACTTCTTTGAGAATTAATGCTGGCGATACAGTTTGACCATGCCTCTGTAAAAGACAATGAAGTAGTTCAAATTCAAGGTGAGTTAACCTAACAGGAGATTCAAACCAAATGGCTTCAAATCTTTCCGGAACAAGAGTTAAAGGACCATAGTTTAATATTTCTTGCTGGTTACTAGAATTCAATTGTGCTCTGTTGGTTCTTCTCAATAAAGCTTTTATACGTACATGTAGTTCTTCCAAATCAAATGGTTTAGTAATGTAATCATCTGCTCCAGAATTAAACCCAGTCACTTTATCTTTGAGCCCACCTAATGCAGTTATCATTAAAATTGGGATATTTGATGTTCTTTCATCTCTTCTTAGTCGCTGACATAAAGTTAATCCATCAACACTAGGCAGCATTAAATCTAAGAGTATTAAATCTGGTGCATATTGAAGTGCTAATGCTTGCCCTTTTATTCCATCTTCAGCTTTTTGTACATCGAAACCAGAATGTTCTAAGTGCCTGGCCACCAAATCACGCATATCACGATCGTCTTCAATTAAAAGGATTGAAATTTTCATATTTATAAACTATTAAATTAAAATTAAGTTTTAGTAATATGATTCTCTCAAGAATTTATAAAGATTGCTGAATTACTGTAAACAATTTTATCAATTAGATTTATCAACTAACATAGTGATAGCAATAGATTAGATAGAAATTGCAAATTTTTAAAAAAGTGAAATTTTAGAATTTCTTTCGATTTTATTCACTTTTTCTTAATAATCAAAGGATTATTAGAAACAAATATTGTTCAAATTGAAAGAATATCTAATTCAGATTGCAATTATAAGGTTCAGAAAAATTGAATTATATGAAGATTTTCAGTTTTCAAATAGGAATTAACTAAGTTTAAAATTTTTAATTAATCCAAAATGTTTAAACTCATAATTTTGTTTATATTAAAAAAAATTGAAGTATCTATGAAAAAGAAGTCTATTATCTTCTCTGATTTATCAAAAAAACAACTAGAAAGTCTTAAAGAACTTTACATTCAAAAAAAAGTTGAATCGATGAGTCATCAAGAACTTAAACAATATGTATTAGAAATTATTTCTCATCAAATAAACGATACTATTGGCAAAGAAGAGGAAATGGAAGCATGGAGAGAAATGTCAGATTTTTTTGGAGAACAATTTGAAACTAATATCATAGAAATACAAACAAAATATATTGACGATAAAAACGTAGTTGAAACAGAAATAGATTCTCAAAAACAAAGAATCGAATTAATTGAAAGGA
>NZ_CABYWZ010000024.1 GCF_902522795.1 uncultured Prochlorococcus sp.
ATCTAGAAAAATATAAAAATCAGAAAATAATAGACTATTTCTTTAATGAAAAAAAACATAATAAGTATTTTTTATTATTAAAAAAAGAGATTCTAATTCCAATAATTAATTCTTCATATAATGAGAAATTATCATTTATTAATTCATTAAAGGGACAATATGTAAAAAGTGGTCCATCTGGAGCTCCTACGAGAGGTAAAACTGAAACTTTACCCACTGGTAAAAATTTCTTTTCAGTTGATTCGAGAGGACTGCCAACTGAATCAGCATGGAGTGTTGGTTGTCAGTCTGCTTCACAAATACTTGATTTATACAAACAAGATAATGGAGAAGATTTAAAAAATATAGCAATATCTGTATGGGCAACATCCACAATGAGAAATGGTGGTGAAGACATTTGTCAAATACTATATTTATTAGGAGTACAGCCTATTTGGGATGGACCTTCAAGAAGAGTAGTTGATCTAGAAATCATTCCTTTATCTGTTCTCGAAAGACCAAGGGTTGATGTTACTTTAAGGATTTCGGGAATGTTTAGAGATGCATTTCCACAGTTAGTTAAATTAACTTCTAAAGCAATAAATCTTGTTTCTAATCTTAATGAGGATGATAAATTTAACCCTCTTGCTGGGGCATCAAGGAATGGTGATTCAATTAATCGTATATTTGGTTCAGCGCCAGGTTCATATGGAGCTGGTCTGCAAGAACTAATTTCAAATTCTAATTGGGAAAATATTGATGATTTTGGAGAATCTTTTCTTAATTGGAGTAAGTGGATTTACAGTGATAATCTTGAACCTATAGAGGATAAAAAATCATTAGAAAATGCTCTTAAAAATGTGCAGTTAGTAGTTCATAACCAAGATAATAAAGAACATGATATTTTAGATTCTGATGATTATTATCAGTTTCAGGGTGGATTATCTTCAGCAGTAAAAAAATTGAGCGGTAAATTTCCCGAAATGTATCATGGTGATTTATCAAAATTTGGATTATCCAAAATTTCAAAATTACAAGATGAAATTAATAAAGTTGTTATATCAAGAATACTTAACCCTAAATGGATAAATGGAATGAAGGTTAATGGTTATAAAGGAGCGTTTGAATTTTCAGCTACACTAGATTACTTATATGCTTTTGATGCTTCTACTGAAGTAGTCTCAGATTGGTGTTATGAGGAAGTTTATAAATCATGGTTATGTGATCAAGATCTTAGGAATTTCTTTCTAGAGAATAATCCATGGGCTTTAAGAGATATTGCACAAAGATTTCTTGAAATTGTCAATAGAAAAATGTGGAATAATTGTTCATCAGATGTCATTGAAAATTTAAAGAACATAATTATTAATACTGATTCAATAATTGAAAAAAACGAATTCTGAATTATCTACCTAATAGCGAAAGTCCATGACTATCTGTTCCGCATGTTTTTAGCATTGAATATTTATCTGCTAATTTATCTATTTCTGAACATACAAATAAACTAGGATTCCATACTTCATTAAGTTCATAATCGTACCAAACCTCTATTCCATCAATACCTTGTATTTTTGCCTCTGGAATTAATTTATAAAAGGGAATCCTGTATCTCGCTGGATGAGCAAGAAATGATAAACCACCAGCTAAATTAATAGCTTTTATAACTGATTTAATATTTAAATCATTACCTATTGGAGACTCTCCAAGGATGTAGGGATTTAGGTATTTACTTTTTATATCAATTCCCAATCCAATTACATGTACTAAACATCCTAAAATCAAACAATTAATTTCTATTCCCGAAATTAATGTAAAAGAATCTTTAGGATAATTTTTGAGTATATTATTTTTTTTTATATATTCATGAGCTTTAATTGTATGATGATCGGTTATTGATAAAAATTTCAAGTTATTTTTATAAGCTTGTTCTAAAAGTTCATATGGTTCTAAACTTCCATCACTAAATTTTGTATGACAGTGAAAATTAATATTTTTAGGACAACTATTTTTATTAATATTGGAAGTTAATTTTACTAAGTCTTCCCTATTCATTACTTAATGAATTCTCATTTTTCTTTCTAATTTTTGCATATAATTGTATTGAAGCCAACATGAAAATAATTAGTCCAACTACGCTCCATGTAGCAACACTAGTTGGAAAATTATTTTTAAAAATAACTAAAAGTACAATTATAAATAATAATAAAGTAGGCAATTCATTTAATAATCTAAGGTTTTTTGCTGAAATGGTTGAAGTACCATTATGTAATGAATACATTATTTTATAACAATAAGAATGATAAATTACTAATCCCAAAACAAAAGAAATTTTAATTTGCAACCACTTCTCACTTAACCAACTTGGTTGCATAATAACCATGCAAATAGCCATACTTAAAGCTAATATCATCCCAGGTGTTGTGATTATATTCGCCAGCCTTTTTTCCATCAAGGTGTATTGTTTATTAAAGGCAATTTTTAATTCATTATCCAAATTTTTAGATTCTTCATGATATATAAAAAGTCTTACTAAATAAAAAAGTCCCGCAAACCAAACGATTACACCAATAATGTGAAGTGATTTAAACCAGAGATATGCTTCAGCTGCCAAATTACTAGATTAAATTAAATATATATATTTTTAATATAGTTATATTTAACAATATCAAGAAATCTATTTTTCAAAAATTAATTAATATTTATAACTCGTTAAAATATTCATATATATCATTTACTGAATTTTTTCCAAGTCCTTTAACTTTTGATAAATCCTCTTTACTAGCTATTCTTATCGCGTCTATTGATTTAAAATGCTCAAGCAATTCTCTTATTCTTGATGGTCCTAATCCACTGATTTGGGACAATTGAGATCTATTCATTCTTTTAGATCTTTTGTCTCTATGAAAAGATAATGCAAATCTATGTGCTTCATCTCTTACCCTTCTTAATAGAAGAACTCCTTTTTGATTTTCATCAGTATCAAGAGATTTAGTAAATCCTGGAATAAATATTTCTTCATTTTTTTTTGCCAATGAACATATAGTTACTTCTTCCTCAAGATTTAATTCTTTTAATGCTTTAATAGCAGCATTTAACTGTCCTTTTCCTCCATCAATCATTATTAAATCAGGCCAATCTGATAGAAGTTCATTGTCTAATTTACTATTCGTTTTATCATTTAATATTGAAAAATCCCCTCCGCTTTTTTTAAATCTTGACCATTTTTTAAACCTTCTATGTATTACTTCATATATTGAAGCAAAATCATCACTATGTCCTACAAAAACGTTTGGATCTTTAATTTTATATTTCCTATAATCCTGTTTAGAAGGAATCCCATCAATAAAAACGACTTGTGATGCTACAGGGTCACTACCTTGAATATGGCTTATATCATAACCTTCAATTCTTTTAGGTTGTTCGCTTAATTCAAGTATTTGGGCAAGATCCTCAATTGATGATTCATTATCTTGTATCCCATTTAATATTCTATCTAATTCCAATTTCGCATTTTTTAAAACCATTTCTACAGTTTCATGTTTTTTATTTCTTTTTGGGATTAAGATTTTTACTTTCTTTTTTCTTAACTCCGTTAACCAATCCTCTATGGTTGCTTGTTTTGGAAGGTTATATTGAATAAGAATTTCTGATGGTATTTCTACAGGTTCAACATTCATATAATGCTCTTCTAATATCTTTTGTAAAATAAAATTTTCAACTTCATTATTTAATGTTTTACTATATCCAATTCTCCCAATGAGCTTACCAGATCTCATTTGGAAAATTTGTATACTAGCTACATTTTTTTCTGAAACTATTCCAAAGATATCTCTATTAATTGAAGAATCTGGTATTGATATTTTTTGTGATTCAGTTAATAATTTTAAACCTGAAATTTGGTCCCTTATTTTTGCTGCATTCTCATAATCTAAATCATTTGAAAATTGCAGCATTTTTTTTTGTAAAAATATTTCTAAGTCATCATTTCTTCCCTGAAATATCATAGATACTTGTTTCATTATTTTTTTATAATCGTCAGATGATATGACTTCTTGGCAAACACCTGGACATCTTCCTATTGAATAATTCAAACAAGTTCTATCTTTATAGACTGGCCTTGGTCTTTGTCTAAGTGGAAATATTTTTTTTATCGTAAATAATGTTTTCCTTAATAATCCGACATCAACATAAGGTCCATAATATCTATCTAAATTATTTCTGTTTCTTCTTCTTCTTGTAATAAATATTCTAGGATATTTTTCACTCCAAGTTATACAAAGATATGGATATTTCTTATCATCCTTTAAAAGGATATTAAAATATGGTTTGTTTGTTTTAATTAAATTTGACTCTAAATTTAATGCTTCATATTCGCTATCTGTGACTATAATTTCTATTTCAGTTATTTGACGAACCATCAAACTTAATCGGGGAGTTAAATCTGAATAATTATTGAAATAACTACTTACTCTACTGCGTAGTTTTTTAGATTTACCGATATAAAGTAAGTTATTATCAATATCTTTAAAAAGATAACAACCAGATGACTTTGGAATTTCGGATAATCTTGATTTTAATAACTCCTTATTATTAATTAATTTATATTCAATTTTAAAATTATATTTGTTATTTATTTTTTCGATAGAGGAATTACTCATTTATAATGTTTAACCTCCATAATTCCAGCCAGTTGAAGATAAATTTAGTGAGTCAACATCATTATTCAGATAAGCAGATTGAACCTCTCCTACAAAAACGGTATGGTCTCCATGCATAACACTTCCAACAACATTACATTCAACTCCACCAACACTATCAACTAAAATAGGCAATCCAAGCTCACCTAAATTAAATTCAACAGATTCAAATCTACCTCCTAATGCTTTTTGAGGTTTAAAGAAAACAGCTGCTAGATCCTTTTGATCACTTTTGAGCACATTTAATGAGAATTTTTTTGTGGAATTTATTATTTCATGACTAGAACCCTCTGCTCTAACAGCCATTACAACTAATGGTGGGTTGAAAGAACCTTGAGTCACCCAACTTGCAGTAAATCCATTCACTTCATTTTTATCCTCGTCTCTAACGCCGCAAATAAATAATCCGTGAGGTATTTTTCTTAATAAGATTTTTTTTGCTTCTAGATTTAATGTCATAATTGATTTAACTAATAATCTTATTTTAACTAAATTTCTTATTCGATCATAATAAATTCATGAAAATTCTTTATCCAGGTACATTTGATCCTTTAACAAATGGCCATCTTGATTTAATAGAAAGGGCTGAAAAAATATTTGGCAATATAGTAGTTGCTGTTTTAGAAAATACCTCTAAAACACCAACATTTAATCTTGAAAGAAGAATAATACAAATAAAAAATTCTCTTTCTCATTTACCTAATATTGAAGTTATTTCTTATTCTGGTCTAACTGTTGATTGTGCAAATGATCTAAAAGCTAATCTTATTCTTAGAGGCTTAAGAGCAATGAGTGATTTTGAGTATGAACTTCAGATTGCTCATACAAATAAATCTCTTAATAATGATATTGAAACTATATTTTTATCGACAAATACAAATTATAGTTTTCTTAGTAGTTCTTTAGTAAAAGAAGTTGCAAAATTTGGTGGTGAAATTAATCACATGGTACCCCCCTCTGTTGAGAGGGATTTAAAAGAATATTTTAAATAATATTTTTGTTAACAAGATTTCAAGTAATAAAGATCACGTAATAATTTAAAAGCTTTTTCTTTATCAATTTTATTAGAATTTTGGATAATGCTTATAATTATTGGCTTTTCATTTTTATATAAAAAGCCAGATAATGCAAAGACATTTGAAAGAGTCCCAGTTTTGCCAAAAAACTTTCCAGACAATTCACTATTTACAAATCTTTTAGCTAATGTTCCTCTTAATCCCATAATTGCAAGTGAAGATTGATAAGCTTTAAAATCTTTAGAATATCTCATTTTATCTAAGAATAATACAACTAACTTTGTTGTAATTTTATTTTTTCTTGATAATCCACTAGCATCTGCAAAGAATGTATTAGTTACTGGAAGGCCTTTATTTTTAAGCCATTTTTTTAATTTTGTATAGTCATTATCGTTCCATGTATTTGAGGCATTTTTAAAGAGAGATTCAGCTGTAAAATTATGGCTTTCAGAATTTGTTAAAGTTAATAATGAAAGAATTGGAGTTGAATATATTTTATTTATCTTTTTAATATCTTTTAAATAAAATGTTTTTTCTGAATCAAAAAAATCTATATTTACTTTTGAATTTGGAAATTTATTTTTTAAATAGTTTTTAATAAAATTTTTTAATGCATAAATATCTTTATATTTATTGTGATTACTTTCTATTGCAAGAGATGTAATTGGAGATCCATATTCGTAAAGTTTATCAGTATTTGTCCATCCATTTGGCCAATATAATTTTGAATCAATTTCTACAATATTAAAGTTAATAATTTTATTTTCTTTAACATTTGAAATTAGTTTGATTATTTGTTCATAATTCAGATCTGGATCACCTTGTCCGTGTAAATAATATTCATTTTTATTTTTAAATAAGGAAGTTTTTAAATTATTATTTAATTTATATTTACTTAAAACATAAGCTGATGAGAATAATTTTTGGTTAGATGCTGGCAACCTTGGAACATCCTCATTGTAGGAACTTATTATCTCCCCTTTATTATTAATAATTGATACACTAAAAGAATCATCAAGCGTTTGATTCAATAAAGCATCATAAGTAGGGCATATTTTGTTTTTAGTAATTATTCCCGGGAAATTAAAATAAATACTATTTAAAATAGTTATTTTATGATTTGCTAGTAAATATCTTATTAAGAAAGGAGAAGTTACTAATACAAGAACAATAAAGAAAAATGAATATATTTTTTTTATCACATTTAATCTATAAATTTACAAAAATAGATTCATTGTCGGGTTTAATTTCAAATTCTTTTTTAAAAAAATATCTTTTATTTTCTTCTTTGAAAAGCAACCAGTTATTTGGATAAATATGCATAAGAGCAGCTTTATTTAAAGGCTGCAGAAAATAAATATTTTTCCATGTTTTGACAAAGTTTTTACGTCGCTCTCTTATAACACTTCCTATACCAATATTGGCATCTTCAAATTTTGGATTTAATGAATAATGTGTACCTTGATAATTATAAGACATTGGTTCAAATGAATCGAAATCATATGTCTGAGGTAGGATGGATATCATTGCACTATCAATATTATTTATATTATTTGATTCATTAAATGATTTAAAAGTAAAGATTTTATCTTTGATATCTGGATAGTCTCTTTGAGCCAAAGCCACAGCACCTTGATCAGCAAATGTTATGAATACATTATTTTTTTTAGACAATATCTTGTAGATAGTTATTCCAATTCTGTTAAACTTCAATCCTTCAAAATTAAATTCTATAGTAAATCTTTTATTTGAATCTAATAAACTTGGAATAATTGCATCCTCCATATTCTTAAGAGATTCATTTAAATCTTTAGGTAGTCTGTAATTGGTTTCCATTAAAATTTGTCAATACATATTTGAATAAGTTCTAAAAATTTATCTATTTCTGACTTATTGTTTATTGAACCTAAAGTAACACGAATATTTGAATATAGTTCATCATCTTTTAAACCAATATTTTTAAGTGTTGAGCTAGGTTTCCCAGATGAGCTTGAACAAGCACTTCCACTACTTATTGCTATTTTATTTTCTGACATGAAATTAACAATCTTATAGGCACTTATAGGCTTAAATAATTTATTTAATAGTAGAAAAGAAATATGACTTGGAAGTCTATGGTTAATACTACCCGTAATCTTTATATGATTATTATCTTTAATTTTTTGAAAAAAATAATTTTTAAGTTTATTAATATTATTAGAAGGAAATTCAGTAATGAAATCATATAATTTTATTTTTCCTTCAATATTCTTTAGTGATTCATACATTCCAGCGATTAATGGCAAAGCTTGTGTACCTTGTCTAATTGAAAATTCCTGAGTAAGTGATATGTCATTATTTTTTAAAATTTGTCTAGACTTTTCTTTTGTTAAAAGAATACCGATCCCTTTTGGACCCCCGAATTTATGAGCGGATAAACTTAAAAAATCACATTTAAGATCTTTCCAACTGAATATTCCATTACTTAATATTTGAGTTCCATCTAAATGAAACATTATATTTAATTCTTCACATTTGGAACCAATAAATTGGACAGGTTGTATTGTCCCAATTTCACTTTGTCCCCAAATAATTGATACAAGCTTAGTATCATTGTTTAAAAATTTTTCGATATTAGAAATATTTAAAATTCCATCATTATTTACCGTCCATTCGTAAATATCCCAATTTTGTTTTCTTAGTTTATTAGCACAAATAGTTGTTGCTTGATGTTCAACATTTGAAATAACAACCCTACCATTTTTAAATTTCTCATTAATATTATTAAATACAATATTTGTCGATTCCGAAGAACCCGATGTAAAAATTATATCCTCTGGATCTGCTTCAAATATATAAGCAATTTTAGATCTAATTTTTTCAAGATATGTAGAGCATTTTATCCCTAGCTCATATGTAGATGAAGGGTTATGCCAATAATTCCTATAAGTTGAATTAATTATATTTAAAACATTCTCAGATAATGGAGTTGTGGATGCATTATCTAAATAGATAAAATTATTTTCCATTAATTTATTAACATTGATCCTGAGAAAACCTTTTTAGCATTACCGGTCATCATTACTTCACAATCGTCTTTTGACCAATCAATTTTAAGATTACCTCCTGGTAAGGTTACTATGGTTTGTGAATTACAAAGGCCTAATTTATAAGCTGCCACATGGATAGCACAGGCACCTGTTCCACAAGCTAAGGTTGGTCCTGCACCCCTTTCCCATACTTTTACTTTGATATTATCTCTATTTAAAATTTGACAAAAATGCACATTAGTTTTTTCAGGAAATAATTCATTTTTTTCAAATATAGGACCAAGTCTGGAAAGAACAATTGACTCTATATCTTTTACAAAGAATATTAAATGAGGATTTCCCATTCCTACGGCATAACCCATATTATTAAAATCTTTCTCAATAAATTCGTGTGTAGGAATTGAATTTATTTTTTTTTCAATTGTTGTTGGAATATTTTGACATTCTAAAATTGGAACTCCCATTTTTACTTTAATTTCATCATTTATATATTTTGCAATTTTTAAACCTGCTTTAGTCTCAATTTTATATTCTATATTATTATTCATTGAATCATTTACGTGGAGATACTCAACTAAACACCTAATTCCGTTTCCACACATTTGTGCTTCAGAACCATCAGAATTAAATATTATCATTTTTGCATAATTATCTTCATTAGGTTCTTCTATAAAAATCACACCATCTGCTCCAACACCAAATTGCCTGTTGCAAATTTTTTTTATATCAAATATTTTATTTGTCTTGTAATTTTTATATAATTCATTTCCTCTAGAATCTATTATTACGAAATCATTTCCGTTACCTTGATATTTTTCAAAACTTATATTTTTCATTTGTAATTCATATATTTTAAATTTTAATTATAAATTATTCCTTTTAACAATCTATTTCTATTTTATACAATGGATATTAAAATAATAATTTAACAATTAAAAATTAAGTGATTTCTTCCGATAAACAATATGAGGCTGATACCAATTTATATAATCCATCTGAAATTGAAAAAAAATGGCAGTCAATATGGACAGAAAACAATTTATACAAAACCGATGAATTAACTGAGAATAGCAATAAATTTTATGCCTTATCAATGTTTCCCTACCCTTCAGGTAATCTTCATATGGGACATGTTAGGAATTATGTTATTACAGACTTAATAGCTCGATTCCAAAGGTTTAAGGGTAAATCTGTCCTACATCCAATGGGTTGGGACGCTTTTGGTTTGCCCGCTGAAAATGCTGCGATTGAAAGAGGAATTAGTCCAAGTGTCTGGACTAAAAAAAATATTTCTCATATGAAGTCACAATTAAAGCTTTTGGGACTATCAGTAGATTGGGATAGGGAATTTGCAACATGTGATGAAAATTATTATATTTGGACTCAATATCTATTTTTAGAGTTATACAAGTCAGGTCTTGTATATCAAAAGGAATCAGAAGTTAATTGGGATCCTATAGATAATACAGTCCTAGCGAATGAACAAGTTGACTCAGAGGGTAAATCTTGGAGATCTGGGGCAGTAGTTGAAAAAAAATTATTAAAGCAATGGTTTTTAAGAATTACTAATTATGCGGATGAGTTATTGAAGGATTTAGAAAAATTAGATAACTGGCCAGAAAGAGTAAAAATAATGCAAGATAATTGGATTGGAAAGTCAATTGGTGCAAATATTAATTTCAATATCAATACCAATCCAGAAAAGAAAATAACTGTATTTACAACAAGGCCAGATACTTTATTTGGAGTTACTTATTTAGCAATTTCTGTAAATCATTCATTAATTAAAAAAATTACTGATCAAGAAACCATACAAGATATAGAAAATCTTAAACAATATTTGAAAAATAATGAAAATAATGAACTTGAAAAAATTGGAATAAAAACTAATTTAATAGGAATAAATCCAGTTAATTCTGAACCTATACCTATTTGGGTGGCTAGTTATGTTCTTGATGAATACGGTACAGGCGCTGTTATGGGTGTACCTGCTCATGATTTAAGGGATTTTGAGTTTGCTAAGAAAAACAATATAGATATTAAACAGGTAATAGTAAAGGATAAAAGTGAACAAAGTAATGAACTTGATAATGCTTATGTAGAAAATGGATATCTAATTAATTCAAATCAATACAATGGTATAGCAAATACTATTGCTAAATTAAAAATTGCAGAGGAGGGAGTAAATAATGGATGGGCCGAAAATAAAATTCAATATCGTTTAAGAGATTGGTTAATATCTAGACAAAGATATTGGGGGTGTCCGATTCCCATCGTTAATTGCAAAAAATGTGGATCTGTTCCTTTAAACCAATCGGATTTGCCTGTTTCATTACCAAAGGATATAGAAATCTCCGCTAACAAGATTAATGCTTTAGGTAATAATAATAATTGGCTAAATACAACATGTCCAAAATGTGGAATAGCGGCAAGAAAAGAAACTGATACTATGGACACTTTCATGTGTTCATCTTGGTATTTTTTAAGATACCCATCTTCAAAATGTTCAACTAAGCCATTTGTAAAGAATGAAATTAATAAGTGGTTACCTGTAGATCAATATGTTGGAGGAGTAGAGCATGCAATATTGCATTTGTTATATGCAAGATTTTTCACTAAAGCTTTGCGGGATAATGAACTATTTGATATTGATGAACCTTTCAAAAAACTATTAACGCAAGGAATGGTTCAGGCCGCAGCCTATAAAAACAATAAAACTGGTAAATATGTTTCTCCTTACGATATTACTGACTTATCAAATCCTACAGATCCAATTGACAATTCTAAACTCGAAGTTCTTTTCGAGAAGATGTCTAAGTCTAAATATAATGGAATAGACCCTGAATCAGTAATTAAAAAATATGGAGCAGATACAGCAAGAATGTTTATATTATTCAAAGCACCACCAGAAAAAGATTTGGAATGGGGAGATACAGATGTTGAAGGACAATTTAGATTTTTAAGTAGGATTTGGAAGCTTTATATAAATTGTGCAAAAGATATAAATAGTAAATCTAATTCCTATCCAGATAAAGAAAAAAGTTTAATAAAGTCAATGAATATTGCTATAAAAGAAATTTCAAATGACATATTAAATAACCAATTTAATACTGCGATTTCAGAACTAATGAAGTTTTATAATTCATTATCAAATTCCATTAATGACATAAACAATAATTTAAAAATTGATGCTTTAAAAACATTTTGTATTTTGTTGGCTCCATTTGCACCTCATATTGCAGAAGAAATATGGCATCTTATAGGATTTAAAAAATCTGTACATTTAGAACACTGGCCTTCATTTAATGCCGAGGCAATAAAGGAAGATTCATATGAACTAGTAATACAAGTGAATGGAAAAGTTAGAGACAAAGTAAATATTAATAATGATATGAGTGAAGATCAAATTAAAGAATTGACTCTTAAAAGACCTAACATATTAAAATGGACTCAAGATAAGGAAATAAGAAAAATAATTATTGTTAAAGGAAAAATAATGAATATTGTTGTTTAAGAATTTATTTTTTGAAAAACTAATGAATTTGGATTTGACCAATCGCCCTTAACTAAATAATTATCATTACCGAAACACATTTCACGGAGTATGAAAAAAATAGGTTCACTCACTGAATTATCAAATAATGATGTTATGTCATTGATAGAATATTCTCCTCCTTCGTCCAATAAATTACTTACTTTTTGTTGATACTCAATAATGTTTGCAGCTGCTTTCTTTCCAGCTTCAACTCCAGGTTGATCATATGCATTTATATTTACTAATTCAGCGTAAAAGGATACAGCCCTCTCAAATAAAGCGATTAAGGCACCTAGTGTAAAACAATTTAACTTTTCTAACGTGATAGTGATACTTTGTCTGTTTTCACTAGAGAGTGCTGACCTAGTACCTTGTAAAAAACCAGAAAGATATTCTTTAGGATTTTCTTTTTCATCAAAAATATTAGTAGATGGAGAATCTAATAATTCAATAAAAATACAAAAGAAATTATCAATACCATCTCTCAGTTGCTGAACATAAGCATGTTGATCTGTAGATCCTTTATTACCAAATACGGAAATACCTTGATTAACTACTTCACCATTTCTATTAAATTTCTTACCTAATGATTCCATTACTAATTGCTGGAGATATTTACTAAATACCTGTAACCTATCTCTATAAGGTAATACGACCATATCTCTCTTTCCAATACCATCCCCAGTTAAATACCATGCGGAAGATAATAGTGCTGCTGGATTATTTTTAAAATCACTTATACGTGTGGCCTCATCCATTAATGATGCACCTTTAATAAATTCAAATAAATTTTCATTAATAAGAGCTAATGGAAGTAATCCCACAGAGCTTGTAATACTAGTTCTTCCTCCAACCCAATCTTGCAAATTAAATATTTTTAACCAATTTTCAGAAGTGGCTTTTTTAAATAATTTACTATCTTTCATAGTTATAGCTATAGCATTAGAATTCCATTCAAGAGCATTATTTTCGCAATGACTTTTAATGATTTCCATAGCAATTCTTGGTTCAGGCGTACCACCTGATTTGCTTACTACTACAAATAATGTTGTGGATAATTTTTCAGATAACTCTTCTAACTTTTCGCTAATTAAAAAAGGATCAACATTATCGATATAAGAAAAATTTAAGCCTTTAGAGCACTTTTGAAGCGACTCTGTAATAAGTAATGGTCCTAAACCACTCCCACCAATTCCAATCCATAGAACATCACTATAGTTCTGATTATTCTTATTCTTAATATCTCCATTTAATATTTGTTTTCCAAATGTTGAGATTGCTTTAATATCTGCACTAATTTCTTCTCCAATTTGTGAAGAGGGTGATATTGATGGATTTCTAAGCCAATAATGTCCAACTTGTCTATTTTCATCAATATTTGAGATTGCTCCATTTTCTAATTTTTTTATTGATGAAAATACATCTATAAATTTCTTTTCTAAATTTTTTATCTCTTTACTAGTGAAATTAATTTTGCTTATGTCTAACCAAATATTTAATTTTT
>NZ_CABYWZ010000025.1 GCF_902522795.1 uncultured Prochlorococcus sp.
AATATTCATTTTAAAAGATGTAGATCCTAAAGATCCCACTGAAGAGTTGAGTTCCATATTGAGTAATTCTGAGGTAAATTTTGAAATAGAAAAGATTGAACGTATCTTAGATTCAAAAAATAAAAGTATGAATAAAAATTAATTAAAAATATTCAACAAAAAATGAAAATAACATCAAAAACTGAAGCATTAAATATTGTCGAGACCTCTTATTTAGCATCTCTTTCGTCTTTATTATGGGTTGCATTATATTATCTGCCAATTGGGGGAGCTTTATTAAGGTTGATTTTACCCCTCCCAATGATCTTGTTGCACTTGAGAAGGGGAAGTAAAATTGCATTGGAAGGACTTTTAATACAATTTCTACTTTTATTCATAATTATGGGTCCTGTTAGAGGAACTTTATTTTTATTTCCTTATGGGATTTTGGCTTTTTGGCTAGGTTGGTGTTGGTTTAAAGAAAAGAGTTGGAAACTTAGTTTAACTGGGGGAGTTGTTATTGGAACCCTTGGCTTTTTAATAAGAGTAATAGCATTATCTACTCTGGTTGGAGATAATCTTTGGGTGTTAATTACTAGAGCGAGTTATGGTCTAATAGAAAAGTTAATTGGATTATTTAATTTACCTTTATATCCCTCAATTTTGAGTATACAACTAGGTGCAATTTTATTAATAATTTTTCAAGAAATAGTTTATGTTTTAACTGTACATGTAGTTGCCTATTCTCTGTTTCCTAGATTTAAATTAACCATCCCAGATCCTCCAAAATTGTTAAATAGCTTAGTTGATTTTAATAATTAAAAAAAGTAAGAATGTACAGTACAGAATACGGGATAAATTTTTTTGGAAATGAATCCAATAAAAAAAGACAACTCAATAAGATAGAAATTCTGAAAAAGAATATTAAAAATTTAAAAATATTTCTTATAATTGCTGGCACTAACACATCACAAATTCCAGGAATTTCCGCAGCAGGTATTAATCCAAAATCGAGGAGAACAACTGCTCTCGCAGATGCTGAATTTTTACTTGAGGGTGCTTCAAAAGATCATAAATATAAATTGCCTCTTCTCAATGCAGGAGTAACTCCTGCCCTAATCAGTCATGTTTGTTCAAAGCTGATAAATACTTATCCAGTTATTGTTTCTCTGGGAATAGGAGCAAAGCCTTATTTTAATCATTTGGTTGTAGAAGATAGAAATTTGGGCCCATCAAATTGTCTTACTACTGGTAAATCGATGACTAAAGAGAGAGTTTTAAATCTCTATGAGAAAGGTCTTGCGATAGGAAAATCCTTAAAACAATCAGTTTTAATTTCTGAATCTGTACCGGGGGGCACCACAACTGCTCAGGCAGTAATGGAAGCTTTTGGTTTGCAGGTATCTAATTTAGTAGGGAGTAGTTTATTTAAAGCTCCAAGAGAACTAAGAAGACAGGTAATTAAAAGGGGACTTTTAAATGCGAATTTCAAGGCTGATTCTGACTCTTTTGATGTTGTCGCTGCAGTAGGTGATCCTTTCCAAGCTTTTTCAATGGGTCTATTAATTGGTGCCAGGTTAGCAAAACAACCTGTAATATTGTCTGGAGGAAGTCAGATGTTAGCAGTCATTTTGCTTGTATTAGAATTTTTAGGTGAAAAAAATAAAGATGAATTTATTGAAGATGTTTTTATTGCGACAACTGGGTGGCTTGTGAAAGATAATTCTCTAAATGATTTAGTAAATCTAATTAATGAAAAATATGATGTCAAATTATTAGGTTTAGCCAGTCCTTTAAATTTTAAATCTTCAAAATACAAAGAATTGAAGGATTATGAATTAGGTCATGTAAAAGAAGGTGTAGGTGCTGGTGGAATATCATTGCTTGCTTTCTTAGATGGATTTAAAAATGAAGAAATAGTTTCATTGTGTCAACAAAATCTGGAAATGATGAAGGGCCTAGGTCAAATTTCTTTAGAGAAGGATTGCTGAATGTTTTCAAAATTTGCAACTAGAAGAGAATTTTTAAATTGTGGTAAGCTTTCGCTTTTATTTTTCTTAAACTCTTGCAGTAATCTACCTAATAAAGTAAAAATTGCATTACAAAATTCTTTTTATCCAGAATCTTTTAAAGATACGATTCCAAAAGATTGGAAGCAGGAAAAAATTAATTTTGAAAATATTCAGCTACAAAAAAATAGAAACACAATTTTGAATTCTGACTTTACTTTAATAAATGATGGTTGGATTTCTAGTATAGATTTTTCAGAATTTGAAAAAATAAATGAATATGCACTGTTCGAAAATTTGGATAAGAGATCGATAGATTTTTTGGGAAGCTTTAATCAAAATCAGGGGAGTAAATTATTTCCTATTGGCGTAGTACCCTATACAATCATCATTAAAAATAATAAAGAATTAATAACTTCAGCAAGAACATCTTGGGATTTTCTTCTTTCTGAAAAATTAACTGGGAAAATTATTTTTCCTCAAAGTCCCAGAATAATATTGTCAATTGCTCAAAAAATTAATTCATCTAATTCTTTAAAAAAACTCAAAAGCCAAGCTATGTTATTTGATGATAAAAATATGCTCAATTGGTTGATTAATTCTGATGCTATTGTCGCAATAGTTCCTTATAGTCTTTGTTCAAAATATTTAAAAATAGATCCAAGGCTTTCTTTAGTTTTCCCTAGCCAAGGCGTACCTTTGATGTGGCATTTTCTACTTAGTCGATCAAATCTAAATAATGCAATATTAATGAAATGGATTAAATCTTTAGAAAATAAATCAATAGTAGATAAATTAGTAAGCCAGGGTTGGTATCTTCCATTCAATAGTGATTATTTGCAAAGTAAATATAAAAATGAAATGCTCCCCATCTCAGGACCTTCTGAGAAATGTTGGGAAAATAGTTGGTCTTTCCCTGTCTTAACAAATGAACAAAAAATTAATCTTAAAAATATCTGGAATGCCTTATCCCCATAATCTTTTTGTAGGATTTTCAATTAATAAGTTATGAGTTTCCTTTAATAAATTTGTTATGTCTAATTTACTAGGACATTTAGGAACACATTTATTACATTCTTGACAAAATGAGGAATTTTTTTCTTCCCACCAGTGGCCAGCTTTTCCTATTAAATTGTATCTTTCTTTTGCAAATTCTAATTGGCCATAACCAATAGATATATTTCTTAAACGAAGTATTTCTGGAATAGGCACTTCATTTGGACATGGAAGACAAGATCTACATTGTTCACATTTGGTTGAGTTTAATCTTTCATTAGAAACTTCCTCAATTTTATTAAGGGCGCTTTTTTCAAGTTTTGTAAGCTTATCAAATGAGTTTCTAAGTTTATGCGCAAATTCAAAATCTTTTTTGTTTGTTGCCCCTAAGGATAAAGTTGTAATGCCTTTTGCGAGAAGAAATCGATACGCTAATTCTAATGGATGAAAAGGCTTAGAGGCCTCTATCAAAATATCACTTGGAGAATACAATCTACCGCCTTTATCTGCAGGTGATATTGCTAAAACTCCCATACCTTTTTTTATAGCTTCCTCTGCTAAAGCAATCTTAGATTGATCTAAATAATGTAAATGAAGACTACAAAAAGTAAAAACTTCACAGTTAATTGCATCTTGAATTAGTGAATAACTTCCGTGAGAACTAAAACCGACTTGATCAACTAGTTCCTTCTCAAGTATCCAAGAAATGAATTTCTTACCCTCTCCAGAAAGAACCCAATCTAGATGTTGTTTTAAGTTGAGTCCGTGAATTGCAAGATTATTAATTTTCTCGCGATTTAAATTTTTAAGAGATTTTTTAAAATTATTTTTTAAAAAGTCAAAATCACCCTTTGGTAAAACTTTGGAAGTAATCACCCAATTTTTTTCTTTTATATTCTCTTCTATTGCTAATTTTTTTATTGAATTTCCAATAAGTGATTCAGCATCACCATAAGAGGGTGCTGTTTCTATGTGGTTAATTCCTACATAATATGCATTTTTTATTATGCTATACATTTTTTCGAGACTTTCAGTTGCTCGCATTGTCCCCAAAGTGAATAAGCTCACTTTCTCCCCTCTACCAAATGATCTTTTTTGTGAATTAATAATCATCTAAATATGATCAATTTCTTTTTATTTACTCTTTAATTTATTTATAGTTGAAAATGATTTAAAGTAAATTAAAGTAAATACAAAATTTTGCAAAAATATTTTTTTAAACTATGTTCACAGGAATAATTCAATCAGTTGGAAAACTAAGACAAGAAAAAAATATTTTAGAAATTGAAATTCTAGATAATTTATTTGATATGGCAATTGGTGACAGCATAGCTGTTGATGGAATTTGTTTGACAGTTAAAGAGATTTTTCAAAATAAATTTACTGTTGATGTTAGTGAGGAGACATTAAAAAAAACAACTTTAGGAGTAAAGTCGAACCTTAATCAGATTGTTAATTTGGAGCCCGCTCTCAGGGTGTCTGACCGTCTAGGGGGGCATATAGTCAGCGGACATGTTGATGGCCTTGGAATAGTTGAGAATATAGAAAAATTAAAGAAATCTTGGCTCTTATCAATAAAGTGGAAAAATAATAATTTTTCAAAATATGTAGTTAATAAAGGTAGTATTTGTGTAAATGGTATAAGTCTTACGATTGCAAAATATGAGCAGGAAGGCGCAATATTTACTATTGCGATAATTCCTCACACTTGGCATAAAACAAATCTGAATAAATTAAATATTGGTGACAGCGTAAACCTTGAGGCAGATGCACTAATTAAATATGTAGAGAAATTACTTTTATTTAATAAAAATAGTGATCAAGATTTATCTTCAAATAATATTTCTTCCGAGTGGCTTAAAGAAAACGGTTGGTAAAATATATTTTTTAATTTAATGGAATCAGATAAATTGTTTTTGATTCTTTTTTAAGATCGATTTTAAATTCCTGACCAGGTTCTAGACCTAATTTTTTGGTGTAGGCATGACCAATTAATAGATTCCCATTGCCATGAACTTTAGTTTTGAATTCTGTCTGTCTACCTCTTGAAGCTCTATTACCATTTTTACCCTGACGACCATTTCCTATTTTGTAACCCTTAGCTTCAATAAGCGCCCTATAAAAACTTTTTCTTAAGATTCTTCCACTAGGACCTACGTAACCACAACCTCTGGCTATCTCATCTTCAGATTTTTTACTTAATAATTTTGCTTTTTCAAGAAGTTCTTTTCCTTCAAGCATTATCTGACAAATTTCTAATTATATATTCTTACTAAAAAGGAGAACTGTGGCAATATAAATTAATAAAAAATATATTAAATTTTTTAATTTATTTTTTTATAAAAGATACAAGATAATAAATAAAATAACCCATATTCCATCTACAAAATGCCAGTACAATTCAACAGCTTCTAATGGGAACATATTTTGACTAGTTAATCTTCCACCATTGATTCTAGATTGCCAAGCAATAATTAAAATCATTAAAGTGCCTAAAGTGACATGTAATCCATGAAAACCAGTAAGAGCATAAAAAGTACTTGCAAATAAATTATCGGTTAATCCAAAAGGTAAATGAAAATATTCAAATAATTGACATATTAAAAATATAATCCCAAGAAGAGCAGTAATAAATAGCCATTTTTGGGAATCAGAGTTTTTATCTTTTAAAAGTGCTTTGCCTGCTTTATGGAAAGTTGCACTACTAACAAGTAACAAAATTGTATTGATTGTAGGTATTGGTAGCTCTAATTCATAAATAGCACCATCAGGTAATGGATTTACTGCTTTGTAAGTTAAGTAAGCTGCAAAGAATCCAGCAAAAGTCATTCCGTCCGCAATTAGGAAAGTTATAAGACCAAACATTCTGAAGTCTTCATGTGTTTCATTAACTTCAGAATTATTTTTTTGAATTTCTTTTGAGCTATCTAGTGTTGTCATATGTTTTTATTTTTATTATGAAATTTCTTTACCATAACCATAAGGTTCTTCAACTAATGGAGCTTCTCCTTCCCAATTTTCAACTGGAGGTGGAGAAGATGTTAACCATTCAGGTGTAAGAGCATTCCAAGGGTTATCTCCTGCATTTTTTCCATTTCTCACACTAAGGAATACGTTAATTAAAAAAGGAATTGTACTTATAGCCATCAAAAGAGCCCCAATGCTACTAATTTGATTAACAAACTGGAATTGAGGATCATATTCTGCAACTCTTCTTGGCATTCCATTTAAACCAAGCCAATGTTGAGGAGCAAAGCATAAGTTAAATCCAATAAAAGTAATGATAAAGTGTAAAATTCCTAATTTTTCATTGAGCATTTTCCCAGTTACTTTGGGGAACCAATGATAAATTGAAGAGAAAATAATAAAAACAGTCCCTCCATAAACTATGTAATGAAAATGGGCTACAACGAAATAAGTATCATGTACGTGAATATCGAAAGGTACCTGTGCCAAAGCAACTCCTGTAATACCTCCAAAAACAAAATTTATAATAAATCCGCAAGAGAATAACATTGCACTATTGATGGAAATTTTTCCTCCCCATAATGTTGCAACCCAATTGAAAAATTTTATACCTGTTGGAACAGCAATAAATGCTGTGGCGATAGTAAAGAATAATCTCATCCAAGGGGGGGGTTCCACTCGTAAACATGTGATGCGCCCAAACAACTAAACCTAAAACTACTATCCCCATTATTGAAAAAACCATTGTTGTATATCCAAAAAGTGGTTTTCTAGCATGTACAGGAAGTATTTCACTAACTAAACCAAAGGCAGGAAGGACCATAATGTATACAGCTGGATGAGAATAAAACCAAAATAAATGCTGATAAACTACGACATTGCCACCCAAAACAGGATTGAAAAACCCTGTATTAGCGATTATATCGAAGCTAAGCAGAATTAAAGTGCCTGCTAAAACAGGAGTTGACAAAACAACTAATAGACTTGTTCCAAGCATTGCCCAACAATACATTGGCAATTGCATAAGTTTTAATCCTGGCCTTCTTAGTTTGATAATGGTCGCGATAAAGTTTATTCCACCAAATATAGAACTGCCTCCAAGTAATAGAACGCTCAGAATCCAAATAATTTGTCCAGATTGAGGAGTAGTTATGCTCAAAGGAGGATAAGCCGTCCATCCAGCCTGAGCAGCACCCTCAACAAAATAGCTTGCAACCAGCATCAAACCTGAAGGAGGAATTAACCAAAAAGCTACGGCATTTAATCTTGGGAATGCCATATCTCTTGCACCTACATAAAATGGAATTAAATAATTTCCAAAAGCACCGTTTACTACAGGCACTATCCAAAGGAATATCATTATTGTTCCATGTAAAGTTAAAACTTGGTTATAAACATCTCTTGGCATAAAATCAGACATTGGACTGGCTAGTTCAATTCTTATAGCGCTCGCTAAGGTTCCTCCTATTAAGTAGAAGAGAAAACCACAAACCAAGTATTGTATCCCAATTACTTTATGATCAAGGCTAAAACTAAAGTATCTAAGCCAGCCTTTAGGTTGAAGGCTTTCATTATTAGTATTTTGAGGATCAATTGATATTGTCATAAATTTACCTCTGGTTTTTTATTTTTGTTAAACCATTCGTTGTAATCAGATTCTTCTTCAACAATTATGGAGGCTCTCATCCCTCCATGATATGGGCCACATAATTCTGCGCAAATTATCGGATATTTTCCTACTTTTGTAGGAGTGAAATTTAGAATAGTTGGTTGTCCAGGAATAATATCCTGTTTAATTCTGAACTCTGGTACCCAAAAAGCATGAATGACATCTTTGGATTCCATTTTCATTGAAACTTTTTGATCAACAGGAACGTGTAGTTCTCCTGATATGAAATTGCCCTTGGGATAATTGAATAAAAATGCAAATTGCATAGCTGAAACTTCAATTGGCAAATTATTTATTGCTATTTCATTATCAGAAGTTTGACTTATTCCAGCCCATATTTTTTCAGTGTTAGAACTCATCATTTCGTGGTTATGATTTAGTTCTTTCATCCCTCCCATTCGATCGTAGATGTTGTAGCTATATAAACCTATTAATAAAACAATTATTGAAGGGATAATTGTCCATACAATTTCTAAGCTTAAATTTCCCTCTAAAGCTATACCATCGCCTATCTGATCATTTCTTTTCCTAAATTTAAATAAACTATAAATAACTGCTATTGTCATTCCTATAAAAATAATTAATCCAATGATGAAAAGAATTTTAAAAAGTTCATCGTAAATTGGTGCATTAATACTGGCTTCCGCTGGGAGCAAATTTACATTAAAACCAATCCAAAAAGATATAGCAAAAACAAGGGAAATAATAAGTATTAAATAAATGTTTTTATTTAACAATTGATCTCTAAAAATGTGTATTTATATTCTCAAGATATTCAATTTTTTTAATCCTGCATCCTTTGTTAAAAGAAAATCATTTAAATTCACAACTTCTTAAGATTTATGAAATAAAAGGCGTATTATTAATAACTTTTTAGAGTTAATTGTCAGGGAAAAAAGATTAAATTAGTAAATTATTTTTTAAATTAAACATATTAATTTTTAATTAATGTTTGGTTTTTGAATCTAATTTATTATGCAAAATAATAGGTTTTTCACATTTGATTAGTAACCAATTATATAAATCAAAATATCTGACAATTTTTAAAAGGTTGGGAAATCATAGTGTAATTGCACTTATAGCACTAATTGTAATTGGAGGTGCTACTAGAGTAATGGAGGCAGGACTTGCCTGCCCAGATTGGCCATTATGTTATGGATCTTTTTTGCCTCTTAATCATATGAATCTAAGAGTTTTTCTGGAGTGGTTTCATCGTCTAGATGCTTTTCTGGTTGGAATATTAATTCTTTTTAAATTTACCCTTTCAATTATTTGGAAAAATGAAATTCCAAATTGGTTACCTAAAACTTATTCATTACTACTTTTTCTTGTTATTGTCCAAGGATCTTTTGGAGCTCTAACAGTAATAAACCTGCTCGATTCATATACTGTTACCGGCCATCTTTTAATAGCTTTTCTACTTCTCATTACAACAATTTCAATAAATCAAAATTTAGAAAATGACGAAATAGAAGAACCATTAATTTGGTGGAAATTATTATTGTTCGTGCCTCTTTTACTTACTTTGATTCAATCTTTTATTGGAGTAAGGCTTTCATCAACCTGGTCAGCACATATTTGCTTATCTTTTAATAAACAATGCCTAATTCTAAATACTCATAAATTATTTGCTTTTCCAATTACTTTTTCAATTCTATTGATTATTGCTGCAGCAACTTATAAGAGAAGTTTGCTTACTGAAAATTGGAAATATATCTCAACACTTATTTTTCTCTTGTTTTCCCAAATTGTTTTGGGTGTTTTAAGTCTTAAAACAAATTTGAATGAACCTATTTTTATTATCGCTCATCAACTTAACGCTTCTTTATTTATTGCGACATTAACAACATTAATTTTTAGAAATCCTCTTCGCAAAAAAAGTCTAAACCACTCCCTAAATTCTCAAATGGTTGGTATCAATTCATGAACAGTAGTAACTTAGAAAACTTGAACTATAAATCTTCAATTAGGGATGAAGTTGTTCCTTCAAGAAAAAGATTGACTTTGCCACCTTGGCTTGAAGTGGCAAAACCTAGATTAATCCCACTTTTACTGGCAACAACTTTAGGAGGAATGGCTTTAACAGAGGAATGGCCTTTGTCTTCCCCGAAGCTTATCTGTACTTTAGGAGGCGGCGCTTTGGCAGCAGCAGCAGCAGGAGCTCTTAATTGCTTATGGGAAATGGAATTAGATAAGAGGATGACAAGAACTAGCAAAAGAGCCTTGCCAGCAGGAAAGTTGTCATCTGAGACTGTATTTTTAGCTGCCGTATCATGTACTTTGGCAGCTTCGATGCTTTTAGTAAGTGGTGTAAATTATTTGGCTGCGGGATTAACTCTTCTTGGTTTATTTAGCTATGTAATTTTATATACAGTTATTTTGAAACCTCGTACAACAAAAAATATTGTTTTCGGAGGAGTTGCTGGCGCGATACCACCTTTAGTTGGAGCATCTGCTGCCACAGGGCATGTAGGTCTTAGTGGTTGGTGGTTGTTTGGTTTAGTAATGTTATGGACTCCAGCTCATTTTTGGGCACTTGCCATTTTGTTGAAGGATGATTACGCATCTGTTGGTATTCCTATGCTCCCTTCTGTTAAAGGATCTGTTTTTACTGCTAAAGCGATTTCTCGTTACGGATGGGCAACAGTTTTAATGAGCATTATGGGAGTATTTGCTTTACCTGAAGGGGGTCTATTATACGGAATTATGTTATTGCCATTTAATGGAAGACTTTTGCAATTAATAAATGAATTAAAGAAATCTCCTGATGATCTTTCAAGAGCAAAGTCTCTTTTTAGGTGGTCTATTCTCTACATGTTTGGTATTTGTCTTTTGTTATTAATTTCCAGAACCCAACTATCAGTAGAATTTGAGCAGCAATCTATGCAAATATTTTTATCTATATTATCCCTGCTTAGTAATTAAATTGCATGTAAAATGTTTTTTAAGTAAAGAGTAAATTTGATGAATTATATAAAAGTTAAAGGGCTCTCAAAATCTTATTCAGATATCAAGGCATTAAAAAATTTATCGATAGAAATTGAAGCTGGCACATTATTCGGAATACTAGGCCCAAATGGTGCTGGCAAATCAACACTAATAAAAATACTTGCTACTTTAATAGAGCCTGATAGTGGAGAAGTTTTTATAAATAATATTAATCTGATAAAAAATTCAAGGAAAATTAGAGAATTAATTGGTTATGTTGCCCAGGACATTGCACTTGATAAAATATTAACTGGACGAGAGCTTTTGGATTTTCAATCAGATTTATATCACATCAACAAAAATAAAAAATTTGAAAGGATAAATAAATTAATAGATCAATTAGAAATGAATGATTGGATTGATCGTAAGTGCGGAACTTATTCAGGGGGAATGAAAAGAAGAATAGATCTAGCAGCTGGACTTTTACATTTGCCCCAAGTTTTAATTTTGGATGAACCTACAGTTGGTTTAGATATTGAAAGTAGGAATATTATATGGCAACTTTTGAAAGATTTGAGAAATAATGGAATGACCATTATTTTAAGTAGTCACTATCTTGATGAAATAGATAAATTAGCAGACAGATTAGTGATAATTGATGATGGAGGAGTTATAGCAAAAGGGACTCCTTCAGAACTGAAAAATAAATTAGGAGGAGATAGAGTAACTTTGAAAGTAAGAGAATTTAGTAATCAGGAAGAAGCAAATAATATATCTAAAATTTTATCTTCGATAGATGGAATTAGTCAGATTATCATAAATGAAGCTCAAGGTTTCTCGATAAATTTTGTAGCAGATAAGCAAAAAGATTTACTTACGAAGCTAAAAGTGGAATTGGCTTTCTCAAAGTTTGAAATTTTTTCTCTTACCCAAAGTCAGCCAAGCTTGGATGATGTATATCTTCAGGCAACTGGAAAAACATTATTGGATGCTGAAATTTCTATGGCAGGGAAAAGAGACCTAAAGAAAGAATCAAAGCAATCCATGCGATAAAAAAACTTTTGGTTAACTAACTATAATGGATACTAATTACTGCTAATTATGGAATTACAAAAGTATAATATATTTTTTTTATATCAAGAAACATTTGCCTTAACAAAGAGATTATTTATTCAATTAAAAAGAAGACCATCAACTCTTTTAGCAGGAATATTACAACCAATAATTTGGCTTTTTTTATTTGGGGCATTATTCTCTAAAGCTCCTGAAGGTTTTTTACCAGGTGTTGATTCTTATGGGAATTTTTTAGGAGCAGGACTTATTGTTTTTACTGCTTTTAGCGGAGCTCTAAACTCTGGTCTTCCTTTAATGTTTGATAGAGAGTTTGGATTTCTTAATAGATTACTTGTGGCTCCTTTAACAAGTAGATTATCCATAGTTTTATCTTCTTTTTTTTACATAACAATCTTGAGCTTTGTTCAGAGTATTGTAATAATGATTGTTTCATACATTTTGGGTTATGGATGGCCCAAATTATATGGTTTAGGAATTGTATTTGCCACACTAATTTTATTAGTTCTTTTTGTGACATCAATAAGTTTATGTTTAGCGTTTGTTTTGCCGGGACATATTGAATTAATCGCTCTTATATTCGTAATAAATTTACCTCTTCTATTTGCGAGTACTGCTTTAGCTCCAATCTCTTTTATGCCAAATTGGCTGGGCTGGTTAGCTTCATTAAATCCATTAACTTTTGCTATTGAACCTATTAGGACTGCCTATACACAAACTATGGATTTAGAATTAGTGGCTTTACATGCCCCATATGGTGATTTAAGTTGTAAGAGTTGTATCTCAATTTTATTTTCTTTAACAGTTTTTTCCTTGATTATTATAAGGCCTCTGTTAAATAGAAAGTTAAATTAGAAATTTTATTCTTTTAAAAAATCATTTAATAGAAGTTTTTAAAAAAGCCTCTTTAGAAAATAATTTTTTGCTTAAAGAAAATGTTGTTATTAAGTGGGTCCATAGATTTGGGATTGATTCATTGAACGATTTATTAATCCATAGTTCACTACAAAAAGAAAATCAAGAACATATATCTTTAATTGATGAAATGCATGAAGAAAATCAAGAACATACGTCTTTAATTGATGAAGTGCATGAAGAAAATCAAGAACAAATTAAGCTTGATTTATCAAAAACTTTTGAAAATATTGAAGAAACAAAGATGGAATCAAATGGTTTGGAAACTGCTAGAAGCAATGAAATATCTAGCAAAAAACAAAATTCTAATAAAATAAATCAATATACTTAAACCCCAAAATTACCCCTACCTTATATTAAAAATTTAAGAA
>NZ_CABYWZ010000026.1 GCF_902522795.1 uncultured Prochlorococcus sp.
GCCGGGAAAATTATCATCAGAACAGTTGGCATTAAGAAAAGTAAAAAATGGTTTCATAGAAAATGGTTTTTACGAGGTACTAAGCTACTCTCTTGTGCCTGAGGATAATGAAAAACTTATAAAGATTTCTAATCCTTTATTACTAGAAACTAGTTGCCTAAGAGATAATATCTGGAAAGAACATTTGGAGATAGTAAACCGTAACATAAAAGCTGGACAAACAAATTGTTATATATTTGAAATAGGAAATGTTTTTCAAAAGAAAACTGAGTTCATTCAAGAAGAATTTCTTAATGGTGCGATTTATGGGAATAGAAAATTTGGAAAATGGATAAATTCAGGTAAAGATCACGATCTTAATTATTACCAAGCCAGAGGAAAGTTAAAGGAGGCTTTATCATCATTGAATATAAAAATTGAGGATAAACCTACTGATTCAATTGATTTTCTTCATCCAGGAAGAACAGCGAAATTGGTTATTGAAGGGAAAGATGCAGGTTATTTTGGTGAAATACATCCCAAACTAATATCAGAAAAAAAGTCATTAAAAAAACTTTATTTATTTAGCATAAATGTATCTAACCTCTTGAATGCTAGTACAAGAAAAAATAAATGGATTCCAATTTATAAGCAATACCCAATTGTTCCGAAAATGGAAAGGGATATAAATTTTGTTTTTAGTAAGAAATTTTTAATTAGCGAAATAACATCAATTATAAAAAAAACAGGAAAAAATCTCTTAGAGGAAGTAAATTTAATTGATGTTTTTGAAGATACAAAATTTGGAGATGATCATATAAGTTATACATTTAGATTATCTTATAGAGATAAAGTTAAAACATTACTGGACTCGGACATTACATCAATACATTCAAATATTATTTCTAATGTTGAAAAATCTTTTAATACTAAATTGAGGAATTAAGTTTATTACTAATCTTATATGAGACTATAAATTAGTCTATATATAATTCTTACATAAGATAGTTAATAATCCTATAAAACTAATTAATGTTGTATTATAGACATTATGATACATTTGATATCTCTATTACTGTCATCAGTGCTTTGGGTACAAGTTCCTCAATGGTCAGACGATTGGTCGAAATGTGCTGTTGATGTTCCTGATGCTTCATGTCATTGGTACATAACTGCACCAGATAACACCTTTGGCGACGGGTTTGACTGGGCCAGTGCTCCTTGGTTTGATGCCAACGGATTAAGTGATGTTCCTAGTATTGATAAAAAAACTGCTATTCAAAAACTTCAAAGTAAGTAGTACTGTCTCTAAGGCAGTACAGCTAGACATAAAACTGCCTCATACCAATACTTCTTAACCTTATTTATTTCCTTGGACATTGAAAGGACAAATTACATTGATTTATTATTCTATTTTTAATTTATTCCATGGATTAAGCAGGTTGGGTATGATTAATTATAATTAATATCCTACCTATCTATAATGAGACTATAAAATAGACTTATAATAAGTCTCATATGAGAAATTATATACAAATTTATAATTGATTTTTTAAATGTAATTTTATTAATTCATATTTTACATAGTGGTTGCTTTAATAAACTTCAAAAATAAATCATTTATGAAGATCAGCATTTTTTCTGCTTATCTTTCTTATTTAAGACTATTAAATAGACTTGGATTTAGTCTTATTTGAGAATAAGTATACTAGTTTCTATATAGATTTTTTAGCAATTGATACGCTTCATTTAATTTCCTCATTTGATCTGTTGAACCACCGGCATCTGGATGCGTCTCTAAGGCTATTGATTTATAGGCCTCCCTAATTTTACGCAACGTATGAGCTGAACCTGCAGATGTTGATAAATTTAATAATTTAAGTGCTCCATGTACTGTCATTGTTGAGTCCAATGTTTCAAATGAATTTGATCTATTATTTCGCTTAAATCTACTTACAAACCTTCTCATAAGTGTTGGTATCCTATTAATTAGATCTGATGTGGCAAAAGGGTCTTCTAAAACGCCAATCATTAATAACACAATTTCAAGGGATGGATTTTTCTTTATCCAAAATGGGCATAATTCAGACATTAATTTATTGGCTGCACTCCACGTAAATGGTAGATTTTCAGTTCCATCAAGATTTGGCCATATATCTCTTCCAAACCAATCCATCGAAGCTTCTACTACATGATCATTAGGAACTGATCCATATAAGGTCTTCCAATGACTAATTAACTCAATTCGACATTTTATTAATTCAGTTTCTTTAATTGTATTAATTTGAATATCATTAATATTCTCTTTTAATTTTTCACTATTAATACTTCTTCTTAAATTCTTTACTTTTTTTTCAACAAAATTGGGAAGGCATATGTTTGAGTTGGCTTTTTCTTTATATTGATTGTTATTTGAAGCTCTTTTATTTAATGATATCCCATTAACTTCTTTTTTTACGTCTGATTTAATTAATACCAATGCAGTATCTTCATCAATATTTAATTTTTCATGATTCTTCTTCTCGTTAAAGTCTATTTCTTGCTGTTGGTTCTTAGGTAGTAAATCATCTTCTTGAAGAAGTTCATTTAGTATCTTTTCTATTACGGGTCCTCGTGCTCTAAATCCCCACTCTTTTCGTAATTGATCAAACTTGGAAATTAGTTCCTCAGGTAAATCAATTGAAATTCTTTTCGTATTTGAATTATCAGGAATATTCAATAATATTTAATAAAATAGTAAGGAATTTATCTAATTTTATTCAAAAAAAATTGAAAGTCCATAAGGAATATTGTTTTGAAATTAAAATCAATTTATTTTCATGTCACAAGTCAATTAAGTATCTTTTTATAATAAATAATAAAAATGTTTAATTGTTATTTCAAGTCATCTAAGGAAAAAAAAAGTTTTTATCAACATAAGAAATTAGAAATGCTCAATTATATTAAGGATTCACTTGAACGTAAAATCGCCTCTGTAACAGCATCTATAGAAATTCTAGAAAGCCAAATAAGCAGAGATAAAGATGTGGAAGTAACTAACTAGTATTTAAACAAAATTTTCTAGAAGTTTTTCAGGGCCAAACTTCTTTAAATAATTAATATTTGATTTTTCAGTTACCAATAAATATCCTGCAAAACCTAAACCGTTAATACTGAAACCATGAATATGATCATTTTTTCTCTTAATAATAGCTATCCACTTATTAGTTATTAAAATATTGTAAGGGTAAATTGGTTTCTTATCGCTAATAGGATCCCCAAGTCCTAATTTCTTGCATAATTCTAAATAAAATTCAAAAAGAGATGATGAATTTTCTAAAAAATTAAATTTGGATACAATAATATTTTTTTTAAGCTTACTATTTAGATCTTGATATGAGTTAATTTCTAAAAACCACTTTTCTCTAGGGCATGATATCTCACCGCTAGATCTACGCAGAAGTTGAAAATGCCTGTGAGGTTGACTTGCACCTGCAATTGAAGAACTATTGAAAAACCATAATCCACTAGTATCTTTATTAACTTGTTGGATCGCTCTCCAATCTTTAATATCTAACCAACCATTTTGAGGTTTCCATTCATTTGTAATCAATAAAATATGACCTTTTTGTACGGGGTACTTATTTAATATTAGTTGATGATTTTCACCAATTTTATCAATTTCTAGAATCTTTTCCCAAGGACAAAATGGATTCTGCTTAGGACCATAAATTTTTTTTTTAATAAATTTTGAAGTATCGAGTTTCCTAATTATGAAGTCGTCTTTTTCATATAAATCCTTTGTAACAATATCAGTTTTGAGAGGATATAATGATTTTTTATCAATAGATATTCGAGTTTGCTCTAGTGCTTTTTTCCAATATATTTCTAAACTCATATAAAAAAAATCATCATTATCATTTTAAAAAATAATAATAAATTTTTAATTACTTTTTATTAAATTGATATTCTTTCAATTTTTCAAGAGGTACTGATTCTAAGACTACAATATTCGTTGATTCTAATATGACTTTTGGTGCAAGACCGTCTAATAATGCTTGCTTCCACCTATCAAGACAAATACACCAATGATCACCTTCCTTTAGTCCTGGGAATGAATAAATAGGCATTGGAGTTATTAAATCATTACCTTGTGATTTACTATATTTCAGGAAATTATCATCCATTACACAACATATGGAATGATTGCCTCCATCATTTTTGTCATAGTTACAAAATCCATCTCTGAACCATCCTGTCATAGGTTCGCAACTACAAACCTCAATTTTTTCTCCTAGGACATTCAGCTGATCTTGATTATTTATGTTCATAGTTTTTTAAATAATAATAAAACACCAACATTTCTTTAAAAAAGGTTGACGAGTATGGGGGGTAAAGAGGTAATAATTCTAATAAGGTTTTTTTCATTATGGATTGGGACTTTACTGAAAACATAGCATTTAAAGCTCTTTATGAAGCTTTTAAAGATAGTGATGAAACTTCCGCATTAGAATTTTTATCTAGCGATGGTGCTTCATATTATCTTGAGTTAACACAGGACGCGGCGGGTGAGGGACTTGATCTTGGCGATAATGAAACGATGGAAGAACTACAAGAAGAAGTTATTGAATATTTAGAAAACAACTAAAGATTTAGCTTAAGCGCTGAAATATTTTGCTTTTGAGTGCAGTGAAATAATAGCCGTAGTACTTTGTTCTGGATGAAGTTGTTCAGATTCATCCATGGTCAAGTTTATTCTTTTTGCATCCAACAATGATAGTTGTATGTTTGAATCAGATACTTTTGGACATGCAGGATAACCAAAAGAATATCTAGCTCCTCTATATTTTTGAGCTAGTATTTCTCTATTTTTGTCTGGTTCTTCAGTCCTAAAACCACATTCAATACGAATTAATGCATGGACATACTCAGCTAGAGCTTCTGCTAATTGCACTGTAAGTCCATGGAATAATAAATAATCGCTATATTTATCTTCTTTAAATAATTTTTGAGAATATTCACTAGCAATATGGCCCATCGTTACTGCCTGCATAGGAAATATATCTATAGGTTTATCATTTTTCAAATCACAATAAAAATCAGCTATGCATAGATTATTCCCAGATTTTTGTCTTGGGAAATTAAATTGGGAAATTTTATTTAATGATTTATCATCAAATATGAAAATACTATTATCTTTTCTTCCGCATCTGAAATATCCATAAACTGCTTTGGGTGAAATAAGTTTTTTTTCTATAATTGTCTCTAACCATCTATCTAATAATGGTTTAGCGTATGAATCCAAATAGTAATTGTATTCATCTACGCTTTGGTCTTTTCCTTTTTTTATTTGCCATTGTCCACTAAATAGAGCTTTTTTATCTAGATAAAAAATTAACTTATTTAAATCTATATCAACAACGTTCAAGACTTTCGTTCCCAAGAAAGGGGCTTGAATTGGTTCTTCTTCATTTATAAATTTAGATCTTATAAAGTTTTCTTTTAAATTTAATTTAGAAGTCTCGATATGTATGGATATTGATTTTTCAACAGTTTGAGAATTGGATTTTGATGAGGCTAAATTAATATTTATACCCTCATTGTTAATGAATCCCTTTGTATTTGACCAATTACCCTTTTTTTTATTATCCATATATTCATTCATAAATTTAAGATCAGTGAAAGCATCTTTTCCATACAAAATTTTCCCTTTATATATTTTGCTGCAGTCCTCATTTACAAATTTTGGGGTTAAGGCTGCGCCTCCTAATATTACTGGTACACTAATATTCTCTCTGTTAAAAGCCTCTAAGTTATCTTTCATAAATGCAGTTGATTTAACAAGTAATCCGCTCATAGCGATACAATCTGCATTGTGTTTTTTTTGTGCATCTATAATTGATGAAACATCTTGCTTTATTCCAAGATTTATTACGTCATAACCATTATTTGTAAGTATTATGTCAACCAAATTTTTTCCAATATCATGAACATCGCCTTTAACAGTTGCAATTAAGAGTTTTCCATTTGATATGTTTTCATCTACAGTTTCCATATATGGTTCTAAAATTGAAACAGCAAATTTCATTGTTTCAGCGGATTGGAGTACAAATGGCAATTGCATTTGACCTGAGCCAAATAAATCTCCTACAACTTTCATCCCATCTAGTAAAAAGGTATTAATTATTTCAAGAGGTTTATATTTTTTTAACGCTTTATTTAATTGATCCTCTAAACCTATTTTTTCTCCATCAATAATATGATTTTTTAGACTTTCTTCTAGAGTTAGGTTTTTATTTTCTGAAGATGCTTTTTTGAAATCTTGAATAGATAAATCTTGAAAAGCCTTTGTTAATTCTACTAATGGATCATAAATACAAATATCATCTTCAAATTCTCTTTTGTCATATATCAAATCTAAGCAAAGCTTTTTAGTTTCTTTAGAAATTTTTGTTAATGGCAAAATTTTATTTGGTGCGATGATGGCAGAATCCAATCCTGCTTTAATGCATTCATCTAAAAAAATTGAATTTAGATTAATTCTTGATAATGGTGAAAGACCAAAACTAATGTTTGATATCCCAAGTATGATGTGAATGTGTGGGAAATTATCACGAATTTTTGATATAGCAGTAATTGTTTCTTTAGCGTTTAATCTATCTTCTTCTATACCAGTAGATATCGGCAATGCCAATGGATCAAAAAATAGCTCATAATCTGACAAACCACATTCTCTGGTTCTATTAATCGCTCGTTTTACAATCTTATATTTTTTATCTGCATTCCTTGCCATTCCATCTTCATCAATAGTTCCGATAACAAGACCTGAACCATACCCTAAGGCTAAATTTAGAACTTGATCAAACCTTTCATTGCCATCTTCGTAATTGGTTGAATTTATAATACACTTACCACCAGCTGACTTTAATCCACTTTCCATTTTATCAGCATCTGTTGAGTCAATCATTAATGGCAAATTTATATTGGTAACTAGTCTTGATGTTATTTCTTTCATATCTTTCACTCCGTCTCTCCCCACATAATCAACATTCACATC
Organism: uncultured Prochlorococcus sp.; assembly: GCF_902522795.1. GTDB lineage: Bacteria > Cyanobacteriota > Cyanobacteriia > PCC-6307 > Cyanobiaceae > Prochlorococcus_A. The sequence continues at coordinate 7,016 of NZ_CABYWZ010000026.1, forward strand.
AAGAACGTGTGCATTTTCTTTTTGTTGTTGCTTGGCAATTGAAACTAGTCCATCCCAATCGTCTTTATTTAATAACTCTCTTACCTTTTTAGATCCACTCGCATTTAATCTTTCTCCTACGATCAAGATAGAATTGTCTTGTTTGTAAGGTACAGAATTATATATTGACGATGCAGAAGGAATAAAACCACTTAAATTGTTATTAATTTTTTTAAACCTTTCGTTATTAATAATTTCATCGATTAAAGAAGAAAGATATTTAATATGTTCAGGTGTTGTCCCACAACATCCACCTATTAATTGAACATTAAAGTCATATATAAAATTCATTAACTGCATCTTTAATTCTATTGGCTTTAATCTATAGTGAGCTACACCACCAATATTTTCAGGAAGACCTGCATTGGGAATACAGCTTATAGCGAAGGGAGAATTTTCAGACAAATATTTAATATGATCCTTCATTTGCTCAGGACCAGTTGCACAATTAAGTCCAAGGATATCTATATTAAATGGCTCTAATATTGTTAATGCAGAAGCAATATCAGATCCAACAAGCATAGTACCTGTTGTTTCCATTGTTATAGATACCATTAAAGGTATATCAATATTTTTACTTTCTAGAATTTCTTTTGATGCTAATAAGGCAGATTTAATTTGCAAAACATCCTGACAAGTTTCAATCAAAAGAAGATCAACTCCTCCATCTATAAGACCATAAATTTGTTCTTTATATGATTGCTTTAATTCATCAAAATCTATATGTCCTAGGGTGGGTAATTTAGTTGTTGGCCCAATTGATCCTGCTACAAACCTTGGCTTATCAACTGATGAGTATTTGGCAGCAGCTTTTTTTGCTATAAATGCTGCATTTTTATTTATCTCATAAGCCTTATCTGCAATATCATATTCATCAAGAACTATTGATGAGGCACCAAATGTATTAGTTTCTATAACATGACAACCAGCTTCTAAAAATGAATTATGAACCTTCTCAACTACCTCTGGCGATGATAATACAAGGTTTTCATTACATCCCTCTAATTCTTTTCCTCCAAAGTCATCTGCAGTAAGATTTAAATTCTGAAAAGATGTTCCAGTTCCTCCGTCAAAAATAATTAATGGTTTTTCATCTCTATTTAAATAGGTTCTGAAAGATTCCATTTTTAGGTAAAAAATAATTTATTTTAGTGAAATTCTTGTAACCCAATTATCATAGTCTTGAGAACGACCTTCTGTTATTTCTATAAGCTTATTTTTTAATTTATTCATTATTGGTCTTTCAACATTTAATTCAGTTGATTCAATTTTTTTTACTGGTGTAATTTTTGCTGCTGTACCAGTTAGAAAAACTTCATCTGCTATTAATAATTCTGTTTTATCAACAGGCCTCTCAATTACATTTATTCCAAATAATTTTGCTAATTCAATTACACTAGCTCTAGTAATACCCTCAAGGATATCTTGATCAACACCAGGAGTGATTAAGTCTCCATTTCTTACAATAAATAAATTCATACCACTAGCTTCGCTTACCTTACCACTTGAATTTAATAGCAGGGCTTCATCAAAACCCGATAAACTAGCTTCTGTTTTGGCTAATGAACTAGTAATATATGCTCCACTTATTTTTCCTCTTAAGGGAAGAGATCTATCTTCTTGCCTTGTCCAACTACTCATTCTACAAGAAACACCATCTGGTGATAGATAATCTCCTAGTTCAATACAATAAATAAAGAAATTTGTTTCAATATTGTGTAACCTTGGCGCTATACCTAAATCGCTTGTATATACAAATGGTCTTATATAAATAGGTTTTTCTGGCTTGTTTCTTTTTATAACTTCTTCTAATGCTTTAAAAATATATTCTTCAGAAATTTCAGTTAAGAGTAATTTTGCACTTTGAGATAATCTTTTTATATGTTTATCAGTTCTAAACAAAAGGAATTCTTCTTTGTTTGTTGGGTTAGGTATCGCTCGCATTCCTCCAAATGCAGCAGTACCGTAATGTAGTGCATGAGTAGCTATTGATATTTTTGCTTCTTTAAATGGAATACATTTACCTTCGAACCAGGCGTATGGAAGAAATTCATGCATATTTAATTTATTTAATTAAGGTAAACTTGTTTTATCCTACTTACGTATTCTAAACCTTATTTATATATAAAAATGCACAGGATATTAAATATAGCAGGAAATGAAAAGAATAAGGATGATTTAATTGAGCAACCAGCTGCAGATTTTATTTTTATAACAAGTGTCAAGGCTGATTTAAATCTTATATCAAACTTATTGTTAGAAAAAGAATTTGCTTCATTAAAAAATAATATAAGAGCTTTAGAAATTTCTAATTTAAATTCCTCTGCTCAAATAGATAATTATTTATTAAAAACAATAAATTATGCAAAAGTAGTCGTACTTAGAATATTTGGAGATAAAGGTACATGGAACTATGGAATTGAACAACTTTTAAATTGGCAAGCAGTTAATAAAAAAAGGAAGTTAGTAATCCTATCAGGTACCATTGACCAGGAAATTTCCTTATGTGAAATAAGTAGTATAGATTCAAATATTGCATTAATTATTTCTAGATTACTAAGATCTGGAGGACTGGATAATTATAGAAAGTTTCTTAATTGTTTAAATTATTTAGTTGTAGATGAAAAATTAATTCCTGATGATTTTTTGAATATTACTTTTTATGCAGATCCCTATTTATATGATTGGAAAAATGAAAGTGGCGAAAAGATAGGAATAATATCCTATAAATCACTTTTTTTGGCTAATGAAATTGAAGTAAATGAAAAACTTAACTTGCAATTAAGAAAATGCGGATTATCTCCTAAAACATTTTTTATTTCAACACTAAAAGATCATATTATTCAGAAGAAATTAATAGAAATTTTTAAAAAAGAAGATATTAAACTAATAATTACCACAACTTCATTTTCTTCATCTCAAATCAAGAATAATGAATTAATTGAAAATTCAACAAATATTTTTACTTCTCTTAAAATTCCAATTTTACAGCTTCTTTCTTCAAATAGATCAAGAAAAAAGTGGTTAAATTCATCTATTGGAATGAATTCATCTGATTTATTAATGCAAATAATTATTCCTGAATTTGATGGAAGAATTACTACCTGTCCTTCAGCATTTAAAGAAATAATTTCTAAGAAAAATACACTATATAGTGAAATAACTAGTTACAAAGCTGATCAAGTAGGTATTCAATGGATTTCAAAATTTGCAACAAATTATGTGAAACTTCAGAAACTTAATAATTTTGATAAAAGAATTTGTTTAGTAATAAGTAATTATCCTGTAAAGAACGGAAGAATCGGTAATGGCGTTGGTCTAAATACACCATCTTCAATAATAAATATTTTTAATTGGTTAAAAGAAGAAGGTTATGACCTTGGATCTTGTAATTATCCTCAAGATTCTTCGGAATTAATGTCAATGCTTATAAAAACTAGAACTAATGATATTGAATCTCAAAATAATAAACCATTAGATTACTTACCACTTAGAGAATATTTAAAATATTGGAATTATTTAGAAATTGATCCCAAAAATATTATTGTTAGTCGTTGGGGTATACCATCTGATGCGATCGATCTAGATAATAAAGGTTTCTCAATAAATGGTATTAGATTTGGAAAAATAACATTATTGATTCAACCTCAACGAGGTTATGACGCTTTCACTGATAGAGATATTCATTCCCCCGATCTTCCACCTCCCCATAAATATTTAGCACAATATTTTTGGATTGAAAAAGTTTTTAATGCAAATGCTATGTGCCATATTGGTAAACATGGGACTGTTGAATGGTTACCTGGTAAATCTATAGGTCTCAGCAATAAATGTTTTCCAAATATTATTTGTCCAGCAATACCAAACATATATCCTTTTATCGTAAATGATCCAGGAGAAGGATCCCAAGCTAAAAGAAGAACTGCTGCAACAATTATTGATCATTTAACGCCTCCTTTGGATAGGTCAGAATTATATGGAAAATATTCAATATTAGAAAATTATTTAGACGAATATTTTGAAGCAAAATTATTAAATTCTAATCGGATTAAAATAATAGAAAATTCCATTTTTGAATTAATAAAAAAAGATTTTAGAGAAATTAACTTAAAGAATAATAATAAAAAAATAGAAGAAATTGATTCCTTTCTTTGCAAAATTAAAGAATCTCAAATTAGGACAGGTTTGCATATTTTTGGCAATAGGCAGAATGACATTAATGAAATAAATTTATTCTTGTGTATTGCTAGAGTACCAAA
>NZ_CABYWZ010000027.1 GCF_902522795.1 uncultured Prochlorococcus sp.
CTGGTTCTTCTGCTTTTACTTCTGAATTTGCTGAGCTTTGATCTTCATCTTTACTTAAGAGGAACTTTAATAGTTTTTTAAATAATAAGAAACCTTTTTCAACTCTTTTTGGACCTAAAATTGAAAGCAAAATTACTAATATTATGAATATTTCAGGTGAATTTAAACCTAATAGTTTCATAAAATTTCATATTCTATTTATATTTTAGTACATGCTAAAAATTTAATCTAATTATTCTCAAAAGTTGGTAAATAGAGTTCCCTATTTGATGCAATTAAACCTTCTTCTTTAAAAAAAATCTCTAGGTCTTTTAGATCAGTTATATCTACAAATTCACCACAATTATCTAATATATTATTATGGGTGAAGTTCCATAGATCAGCCAAATATTCGTCATCATCTGGAAATGCTACAAATTTCAAATATGTATTATTCAAAGCATATTCACTAGCAAAATCAGAGTCTAAACCTTCCCTCTTAGCATCACAAAAAACTTTAGCAAATCTTTTGCCTACAGAAGTTTGAGCACTTGATAGATCTAAATTACCTTGAATAGCATTTACGTTTATTGGTGCTATGAAAATAATTATTGGAAGAAAAATAGATACTAATATAAACAAGAAAAATTTCCTTTTTAAATTTCAACTCAACATAAACTAGCAAAAAAAGTAATTAATTAGGCCTATTTAAGTAAAAGCAATTATTATAAATTAAGAAATAAATAGAAAACATAAAATCGGCTCCATATCTGAATTTATAATAAAGAAAGATTAAATAAATTTAAAATTATATGTCTTCAATTATAAGGCTAAAAGGAAGGGGAGTTAACAGGATAATTAAGAGTAAGGTAATGCTATCCCCATTAGCAGGAGTTACAGATAACATTTTTAGACGACTTGTACGTAAATGGGCTCCAAACTCTTTACTTTTTACAGAAATGATAAATGCCACAAGTCTTAAAAAAGGATATGGCTCACAAAAAATCAATCAAATAGATTTAGAAGAAGGTCCAATTGGAGTACAAATATTTGATAATAGGCCATATGCAGTTTCTGAAGCCGCGAAACAAGCTGAGGAATCTGGAGCTTTCTTAATTGATATAAATATGGGATGTCCAGTAAAAAAAATTGCAAAGAAAGGTGGAGGCAGTGCTTTAATTAAAGACCGAATACTTGCTATAGAATTAGTCAAAAATGTTGTAAAAGCTGTTAGGATTCCTGTAACAGTAAAAACACGACTCGGATGGGATAGTAAAGAAGAAAATATAGAGAATTTCTTATTTAAACTTCAAGATGCGGGAGCAACGATGATCACACTTCATGGAAGAACTAGAAAACAGGGTTTTTCAGGCAAGTCAGATTGGGAAATGATCGGGAGACTTAAAAAGTTGTTGGAAATTCCAGTAATTGCTAATGGAGATATCAAAAATCCTGATGACGCTATTAATTGTTTAAAAAAAACAAATGCTGATGGAGTAATGATTGGACGAGGGATTTTAGGATCCCCATGGAAAATAGGAGAAATTGATTATGCTCTTAGAGAAAATAAAAATTTTAAAGAACCAAATACAGAAGAAAAACTATATTTAATTATTGAGCATCTTGATGAATTAATAAAAGAAAAAGGAGATCACGGATTGCTAATTGCAAGGAAACATATCTCATGGACATGCAAAGACTTTAAAGGAGCATCAAATTTGAGAAATAACTTGGTTAGAGCTGTTGATAAAAATGAAGTTAAAAATTTAATAATTAAAATGATTAAGACTTTGAATAATGAAAAAAATAGATTAGCTTAAATCAAATTTATTTTTTAAATGAAAATAATTAGTAAAGAAACTAGTAAAAGAGTTTGTGATCACATGAACAATGATCACATAGATTCAGTGCACAAATATCTTATTCATTATGGGAAAATATCAAGATTTGAGAATGCTTATATGGAAGAAATTAATAATAGTTATATAAAAATAAATTACGATGGCCAATCAGCGTTTATCAATTTTAAAAATGAAATATCTGAAGAAGAAATTCATTCAACTTTAGTATCAATGATTAAAGACATTAAAAAATAAAATAATTTAAAAAAAAATTCTAATTTTTATTTTCATAGTAATCAGTTATCTTTTTACATTCTTCAAATGAAAGCATGCTTAATCTAGATGTGGCTTTTATTTTTAGAATTGCACAATCAGCTAATAAGTCGGAGCTATCAACATTAAGTGCTTCAGAAAGCTCTAGAACCCTAAGACCTTTCATTAGTATTTAAAAAATCTTTTTCTAAATTATCAATAACCTTGAAATCAATGGGCTGCATTTTTCCCCAAACCTGCAACGAATGGAAAAGTTTGTTCATCACCAAAAATATCTTCTGCTGAAGAATTAGAAATATTATTTTTTTTATTATCAGGCTTAATTTCTTCAATTTCATTAGAAATATTCTCTTTAATATTATTTTCAATTTCTTTTGCTAATAAATTATTCGTATTAGAAAATATTGAAAAAACTAATACACATAAAAACAAAATAATTCTTTTCATAAAAAAATTTTCTCTAATACTATTGTCATATGCCAATAAAGTTATTTAGAAAAACTAGAAAATTTTAAAACAAATCTAAATAAATCAAAATAAAAATATATTCATCTTCCCAACTTATTTCTATTTTTAAATCTAATTAAAAAATAAAGACCTAGTAACAAAAGAATTGCAAAGGAGTACTGATTAAGAAAAACATAAACTATATATACGAGAAATGGGAACAAGCACGCCCTCTTAAAATTTAATTTCTGTTCATTTGACATATTTTTCCAACTTAAATATTCTTCCCATTGAAAAATCTTCTTCATTTTTCTACTTCTATTTTTACGATTAAACATAACTTTATAAATATAGTCTTGATGATTCTTATGTTAATAAACAAAATTAATCTACAATATCAAAATAAGTTTTTTTCATTGAATAAAAATATTTTTTAAATAAAAGATGAACTCAAAACCAGTTTGGAAAATAGAAAAAATTGTTTTACCTCAAGATGCAGATCATGCAGGCGTGATGTGGCACGGTAAATATTTTAATTGGCTTGAAGAAAGCCGAATAAATGCACTTTCGGAAGTAGATATAAGTTATTTCGAATTAACTAAAAATGGCTTAGATTTACCTTTAATCAATACTTCAATAAAATATAAATCTCCTTTATTTCTTGGTGAAAAAATAATAATTGAGAGCGAATTCAATATTGATAAAAGTCCTAGAATTAATGTAATTTCAAAATTTCTTAACAAGAAAAATGAAATCTTAACGATTGCTGAAGTCAATTTAGTCTTAATAAATAAACTGAATTTTTCTATAATAAGAAAAAGGCCAGATTTCCTATCGGAAGCCTTTAGTAAGTTAAACGGTTGAAACTATTATCCGCCAATTGAATGATTTATTAGATTATTAATTATGAATATATTTCAAGTTATTGATTCTTATCAATATGAAATGGAATCAAGATATCAAGAAAAATCAATGCTTACAAATCTTTTTACAGAGCACAAATTTATAGGATGGTTAGGGTTGTTTATAGTATTTTTCTCTATCTTTGCAATTTTTGTTTTTCAATTTCTTGAGTGGGAAAGTAATGACAATAATAAAAGTTAAGAAGATTTAATGCTTATAATTCAACTGAATGAATTAAAAAATGGCTATCTACTTAAAAATAACTAACCCTACAGAGGTTGTAAAAAAAAAGACTTCAAAATGGCTTGCAGATATTACGCCTGAAAGAATTGATAGAAAATTGGTCGAGGATGAAGTGATAAAAGGCATTATCGAGCAATTAACATTAGAAGGCATAAAAGGAGAAATATCAGCAATTAATGGGTTTGAAGTAAATGAATCTTCAGTAATAACAAAAAATAATTTTGTTATAAGAAAAACAAAAACTTTTTAGATCGAAAATAAAAATCTTTAATGAAATTTTTTTTTATTTTAATTATTTTTATCATTTTTTTAATTTTTGTAATTGTAAGAGATTACCAAATAAAAAAGAAAAAGTTTAAATTAAATAATGCTTTAAATTCCAATTTCTTCATTCAAACAATAAATAATTTAATAGAAGAAAACAAATACAATTTGTTAGAGGAGAGGCTCAGATTAAGGGAGATAGATGCTTACGGTAACGAGGATTATAAAAAATGGATTGGCAATCCACCTCTTGAGGAAAAAGCCATTGAGAAAAATATATTTAATGGATCCAAGCGATTTAAAGAGGGCATACCATACTTCTGGGAAAAAGTAATTTTAAAAAAATTTGGAAGTATGGAATTATTTTTCGAAAAGTGGAGATCATATTGTAATGAAAATCCTACTATTGATGATGAGATAATTGGATCTATTAGAAAGCTCGAGACTGAAGATTGGTTTGTATTCATAGCAAGTCAAATAGAGAAATCATGCTTAAACCTAATAGAAAAAAACTACTCAAGTAAAAACAAGGAAAACTACAAAAAAGGTATTAGATTTGAAAATCATTGTATGGAAATTCTCAAACAAAATGGCTGGGAAGTAAAAGAAACCCCTAATACAGGAGATCAAGGGGTTGACTTAATTGCGTCAATAAATGATTTGAGAATATGTATTCAATGCAAGGATCATGAAAAAGCTATTGGGAATAAAGCAGTTCAGGAGATTTCAGCTGGTAAATTATTTTGGAAAGGTACACATGCAATAATAGTCTCAAAATCTGGCTTTACAAAGTCTGCTCATCAACTAGCAAAATCAAATAAAGTGGAATTAATCAATGAATATCAATTAAAAGATTTAGAAAAGTTTATTGTTTAAATAGTTTATATCAATTGTGTTAAGCCTTCTTTGTAAAGCAAAAGTGTTGTAAAAATTCCCGAGGCCCACATTAAACCTCTAGCTGTTGGAATATTAAATACATATGCACCAATATATAAAAAACGAAAAATAGGATGAATCAATGCTGCAATTATTGCAATATTTGAGTCAGTTAAAGTAATCAAACAAAGGAGACATGCGGGTGCATGTAGGGAAATACTTTCCCAACAATTTTGATGACACCAAACTGCTCTTTTTCCAAAAGAAGGTAGTTCATCGAATAAAGCCCTTGGAGCAGCCATATTTTCAACAGAATATCCAGCTTTAACTCGCCCTATAGTTAATGGAATAATTGATAATAAAACAACACCAACTGATAGACAAAGGCTCCAGGCAAAAGCTACTTGCATATGATTTAAATAATATTATTAGCTTAATAATTGAAGTTCGTTATCGTGATAAATGAAAAATCATTACCATAGATAAAACTTTGCAAAAAATGCTGTAATTTATGTTAAAAAATCTTTTATGGATATTTCTAAGATAGTTTTAATTTTTGGCATAAGTTTACTAATATATTTTGCTTTTCTGTTCTTAGGATTTTTTCTTAAGAATAAAAATCTAAAGGCACAGAATCTAAAAAAAGAAGAATAGATTATTAACGCCACGGAAATTTACTATTTTCTCAACATTTTTATATCTTTTTGGATATATTTTGTGGAAATAAAATTTGATTCAAACAATAATAAGGGATATTTGAAATTAAATAAGGCAGTTGCTGGTATATGAAAAAATTTTATAAATTTCTTAAAAGTTTTCTATTTATATCACTTTGGCTTATTTTATCCTCATTTTTAACCAAATATTGGAATACCTTTCATTGGGAATATATTTACTTAAATTTCAGAATTATATTTGATAAAGAATTTTGGTTTGTTGTAGAAAAAATTCTTTTAGGATTTGATATTGGTTATTGGCTAGAAGAAGCACTAAAATTCTTAAGTTATGAAATACCTAAAGAATCCTTTAAATATTTACCAATTTATTTCGTATTAAAGTCTATTTGGATAATTAATTAATTTATATTATTAATAGATTTTAATAAATTCCTTAAAATTATTGAACAAAGTAGGCGAATTTATTTTTCTTAAAACAAATAAAGTTCCTTTATCACCTCTGCAGATTCTAAGCTTATTACTTAAATAAGTTATCTCTAACCACCCTAATTGTTCATTATTTATTTCTTTCATAGCCTTTATATTTTTTCTTCCAAATTTAGGACCAATAACACCAGCATGTGTAAATTTGACCCCTATTTTTTTTTCATTTATGTAATTAAGTCTTATTAAAATACCGGTACCAACAATTGATTTTATTCCTCTAGGTTTAAGTAAATTAAGACCATTTAAATTAAAGGGATCAAGAATTTGAAGGTTATCTATAAAAGGAGAATATTTTAAAAAAGGACTATTAGAACTACTCCACCTAAGCTCCCAAATACCTTTTAAAACATTTCTGTCTTTGCTAAAGGAAAAATTATGATCAACTTCAAGTTTTTCGGCAATAGTCTTTATACTTTCTGAATTCGGAGATTTAAGAAGTAAATTTAATAAATCATCTTCGAAATCCATTTAATAACCGCTGAGTATATAGCTAAGGATAAATACTTACCCCCATGTGCTATATTCTACCCAGAATATCTTGATTTGATGACAAAGAGCTATTGGTTAAAGAAAATTTCAATTCCAAATGCTGATTTATTTCTGGAATATATAAGGACAGTATTGCCTTGGATTAAATCTGTAGGAGGAGTAATAGTAAAAAGAGATTTAATACAAGAATCAACCTCAAATGAATGGGATGGAGGGCAACTTGGATTAGTAATAGAATTCGAATCAAAATTTGCTGCTAAAAAAGCATTTTATTCTGAAGTATTTCAAAAATATCTGAAGTCAAGAGATCTAATGGAACTAGTTACTATAAGTACTCTTTAAAAAATCAACAAATAACTATCTCACACAAACAACTTATAAGTATTTATTACTATTAAATTATTTATGTAATATTTATAACTTCACTAGCAATAGCATAATTTGCAAAATTTAATTGTAAAAGCAATTCGTTAATCAAATGAACTATTCAACAGAAAAGGACGATTATTTGATGACAACTCCATATACCAAAAAAATTCAGCAAAAATTTGAAAAGGTTAAATCTTTTTTAGAGCAAAATGGTTTTAATCCTTCATCAGAGAGTTTAATGCAAGATATAGTTAGCTCAGAAGAATATATTGCTAAAAATGGCTTGTAAAATATCAGAATATATTCAGAGTCCTTAAATAATAAAAACCGCCTATTAGAAAAGGTAATAATATTCCAATAAATAAAAATATGGATTTCTTTGATTCGCCTTCTGATATGGGGTTAATTTCTGGTTCAATTGCAAAACCATTTTGTCTACCACCGCTTTCGGTTGTATAACCTTTTTTATTCATAAGAAAAATAATCTAAGCAGATTATCTCATGTAAAAAGTTATTTAAAAAAATTTTTTACATTTAGAATTAAACTAAACTTATGATCTAATAATTGATTTCGATTTGAGATTTCAATTTTGCAGCTTTCTTTAAAAGACCTACAACTTCCTTACGGCCATTAGCAAAATCAGCCTTGTTAAGTAACTCACTATATTTTTTTGTGATTTCTCTATGATTCATTTTGAATGTCATGTACTATAAATTATAAAGTTACTAAAAATATTTTTTGTATAAAAGGTATCAAAATAGGGTTTAAATTCCTTTACCTATTTAAACCAACCTTTTTTCTCTGGTTTAATCTCTTCTTTAATAACTACTTTTTTTCTCCCAAATAAACCCTTTTTTTGGACTGATAAATTCTCTTCAACAGGTTTAGATTTTCTGTTAAATAAGCCTTTTTTTGGTTCTTTTTTAATTGATTCTTTTGTGTCGGAAATCTTTATTTTTTTAGGATTTGATTTTGAATTTTTGGGTTTTCTATCTGCAAATAAAGTTTGATATACAAAAAAACCAAAAACAGCAAAGAAGCCTAATGCCTGTACTAGAGCAGTTCCAAGATTATCAAACATTTAGGCCTCAACTTTGTATAGTGATTCTTTTTCTTTCGCTTCTATGCATTTTTTATCATCAGACAAGCATTCAATTTCTGCCTTCTTCTCAGTATGAGAACTGCAACCACCTGCATTTGCATTAGATATTGAAAACAAGGTTAGTGCTCCTAAAATTAAGGCGCATGAGGTGTTAATCGGTTTCATGAGTTTTATTTTTATTATGGAAAAATAATTTCGCAATTGCGAAGTTAATCTTCTCTTCTGCTAAAAGTATCCCCTTTTTATATATTTATTTGTAGTAATTAACTAAATCGATAATTAATATTGCTAGTAATGAAAAACCTAAAATGAAAGGTAAATAAGGATATTTATTTAAAATTTTGTTTAATTGATTTTTCGATGTTTGTTTTTCCTTTTTCTTTTCTCTAGGTGGTAAGCCTAACTCTTCCCTTCTCTTAGCTTCTCCCATAATTTTTTTAAACTATTTAAGACTATTTTATATGCTTAGTAGTATTAGTGTATTGTTCTAAATTTAAATTATTAACGGTTAATTTAGTTTAAATTTTGGATATATTAAAAATATATAAAAATTACATGATAGAAGTAGTTTGGTCAGTAAATATAATGATTGCAATACTGATTATTGGTGTTGCCTGGGTTCTTTATTACATATTTACTTATGATCAAAAATTTACTTCCTAGATAAATGTCAGCTAAAGATCTAAGTAATTTTCTAAAAAAAATAGAGCAACTTAATCAAATTGCTGAGCTAATAAAAAATAATCCTAGTAAAAAGTTATCCCTTTCAAAATGCAAGAATCATGATGAAGTAATTAGATTAACCACTGAATGGGGTTTTGATATTGGTAAAAGGTGGGGAGAATATTAATTGATTTTATTACCAGCATTATTAAAATTGCCATCAACTTCAAATTAAATTCCTAAGATAAATTAGTATTTTTTGTATTGGAGTTATGAAAGAAATTGGAGAGATAAAGTCAAATATATATAAAATAGCTGCTGTTACAGATAGAGGGCAAAGATTAAATAAATTAATTTCTCCTATATATGAGGAAAAAGCTAATGAAATGGATGAACTGATTGATAATATTAAAGACTTTAGTTTTGAAATATCAGAAAAATTATTGTCTGGAGAGTGGGAATTGATCTTTTCTAATGTTGAATTATTTCGAAGTTCTCCTTTCTTCCTTGCTATTGAAAAGGCATTAAATGATGAATTTAAAAGTAATCTTTTTTTTAAATTACATCAATTGCAAGTAGGATCCTTTGGCATATCAACTATTGGGAGAATTGCTCAAAAGATTGATTTTGAAAAAAAAGAATTTATATCTACTTTTGACACTACAATATTTGGGCTTACAACTATTCCTATCTTAGGTTGGTTCAAACTATTGCCTACTTTTGGTGGAAGAGTAATAACCCTAGCAAGTGATTTAGTTTTAAGAAATAATTTACTTGATATGAACTTACAAAAGACAAAAGTTTCCAAGGTTGATGGACTTAATAAGATTCCATTATTTAGTGAATTACTTATGGATAGATGGTATCCAGTTAAAGAGGTATGGAATAAGTTACCTTGGAATAAAGAATCGCCAAATTGCCAGGTTTCAATTATATATTTAGACGATGAAATGAGAATTATGCAGGATATGTATGGGTCTATTTTTATTTATATCAGGCCTTCAATTTCCTTGTTGAATTCAAATGCAATCTCTAATGATTAATTAAAACACTGAATAAAAATTTTGTAATTTATAGAAAAAACCATTAAAAATTTATTTTAAAGATAAATTAATAAAAACATCTCACATCTTAAATACAAATAGGTTATGTTCATAATGAACATTTTTTATTATGCTTAGAAATCAAGAAAAAAATTCTGTTGTTAGAGGAATATTCCTAATAGGAGGTTGGGGCTTAGGTCTAGACAGATTCTACGAAGGTGATAAAAAAGGTGGCTTTTTATCAATCATTGGTTGGAGTATCACATTTTTTAGCTTTATCTTTCTTAAATGTTCAGGTTATGAATACGTTGAGGGAGTGAAAAATTATTCAAATTATTCCCCTAACCCTTTAATAGTATTACCTTTACTGGCAGGAGCATATGGTGGCTTTCTAATAATTAAGAAGGCATTTAGATTAGCAAAACAATTTGAGAATGCTGAATAATACTACCTGCAGGTAAATTCAAGATAATAATCCAGATCCTTTCAAATAAAATTTAAATAAAAGAATCACTAAAAGGTTTACAATTGCTAAGGCTACTAAACCATTTCTGTTTTTTACATCTAATTTCTTGACTAAATTAGAAAGATAAACTACTGGATTTTCTGGCTCTTTATTATCCAAATTTTATTTAAATATTAATTTGAC
>NZ_CABYWZ010000028.1 GCF_902522795.1 uncultured Prochlorococcus sp.
TAAAAAATTTACTTCTAAGATTCACGAGAATTTCGAGGACTCTATAAATTATCTTTTTGTTATTAATTTTGAATTCAAAATAGTAAATACTATTCTTGTTTCCCTCTAAAAATGGATTAATTTTTTTAAACCAATCATGAGTTAATCTTGTGTCTGCATGTAAAAATATGAGCCACTCTCCTCTTGAATTTTTAGCTCCAGTATCTAATTGTAAACCTCGATTTCTTTCTTTGGATATGCAAAGTTTCGTTCCATAAATATTCGCTATATCAATAGTTTTATCTTCACTTCCACAATCAACAATTATGATTTCGCCTTCTTTCTGAATATTTGACAAGTCTGAAAGCAATAATGGTAAATTATTAGCTTCATTAATAGTTGGAATGATAATCGAGATTTTATACAAGTCGTTTATTTTCTGTTTTCAATATCAATAATTGTATCTATATCTATTTTTTTATCTAAAAACTTATATTTAAATTTTGTAAAAGCAAAATTATTAATTGTATTTTGAAGAACATTTTCTGTCCCCCAATTTATGTTGATAAAAGGTAAATATATATGTGATGAAATTATTTTTTCTGATAAACCAATAAGCCAATATCCTCCATCATTAGATGGCCCTAAAATAAGATCATTTTGTTGAAGCTCCTTTAGAGTATTCAATAAATCTTGATGGCATAAATCTGGAAGGTCTGTACCAATAAAAATAATATTTTTGATCTTATGTCTTGCACAAAATTTTTTGTTGATAATTATCTGCCGTTTCATTTTTTCTCCCAAGCAGCCTTTCCCTTGTAAATTAAACTTTTTGATGCCTAATTCTCTAGTCCATCTTCTACAATTACCCACCCCTAAGCCAGATATAGCAATAGAAATATCAATTAGTTTATTTACATGGAGAAATTTTGCGACTGAAATAGTGTGTTTGGTCATTACACTTTGAATCTTTGCAGAATTACTTTTACCTATATCTTTAGATAATCTTGTTTTGCATCTTCCAAAACCATGCCATTTTGCCATGATAATAAGTAATGCCTTATCCAATTTTTTAGTGCGTTTAAATAATTATATGCCTATAAAATAAAATTTTTCTTATAAATTTGTATGATACTTTGTTAAGTAATTTTAAATTTGTCGTGATCTTTTGATTTCCTAATGGCCAATTATTAAATTCCAACTAGATTAATAATCTAGAGAATAAAATTTTGCAAGCAATTAATCCTATTTGGGCGGAAGTTCAACAATCACTTCAAAAAACTTTAAGTAAGCCTTCATTTGAGACATGGATAAGGCCTGCTAAATTTAATTGTTTTGAAAATGGCTTATTAACCTTAATTGCTCCAAATACATTTTCCAGTGATTGGTTAAGAAAGAATTATTGTCAAACTATTGAAAAGGCTGCAAAAGAAATATGCGGCCATGATGTAAAAGTTGTTTTTAAATCTGAAACAACTATTAGCAGCGATTCAACAAATAAAGAGAACCTAGATGAACAGATCGTGAATCATAGAACAAAATCATTTCCTAATAATAGTCAAGATATTTCTTCAAAAAATCGATCCAAAAATCCCAACGGTCTAAATCTGCGCTACGTCTTTAAAAGATTTGTTGTAGGTCCAAATAGTAGGTTGGCTCACGCTGCGGCTTTGGCAGTTGCCGAATCACCTGGGAGAGAATTTAATCCATTATTTATTTGTGGTGGAGTAGGTCTGGGCAAAACTCATTTAATGCAAGCAATAGGCCATTATCGAGTAGAAATAGATCCAGAAGCAAAAGTTAAATATGTATCTACAGAGACTTTTACTAATGATGTTATTAGTGGTATACGAAGAGATGGAATGACAGCTATTCGAGATAAATATAGAAATGTAGATTTGATTTTAATTGATGATATACAGTTTTTAGAAGGCAAAGAGTATACACAGGAAGAATTCTTTCATACTTTTAACGCTCTTCACGAATCAGGAAGTCAAATAGTTATTGCAAGTGATAGACCTCCAAATCAATTGTCGGGAATTCAAGAGAGATTAATTTCTAGATTCTCAATGGGTATGACAGCAGATATTCAACCTCCTGACCTAGAGACGAGGACTGCCATCCTTCAAAAAAAGGCAGAACAAGAGAGGATGAGTCTTCCAAGAGATTTAATTCAATTTATAGCAGGAAGATTCACTTCTAATATTCGAGAATTGGAAGGAGCATTTACTAGAGCTGTTGCTTTCGCATCAATAACAGGCTTGCCAATGACAGTCCAATCAATTGCTCCAATGCTTGATCCGAATAGTGTTGGAGTAGTGGTTACTCCAAAACAAGTTATTAAAAAAGTTTCAGATTTCTTTGAAGTTTCTACAGATGAATTGATCAGTTCAAGTAGGAGAAAACCAGTAAGTCAAGCTAGACAAATAGGTATGTATCTTATGAGGCATGGGACAAATCTAAGTCTACCAAGAATTGGAGATGAGTTTGGGGGCAAGGATCATACAACAGTTATGTATGCTATTGAACAAGTTGAAAAAAAATTATCTATTGATCCAAATATTGCAAGTCAAGTTCAAAAAATAAGAGATTTACTTCAAATAGATTCAAGAAAAAATTTATAGTTTTACTATTAACTAGAAATGAAATTTATAGGATCTTGATCATATCTATGCCTGAAAGGTATCTTATCTATTTCATTGACATCACTGAGCGATTCAATTTTATTTAATGATTGCCTTAATAACCTTGCTGAAATAATTGGCATATCTCTTGGGACTGAGATTCTATTTTTTAAGTATTTTAGAGAGATTCCTGAAAGTTTTTTAGGGATTAATACTTCACCTGTGACCATATGGGTTAAAGCTGATCTCAATGATTCCTCAAAGGATTCTTTATTATACGGGTTTACTTTTAGTAAATTGTCTTTATGCTTTATCACTCTTTTAAGTGCAATTTTTGCGAAATATTTTGAATCATAATTTTTATTAAATTCATAATTACCTAAACCCTCGCCAGTATCTATTAGATTAGAGAAAGTAATCTGTTGCTCATTTCTTTCTTTATAACATCCTCCCATTTGTGGGGGTAAATCATGAGAATGAGTATGAAAATCTCCTTGAGTTCCTCTATAAGCACTTGTCCCTTCAAAAAGGGTAAGCCATTTATCTACATGACTGCAATTATGTCTTAGATTAAACCCTTTATAATAAACAAGCGAAGCATTCATTCTCTCCATATAGGGAATTAAAATTATATCTCCAACACCAGGCCCTATATCACCCCTATTAGATACTGATGGATCGACGAACCCTGATTTTGATCTACTTAAGATTTCATCAAGTTTAAAAATGGATTCTTTAAATCTTTTTTTTCTAAAGGAGTTATCTATAAAATTAAAGCTTTCTCGGCAGAGCCAATTACACCAGGATCTGAAAATTTCTCTTTCTAGTTCTCTAATTTTGATAAGGTGACTAGATGTTATAAATGATCCAAGTGCTCCAAATTCATTTTCTAAAGAAGCTATGATATCGTCGCTTTCAGTTATAACTTGCCCTTTAAATTCAATTGCAGGTAATTTCCCCGATCTAACTTTTTCAAGGAACCAACTTTCTTTTTGACCGTAGCAAAACATATTTATTTTTTTGACTCTGTATGGAATTCTCTTAAATTCAAGCCATAACCATATCTTCTGACAGTAAGGACACCAAGAATGCCTATCCCTATATAGGGTAACTAATACATCATTTTCGTTATGCCCAAATAATCTTAAATTTGCGTAGGAATTATTAATACCATGGACTCTATCAAGATCTTCAACTTCAAATTTATTTAAATCTTCCCATGTCAAAATCTCATTCATTATTTGAATTTAAGCTATAAACTAACGTTATAGTAATTGATTAAGAAAAGTCTTGGAATTTGAATTTGATTTAATTGTTGTTGGCGCTGGATCTGGAGGACTCGCGGCGGCTAAACGTGCCGCGAGTTATGGAGCAAAAGTGGCGATTATAGAATTAAATCAAATAGGAGGAACTTGTGTGATAAGGGGATGTGTTCCAAAAAAATTGATGGTTTATGCAGCTAAAAGTAAAAAAAATATGGATTCTTCTGAAGGATATGGATTAAAAAATGAATGTATTAATTTTGAATCAAATATTTTATTGAAGAATGTTAGAGAGGAGGTTTCTAGATTAAGTAATTTACATAGAAATTCTTTAAAAAAATTAAATGTAACTGTTTTTGAGGGCTTAGGAAGATTTACTACTCAAAATGAATTAGAAATTATTTGTCCAAAAACTAAGAAAATTAAAAATGTAATAAGTTCAAAAAAAATTCTTATTTCAGTTGGAGGTAAACCAAAGAAATTAAATATACCTGGGGTAGATTTGGCATGGACTAGTGATGATATTTTTGAATTAGAAAATTTTCCCAAATCAATATTAATAGTAGGAGGAGGATATATTGCTTGTGAATTTGCTTCTATTTTCAGAAATTTAGGTACTGAAGTAACTCAATTAATTAGAGGTCAAAAATTACTTAATGGTTTTGATGAGGATCTTTCTTTATGCTTAGAGGAATCACCTACTTTTAATGAAATCAATATAATCTCCAAAGCCCAATTAAAGTCTATCAATAGAGTAAATGGAAATCTGGAATCTACCCTAGACTCGGGGGATAAACTCCTAACTAATAATATCCTTATTGCTATAGGAAGAGAACCAAATCTTTTACCTTTAAATTTAGATTTTTTAAATCTAAAGATGGATGGCCAATATTTAGATGTTGATGAACTTAATCAAACAAGCAACGCAAATATTTTTGCAGTTGGCGATATCATAAATAAACCAAACTTAACTCCAGTAGCAATAGAACAAGGGAGAGTTTTTTCAGATAATTTTTTTAATGACCAAAAAAGAAAAGTAAATTATGAATATATCCCTAAGGCAGTTTTTACTATTCCAGAAATTTCAACAGTTGGCTTAAGTGAGAAAAGAGCTAAAGAGATTTACTCTGAAAAAAATATAAAAATTTTCAAATGCAAATTTACTCCTATGTCTAATACCTTTAAAAAGAATAAATCAAAATGTATGTTGAAGATTGTAGTTCATAAATTAACTAACAAAGTCCTGGGTTGTCATATGTTTGGAGAAACATCATCTGAGATTATTCAAATGGCATCAATTTCGTTAAATGCAGGGATAACAAAAAAAGACTTTGATAGTACTATGGCTTTGCATCCAACTATATCAGAAGAATTTGTGACTATGTATGGATAAATTATGAATTAGAAAATTTCAATTTTTCTTGAATAATCAGAAACACTATAAGTAATGAAAAGTAAATAAATAAACCTATCCTTAATTCAGAAAGGAAGTTAAATTCATTCAGGAAAAGTATCTTATCGAGAATGTAGAAAATATAAAGATTAAGCAAAATAAATCCTTCAATTCTGGTGATTTTCCCTTTGCTCCAAAAAATTGGTAAGCATGCAAAGGTGGTTAAAACCATAAAAGGTAAGTCAACTTTTATTAGACTTTGTTCAATTATTAAACCTTTAAATCCTGAAAAAATACTGCAACTTCCAAGGATTAGAAGTTGATTGAGCAAATTGCTTCCTATAACATTCCCAATCGCAAGATCTGTTTTGCCTTTAAATGCAGCAATTATTGAAGTTACTAATTCTGGTAAAGATGTCCCAGTTGCAACGATAGTTAAACCAATAACAATTTCATTTACACCCAAAAGAGTAGCAAACGTTTGAGAACCATTTACTAAAATATTTGAACCAAAGCTTAAAAGAATTATTCCTAATATTAACTTTAGTAAAATATCAAGGTTCCCTTTATAGTTATCTTTTAATTCTTCTATCTCAGGTTCAGCATCCTTTGTCTCCTCTCCTTTCTCATTGATGGTATTGATTTCCCATATTGTATTTAAGATTAAACAAAATATTAGAAATACCCCTGCTTGCAATGTTAATAAGCCTGTTGATGACATAGCCCAAACTGCACAAGAAATTGCCATTAAAAGAGGTACATCTCTTCTGACTATTCTGCTTTTTACCTTAAGAGGTGTTATCAATGAGCTTATACCCAAAACAACGAGAACATTAAAAATATTGCTTCCAATTACATTGCTTGCTGCAAGCGAATCACTACCTTTTAAAATTGAACTTAAACTTACCAACAACTCAGGAGAACTTGTTCCAAGAGAAACAACTGTTAAACCAATTATTATTTGAGGTATCCCAAAAATTAAAGATAAAGATATGGCACCTTGAATAAAGAACTCTCCTCCAGCAAAAAGTAGAATTACTCCTAAAATTATTTCTATTATTGGAAATAAAAAATCATTCATATTTAGGCTTTATTTAGATAATAAAAATTTTCATAATTGTTTAATAACTATCCTCGAATATCTATAATTTATTGTCAATTTTAATTTGCTGTTAAAATTGATTAAATAGAGAAAATTTTGAAGACTTTAACCATAATAAAACCTGATGATTGGCATTTACATTTAAGAGAAGGTCTTGTATTAAAAAATATTATTCATTTTACTTCAGAATATTTTGGAAGAGCCATTGTCATGCCAAATACTAAAAGTCCCATAACCTCAATCAATAGCGCTATTTCATATAAGAAATCTATTGTTGAAGCATTATCAGAAAGTTCTAAGTTTGAACCACTAATGACAATTTATCTTACGGATGAGACTGATAAGGAGGAACTTATAAATGGTTTTAAAAATAATGTCTTTTTCGCAGCAAAATTATATCCAGCTAATGCTACAACTAACTCTAGTCATGGAGTTAGGGATGTAAAAAATCTATATAAGATTTTTGAATTAATGCAAGATTCTGAAATGCCTCTTTTAATTCATGGGGAAGTGACTGATTCTGAAGTAGATGTATTCGATAGAGAAGAAGTTTTTATAGATAAAGAACTCTCTCAAATAACTAAAAGATTTCCAAAATTAAAAATCGTTTTAGAACATATAACTACTTCTTATGCGGTGAATTTTGTTCAAGAAAATAATATTGGAGCTACTATCACCCCGCATCATTTGCATATAAATAGAAATGCAATGTTTTTTGGAGGCTTAAATAGTGATTTTTACTGCTTACCTGTTGCCAAGAGGGAAAATAATAGAATCGCTTTAAGAAAGGCTGCAACAAGTGGGGAAAAATGTTTTTTCTTGGGAACTGACTCTGCTCCACATCTTAGGAAGTGGAAAGCTTTTTGTGGATGTGCAGGTATTTTTAATTCGCCAGTAGCAATAGAAAGCTATTTAACGGTATTCGAAGAGGAGGACGCTCTAGATAATTTTGAAAAGTTTGCAAGCTTGAATGGCCCTAATTTTTATAATCTGCCCCCAAATAAAGAAAAATTAAAATTAGTGTCTAGACCTAATCAAATTAAAGAATTTATTGATGTTGTGGAAGAAAAAAATATTGTCGGACAAATAAAACCATTTCATGCAGGTGAGACTTTACAATGGAAAGTGGAAGGGATAGTAAATTAAAAAACTAGATTTAATCTGACAATTAAAAGTGTAAATATTCCAATTTTTCTTGGTTAAATGGGTATCTTTCGGCTACGATTGAATAGCGCAAATTCCCTATGGGAGTGTGGCGGAATTGGTAGACGCGCCGGACTTAAAATCCGTCGAGCGATTTAGCTCGTGGGGGTTCAAGTCCCCCCACTCCCATTATTAAATTATTTATTTTTAGTTTTGACGATAACTTCCAATAGTTGTTATGTTTTAAGTAAGCAACCATAAATTAAAATGGAAAGTTTTTTCAATAATTCATTCGCTACTTTAATTGCTTATATTGGAATTATTTCTTTCTATTTATTGATCATCCCATTATTACTTTTTTATTGGATGAATAATAGATGGAATATTATGGGCAAATTTGAAAGATTAGGAATTTATGGCCTTGTATTTCTTTTCTTTCCTGGTTTAATTTTATTTTCTCCATTTTTAAATCTCAGATTAAAAGGAAGTGGTAAAGGGTAAATAATTGACTAAAAGTAAAGTTATACAAATAGGTTTATTTATTTCATTAATAGGATTAATTAGTTATAAATTTGAACCGGAGATTGGTTTTGATAATTTTACAGCCACTACTCTTTCAAGTTGCATCCTAATTATGATTGTTATTACTTGGGTAGCATCTTATGTTTATAGAGTTGTAAATGGGAAAATGACGTTTATGGAACAAAGGAAGCGTTATAGAAAAGAGTATGAAAAAGTTGTTAATGATAAACTAGAAAACAAGTTCAATGCATTGTCAAAGGAAGAACAGCAAAAACTAATGGAAGATTTAGAAAAAAATCCATAAATTTTTCAAAGAAAAATATCTAAAAATCATGAAAGATAACGAAATGCAAATTATTAAAAATCGATCTTTATCAAAGGTAGATAAGAAGTTTTGCGAGTTAAAAAATAATAAAAAATTAGCTTTGATGCCTTTTATAATGGCTGGGGATCCCAATATTGAAATAACGTCTGAGATCTTATTAAAGTTACAAGAAAATGGAGCTGACCTTATTGAATTGGGCATCCCGTACAGTGACCCACTCGCAGACGGACCTGTTATTCAAGTGGCGGCCACTCGCGCTTTAAAATCAGGTACTAACCTAAGAAAAGTAATTACACTTTTAAAGTCTTTAAAAGGTAAATTAAATATTCCCATCATACTTTTTTCTTACTTAAATCCTTTACTATGCTTTGGTTTTAAAAAGTTTTGTGAAATGGCATCTAATGCTGGAGTCTCTGGACTAATAATTCCTGATCTCCCTTTAGAGGAAGCTTATAAATTTTCTGAAATAGTTAGTAACTATTCTATGGACTTGATTTTATTGGTGGCTCCAACTACTCCTTTTGAAAGAATGAAGAAAATATCCAATCATACAAAAGGCTTTACTTATTTAGTAAGTGTTACAGGTGTCACTGGTGAGAGAAATAAAATGGAAAATAGAGTAGAAAATCTTATTGCGAAATTAAAACAAGCTAACCCTAATCCAATTGCTGTTGGTTTTGGGATATCCACACCTGATCATGTTAATAGAGTTCGTGAGTGGGGAGCGGATGGAGTAATTATTGGGAGTGCATTTGTAAAACGAATTTCTAGTTCAACTGAAAAAGATGTCGTTGAAAATGTTGGTGAATTTTGTAAAGATATGCGTCTAGCTGCTGATAAAAAAAAATAAATGCAAAGAGAAAAATTTGATTAAGAAACTAATTAGGAATTTCAAAGATTAAGTATTAAATTTATTTTCTCTCTAAGATTCTTCTATAGGTAATAATCTTATTTGTTTTTTTCCAAGTTTAATTTCAAATTCATCACCAGCTTTTAAATCTAAAAGTGCTGTATATGCTTTACCAATCAAAAGATTTCCGTTTCCTTGAACTGTAGCTATATAACTAAGCTTTCTTCCTCCTTTACCAATACCTGCAATTCCAGAGTCACCAAGATTAACCCCTTTTGCTTCTAGAAGTGCTTCATAAAATGCTGTAAAATTTAGACGATCACTCCCATTTTTTTTGGTGGAAACATATCCACAACCTCTAACAAGGTCTGACTTACTAACATCACCAAGCTCTTTAACTTTTGAAAGAAGATCACTACCAGTGAGCATAATTAATTAAAAGAAATTTATTCTTAATTAAGATAGCAATTTGTGTGTAATATATGCAATTATTTAGTAAGTATTTACTCTATTATTTATCTCTAAAAATGGAAAAGTTTGTAGTTTTTGGAAAGTACTGTGAAGATGCAATTATAAAAAGAACTCCATTTCGTGAACAACATCTTAATAGACTTAAAAAATTAAAAGATCGCGATATTTTAGTTACTTTAGGACCAACAAAATGTTCTAAATATTTGTTTGGAATTTTTCAGGCTAAAAATAAAAATCAATTAATAAATTTGATTGAGCAAGATATATATTGGGAAAAAGGTATATG
>NZ_CABYWZ010000029.1 GCF_902522795.1 uncultured Prochlorococcus sp.
TGAGAAGTGGATTCTTAATCAATACAAATGAAAATTTTACTTCTAGGTTCAAAAGGGCAACTTGGTTCTAAATTAAAGAATTCATTAAAAAAAGTTGGTGAAGTTATTGAATCTGATCGCTCAAGATTAAATTTAGAAAATCTTGATCAAATTTTGCCTTTTATAGAAAAAATAAAGCCTTCAATCATCATAAATGCTTCGGCTTATACTAACGTTGAAGCAGCTGAAGACCAAGCAGAATTAGCTTCTATAGTAAATTTTAAGGCAGTGGATACCTTAGCCAAAATTGCGAAAAAGTTAAATATTTTATTTATTCACTTTTCTACTGACTATGTTTTTGACGGGACAAAAAATGACCCTTATCTAGAAGATGATTTGCCATCTCCATTAAATGTTTATGGAAAAACCAAGCTAGATGGTGAAAAAGCCATACAAGAAAGTGGCTGTATGTTTTACATATTCAGAGTGACTTGGGTGATAGGTGAGTATGGTAATAATTTTGCAAAAAAAATTATTCAACTAGCGAAAGAAAGATCGCATTTAAAAATTATAAGTGACCAACAAGGTGTTCCCACATCTCCAAGTTTGATTAGTGAAGTTTTAATTCATCTCATTAAATCTTATAAATCAAGTACAAAATGGGGATTTGGGATTTATAACTTAACGCCGAATGGGAAAGCATCATGGTTTATAATTGCTGAATTAATTATAAGGTTTATGAGTGAGAAAGAAAATCAAAGTTCTGTTAAGGCTATAACTCTTGAACCTGTATTAACATCGGAATTTATAACCAAAGCAAAAAGACCCCTTAACTCATTACTTGATAATTCGAAATTAGAAAAAGCACTTGGATATCAATTAAATGATTGGAAAATATATTTTTTAGATGATATGAAAAGGATCTTAAACAAGAACTTAAAATAATGGAAAGAAAAGGAATAATTCTTGCAGGAGGCACCGGTTCCAGATTAAGTCCTTTGACAAAGGTTGTATCTAAGCAGTTATTGCCTGTATTTGATAAACCTATGATTTATTACCCGATATCGATTTTAATGTTAAGTGGGATCAGAGATATCCTTATAATCTCAACACCTAGAGATTTGCCTAATTTTGAAGCACTACTTGGTAATGGCAAGAAATGGGGATTAAATTTTGAATATATTGTTCAAGAGAAACCAGATGGATTAGCACAGGCCTATATTTTGGGTGAAAAATTCCTAAATGGATCTCCATCAGTGCTAATTCTTGGAGATAATATTTTCTATGGTCCCTCTTTAAAAACAAAACTTTTAAAAGTTAATGCTGAAAAAGGAGCTACTATTTTCGCTTACAGAGTTAATGATCCGCATAGATATGGAGTTGTCTCTTTTAATAAAGAGGGTATTGCAACTGGTTTAGAAGAGAAACCTAAAAAACCTAAATCTAACTATTGTGTAACTGGACTTTATTTTTTCGATAATAATGCATGCGAATATGCAAAAGAAATAAAACCATCTGCTCGCGGAGAATTAGAAATTACTGATTTGAATAAAATGTATCTCAAACTTGGTAATTTATCTGTAGAGAGATTAAGTAGGGGTTACGCTTGGCTTGATACTGGTACACATGAATCATTACTTGAAGCACAAGAATTCGTAAAGACAGTTGAACACAGGCAAGGATTAAAAATATGTTGTCCTGAGGAGATTGCTTATCGTAACGGTTGGATTAATGAAAGTGAGTTGTTAAAAGCTGCTGAACCTTATATAAAATCTAGTTACGGTGAATATCTTATTCAAGTTACTAAGGATCCTCTCAATGAGTTTTTATGAAAGTAATTAATACAAGTCTTGATGAAGTAAAGATTTTTGAACCCACAGTTTTCGAAGATGAACGTGGATTCTTTTATGAAAGTTTTAATAAAAACTTTTTTCAAAAAAGCATTTCTCCCAAAATAGAATTTGTACAAGATAATCACTCTAAATCTTCAAAAGGAGTTCTGAGAGGATTACATTATCAACTTGAACCATTTGCACAAGGTAAATTAGTCAGAGTAGTTTCCGGTGAAGTATTTGATGTAGCCGTAGATATTAGATCAAGCTCAAAAAACTTTGGGAAATGGGTAGGAATCATATTATCTGCTAGAAATAAAAAGCAATTTTGGGTTCCTCCAGGTTTTGCACATGGTTTTTTAACATTATCTGATAATACAGAATTCCTTTACAAGACAACTAACTTTTACAATAGAGAATCGGAAAGATCAATAAAATGGAATGATCCAGATATAAATATAGACTGGGGAATGGATATTGAACCGATAATATCAACTAAAGATCAAGATGCGCCTTACTTATCAAATGCAGATTTGTTTTGCTAGAAGTTTATAAATAATTTATAAAATTAGTGTAAAAATTTAAAATTAAACATTCCTTAAATACAATCCTCAATCAGTTAATTTTAAATAAAACTATATCGGACATTATCAAATTTTATAGAATATTCAACATGTTAATATTATTTTAAAGTGGACAAACGTAATGATATTTTTGGAAAATGTATCCTTGTCGATACCAATTTTCACAAACGAGACTAGGCAATTCAAAAAAATACTTGTTAATTCAGTCACAGGCGGATTATTGCAAAGAGAATCTGCAGAAATAACAAGAATTAATGCCCTCAATTCTGTAAATTGTAAAATAGAGAGGGGAGAAAGGGTTGCTTTAATAGGTCATAATGGTTCAGGGAAAACTAGTTTTTTAAAAGTAATTTCTGGTATTTATTTTGCAACTTCAGGAATTTTAAAAAAAGACATGCAAGTTTTTCCAATGATTAATAAGAGTTTTTTAACCAGTAATGAATTAAGTGGAGTAGTAGCAGCAAAAGCACACTATCTGATGGTAAAAGGTTCTAAGAAAGGATTCGAAGAATATCTAGAAGAAATAAAAGAATTTTCAGGAATAGGCGACTTTGTTTACCTACCAATAAAAACTTACAGTCAAGGAATGGAAGCTAGATTACTTTTTACAATTCTTACATCATTCAAACATGAATGCCTTGCTTTAGATGAAGGTTTTGGCACAGGCGATAATGATTTTTACGAAAAAGCCGAAATTAAAATGAATAGTTTTTTAGATGAAGCAGGCACGCTAATTTTTGCAAGTCACTCTGAAGAGCTACTCAAAAGATTTTGTTCGAGAGGACTTGTTTTTGAAAGGGGCACGATTGTATTTGATGGTTTGCTTGATGATGCATTAAATTATTATCATGAAAAATGAATTATTTAAAGCCCTCTCTTACGCATGGAAATCAAAGAACGTTTGGTGGTATACAGCTACTGCTAGAACAAAAGCTAGATTTGCAAGAACTACTTTAGGAGGTTTTTGGCTAGGTTTATCCAATCTATTAACAATAGCAGCTTTAGCTGCAGTTTATGGAACAGTTTTCAAGGTAAGTAATTTCAATGAATATGTTGTTTATTTAGGGGTAGGATTTGCATCATGGACAGCCTTATCAAGTAGTATTTCTTCAGCTCCAAAACTATTTGAAATTAACGCTCCTCAATTACTAAATACGAATACAAAACATATATTTTATACACTTGAAGAATGGGCATTTCAACTACAAACATTTAGTCAATCAATAGGCATGGTTCTTATTGGATTGAGTTTCTTTCAAAATAACTTATTCATAAATTTATTAACTTTAGGTATTTTCCCTTTAATTAACTTATTGATATTTATGTATTGGTTCCCAGTATTTATTGCAATTATTGGGTTAAGGTATAAAGACTTTTACCAATTAATACCTATAGTACTCCAGTTAGTTTTTTTACTTTCTCCTTTTTTGTATGAGAAAGAAACACTTGGTTCTTATTCTTGGATAGCAGACTTTAATCCTTTATATCAAGTTATTAATAGCCTAAGAGAAACTTTGCTTACAGGGGATCTTTCCCTTAAAAAATTTATCCCAATTACTATTATCAATGTTTTTGGAACAATATATGCTATTTCTATACTTAATCGAACCAAAAAAGTTCTTCCTTTCTTAATTTAAATTTATAAATAAATTAAAAAATTATTTAGATGATTTTTCAAAAATCACATTATCCATCTTTTTGCTAAATTTTTCTTTGAATATTTTTGAATTATAACGAGTCGAGAATTGTAAATTAGGATCCCAAGCAATTCCTCTTTTAATTTTAACTCTTGGTTCATCTTCATAACTATAAGCAGTCCCTTCTTGAAGATAATGCTGCATTATTTCTTGTATAAAAGAATCAGATATGGAAGGTTTCAACTCTTTTAATAATTCATAAATTTGGCTTGTAGTAAAAATTCCCATCCTACAAAGGTCTTTTTTAAGGAAAGGTGATTTAGAAAATAAAATAAAATATAAAGCATAAACATGTGAGGTGTTATAACTTTCAAGAGCATTCATCATTTTTCTAATACCAGTATCTAAAGAAGAATTCTTATTAAAACATGATTCCAAATAAAACAAATTTTTTGGAAGTAGATCAATTAATTTATTTTTATCATAAATTGGTTGATTAAATATTTCTGGCCCAAGTTCATAACTAGGATACAAAACTTTAGCTTTAAATTTTTTTAAAACCTTCAAGGACATTTTCACTTCACCATTATTAATTGCGTGGTATCTATTTGTTAAAGGCATATAATTATTCCAGAATTTAAGAAATCTTTTACTCTTAAATACTTTTCTCGAAAAACATAAAAAATATGATTGATAATGAAAATGAATGTCAAAATTAACTTGTAGTGCTAAAAAATCTGGCTTATTTATAGAAGAAAGGCCACTCTCAAATCTTTTAACAAAATTTTCGCTATTATTTCCTTCCAAACAAAAATTACTATCATTACATAATAAAATCCAATCTAGAATATTGTCTAACTTATATTTTCTTAGAAAAAATAAAGCATCTTTCCAACCACCAAAATCCTGACCCAAATTTTTTCTACAAATAACATAACAACCCATATCAGTCAGTGTTTGCTTAACTTCTTTATTGAGTTTCCCATTATGAATATAAACAATGGTAAAGGAGCAATTAATTAAATTTTTAACATATTGAATATTATTGAAGGGGATGAAATCAGATTTGTGATAGCCAACAAATAAAGCTATTCTTTTCTTTTCGTTTTTATTAATAAGATTTTTGAGAATTCCAATATCTGGTCTATCTTTTAATCTATTAATAGAATTAGAACCACTTAAAATCGCAAGGAAATATTGTAGTCTTGTCCAAATTTTGAACTCCCATCTCAAATACGAGTAAATTAAAGAACTTCTTAATTTAAAGATCATGAATTTTTACTTGTAATATTATTATAATATTCAAGTGTAAATTACTAAATATTTGTAATATTCAATACAAAATATAGTATGAATAATAAAAAGATTATTGTTCAATAAAACCATCATTTATATAATTTAAATTAAATTTTAATTTCACTATTCTCGATACCAGTATTACAAGCTTCATCTACAAATACTTTTCTGTAGTAAATTTAATCATATATTTTTTAATTAATATTTTTACATCTGGAAAATTTTCTTATACAAATTCGATAGATGTTAGGATAAATTAGTGAAGGTTTTCATTTTATAATTCATCATCGATCCTATGAGTTATTTGAAGCTTTTTGGCTGCCAGACTTTATGCTTCAAGTTATCCATCATTTGCCATTAAATAATAGGATTTTTTCGCAGAATTTGGGTACACCCATCTTCCCTGTGGTCTTTCCTTTTAAAATCTTTTACAGATTATTGTGCAAATTTAGTTGTGAAAGCAACGGCCAACATATGAAAACTTTGACACCTAAGTAAGTGAGTATCACTTAAAATGATTGGGGTTAATAGGAAAAACTTATCGTGGGGCCATAGCTCAGCTGGTAGAGCACCTGCATGGCATGCAGGGGGTCAGCGGTTCGAGTCCGCTTGGCTCCATTAATTGTTGGTTAATGACACATATAAAAAATAGTGTGTTCGTGAGGTGGTTTTAAAAAGCCATCATATAATTTTTTATAAGAAATAAATTTTAAGTTAAAACTTCATTAACGAATACGAAAAATTTAAGTTTGAAAAGGCAAATGATATTAAGACAACTACTTAAATTTCCTATTCTCTTTAAGACCAAATGTAAGCCAATGTAGCAAAGCATCCATTCCGGCATCTTCAACATCAGGATTAATCTTCAGGTAGCGTTCTTTATTAAAACCGGTCAAATTAAAGAATAGTTTTAGAGTATCATACTCTACTTTTTTACTAGTTAGAATATTTATAGGTTCTCTAATAAATAGTTCTCCATTAGGCCAATAACTAAGTAGTGGGGTGTAATATAAGCAATCTTTGAAATAGTAATGTGATACTTGACTCCATCTCGTCAAAGTAGGATCGGTTACTTGTGATCCTCCGTGAATTAAATTTGCATGCCATATTAAGCAATCACCTTTCTTTGCATGGAATAGTTGCTTTTTAATATTATAAAATTCTAAGAGATCATTCCATGTATCATAAAAAATTTCTTGACCATCTTCTTTTGTTAAAGGTAAATCCTTTACATCGCTATAATGCAGATAAGGGAACTTATGAGAACCTGGGAAATACTCAAGTAATCCTGAACCTTCTTTAATATCCTCAAGAGCAACCCATACCCCGCACATAAATCCATTAGGGATAGAGCTAAAATGAATAGCATCGCTATGAAAATGTTGCTGTGTCCCATGCGGAAAATTGAGTGTTTGAAATGGGAAAGCCTCTCTTCCATAAAGAAATTTTAAAAGAGATAATATTTCTGGGTGACATGCTAGATTTTTTATGCTGTTAAACTTATTCCAACCATCCTGAAGACGTACACCAGGAGCTTCGAAGTTATCCTTTCTTGCTTTTTCAATTTCTTTTATATCATTTGAAAAGTAGGGATATGTCTCTTCTTTAATACTATCTAAACCTTTTATAAAGTTTGGATCTTTAGGTTGAAATACAATAAACCCATCACGATGGTAGGTCTGTAATAAATTATTTAAGTATTCATCTCCACTATCTTTAATTGTTTTTTTTATTAATAATGGAGAATCATTTATAGGATAATTATTCATTATTTTTTTTTAAATTTTTTTTGCAGTTCGCAAGTTTTATATTACTTTATGATGTTTGAGTATTTAAATTTTTACCCTAAAAGTCACCAACAGATTTACAATTTTATGATTAAATGCCCCACATACTATATAGGTGGTCAAAAACTTAAAAAATAGTGGTGTGTTCACAGCATAATCTGCTATAGAAAGCTACTGCAAGTTAAGCATAAGTTATTTATCACGCATCTATTGCAAGGGTTTTCAATTAATCACAAGGCTTCTCATATGAACTATTACCTACATGGCATGCAGGGGGCAGGGGTTCAAATCCTCTTGGCTCCATTAGGCTTTTCGCTAGTTACACTAATTAGTTTGAACGACAATCCATAATAATCCGATAGGGGAAATTATGGGTAAATATGGGTTCTCTGCGAGCTTACTCTGCGAGCCGCACCCTTGAAAATAAGTTTTTGGGGTATGTAGTAATTGTGATTCTTACAGGCTATGCCAAAGCTGATCTGGGAAAAGAACTTATAAAATACTAGATTATGGATTAAACGGTATTAGAAGTTAAACAATTTGGAAGTCTTGCTTTATGTTTAGAAAAATA
>NZ_CABYWZ010000030.1 GCF_902522795.1 uncultured Prochlorococcus sp.
AAATTATTAATGGTCTTAAGTCAATAAGAGTTGAGTACTTAGAAGGTAAATTTTCTCCTAGTCCACCCTCTGAAGATATTCATTACTGTATAGAAGAAAAACTGATAAGTTTAATTGGTGAAACTGGAAAAAAATTACATACAGGTAGAAGTAGAAATGATCAAGTTGGTACAGATATAAGATTGTGGCTACGAAAAGAGATTGACAATATTGACGTTTTAATAACCGATTTGCAAAAATCTTTCCTAAGCCTTGCGAAATCTAATATTTATACCTTAATTCCTGGGTATACCCACATGCAAAGAGCTCAACCATTATCTTTGGCTCATCATTTATTGGCTTATGTAGAAATGCTCCAAAGAGACCGTGAAAGGTTGAAAGAAGTCCGCAAAAGAGTTAATATTTCTCCTCTAGGAGCCGCAGCATTAGCTGGAACAAAAATAAAAATAGATAGGCAATTTACAGCTTCAGAATTGGGTTTTGAAGAGATTTATAAAAACAGTATTGATGCAGTAAGTGATAGAGATTTTTGTATTGAGTTTGTTTCTGCATCTGCTTTGTTAATGTCTCATTTAAGTAAAATTTCAGAGGAAATAATTTTATGGGTAACTGATGAATTTTCTTTTGCAAAATTAACAGATAAATGTGCTACGGGAAGTAGCTTAATGCCGCAGAAAAAAAATCCTGACGTTCCAGAATTGATAAGAGGTAAGACGGGAAGAGTGTATGGACATCTTCAGGCATTGTTAACTATGGTTAAAGGGGTGCCACTTTCATACAATAAGGATTTTCAAGAGGATAAAGAGCCAATATTTGATACTGCAGAAACTGTATCTTCTTGTATTAAAGCAATGAATATTTTAATAAGTGAGGGTATTGAATTTAATATTAAAAATTTATCTGATTCTGTAGAAAATGACTTTTCCAATGCTACTGATTTGGCAGATTACTTGGTTGGTAAAGATGTACCTTTTAGGACCGCTTATCAAGTTGTTGGCGAAATAGTTAAATATTGCTTGGAGAGAAAAATGTTATTTAAAGATCTTAAAATTGATGAACTTAAAAAATTCCATCCCGAATTTGATCAGGACGTTTTTGTGGATCTTAAACCTCTTAATGTCGTTAAATCAAGAAATAGCGAGGGTGGTACAGGTTTTGTACAGGTAGAAAAAGAGGTAAATAATTGGCAAAAAAAATTGTTACTTTGAATCTCAATTATTTTTCTACAACAAGGGTATCCTTTGAAGTAGAATATTAGAGCAACGTTATGGGACTACGCATTGTAGTTTTTTTATAAGTTAAATTTTTTAGTTGAGTTTAAAGTGAGTATTTTTGTTGGCAATTTGCCGTTCCGCGCAGAGCGTGAAGACGTTATACAATTGTTTGCCCCTTTTGGTGAGGTTTTAAATTGTTCTCTTCCTTTGGAGAGAGATACTGGAAGGAAAAGAGGATTTGCATTTATTGAAATGGCAGATGAAGCGATTGAATCAACAGCTATTGATGGTTTGCAAGGCACAGAACTTATGGGTAGGCCATTAAGAATTAACAAAGCCGAGCCAAGAGGTTCTGGGGGGTCTCGGAGAGGAGGAAGAGGCGGCTATGGCGGCGGTAACAGCGGTGGCGGCTATGGCGGCGGTAACAGCGGCGGCGGCTACGGCGGCGGCTATGGTGGCGGTAACAGCGGTGGCGGCTATGGTGGCGGTAATTCTGGATCTAGTAACTCTTTCACTACTAAATCTTCTGGCGCCGAAGGTTGGGAAGATAGAAGTTATGGAAATTCTTCTGAAAACTCTGAATATGAAAATGGTAGGAGCAGGAGAAAAAGAGGAGTTTCCAATGATAGCAATGCTTCAAATGACACAAATTAGTAACCCATTTCTTTTAGCATTGTTGTTAATTTAAATATAAATTCAATATTTAATTCTTTTTTTATAGATTTATTTGAAATTTGATTCCTCCAAATTTTAGCCTTTGGTATACCTTCAACTAAATTTATAAGATGTTTACATATATCCCAAGATTTCCCTCCATTACTTAAATGAGCTTCAATGTATGGAATTAAAGAGAATATAATATTTGAAGCAGATTTGGATTTTGTATTCATACCATAAATCCTTTGATCAATTTCCGACCATCTTAAGGGATGTTTGTATATTGATCGTCCAATCATGACCCCATCAAAATCATTTAAGGCTTTTAATGATTCTTCAATATTTGTTAAACCTCCATTGATTTCTATTAATAATTCTGGATTTGATTTTTTCAATTTTTTTACTACATCATAATTAAGTGGAGGTATGGTTCTATTTTGTTTTGGATTTAAACCTTTTAATATTGCTTTTCTTGCATGCACTGTAAATCTGTCTGCACCTGCATTTGCGATAATTCTTACAAAATTATTCAAGTTAACGAAACTATCATCATTGTCAACACCAATTCTGTGTTTGATCGTGACAGGTAAGTCGCAATTATTTTTTAAGGATTCTATACATTTTGCGACTTTTGCAGGTTCTTTCATAAGTGAAGCGCCAAAATTTCCAGAACAGACTCTTGGACTCGGACAACCAACATTAAAGTTTATTTCGTCATAACCCCAATCCTGTGCCATTCGTGCTGCCTCTTTGAGGATTTTAGGATCGTCCCCACCAAACTGTATTGATATCGGATGTTCTTCATCATTAAAATCCAGAAAATTTTCTTTTTTATTGGTATAAACTAAACTCTGGGCGACAATCATTTCCGTATATAATAAAGCTTTGGAACTTATTTTTCTCATAATCATTCTGAAATGCTTATCAGTACAATCCATCATTGGAGCAATACTTAATTTATGAATATTTTTAATAGAATTAGTGTGAATAAAATCCATTACTTTTTTGTGATTTAAATATATGAATCAATTTCTTTCAAGAAGAATTTTTATTCTAATTCCTACCATGTCAATCTTAAAAATAATCTTTAAACCTATGCAAGTATTAGCATCATCGATTGCTTCTAAAGAAGAGTGGAATTTTTCAAAAGACGAGTGGAAAGCTAGGCTTAGTCCAGAATCTTTTTATATTTTGAGGGAGGAAGGGACTGAAAGAGCTTTCAGCAGCCAATTAAATAATGAGAAAAGAAAAGGGATTTTTCTCTGTGCAGGTTGCGATTTGCCACTTTTTTCCTCAGAGAAAAAGTACGATAGTGGTACAGGATGGCCAAGTTTTTGGGATTCAATTCAAGGATCGGTAGAAACAAAAGTGGATTTCAAGTTAATTGTCCCTAGAACGGAATATCATTGCTCTAGATGTGGAGGTCATCAAGGACATGTCTTCAATGATGGGCCACTTCCTACAGGAAAAAGATACTGTAATAATGGCTTAGCATTAAGGTTTGTTCCTGACTAAATGCTTGTGCGGCCTTCCGCAACTTGTTTTGTGCATCACTTTATTAGAAAATAGTTTTATTAAATTTTAGAAAAATGATTGAAAATCAATCAGACATTATTGGTAATAAAGAAAATGATATTTCTAATCAGGATAATCCTCCTGAAGAGATATCATCTATGCAAAATTCAACTACTGAAAATGACGAATTATCTTCTCAAAAAACAGAAGAAATTAATACCGAAGAATTAAAAAATACTATTTCTAACAATGATGCAAGATTAGAACAATTAGAAAAAGAGCATGAAACATTAAAGAATCAGTATGTAAGGATTTCAGCAGATTTTGATAATTTCAGAAAAAGGCAGTCTAGGGATCAGGATGATTTAAAAATCCAACTTGTTTCAAAAACTTTAACTGCAATACTTCCTATTGTTGATAATTTTGAGAGAGCAAGACAACAACTTAAACCAGAAAGTGAAGAAGCACAAGCTCTTCATAGAAGTTACCAAGGATTGTATAAACAATTAGTAGAAGTTTTAAAGCAACAAGGAGTTTCACCTATGAGAGTTGTTGGTCAGCAATTTGATCCAAACTTACATGAGGCTGTATTAAGAGAACCTAGTGAGGAGCTTGAAGAAGATTTTATTATTGAAGAATTGCAGCGAGGATATCATCTAGAAGGTAAGGTTTTGAGACATGCTTTGGTTAAAGTTTCTATGGGACCTGGCAAACAAAATTCACAAGAGGAAGTAGAAAAGGATACAGTTAAAGAGGGTATTGATTCAGAGGAAAATACTTCTGAAGATGTATAAATTCCAAATTTTTACTTGAGCATTATCTAATGGCTGATTTCTATCAAATACTTGGAGTTTCAAGAGATGCTGATGCGGATACTCTAAAAAAGGCTTATAGAAAATTAGCAAGACAATATCATCCTGATGTTAATAAAGAACCTGGTTCGGAAGATAAATTTAAAGAAATCGGTAAGGCTTATGAAGCATTAGCTGATCCTGAAACTAGAGCAAGATATGACCAATTTGGAGAGGCTGGTCTAGGAGGCGCTGCTGGAATGCCTGATATGGGAGACATGGGTGGTTTTGCTGACTTATTTGAAACTTTTTTTAATGGCTTTGGAGGGCAAAATCCACAGGGAGGAAGAACACAAAGAAGAGGTCCTCAACAAGGAGATGATCTAAGGTATGACCTTAATGTTGACTTCAAAGATGCAATATTTGGCCAACAAAGAGAAATTAAAATTCCTCATCTTGAGTCATGTGAAGTCTGTAGGGGAACAGGTGCAAAACCAGGAACTGGACCAAAAACTTGTTCAACATGTGGGGGAAGCGGACAAGTTAGAAGAGCTACGCGAACCCCTTTTGGTAATTTCACACAAGTAGCTGAATGTCCTTCATGTAATGGAAATGGTCAGATAATTTCAGATCCATGTGTAAGTTGTGGCGGTAATGGAGTAAAGCAAGTCAGAAAAAAATTAAGAATTAACATCCCTGCAGGAGTTGATACTGGTACTAAATTAAGAGTTTCTGGAGAGGGAAATGTTGGTTTCAAAGGGGGTCCACCTGGAGA
The DNA here is from genome assembly GCF_902522795.1 of uncultured Prochlorococcus sp. Taxonomy (GTDB): domain Bacteria; phylum Cyanobacteriota; class Cyanobacteriia; order PCC-6307; family Cyanobiaceae; genus Prochlorococcus_A. The sequence goes on from NZ_CABYWZ010000030.1 coordinate 4,953, forward strand.
TCTTTACGTTTTTATCAAGGTCAAGAATGATTCAAAACTCAAGAGAGATGGTGTGACTATTTATTCAGAAATAGCTGTGAGTTATTTACAGGCTATTTTAGGTGACATTGTTGAAATTACTACAGTTGATGGAAATGTTAATCTAAAAATTCCAAGTGGTACCCAGCCAAATACTACTCTTTCACTTGAGAATAAAGGGGTACCTAGACTTGGCAATCCGGTTGCTAGAGGAAATCATGAAGTCTTAGTGAAAGTAAAATTGCCAACTCGTATAACTGATGAAGAACGAAAGCTTTTAGAAAGTTTAGCTTCTCAATATTCAGATAAAAATATTAATGCCAGTAGTGGACTTTTTAGTAAATTATTTGGTAAAGAATCCTAATGACTACTTTGAGGCATTTGGATCTTAAATCTGTTCCATGTCCTTTAAATGTTGTTAAAGTTAAACTAGCTCTAGAGAAGTTATCCAAAAATGAACATCTTGTAGTTGAACTAGATAAAGGCGAACCAGAAGAAATGGTATTAAACAATTTAAAAGAAATGGGTTGTTTTTTTAAACAAATCAAAGAAAATGAAAAATTTATAAAAATAAAAATATTGAATGAAAATTAATAGTAAATATTTAGGTTTAGTTACGAAAAAATTTAATGATTTTTTTTTAGTTGATTTAAAAAATCAAGAAAACTCTGGAAATAGTGAGAAATTTTTATGCAAGGTAAGGAAGTCTATAAATTTCAAGGATCAATTCATTTATGTTGGAGACAAAGTAGTAATTGAAAATATTGATTTAAAAAGCAAACGCGCAGTAATAACAAGTCTAAAAAAGCGAAAAAATTTATTAGTTAGACCTTCAGTTGCAAATATTTCAAACATATATATTACTTTTTCCGTTGAAGAGCCAGAGTTAAATTTATCTCAAGTTAATAGGTTTTTGATATCAGCAGAATCGATGGGAGTTGAAGTTTCATTAGTTTTGACAAAATGTGATTTAATTTCAGATAAAAGAAGATCTTCGTTGATTGATAAATTTAATAAATGGGGTTATCAAGCAATAACTTTAAATTTAGATAAATCTGAATACTTTAATAATTTATTAGCTGACTTAAAGCAAAAAGAGTGTTCAATTTTTATGGGCCCATCCGGAGTTGGTAAAACTACTTTGCTAAATATGATTATTCCAGGTCTTAAAAATACTACTGCTCCAGTTTCCAATAAAATTAAGAGAGGAAAAAATACTACACGAAATGTTGAGTTATTTTCTATGTCTAATCAAAGTTACATTGTGGACACTCCTGGTTTTAATATGCCACCTCTAGAGCTTGATATAAATTTGTTACCAAATCTTTATTCAGAAATATATAAACAGGTAATAGAAGAAGGAGTTAAGTGTAAATTTCGTAACTGCTTACATTTAAAAGATGAGGGGTGTAATTTAAATAAATCTTTCGAAAGATATGCTTTTTATAAAGAAATGATTGAGTCTTCTAAGAGTCACTATTATCAAAACCGGGAAGATTAAGATTTAATCCACCAGTCAAATCATTCATCCTTTCTTTCATAGTTGTAGTAGATAATTCATGAGCTTTTTGAAGAGCTTGTAAAATGTTTTGCTCTATTTGTTCTTTATTTGCATTTAAGATATTTTCTTGTACTTCTACCTTTAAAGGAAGTTGGTTTCCACTTATCCAAACTTTTATCATTTCATCATCACTTTTGCCTTCAATCTCCATATTCTCAAGTTCATCTTGTAATTTTTGAGCATCTTGCTGAATTTGTTTAGCTTTTTTAAAAGCTTCTGTGAGTTGTCCAAAGTTAGGAAGTCCAAAACCCGCCATTTTGTAAAAACGTTTCTTTAGTTAGGATAGTCAAAACCAATCATTCTTACTTCCGGTTGCAAATAAATTCCTTTGTTTTGTAGTACTTTTTGTTGAATTACTGTTATTAATTCATAAATATCTTTTGAACTTGCTGATGAACTGTTAATTATAAAATTTGAATGCATTGTAGAAATTTCAGCACCGCCAATTTTAAATCCTTTTAAACCCATATCATCAATTAATTTTGCTGCATAATTATTTGCAGGATTTTTAAAAACACTACCAAAACTTGGTTGATGGTATGGTTGTGTTTCTGTTTTTAATTTAAGGTTATTTTTGGTTGTTTGAATTAATTGTTCTAGATTTCCATTAGGTTCAAAATGTAATCTTGCACTAATAATTGTTAAATCATTTCTTTGAAAAGAGCTAAATCTATACTCAAAATTGATATCTTTTTTTTCAATTTCAAGTTTTTCATGAGTTTTATTATTTATAACTTTTACGGAAATAAGATTTTTTGCAAGTGTTAAATTACCTGTGCCAGCATTCATATAAATTGCACCTCCTAATGTTCCTGGAATTCCGACAGCCCATTCCCCTCCTTGTAATCCATTTTTAGCAAGAGAATTAGATAATGTTGGGAGCATTACACCTGCTTCCGCTTCAACAATTCCTGAATATGGCTCTATCTTTAGTGACTTCAGTTTTTTTGTACAAACAACTAACCCTTTTATAAAAATATTATTTATTAAAAGATTTGAACCTGCGCCAATTAGCTGACATCTTTGTTTATTTAAATTAGCCCATTTTATTAGACATGAAACTTCTTCAATGCTTCTTGGCTCAGCAAAATATTCAGCTACTC
>NZ_CABYWZ010000031.1 GCF_902522795.1 uncultured Prochlorococcus sp.
TTCTGAACTTAATAATTTCAATATCTTCAGGTCTAATACCAAGCAAGCAGTTTTCTAAAAATGAATATTCTGTATTCTGTGAAATTAAAAATCTATTATTAAGATAATAAAAAACACAATTTTTCTTATCATATTTACCTTTTAACAAATTCATCTTCCCTATGAAATCAGCAACAAACGGTGTAATTGGATTTTCATACAATTCAAAAGGTGTTCCAATTTGAGCAATATGACCCCTTTCCATGACTACAACTCTATCTGCCATAGATAAAGCTTCAGTTTGATCATGGGTAACCATGATAGTAGTTAAATTAAGTTTCTTTTGTATTAGTTTAATTTCATTTCTTAATTTTGATCTAACTTGAGCATCTAGGGCTGAAAGAGGTTCATCTAATAAAAGTAAACCAGGAGATAATGCCATGGCTCTCGCCAAAGCCACTCTTTGTTGTTGACCTCCAGATAATTGAGATGGAAATTGGTCAGAATATTTTTCTAATCCAACCAAACGAAGTAAATTATTAGTTCTTTTTTCAATTTCTTTTTTATTTATTTTTTTATTTTCAAGACCATAAGCTATATTTTGTTTTGCATTAAGGTTTGGAAATAATGCATATGACTGAAAAACAATTCCAAAGTCTCTTTTCTCAGTGGGGGAATTAGAAATTAAAAGCCCATCTTGAACAATATCGCCATTTGTTTGTCTCTCTAAGCCAGAAATTATTCTTAGCAGAGTTGTTTTTCCACAACCACTTGGTCCTAATAAACATAAAAATTCTCCCTTAAAAACATCCAAGTGAATATTTTTCAAAACGAATGTTTCCCCAAAGTTTTTACTGATATTTTTGATTTCTAAATATTTAAAACTTCCTTCTTTTTTAATCATTAAATTTAAAATAATTATTCATCTAGATGATAAATTCCATGAATTGCTAATTCATGGAATTTATTTATATGCTTTTAATTTTTACTTAGGAGCAGATTTGCCATCATAGCGTTTTGCCCACTCTGCTAGTATTCTCTCCCTATTTACAGCAGCCCATTGTAAGTCATTTTTTGCGAGCTGTTTCTCTGGATTAGAAGGGAAACCTTTAGGAAGCGGAACATCAGTTTCAACAGCTGTTATTGCAAAACTTTTTGCATATTCTCTTGAGACTTCAGGAGAAATTGCCCAATCAAGAAAAGTCTTAGCAGCAGGTTTTATTTTATCTTTTTTGATAAGGGCATTAGCTTCTACATCCCATCCAGAACCTTCCTTAGGAAAAACAGCCTCAATTGGTTGCCCCATATTTACCTGTTTTACAGCTCTGTAACCAAATGAAACCCCTATTGGATACTCTCCTTTACCTGCAGCCTTACAAGGCTTAGATCCAGAATGCATATACTGAGCAATATTTTCATGAAGTGCATCAAGGTAATTCCAACCATCCTCTTCAGAAGGTAAATTTTGTAATCTTGAAGCTACTGACAAATAACCTGTTCCAGAGGAAGCAGGGTTAGACATAACTATGTGACCTTTGTATTCTGGTTTTGTTAAATCTGCCCAAGATTTAGGTATTGATAGCCCGTTTTTTTGAGCCTCAATTTTATTAACACAAAAAGCAGAAATCCAAGAATCAATTCCAACCCATGAAGGTTTTTTTGCAGGATCCCTAAAGCTTGGTTTAACATTCGAAAGGCCTTTTGGAGCATAACCTTGAATCAAACCTCTATCATTAGCTACTAATAAACTTGAAGCAGCTAAACCCCAAACCACATCTGCCTGTGGGTTTTCAGCCTCAGCCAATAATTTCGCAGTAACTATACCTGTTGAGTCCCTAACAATATTAACTTCTATATTAGGGTAATCTCTCTCAAAGGATTTTAGATAATTTGGTATTTGGTCATCTTCTAAAGCAGTATAAACAGTAATTGAAGCCTTTTCAGAACCTTTTTTACCCCACCACCATGCATTTGCTGAAGGTGCAAGTGCTGTTCCTATAACAGCTGCCCCCATTACAAAAGAAAATAACTTTTTCATTTAGTTTGTATTACTAATTACAATATGCAAAATTGTATGATTTTTGTTTTAAAGAAAAATATAAATTCTATATAAGGTTCGGTTAAGTAATTTCTAATCTTGTTAAATTTCATTTAAGCAGTAAGCACAAATAGATTAGTTAATAAAACTTTTTTCAGATTTAATTGCATATTTTTTAGTTTAAAAAAACCGTTTATATTTTTTGTTTATCTATCAATAAGAAGGCCCGCTTAATTTATCAAGTAATTCATATTTATCTCTTTTTCATACCAATCATTTAAATCTTTTTCACTTATTGTTTTGAATAAAAATAACGATATCTTCTCCAGGTAATCAGCAATATAAATTCTTGAAATTGGATTAAAACAAATAAAAACAACAAAAATTGAACCTAACAAAAGTATTGTTTTTAATAAGCGTCCCCTCAAATTTCCCTCAAATTTTCTAGTTAAGCAGCATCTAGATTTAATTCTTCTTGTTCAAAATTTGCTTTATTTTCCTTAATTTCTTGATTAGCCCATTGCAATAATCTTATAGATAATATTAAGTCTCCATCTAACCATGCTCTAATAGCCATAGCTCTTCTAGGATCATAAAATTTTTTCTTTCTATACCAATCAAAAACATTCTCATCTGATTTGTCTCCATTGCATGAAAGACAAGCTGGAACACAATTTTCTGTTAAGTTTAAACCTCCTTTACTTCGTGGCAATATATGATCAATAGATTCTGAAGGTTTTCCGCAATATATGCATCTTTTGCTCGTAAATGTATGAATAGACTTTCGCCAGAATCTTAATTTGAGCTTAGGGCATAAATCCTCTAAAAACACTGCATCATCAATATGCATTAAGATTATTCAATTATCTATATTTATGTCATGTGAAATTTAAAAATAATTTAAGAAAACGTTATCTTTAAGAAATTAAATTATTTTCAAAAACCAATCACAAAATAATTAATTTCAAATAAATTTTTAATTAATTTTCTCATCACTTTTTCTACTTTTTAGTTTGAGCTTTTCCTCTTCAGAATTTGGTTATGGAATTAACAATATACATTTAACATTTAACTTTATAACTCACCTTTTCTTTATGTGGAGTCTAGTTATTTAGTTGAATATAATAAGCTAAGAATTTCAAAAAAAATGTCTGATAAAAAGAAAGATACAAAAAAAGATTTTAAAAAGAATAAAGCTATGCTTGCTTACGGAGTGATACAACTAGGATCAGCAGTTGTATCAGCTGTTGCCTTAGTAGCTATTGCACTAAGCTTTTGCTCATTAAAAAAAGAATCAAAGTTCTTTAATGAATGTGTTGAAGAAATGAAAGCGACTGGTTCGCCAACAGCTGATGCGGTTCGTTTCTGTACTGGTGGTTAGCGTTAGGTAAATTAAGTGTTCCGATATTTTTATAAATAATATTTAATTTGTCTTAGTTCATATTAACCATAAATTAATTTTTTCTTATTTTCCCCTTAGTAAAACTAATAAATAAACTAACTAAAATTTAAGTGGTTATAAATTTAGGAAAATTTTATGAGTGGAGATTATGAGACATTAGAAATCAATCAACCTAAGATTTCTTATTTTAAAAAGAGATCAGAAGATAATACTTTATGGCTAGAGGAAATGATTAAAGAGATTGAAAAGATTGAAGATACGAATAACAATATATCTGATGCTGCTTAATCTACGATGGTTTGTGATTAATGATATTTATTGAGTAATCGATTATAAATTACCAACAATAATATTATTCCACCTATACCAAGAATTGCATGGTATGGGTCATAATGATTCTGCCAAAGCTCCTTTAAAAATTCCATTAATTTAGTCTTTGGGTCGAGTTAATATCAAGCGTTTCATTTATTTGTTTTATTGGAAGAATTACCTAAGGAAAAAATATTAGAAGAATTAGCAAATTTATTAGATGGATTTAAAATCCTTTATATAACTTTAAATAATAAATAATTTCTGATAAATCATTAATTTTTTGAATCTTTTCTTGGTTAAATTCATTTATTAATTTATTTAGTATTTCAATATCTTTTGAAAAAAACATTAAATTACATTCCGCTTTAAGTCCTGAGATAGATCCTGCATATGAGTCTTCTATAACCCATGATTTCCTTGGATCTACATCCAATATTTTTAATGCTCTCAAATAAGGATCAGGCGAAGGCTTGCCATCAGAAATGAATTTATCATCTCCAAGAACCTTTGTATTGAATAAATTTAACCAGGGATTTGCAGAGCTTTTTATTTTAAAACTTTCACTACTACTACTTGTTACTAGTGCAATAGGTAATTTTGTATTTATACAAAATTTGATTAATTCTATTGCTCCTTTAAAAGGTTTTGCTTTAGTAAGTACTTTATCTACTTTTAACTTTTGAGTAATGAGTAATTCTTCTATTGTGATTTCTTCATTTATCCATTTGAAAACTTTTTTTGCGCAATTTATTCTTCTTCTTCCTTTTAATTCTAGTAATTTATCGTTTGATAAATAGTAATTATATTCTTTTGCGGTTTCATACCAGGCATTAGCTAGTAATGGTTCTGTATCTAGTAATACCCCATCTAAATCAAAAAGAATTGCTTCTGGTAATTCCATCTTTATAGAAATATTTTTTTATTTGCTTTTAAAATTTGGAATATCTTTTTAAAGATAGCTTATTAAAAGGAGATAATTGCCCCTTATTTTAGATCGACTTTCAATCCTATTTAATTTAGCTGCCAGTAGTAAGCGTTTCATTTAAAAACTATATGTGACTTTATTGCATTTTTTCCTTCGATATATTTTCTGCATTTCTTTTTGTTCTGATAAATAATCTTCTTTTGCTTGTTCATTAATTGGATCATATTTGGCTTTAAATTCTTCTTTGATAGCTTGAGCATTTTGTCTTCTTTCTTCTGCCATGAAATCAAAATCACCATCACTATAATTTCCACTTTTTAAGATAGTTTCAAACAAATAACATTCACTAGATAAATCAATATCAAATTCTTTTATTAAGAAATATTCATTACATAAGCTTTCTATTTCATAAGGACTATCAAAAAGATCCTCCCATTTTGTTTCTATTGCATAAATTTTGGTAATTTTATCATTAGCAAATTCTTTGCTTTGTTTTGCAAATGATATTTTTTGCTGATAATCATTTTTTGATTTATTTATTGCAAATTTAAGGTCTTCGCATAATCTTGCTTTATCGTTTCCAAAACCAAATATAAGTGGGAAAACAATAAATAAAGCTAAGCGTTTCATTTAATCGTTGACTTTTTGGTCTAATAATTCTTTTAATTCCTTTGGTAAGTTTAAAAAAGAATCTCTTAAACTTTCATTCTTTTCTACTATATGCAGTATCCACTCTCTAAATTCTTCTGCTATTGCATAACTGTCTTCATATCTTTCTAGATTATCCATAACAGAAATTCTATTAATAGCCCAACAAGTTGCAATATCAATTCTTTTTTTGTTTAGTATTTACTGCCAAAACTCATCTAATACATCAAACACTCTGTTGAGATAATCGTTTGCTCCTATACATTCCCATTTTCCCTTTTCCCCAATCGCGCATTTGTAGTGAAGTTCTCTCTTGAGTTGCATTAGTTTGTTGGTCATAGCAACCTTGTCTAGTCTTCCGTTCATAGTAACTCCTCCGCTTCCGTCAATATTTGATTCTTTAAAAAAACAAGCGCGTCTAGTTTTTCTTCTTTTTCTTCATAATTTTCAAATTTCATTTCCGCAATTTCAACAATTGCTTTATCAACCTTTTTAAGCTGTTTCTTAATAACTCTCTTTTTAACCTGTTTTTTAATAATCCTTTTAGGAATTTTGGTTGATTCCATTGGAATTACCTTTTTTCTTTATATTCTCTTTATTTTCTTCAAAATGCGAGTCCCTAACTTTAAATTCTGATTAAAATCTCTAAATAATATCGTTAAGAATATAGTTACCGCTCTTTCAATTTAATTTAATCAATCATTGGGTTTTTCATTCTTTCTGATCAATTGGTCTAAAGTTTTTTGATCTGAGACGACAATAAAATCATCAAAATGGATAGATTGATCGGGGTATTCAATTCCAATTTGTTTTCCCGAGTGTCTATAAACACCTATTCTTACATTAGTACCAGTGTATTTTCCTTTCCAGTCAGATGTTATACCTTTGTAATCAAATATTAATTTCTTATCTTTGAAGACTTTTACAAAACCATCATCATCCTTTGTATTATAGATTCCAATTTTATACGTGCTCCATTCACCTAATTGAGTCACACTAAATGTTTTGTTCGGTGTGAGTTTAAAATTATTTTTTATTTTTTTTTCACCTCTAGTTTTTTCATTATGCACAAACCAATTTGAATCATTTTTTTTATATTTTATATCAATGCGATGCTTAATATTATCTTCTTTATTCCTTCTATTGAAACCAGTACCGGCAGTATTACCTGCTATTTTTAATGTTTTTCCAGTGTCATCAAAACTTATTCTTACAAGAGGATGCGTTCTCATATATACATGTCGATTTTTAAATTCAAAAAACGTTACTCTGCCATCTGTATGTTTAAAATCTTTAGGAAGTCTTGTTTTAAAACCAATCCATATTTCTTTATTTAAAGTGCTTCTTTGCTTTGTCTCAAATATTGCTCTTTCTGTTTCTTTTCCTGAACCTTCTTTAAGAGGATCATTATTCCATCCATGTTTCACTGTAACTTCAAGATACTTATTGCCATCAAGATCTTTTTTAATTCTAAATGGGTTTAAACCTGCTCCCTTATCGTAGATTCGAAATATTTGGTTGAATGATTTTTCTGTACCCCCACCAGAAGGAGAATTTGAGGATGAAGGGTTAGGGTTGGCAACTTTTAATTTTCCTTCTTCTTGATTTTCAAAGTCTTCAGAAAAATTCCAAGGAGATTTTGTTTTTTTATCTACAGAATCTGGAATAGGTACCTTTTCCCATGAGTATGAATTACCAGTGGTAAAAGACATCAATACTAGAAAAATGTATAATAATTTT
>NZ_CABYWZ010000032.1 GCF_902522795.1 uncultured Prochlorococcus sp.
GAGAATTTAGATTAATCGAAAAAATATCAAAAAATTCCTTTATACTCCCTTTGAATAAAGGTAAAGGGATTAAAGAAATTGATATTTTTGGATTATCATCAAAAACAATTTTTTTGTTGGTAAGATTTTCAAAAAGACTGTGAGTCTTACCTAGCTGTAAAATTCTTCTTATAAAAGTAGTTTTACCGGAACCGCTTGGACCAAAAATATTTAAAATCATTTAAGCCTTATTTATTTTAGATAATTCCCTTATACAGGGGACGCCAAATTGTAGTTGCGTTATAAAACAAACTACTCTAGTGAAGCTAGGCACTAAGCGTGACAAAACTATTAGAGAGGTAGCAGTATTAGCTAGATTTGCTTCTGTTATGTTAGTTATCAAACTTACTATACATATAAGAATAATAATAAAAGCTGCAGACTCAGTATATATTTGAGTCATATTAGAGATTATAGTTTGTTTGCTTAGAGTTTTATTAAAAGGACTATTAATCTTTAAAAAGTAATTGACTAATTGATCTGGGTATTTTAGCGCAGATAACTCTATAGCTATCTCTGAAATGTTATCTATTGTATTTAGCCTTATCTCAGAATAATTTAAAATCTTAGTTCCCAATCTTTTTAGTTTTCTTGAGACATATTTTGAAGAAATTATCAAAATAATAAATAATGGTAAATTGAATAATAATAATTCTATTCCAAATATCTTTAGTAAGATAAATATCCCACCGAAAGCAAAAATCAATTCGGCAACTATAGAGAAAAAAGGAATATCAAAATTCATAGCTGCCAAATTTGATGAATTAATAATTTTTTCTTTGAATAGTTTTACTTCTTTATTATTTACATCTTGATTTACTCTGAGTTTTATAAAATTTTTAACTAAAAAAAGCTCGTCTTTAAATTTTTTCGAAAAAACCTCCCGAAATGCATATTTTCTTAAAGAAAAAACTACTATTGTCCTAATTAAAACAAGAATTAGAGATATTATTATAGATTGAGTTATATTTCCCTCAAATTTATCAGAAGTAATACTACTAAATATCGAGGAAATTACTACAATCGTTGTTATATCAAATACGCTAGCGAAAGAATATGCAAATATTGATTTTTTTATAGAATAAATTCTCTTTAAAAAAATATTTTCCTTAAAAAATAATAACTTCTTAATCATAACATTCTTGAAAATTATCCAAATTGCCTCTTAAAAACCTCATGATTTATCGATACACAATAAACATTATATTATTCCAGATATTAATGTTAAGGGAAAAGCTAGGATCATTTACTAAATTTCTTATATCTTCCAATGTAATATAATAAAAAACTAGATTTTGAAATATTCATGAAGTTAAACATTCCATGGATTGTTTCTAGAAGAAACGTTTTAATAGCCGCAACATTAGATTTTTCGTTATGTGTATTTTTATATGAATTTGTTTACCAATATGAATTTGATTCAGAACCAAGTAGATTAGTTTCTAATACTTTTGCTTTTTTTTGGATAGTTGTTAGTTATGTTTTAGGGAGATATGAAAAAACAAAAAAAATATCTTTTGTAATTATTAGTAAGGTCATAATTAAATCTATTTTTTTACTATTTCTTACCAACACTATCTATCTATTTATAAATTGGGGATATCCATTATTATTCTTTTGGACTGATTCAAATTTCTTTAATTCTGATTTAAAAGATTTAAGTAATTTTTTTATAAGAGTAACTATATATATTGTTTTAGCAAGCACTATACTCCAATTTAACTTAGGAATAATTAACAAAAATTTTTATGAACAAAAGAAAATTTGGATTTTTTATGGGACTAATAAAAAATTTAAAGAAATTTTGAATGAAACTTCATTTACCACCAAGAAATCTATATTTTGGCTTTCTAATAAAGATGATATTTCGAGTCTAGATGTAAATAATATTAAAGGAATTATAATAGAAGATTTTTCATTAATAAATCAAGAAAATATTGATCTTATTTTTAAACTTAAATTAAGGGGAATAATTATTGATGATTTCTTAAGCTGGTTTGAAACCCAATTCCACCGTATGCCAACAACCCTAATTGAAAACAAGTATCAACTTTTAGAAAAACTTAAATCCACCCAAGATAAATATCAAATAAGAATCAAAAGAATTGGTGACATAATTGTAAGCATTTTTATTCTCTTAGTAACTTTTCCAATTACGATAATAACTTGCATAAGTATTTTTATTGAAGATCAAGGTCCTATTTTCTATTCTCAAGTAAGAACAGGCCACAAGGGAGAAAGAATAAAAATTTATAAATTTAGAAGTATGGTTATAAATGCTGAGGAATTTGGAGTCCAATGGTCAACTTCAAAAGATGAGAGAATCACAAAAGTAGGTAAGATTATAAGAGCGACAAGACTTGATGAATTGCCACAACTATTTTCTGTTATTAAAGGAGAAATGAGTTTAATAGGCCCAAGACCAGAAAGACCTGAAATTGAAGAAAGCATATTAAAAAAAATACCTTTTTATAACTACAGAAATGTATTAAAACCTGGAATAAGTGGTTGGGCTCAAGTAAATTATCCTTACGGCTCAAGTATCAGAGATACAATAAACAAATTGAGCTATGATATTTACTACATAAACCATATCTCTTTTTTGTTAGACATACTTATCCTTTTTAAAACAATTAAAATCGTTTTTACAGCTAGAGCGGATAAACGCAATAAATTTGAGGATTTAAGTTAATTTCAGTTCATTTAATTTGAATATTAAAAAGAGATTTTCTTAAATATAAATTAAGTAAATCCATAAGAAAAATGCGAACATTAAAGGTTTATAATAATTAAGAAACATTCCAAAATCAGGTTGAAAAATAATTTCTAAAATGATCAAAGTAAATAATATTTGCTGTATAGGAGCTGGATATGTGGGAGGTCCAACAATGGCAGTTATTGCAGATAAATGTCCCGATATTAATATAAATGTTGTTGATATTGACGAAGAGAGAATTAAAAAGTGGAATGATAAAAATTTAAAGAATTTACCTATTTATGAGCCTGGATTAGCTGAAATTGTTAGTAGATGCAGAGATGTTAATTTACATTTTTCAAATTCGGTAAAAGAAAAAATTTCTATTGCTGACATGGTGTTTATTTCCGTAAATACACCAACTAAAAAAAAAGGTTTAGGCGCTGGTAAAGCTAGTGATCTAAGGTGGGTAGAAGAAAGTGCTAGGCAAGTAGCAAAATTTTCCAGTGGTCATACAATTGTTGTAGAAAAAAGCACCCTTCCTGTTAGGACAGCAGAAGTTATTCAGAATATTCTTAGATCTGCCGAACAAGATAATCAGCGAATTGGCGTCAGTTTTAGTGTCTTATCAAATCCGGAATTTTTATCCGAAGGTACGGCAATTAAAGATTTAGAAAAACCTGATAGGGTTTTAATTGGTGGAGATAATTTAGATGCAATGAATGCATTGCATGATATTTATTCAAGATGGGTTATAAGAGAAAAAATACTTTTTACAAATATTTGGAGTAGTGAGCTTGCTAAGCTAACTGCGAATGCTTTCTTAGCTCAAAGAATAAGCTCCATCAATTCAATAGCAGCGATGTGTGAAGCTACAGGAGCAGATGTCAGGGAGGTTTCAAGAGCTATTGGCAGTGATACCAGGATTGGTTCAAAATTTCTTGATTCAGGGCCAGGATTTGGCGGAAGTTGTTTTAAAAAAGATATTCTAAATCTTGTATATTTAGCAGAGTATTTTGGCCTTAATGAAGTTGCAAATTTTTGGGAAAGCGTTGTTAAGTTGAATAATTGGCATCAAAATAGAATATCAAAACTTGTTGTAAAAAAATTATTTGGCACTGTGACAGGAAAAAAAATAGTAGTTTTGGGATTTTCTTTTAAAGCGAATACAAATGACACTAGAGAGTCTGCAGCTATACAGATATGCAAAGATTTAATAGATGAGGGTGCAGAAATATGGATTCATGATCCAAAAGTAAGTGAATTACAAATTGAAAAAGATTTAAAGATGGAGCCCTCAAAAGACACCGAAGGAATAAAAGATCATAAACTTTTAAATAAAACTGGAAAATGGAAATTTAGTAAAAATCTAAAGATTTTTGATAGGGCTCATGCTGTTTTAATGCTTACGGAATGGGAAGAATATAAAAATATTAATTGGGAAGACATATCGAAGAAAATGGTAAATCCAGCTTGGGTTTTTGATGCCAGATCAATAACTGACCCAAATAAAGTAGAAAATGCTAATCTGAATTTGTGGAGAGTTGGCGATGGTACTTCTAAATAAATTAATTTAATCATTTCTTTTAATTCCTTAAGATTTTAAATCTAATTATAAATTTTTATAGATTTTCTCAATAATTAAGTTAAAGATTAATGATTCTTTTTTGCCATCTCCATCCATCTTTGCACATATCTTCAATATTTCTCTCAGGCTTCCATTTTAAGATCTTGATCATCTTATCTGTTTTAGCTAATGACCTTTCAATATCTCCATCGCGTCGACTTGTAAATTCATAATTAATTTTTACTTTATTAACTTTTTCAAAAGTGTTTATTAAATCTAATACGCTATTTGATTTCCCAGTCCCTACATTTAATATTAATTTTGAAGAGGCTTTAGAAAATAAAACTTCGATTGATTTCTTGTGAGCAGTTGCTAAATCTACTATATGAAGATAATCCCGATGACAAGTACCATCTGAAGTTGACCAATCATTTCCAAAAATATAAAGCTTCTCTCTTAAACCAGCAGCAACTTGACATATATGAGGGAAAATATTTTCTGGCTCACATGAGGGGTTCTCTCCTATTAATCCACTAGGATGTGCGCCTATAGGATTAAAATACCTTAAATATCCAACTCTCCATTTATTTATTTTTGAGTTAAAAAGATTATCGAGAATCTTCTCTACTACAAGTTTTGTTTCACCATAGGGATTATTAGGTTTTAAGATTGAATATTCATCAAATGGAATCTGATTTAAATCGCCATATACTGTTGCGCTACTACTAAAAAGAATTGTTCTACAGTTTTTTTGATGCATAACTTTTAATAAATTTATAGAACCAAAAACATTATTATCCCAGTAAATTAGAGGATTAGATATTGATTCTTTAATTGCTTTTAAACCAGCGCAGTGAATTACTCCTTCAATAGGCATTTGTTTTTTGGAAGCTTCCTCAAATATTATTTTTAAAAAACTCTCATCTCTAATATCACCTTCATATATGTAAAGTCCAATGCTATTAAGATCATATTTATCTTGCATAATCTTTCTTATAGAATCAAAAACCTTTTTTGAGCTATTAGAGAAATTATCAGCAATATAAATATTGTATTTTTCTTCCAACAAAGATAAACAAATATGACTTCCTATAAAACCAGCGCCTCCAGTAATTAAAATATTCTTCATATTAAAAAATAATTTTTGAATTTAGTTAACAGCATATAATTTTATATCTAAATTTAACTTTTAAAGTCAAGTAAATAAGATTTAAGAATAGCCATAATAATTTTTATACCATTTAGAAAAATTTTTTATGCCTTTTTCTATAGATACTTTTGGAGAATAATTTATCCAATCTCTAAGTTTTGAAGTATCTGCGTAAGTATGTTCCACATCCCCAGGCTGAATTGGCTGAAAGTCCTTTATTGCCTTTC
>NZ_CABYWZ010000033.1 GCF_902522795.1 uncultured Prochlorococcus sp.
TCAAGTAAGCAATCTTTTTAGCAACTTCTTCAGGTAATTGATTTAAAATATCACGATAAATCCTCACTATTTTTGAATATTTTTTCCAGCGGTGTTTTTTATGCGCATCAGTGGCAAATAACAATTTATCTTGATACTCGATTAAGATTTCTTTCCATTCATCTTTTAATTGCTTTTTATCATTTAAAAATCCAGATCCAAATTTAGATTGTTTAATAGGATCAGAGATGTTTCCTTTATCTCTACTTTTTTTCGATATTGTCATATATACATTGTCATGAGTTGAAAGGATTAATCTAATCTGTTTTGGACTCCCAAAACCCATATGAGGTATTATGAATTTTTGATTTGGGAAATCAAGGAAAAGTTTAGAAAATTTAGGCCAATCTCTTTCCCAATCATAAAACTCCCAATGTGTCATAACAGGAATATTCTTTGAAGAAAACTTCACTAAAAAGTCAGTAAACCCTTTTCCTGATGGGTCTAAATATGTTTCTCCTGATTCATGCTGTCTACCATGAGTCTTATCTGCATGAGTGAATAAGATTTCTCCTACAAAAGAATATTTATATTTATCAATATTTTTCAAAGTTCGCTTTGTGAAGGATTTACCAATGTCATTTTCATGCAAAAAATACTTTGGTGCACCAAGCACTATTAAATCTTTGTTGTCTCTATGCAAATTGAGTAATGCTTTTTCATTTTCACCTAAGTATTTTCTACTTCTAGCAAAAAGAGCAATCTTATAAATTCCAGCATCTCTCACTCTAGAAATGGATTTTTCAAATCCTGGTCTTTCATCTAATTGGGCCATTGCATCAAAAAGCGGACCCTCATAACCATAGACTTCAAAGGGGGATAAAAGTGCAACTAGTAGTGTTAGTAGTAAGCGTTTCAAGTGGTCACAATCATACTTCAAAAAAAATTTTTTCATTGATTTGATTTTCATACTGCAAATCATCATCTCCAATTTCTATATCCATAAAGTTACATACAATTATGAATGATAAAGATTCTTCTTCTATTGATATCCCTTCATTTTCAAGCCACAAATTAAACTCCTCATCTTTATCCCACAAAAAAGTAAATAAGATTTCTCTTCCTAAATAACCATCAGAACATTCAACCCACTCTAATTTCCATTCCATTGTTCCAGGAAACTGAGTGAAGCCTATAAATGGATCGGGATTTTTATGAATTTTAGTTGCTTCATCTATTTCCTTCTTGGAATATTTATCTTTATCAAAATAAATAGTTTGAGTAATGTACTCTAAATGAAAATTGTCATCATCTTTCTTTTTTTTAGCCATAAAAAAAGAGGGTTTTATCCCTCTAGTTTAGATCGACTGTCAATCGTCAAGAAAAGACTGGTGGATAAGGTGTTTGTCCATTCATTAAAGCTGTATCAATTGGTTTGCAGATATTCATCAGTGCATCTTGTCCAAACCCAGGACCAGAAGGTCCATCTATAAACTCCTGAAATTCTTCAGCAGAAATACCTTCTTTTACTTCCCAAAAACAATATACAGGACCATTTTTAGTTACGGCATTTGCAGAATGATTATAAAATCCTTTTTCTTTATTAGCTGCCACCGCATCGTCCCATCCACCGCCAGGGGCCATTGCTGCATAAGCTGTTTCCCACCATTTTTCAGCTTTTCCTGCCTTAAATTCATGATGAACAATATAAAAAGTTGAAGACATAAAATAATATTTGTTCTCATAATTAACCTACTTCGAATAAGTAAAGAGAAGATTAATTTATTTCCAAATTTAGATTTTTAAATTTCTAGATCGACTGTCAATTGTTGAAGTGTTAGGTGCTCTTATATTTCAATGCCGACACATAAGGTCGTGTGTAAAAAATAATTTAGTGAGACAGGTGATTACACACAAATCACACACAAAGAAAATATCTAATCGCTGAGACTCCAATCGGGGCGACAGGATTCGAACCTGCGACCTAGTGCTCCCAAAGCACCCGCCCTCCAATTTGAGACAGTACCCTCATAACACTAGTATTGGTATGACTTGTGAGTCAAAAGCTAGTATTTAAAATGAGTCTCAGGATTGCACCTAAGTTATACAAAGACTATCATAGATATACAAATAATCGCTAAATAATCGCTAAGAGAGGTACTAGTGCCTAACAACGCAAGATCAAATCAAGATGAATGGGTTGCAGCATTAAAGGCAACTATTAAGGATGTTTGTGGTTCAGCATGGAGGGTAACTCCTCAAAGTGTTAAAACTGAACGGTAATGTCTTCCGGATATATATTTGCTTCAGAAAACGATTTAAATATAGCTGTTGTTCAATGGAATTCGGATCCGGTATTAGCAGAATTGATTTATGGTGATATTGATTCATGGGATGTAAGTAATTTAGAAAATTTAAATGTATTTGAGACTAGAACTAAATTAGACTTTGTTATTGAATTCTTTAGTAACAACGAAGCTGCAGCAACAGATATATACGGAAATATCAATTCGTGGGATGTAAGCTCGATAAGTGATTTTAGCCAATTGTTTCAGGGATTAGCTGTTAATCCCGATATAAGTAGCTGGGATGTAAGCAATGGGACTGACTTTTCTGAAATGTTTAGTCGTTCTGCATTTAATAGCAATATAAATGGCTGGGATGTAAGCAATGGGACCGATTTTGGAAACATGTTTAGTGATGCAAATGCATTTAATCAAGACCTCGGTGATTGGGATGTAAGTAATGGGACTGACTTCTCTGGCATGTTTGGTTCAGCAGATAACTTTTTTGATAGTGGTATAGGTAATTGGGATGTAAGTAATGGGACTGACTTCTCTGGAATGTTTAGCGGCTCAATATTTAATGGTGATGTAAGTAATTGGAATGTAAGTAATGGGACTAACTTTTCTAGAATGTTTTTTTCATCAAACATAAACCAGGATTTAAGTAATTGGGATGTTTTTAATGGTTCAAACTTTCAAGAAATGTTTGCCTATGCCTATTCATTTAATCAAGATATAAGCCAATGGGATGTAAGCAATGGAAGTAACTTTAGTTACATGTTTAGACATGCGCAAGCTTTCAATCAAGATATAAGTGGTTGGGATGTTCTTAATGGTTCAAACTTTCAAGCGATGTTTTCTTATGCCTATGCATTTAATCATAATTTAAGTGCATGGAATATAAGTAACAGTGCTTTATCAAATTTAGATAATTTCCAAAACATGTTTTTTAGGACATCATTTACAGATCCCTCTATTGAGAGTTTTGGGTGGTACGCAGGCACTCCTTCTTCTGCTTTTTTTAACGGTCAAGTTCTTTATTGTTATAACGGAATATGTAATGGGGGAGATGGTAATGATCTTATTATTGGAGCCTCTGGTGTAAATAATTTATTAAATGATATGAGAGGAGGCCAAGGCAATGACAGATATGTTATCCAAAACTCCACAGATATTATTGGAGAGAATGCAAATGAAGGGATTGATACTGTAGATGCTTGGACTTCATATGAAATCATCAATAATAATGTAGAAAATTTAACTCTCACAGGAACATCCAATGTCAATGGCACCGGAAATGCTTCTGATAATGTTATAAGAGGTAACAGCGGTAACAACACTTTAAATGGTGGTGGAGGAAGAGATCGACTTGTCGGTGATGCTGGTAATGACATTCTTGATGGAGGTTCTGGTGATGATACCTTAATCGGAGGAGCTGGAGATGATACTTATATCGTTGACAGCTCAAATGACACGGTAAGAGAATATGATTCAGAAGGAACTGACTTAATTCAATCTTCTGTTTCATACACTGCCTCTAATAATGTAGAGAAATTAACTCTCACTGGTTCCGGGAATATTGATGCTATTGGAAACACATTAGATAATACTCTTACTGGGAATTCAGGAAATAATACTCTTAATGGAGGTTCTGGTGATGATACCTTAATCGGAGGAGCTGGAGATGATACTTATATCGTTGACAGCTCAAATGACACGGTAAGAGAATATGATTCAGAAGGAACTGACTTAATTCAATCTTCTGTTACTTACACTGCCTCTAATAATGTAGAGAAATTAACTCTCACTGGTTCCGGGAATATTGATGCCACCGGAAATGTATTAGATAATACCCTCACAGGAAATTCAGGAAACAATTCTCTTCATGGAGGTAATGGCGGCGATGACACCCTATATGGAGGTTCTGGCGATGACATCTTAAATGGAGGCTCTGGAAACGATACTTTAGAAGGTGGATCAGGAACAGATACTGCTGTCTTTACAGGAAACTTTGCAGATTATAGTTTTAGCCTTAACTCCAGTACTGGTGCAATACAAATTACTGATAGTAGCTCTGGTAGAGATGGGACTGATACTGCAACTCAAATAGAATCATTTACTTTTAATGATCAAACTTATTCATTAGATAATGTTCTCAATCAAATCAGTATTGATGGGTGGAGTTATCTAGCGAGTAATGGAGATTTGATTACAGCTTTTGGAAATGATACCTCTGCAGCAGCAGAGCATTTTATAAATAGTGGATATTCCGAATCAAGAAGTACTGATAGTTTTGATGAGTGGGGTTATTTAGCAAGTAATGTAGATTTGATT
>NZ_CABYWZ010000034.1 GCF_902522795.1 uncultured Prochlorococcus sp.
AACTTTTCCTCATGAATTAGCTAGATTAATTCTAATCGAGCAAATCTATAGAGCTGTTTCTATATCAAACAACTCCCCTTACCATCGTTCTTAAAAAGATTAGATTTAATCTAAAATTAATCTATAAAACTTTAATAAACTAACTATTTTTTGAATTTTTATTATATAGTACATATATACTATTAATTCAAGTCTTGGATTCCTTTGATTCAGCCACTAAAAAGTTCAGAATCCCATTATTAAATGATTCGGTATCTGCAGGATTTCCTTCTCCCGCAGATGACTATACGGAAGAAAATATTGATTTAAATGAACATCTAATATCTAATCCGTTTAGCACTTTTTTTCTTAAAGTTAAAGGTGACTCAATGATAAATGCAGGAATTAAAGATAAAGATTTAATAATAGTAGACAAGAGTTTAATCGCCAAGCCAGGGAACATTGTCATCGCAATGATAGACGGAGAATTTACAATAAAAAGATTATCTATAAAAAATGATGAATTATATTTAAAAGCAGAAAATCATAATTATCCTGATTTTAGCTTTAAAAACCATATTGATGTACAGATATGGGGAGTTGTTATTTATTCAATACATAGCTATTGATGAGAATTTCAAGTAATGATGCTATAGCTCTTATAGATGCTAATAATTTTTATGCGTCATGTGAACAAAATATTAATCCTAATTTAAGAAATAAACCAGTAGTAATTTTATCTAATAATGACGGATGTATTATTGCGAGAAGCCCTGAAGCGCGAGCTTTAAAAATTAAAATGGGAACTCCTTATTTTAAGATCAAAGAAAAATTAAATAAATTAGATGTAGCAGTCTTAAGCTCAAACTACTCTCTTTACGGTGATATGAGCAGAAGGCTAATGAATTTACTAAAAAACTACTGTGAAGAAATAGAAATTTATTCTATTGACGAAGCATTTGTCTCAATTTCTAGATCTAATGATAAAAATCTATATCCTTGGGCAAGAAACATAAGGTCATTAATATATCAGAATCTAGGGATTACGATAACAGTAGGAATAGGAGAAAATAAAGTAAGAGCAAAAATTGCTAATAAATTAGCTAAAAATATTGATTATTCAGCTGGAATTTTTGATTTAGCTAGAACTAGAAATGAGAATAATTATTTAAAAAGAATTAGTGTAGATAAGATATGGGGAGTCGGGGAACAAACCTCTAATTGGTTACAAAGTAAAGGTATTAAGAATGCGAAAGAATTAAGAGATATGGAAGAAAATGAAATCATCAAGAAACTAGGCATAGTAGGAAAAAGATTGCAATTAGAACTGAAAGGTTATAAATGTCTGCCTATAGAAAAAGACAAGAAATCAAAAAAAGAAATTCAGGTAAGCAGGAGTTTCGGTACTCCTGTCACAAAATTAGAAGACTTAACTCAAGCACTAGCGACTCACGCAATAAAAGCATCTGAAAAAATGAGAAGTCAGAATTTGCAATCATCTAATATTAGAGTATTTGCAAGAACCAGTAAGTATTCAAGTCAAAATTATCAAAGAAGTGCTCATAGAAAACTTACAAATGCAACAGTCGACACAAATACTATTTTAAAAATAGTAGTTGAATTATCTAAAGAAATTTATAATCCCGAATATAAATTTTCAAAAGCTGGCGTTTTAATGCAGGATTTAACTAATAGCGAATATTTACAGCAATCAGTTATCAATTCCAAATCTCAGAAAGATCTAAAAAAATCAGCAAATCTAATGAGAACTATTGATTTATTAAATAAAAGATTCAATAGCAATGCAATTACATGGGCTATTACAAAAACGCCAAAAAGTTGGACGATGAATAAGAATTTCCTAAGTCGCTCATCTACAACTGACATAGACCACCTCCCAACTATAATAAAGTAAAAAAAAAATGGAATTTATAATATTTTTAAGCAAATTAGATAAAGAGATTCTTGACTTATTAATAAAAGCAAACTACATAGTTGAAGAAAATAAAATTGAATGTCTCTTAAATAAAGAAATAAAAGGCCTACATAATTTTGTAGAGAATAAAATAATAATATGTACTGAAAATGCAAAAAGGAAAACAAATTATAGAAATGAAAAGAAGCGACCAAACGAAAATAACTTCAAAACAGAATTAGCAATAAGAAAAGCATTAAGGCATGAAGCTACTCATGCCATACAAAAATGTAACAACAATAGGACCGTAGGGGATATAAAAAATTTAGAAGGTAAATTACATCAAAGTAAGCGGAAATCATTAGAGTTCTCTACTTCAAATTTTTCTGGAACTTATGCAAAAGAAGTGGAAGCTTATATTCTTGAAGACAAGCCTAAAAAAGTAGCAAAGTGGATTAGAAAATACTGCTTATAAATTCAAAAAAATATGTTAACTAGCAATAAAATTGCCACAGCGTTGTTTATCTAAAAAATTTATATGTTGTCTTTCCAAGTAATATAATTCCTGAAATTTAATAGCATCTGAGTTTAACTCCTTAAAAAGATCATCGATCTCTTTATTAGTGTCAGACAAACCTGAAGAGGGATTATCAATCAAGATAGATATACAATTTTCTAAAGTTTTTAATCTTTGAGATCCCCAAGATTCGATCAAGTGTCTACATCTTTTTAAAGAATTATATTTCTCAAGAAGTGATAAAGATCCAAGTAGATTATCTTTAGGATTACTCAGCAATGTTAAAAACAATTCATTTGGATTAACAAAACTATTAATTTTATTTGACGAATCAGGATTATTAAGAGCTAAGTAGTCAGGTAGAAGAGAAATTAGGTTAATGGCAGAAAACTCTTTTTGAAGAATTTGACTATTTGATTGTTTTAATTCATTTAAATAATTTAAACCAAAATTATTTTGCTCAATTTTTGAAATAGTTTCCCATAAATTTTGAATATAATTAGTATTAAAACTATTAATTTCTCTTTTGAGAAATTCATCACGAATAAATATCCTAAGATCTGGACAATGTAAATAATAAAAAATTATTTCCGATTCATTTTTTTCACGTCGAGAAATTTCATTGGGTTGTTCAAATTTCTTTGATCTGCCATGCCAACGAAATCCCTTAACTTGATTTCTTAAATCTTGTTCAAACTGTATCGCCAACCTTGCTTGTCCCTTACTCAATCGTTCGGAAACTTTTTGTAAGTAATGGGTTCTTGTTGATGATTGAGTTAATTTGCTCAACAATTTTACCAATGAAGAAATAACACTCTGGAAGTTTTCAGACTTACTTAAATCTTTATCTTTAAAGATCTGATCAATCTCCCAATCAATCCAAAAGGATGCATTATCAATTAAATTAAAATAATCTTCAGGGGTATGACTATTCAAAAATTCGTCAGGATCTTTGAAATCATTAAGTTGAAGTATCTTAAGATTAATTTGATCATGGAGAGATAAGCTTTCGACTTCTTTTATTACCCTTTTTG
This sequence comes from uncultured Prochlorococcus sp., assembly GCF_902522795.1. Taxonomy (GTDB): domain Bacteria; phylum Cyanobacteriota; class Cyanobacteriia; order PCC-6307; family Cyanobiaceae; genus Prochlorococcus_A. The sequence goes on from NZ_CABYWZ010000034.1 coordinate 3,446, forward strand.
TAGCTAACATCCCTGCATTATCAGAATCAAAATTCAAAATTATATTTTTATTATCTGTACATCTACATAGTTGAGAAATTTGATACTTATTTAATGAGGTGCCAAGGGAGGCTACAGAATTAGCGATACCTTTTGAATGAAGAGAAATTACATCAAAGTAACCTTCAACAATAATAGCTTTATCCCTTTTTCTAATATTGCTAGAGGCTTTTTCAAATGCAAACAACATTTTTCCCTTTTCAAATACCTCTGATTCAGGAGAATTAAGATATTTAGGTTCCTGACCATCAAGAGATCTTCCCCCAAAGGCAACTACTCTTCCCTGCATGTCATGTATTGGAACAATTAATCTATTTCTAAAACGATCATAAATCCTGTCAGAGTTATCTTTAGAAATTGCAAGACCAGAAGCTAATATTAAATTAATAGGAAATTTTTCTACATTGGATAAATAGTTAAATAAATCATTCCATGAATTTGGGGCAAAACCCAATTCAAAGTCATCAATAATTTTATTACTCAAGTTTCTAGTGGATGTTAAATATTTAATAGCCTCTACACCAAGAGAATTATTTAATTGAGACTTAAACCAATTTTTAGTGACTCTTAATATTTTATAAAGCTCTTCCTTTCTTGATAATTGTTTTTTATAGGCTTCTACTTGAGGACCCTCAAGATTTTCAACATTAATATTATTTTTTTTAGCGAGAGAAAGTACAACATCTGAAAAATTTGCACGAGTAAATTCCATTAAAAATTTAATAGAGTTTCCTCCAGCACCACAAGAAAAACAATAATAGAATTGTTTACTTGGTGATACTGTCATAGATGGCTTAGTATCATCATGAAAAGGACAAATCCCAACAAATTCCTTGCCTTTCTTCTTAAGAACAATATGTTCAGATATAACGTCAACGATATCTGCTTTTTCCTTAACCTCTTGAATAGTTCTTGGGTGTATAGAATGAACCATTGAGTTTTTATCAAAAACAAATAA
>NZ_CABYWZ010000035.1 GCF_902522795.1 uncultured Prochlorococcus sp.
TAGTGATAACAAAAATAATTTTATAGGATTAGAAAATTTTATAAACTATATTCAAAATCCATCCTTAACGCAATCCTTTATAAATAGCTTAAAGGTGGCAATTACTACGACTTTTTTTTCTGTATTAATTGGATTTATTTATGCTTATGCTCTCACGAGGACAAGATTACCATTAAAAAAATTTTTCAATACTTTTAGCTTATTTTCTTTATATATTCCACCCCTGGCTGTTGCCATAGGTTTAATTTATATTTTTGGAAAACAAGGTTTAATTACTCAAGGATTTTTTGGGACTATTCCTGGATTTGATATAAATCTATATGGTTTTAATGGAATAATTATAGGTGAAATTTTTTACTGCTTTCCTCAAGCTCTAATTATTCTTGTGTCAGCATTAAATCTTAGTGATCAAAGATTATATGAAGCAGCAGAATCTCTGAAAGCATCTCCACTTAGAAAATTCTTAACTATTACTTTACCCAATATCAAATATGGACTGATGAATTCATTTTTTATATGTTTTATTTTATCTTTTACGGATTTTGGAGTTCCTAAAGTTGTTGGGGGGAACTTTAATGTACTTGCTACAGATATTTATAAACAAGTTGTTGGTCAACAAAACTTTGCCATGGGAGCAACTATTAGCATCTATCTTTTAGTACCCTCAATTTTGGCTTTTCTAATTGATAAAAATTTCCAAAAGAATGAAGCATCTCTAATTTCGGGGAAATCTATACCGTTTAAACCAAGGAAGAATCTGATAGTTGATTCAATAATGTTTATTTTTTGCAGTTTAATTTTGATTTTAGTAATTGGGGTCTTTTCATCTATAGTATTAGCCTCGCTAATAAAAATATGGCCATACGATATTTCTCTATCATTACAAAACTTTAGATTTTCTAATGTAGCTGGAAATGGTTATGAACCTTATTTTAATACTGTTTTCATGTCAATTTATACTGCAATATTTGGGACTATATTTGTATTTTTTACAGCTTATTTAGTAGAAAAATTTAAACCATTAAAAAAAATAAGAATGCTAATATACTTTTTTTCAACATTACCAATTGCAATTCCTGGCTTAGTACTTGGCTTATCCTATATTCTTTTTTTTAATAAACCTTCTTTCTCTGTACCCTTTTTAGATTTTCAAATATTTAATCCTTTCTCATTACTTTATGGAACAATGGGAATCCTTGTATTAGCTAATATCATACATTTTTTCACAGTGTGTTTTATATCAGCAACAACAACTTTAAAACAAATTGATAAGGAATTTGAAGAGGTATCAGAGTCTTTAAAAGTTCCTTTTTATAAAACCTTTTTAAGAATAACGATACCATTATCACTCCCCACAATCTTAGAGATAGGAAGTTATTATTTTGTTAATTCAATGATAACTGTATCAGCTATTATTTTTCTCTACCCAGCAAAAATACCAGTTTCATCTGTTTCAATTGTAAACATGGATGATGCAGGAGATACAGCATCAGCGGCTGCAATGTCTACTCTTATCGTTTTAACAAGTCTATTCGTAAGGTTAATTTATGAATTTACTTCTAGGAATGTTTCGAAAAAATCTTCTGTTTGGATTAATCCATTAGAAACTTAAACACTACTTAAACTTAAATGAATAAAATCAATATTATGAAGAAAAAAAAATATGAAAATAAAACTTGTTATTTTTGATATGGCTGGCACTACTGTGAAGGATAAAAATGAAGTTACTGGATGTTTTTTAGAGGCCGCCTCAAGAACAGGTTTAAATACTAATAAAAATGAAGTTGATCGATTACATGGCATTCCAAAAAAGAAGGTCTTTCAATTATTATGGGAAGAGAGAATTGGTAAAGGTAGTAATAAATTTGAAACTTATGTGAATAAATCTTTTGAAACTTTTAAGGATATCTTAGAAAATCACTATTTATCTACTGATATTGAACCAACAGAAGGCTGTCTTGAGTTATTTAGATCCTTAAAAACAAAAAATATTTTTATTGGATTAAACACAGGTTTTTATAGAAAAGTAACAAACATAATACTTAAAAATCTTGGATGGGATTTAGGACTTAATGATAATTATGTGGGAGGCTCATCTTCAATTATTGATGTATCAGTAACCCCTTCAGAAATTTATAATAACGAAGGCCGTCCTTCTCCATATATGATTCAAAAGGCAATGTATGTTTTAGGAATTGATGATCCTAAATCAGTAGTTGTTATAGGTGATACCCCATCTGATTTGAAATCAGGAGTAAGTGCAGGCTGTTTAAAATCTTTTGCAGTCACAAATGGAACTCATTCAAAAGAACAGCTTGAGGCTTATAAAAATGATGGACTTTTTTCTTCCTTAAATGAATTTTCATCTTACTTAAATCAATTTATTGATGTCTAAAAATTGTAAAACTGATATAGCTATTATTGGAGCAGGTATTGTAGGTCTTGCTCATGCATTGTCAGCTGCAAAAAGAGGTTTTAGTGTAAAAGTTTTTGAGAGAGAAGAAAAAGCTATTGGAGCTTCAATAAGAAACTTTGGAATGATATGGCCAATTGGTCAACCTTTTGGAAAGCTATATAGTAGAGCTCTTAATTCTAGAAAAATATGGATTGAGACAGCCCAAAGCAGCGACTTTTTTTTAGATCAAGTTGGTTCAATTATTTTGGCATATAAAGAAGATGAATATCAGGTTATGAAAGAATATTGTGATTTGTCTAAGTTTAAAAATTCAAGTGCAGAATTACTTTCAATAAAGCAAATCTTTAATCTTAGCCCTTATGTTTTAAGTAAAGGATTAATTGGAGGATTGTGGAGTCCTACTGAAATGATTGTTGATCCTAGAGAGGCAATTAAAAAGATTACAATTTTATTAAAGAATAAATATGGAGTTGAATTTAATTTTGGTACAACAGTTTCAAGTGTTGAGCCAAATTTAGTAGTTACAAGTGATGGTAATAAGATTAATACAAAAAAAAGTATAATTTGTTCAGGAGCCGATTTTGAATCATTATTTCCTCAAGAATATAAGAAATTTCATACAACCAAAAGCAAGCTTCAAATGTTAAGAACAATTAGTCAACCTAAAAACTTTAAGTTAGGACCTGCACTTTGTTCAGGTTTTACATTAACGCATTATGATTCTTTTGCTGAATGTTCATCAATTAATTCTTTAAAAGATAGATATAAAAAAGAGTTCCCTTTTGCAATTGAAAACGGAATACATATTATGATTTCTCAAAATGGATTAGGTGAAATTATTTTGGGAGATTCTCATGAGTATGGATTAACTTTTGATCCTTTTAATAATGAAGAAATAAATAAATTTATTGTCGATCAAGTTAAGAGTTTTATAAGTCTTCCTTCAATTGAGATAGCCTCAAGATGGAACGGAATATATCCTAAGTTAATTGGAGGAACTGAGTTAATAAAAGAAGTTGATGATTCAATCCTAATAGTCAATTGTTTGGGTGGTGCTGGAATGACCCAATCATTTGGACTCGCAGAAGAAATAGCTGAAGAATATTTAAATTTTTAGCTTAAAAAAATACTTTCAATTTTTGTAATAAAAAATTCCAATTCTAGGTTTTTAAAATTAGTATCTTTTGCCTTTTCATCTAATTCTCTAACCAATAAAATTTCATTAAAAAACTGATTTTTTTCAAAACTTTTTATTTCTTCCTTATTCATTTCACCTCCCTGAACCTTCAATGATGCTACTGAAGCTGATGAAAGTTTTGCAAAATAAGAAGAATCTTTTGTACATAGGTATCTTTTGGCATCAACATGCATTCTTACGCAATTAAAAATTTTATCTGAGAAAAAGTCCTTAATAAATTCTGCACCTATTTTTTCATGATCATTATATTTAGAATAGATATCTTGATCAAGAAGTAAATGACCTACATCGTGAAAAAGGGATGCGATAATGATTTCATCTGATAAACCGTTATTTACCGCATGAGTAGCGGATTGAAGCATATGATCTGAGACTGTTATTTCCTCACCTGCATATTGTTCTTTACCTTTCTGAGAAAATAAATAATTAATCATTCTAAAGAATTCTTTTTTATCCTTTAAATTTATATTTTTCAT
>NZ_CABYWZ010000036.1 GCF_902522795.1 uncultured Prochlorococcus sp.
ATTCAGAATATCCATTATTTATAAAATGCTCTGCTGCAGAAGAGGTACTATTACCAAAGGCAGCTAATAAATCTCCATTGCTCGCTAAATAACCATATAAATCAAAACCGGCTTCGGTTATAACATCATCAACTCCGTAACTAGTACTATTAAAAGTAAATGATTCTATTTGAGTTGTAGTATCAGTCCCATCTCTGCTAGAGCTACTATCAGTAATTTGTATTGCACCAGTACTGGAGTTAAGACTAAAACTATAATCTGCAAAACTTCCTGTAAAAACTGCAGTATCTGTTCCTGATCCTCCAACTAAGGTGTCATCTCCAGAACCGCCATTAAGAGTATCATCTCCGCCTCTGCCATGAAGAAAATCCGATCCTCCAGATGCCAAAAAAACATCGTTTTCGGTTGATCCGAAAATATTTTCATTATTTTCTGAGCCATTAAATGTGAGTTCAACAACAATTTCAAAAACACCTAATGCATCACCAGAGAAATTACCATTAAAAGAATTTTCATCTCTTTCCCAAATACCGCCCAATACATTGTTGGCAACAGCATGACCGTATGCGTAACCAAATGTGTAATCTTGGGCATCTAAAACTTCATTATTATTAGCATCTAAATAAACTATTGCAGATCCACCATAAGTATTTCCCTCATAATTAATTGAACTATGATTTGCAAACCAAAATCCTCCATAAATACTATCAGAGCTTTCCCATGTTCCGTTAGATCCATAGTAGTAATCATTAGGAGTTGATATATCATTTGTCTCAGACCAAGTACCTGATTGGAACAAATCAGCGTTTATTGGAGGAGTAAGCAGACTCATTTCTTTGCTAGGTTTATAATTTAATAGTTATGAAAGTTTTGATTATCCTATTACTTTCAATCCATTCGGTCAAATCAAATTATTTGTATCTGTTTATAGAACTCTGATCCAGCACTTACATCCCATATATTTATATCTCCATAAGTTCTTACTGCGGAAGCTTCATCAGAAATCCATAAATCTACCGCTGTATCAAGTTCTGATCTATCCTCAAATGAGTAACTTGATGACATTAAACTAAATAGTTTGTTTGCTCCTTATTTTAGATCGACCGTCAATTAATTACCTTTTATTTCTTGAAAAGCACTAGGTCTACCCTTAGCGATTATTTAGCGATTAATTGCATATCTGAGGTTAACTTTGTATATCTTTGTCCTGTTTTTAAGACTAGTGATTTTTGAGATATGGCAACTAATTAGCTATAGCCTGACTTGATTATTTAACCTACTGTCTCAATTTGTCGTATGGGTGCTTTGGGAGCACTAGGTCGCAGGTTCGAATCCCATCGCCCAGATTGAATTCTTACAATTCTCAAAAACATTTCGGACGAGAAATGGGCGAGGATTTGTATAACTTTAGATAACTTTGGAGGGTATCTCAACAGTTTTCAAGATAAATATGCATCAATTAAATAATTTTTATATCCTGAGATTTCCCAGATTATTTAATGTTTGATTAAAATTAAAAATGAATCGGAAACCATTAATATTAAATTTTTGGAACTTGAAGCTCTTACACAAAAATTTCAGTCCTACAGTGGATTAGTTTTGGTTTTTTTTATTGCAGTTCACCTTGCAGGAGTTATTTTTGCAGGAATTAATCCTGATGCTTTTGAAATATACGCGTCAAATTTACATTCAAGTTTATTTTTACCTTATGCTGAAATAGTACTTGCCATAACATTCATAATTCATATCTTTCTAACATTCAAAAAGGTTTTAAAGAATAGACTAAGTGGTAATAAAGCAATATTAAGAACTAAGAGAAATGATTATTTAGGAGTACTTGCATCCAAAGTTCAACCTTTTACAGGCGTAATATTAGTTTCCTTTTTAATAATTCATTTATTGCAATTGAGATTCCCTAGAGCAGGCGATAACTTTGAATTAATTTCTCTAAAAAATAAATTGGGAGGTGTACATATTTTAGTTCTTTATTCTTTAGCCTCAATCTCACTTTTTTTTCATATGGTACAAGGTATTGAATCAGGTCATAGAAGTTTAGGGATCTTAAGTCAAAGTAATTCGTTAAACATAAGATATATAAGTAGATTTATATCTATATTTTTTGGAATTTCTTATTTAATAATGACTTTTTACTTAAGATTTAAGTAATAAAATGGATAATTACATTAATCCAAATTTACCCACCGGAGAACTAGAAGGAGCGTGGCAAAAAACAGTTAAAAACCTATCAAATCTTACTTCTGAAAAGAAAAATAAATTTGAAATTATCATAGTAGGATGTGGCTTATCAGGTAGTTCTGCTGCAGCTACTCTTGCTGAGGAAGGATTTAAGATTAAACTTATCACTTATCATGATAGTCCCAGAAGAGCACACTCAGTTTCAGCCCAAGGCGGTATTAATGCGGCAAGATCATTATCAGATGAAAAAAATAAAGTTGTTATAGATCAATTATTTAAAGACACTGTACTTGGAGGTGATTTTAGAGCAAGAGAAGCAAGTTGCCAACGTCTTTCTGAATTAAGTAGTTCTATAATTGATCAGTGTGTCTCGCAAGGGGTTCCTTTTGCCCGTGAATATGATGGAACTCTTGCTACTCGTAGATTTGGAGGTGCTGTAGTTAGTCGAACTTTTTACGCCCGAGGTCAAACAGGACAACAGTTGCTATATGGAGCTTACCAAGCCTTATTGCGACAGGTTAATCTTGGAAATATTGAACTTATCACAAAAAGAGATGTACTTGATTTGGTAATTGTTAATAATACTGCAAGAGGAGTAATTACAAGAAATTTAATTAATGGGAATTTAGAGACTCACAAAGCACATTGCGTTGTTTTAGCAACTGGTGGATATAGCAACGTCTATTACCTATCAACAAATTCATTAAAATCGAATGCTACTGCAATTTGGAGGGCCCACAAAAGGGGGGCGAATTTTGCAAATCCCTCTTTCACACAAATACACCCAACATGTATCCCTCCTCGAGGTATTTATCAAAGCAAATTAACTTTAATGAGCGAAAGTTTAAGGAATGATGGAAGAATTTGGTTACCAAAAAAAATTAATTCCAAAGATGATCCTAAAAATATTCCAGAACATGAAAGAGACTATTTTCTGGAAAGACAATATCCTAAATATGGGAATTTAGTTCCCAGAGATGTTGCCTCTAGAAGATCAAGAGAGATCTGTGAAAAAGGTTTTGGTATTGGATTTGGTGGTAAAGGAGTATATCTTGACCTGCAAGACTCAATAAAAAAAGATGGATTAAAGGTAATAAAGGCTAAATATGGGAATTTATTAGAGATGTATGAACGAATTGTTGGTGAAGACCCAACAAAAGTACCTATGAAGATTTATCCAGCCCCTCATTACACAATGGGTGGATTATGGGTAGATTACAATTTAATGAGCAATATAGATGGCCTTTTCGTTTTAGGAGAGGCTAACTATTCTGTTCATGGCGCTAATCGGCTAGGCGCAAATGCTTTATTGCAGTGTTTGTGTGATGGATACTTTATATCACCAAAAACTATCACCTCTTGGTTAGCAAATAATCAGGAGATAGATAACAGAAGTATTGATGAGGCTTGTAAAGATGCTTTAAATTACGTCGATAAAAAAATTAAAGCTTTACTAAAAATAAAAGGTGAAAAACCTGTTGATTATTTCCATAGAGCTCTAGGGGAAATAATGATTTCGAAATGCGGTATTAGTAGAAATAGAAATGACCTAAAATCTGCCCTTAAAGAAGTAGAAATTCTAAGTAATAATTTTTATTCCAATTTAAAAATACCTGAAACAAATTCTGGTTTAAATGTAGAGCTTGAGAAAGCTTTAAGGCTAGAAGACTTTATTGAACTCTCAATACTTATGATTAAAGATGCTATTGAAAGGGAGGAATCATGTGGAGCCCATTTCAGAGAGGAATATCAAACGAATGAAGGAGAATCAAGAAGTACTGATAGTTTTGATGAGTGGAGCTATCTGGCAAGTAATGGAGATTTACTTGCAGCATTTGGTAATGATACGACAGCTGCAACTCAGCATTATG
>NZ_CABYWZ010000037.1 GCF_902522795.1 uncultured Prochlorococcus sp.
ATTAATGATAGGTTTTGCTTCATAAGCTAGATACCAAAGAATAAAACCGACAGGAAATAATAAAATATGCATAGCAAAATTAGTTGACTTAAATTAAATATAGTGCAACACTTATAATGTGCAAGTGTCACACTAATTTTTTTTAATTATGCCCTCTCCGAGGAAAAGAATTGGTTTTTTGCCAAGTGAAGAAGTGCATGAAATTATTGAAAAATTGTGCACAGCTAATGAGTTTAGTCAGTCAAAAGTCACAGGTTTATTGGTTGAGGAAGCGTTAAGGTATCGAGGAGTATTAAATGAATCTTATGGTCAAAATCAGAATAATAATAGGGATTTTATAAACTTTTCTTTTGATCACGAAACATTTTCTGAAAATAATAGTTCTTCACTTAATGTGGACGAATATGCAGTTAATAAAAAAGTATTATCTGATGATATCAAAATGATGCATGAGTTTATTGAGTATAAGTATTTTAAAAAAGTTATGAAGCAAAATAACAACATTATTAAATAAATAGTGTCACACTATTCATGTTTATATAAGAGTGCTTTTCAATGGAATTTAGAAATTAAACAGAGATAAATATTTTTTTATATTTTTAATCAATTTCTTAAAGAAGGATCCAATATAAATTGAATCTTTAAAAATTCAGCGGACTAAATCCTCGTGGAGATATGAACCTTAGCCCGCTTTAAAAAAATAGCAATAAAAAAATATAAATACAATAAGTATGTATATTTACTTTTGATTTAAAATTGGATTATAAATCTAAATATAAATGGCAGTAAGTGAATTAAATGAAGATACTCAGGATCAAATATGTGATCTTCTTGAAAATCTTCAGCAAATAGAGAAACTTAAAAATAAAGATGTACGAATTTTGCTTGATAAGGTAGTAAGAAAATATGGAGGGAAAGTAGTAAATAAATGAAACACCTATTAATCCCACTATTAGTTTTGCTTCCTTTCTCAAATGTTGTAAATAGCTCCCACTTAAATAATCAGAGAGAACTTATAGTCACCTCAGAAAGCACTAGGGAATCAATTGAGTTGGCAAAATACCTTAAAGATAATGGTGTAGTTAAATATTCAGCATATTGGTGTCCTAATTGCCTTAATCAAAGTGAATTATTTGGTAAGCAAGCTTATAGAGAACTTAATGTGGTTGAATGTGCAAGAGATGGTATAAACAGTCAAACTCAGTTATGTATTGATAAAAAAATTAAAGGGTTTCCCACATGGGAAATAAATGGAAAACTAATTTTAGGTGTACTTTCACTAAAAGAGTTATCAAAGTTGACTGGATTTAAGAATTAAGAAAAATGTAAGATGATTAATGGCTAGATATTAAAGGTTATTTCTTGAGTACCTTTCATACATCCTCCAGTTGGATAGTTAATTACTTTTTTTGATATTAATCCAATACTTACAGCAACTATTCCAATACCAAATAAAGCTCTTGATTTTTTGCTTGTGATGAGATATTTCATTGGGTATTTATTAAGTAATAAATAATAGGGATTATTAAATTTTAACGTTTATTTTTTTGTTAAAAAAAAACAATAAGTAACCCTAAGTCTATAATTTTCTATAAAATTTTTAAAATATAAGATATGCTGAAAACCTTAAACCACTAAATTCTTATATTTATTTTCAACATTTTTAGTTTGTATTTGACAGTCTTTTTATAATTAAATTGAGACTATTTTTTTTATGAAAGAAAATGAATTTAATGTGACTCAAGGAATGGCTTTGTTACTTTTGAAGCCATTAAATTTACCCGCTAACTATGTCCTTAATCTCATTATTTATATAACTAACCCTAGCAATAATATTGGTTACTAAGAGTCTTCCCAAACTGGTTTGGTTCTTCTCCAACCTTGAGCGATTAACTTTTTCCATTCATCTCTAGCTTTATCAATTTTAAGTTCTTCTCTTGTTGTCATAAGAGGTGGTTCTTTTCCTAAAACACCAAGAATTCTTCCAGAGTCAATAAACATATATTCAAAAAATTTATCTTTATTTTCATTGTTCTTTGAAAACCTTTTAACCCTTGAACGATTCGAATTTATAAGCCAAAAATCTTCTGTCAATCTTACTTATTTTATGTTTTCTCAATCGGAGCCATTGTTAATCCTTTGCTAAAGAGTTGTTCATGATATAGCTCTGTCTGTTCAAGATTACCTCTCCAAACCTCCGCCGATCCTGTCTTGTCAACTTTGATGGTTAGATCCCATGCCCTTTTTTCACTTATGTTTGGGATTATTGTAAGTAGACAATTTGCGACATGCTGAAAGGTATTAAAACTATCATCAAGAACTATTACCCTTGCTTCTTGGTATTTTGCTTTGAATTTTTTTGGATCAAAGACTGTGTTGAGTGAATTAAACATTATTTTCTGCAATAGTTTAAGTCAATTAAAATTTTAACTTAAGTTCTCTAATTGAAAAGTATTGAAAATGTCTCGAGCGTGACTTGAACACGCGACCTGCGGGCTATGAATCCGCCGCTCTAACCAGCTGAGCTACCGAGACATGGGAATATTGTAAGGCATTGGTTGTACTTAATTACCATTTTGAAAATTTATTTGTTTGTGGGCCTCATATATAGCAATTCCACATGCTACAGAAAGGTTTAGACTTCTAACACCTTTTTGATCATTGTTTCCAGTCTGTAAATTCGGCATAAATATTGATATTAAAAAGTCGCTTTTATCAATAATGGAGTCTGGCAATCCTGAATCTTCTCTCCCAAATAGCAAAATATCATCTTGCTTGAATTTAAAATCTTTCAAATATAATCCATTTTTTTTACTAAAAGAAATTATTCTTTTTGTTGCTTTTGAAGTAAAGAATTTTTCAAAATTCTCATACTTATTTACAGTAACTAGAGGCCAATAGTCCAATCCTGCTCTTTTTAAATATTTATCTTCTAGTTTAAAACCCAAGGGCTCTATAAGATTTAAAGGTATATTAAACGCAGCACATGTCCTGGCAATGTTACCAGTATTTTGAGGGATTCTAGGTTCAAAAAGAGAGACTTCCAATTTTAAGTAGGTATTTCAATACTTATTTCATCTATTTTGATTGCTCTGCCGTTTATTGCCAGCCAATTATCTTTTGATATTTTGGTCATTCTCTTTTGAAGTTCGCCAATTCTTTCAATATAAGTATTACCAATTTTATATTCAGAGACCAAACTCCAACCTACTTGCTCTCCAACAATAATTGTTATGCTTTTTCTTTTAATTAAGAGGCATATAAGTGAATTCATTTTTATTGACCATTCATTATGTTCTTTATCAATACTTTCCATGACAAATCCACCAATCGAATCTATTAATAATGGACCATCTTCAGTACTTAATGTATTTAATAGATCTGTAGTTTCTATTAATTTCCAATCATTTGGCCTTCTTTTTTGATGTAAATTAATTTTTTCTTGCCATTCTTTATCATCAATATTGTTTTCAGATAAGGCAACATATGATATTTTTTTAATTTCCTTTGCTAGGTGTTCTGCAAATTCACTTTTGCCACTCTTTGTGCCTCCTGTAATAAAAACTATATGAGATGAATTTTCACTAATACTTAAATCTTTGGGATTCATAAGTTCTCTATTATTTAGAGAAATACCACCATGTTGCTAAAGGAATAATTGTGGCAGCAATTAACAAGCCTATAACTATATAAGTAGCAGTTGAACTCTCAGTATCTTTTGATCTCATAGTGTTAAAATTTGGATCCACTACAGGA
>NZ_CABYWZ010000038.1 GCF_902522795.1 uncultured Prochlorococcus sp.
GCACTTATTGCTATAAATCCGTTTTTTAAAAAGTTTCTAGCGTTTAATTTATTTCTATTATTTAAATTATCAATTATTTTGATTAATGGATATAAACCTAATAAATAACCAAAATTTGGAGTGAGCAAATAACCTATTGAACCTCCTTGATGATAGACAGGAAATATAAATAACCCCAAAATTATATATATAGAAAATGCTTTTAAAACAACTTTTTTATGAAATATGATTGTTAATAAAATTATGGTTGGAATTTGCCATGTAATAGGTAACTCAAAGTTATTACTGGACTTATAGATAAAAGGTAGTGGAATATAAACAGGTAACATTGATGTTATTACTAGTGATTGAAGACTAACCAGAATCTCAATTAATTTATAAAAATTGAGCATTATTATAAATTCTGTTTATAAACTTCTTAATGCAACAATTGGATCTAATTTAGAAGCTCTTTTTGCAGGTAAAACGCCAAAGATTAAACCTATTGATCCTGAAATGATCATGGTGGAAAAAGTAGTTGTAATTCCTACTGATGCAGGAAGTGGTGTGATTAGAGATAATAGAAAAACACCTGATAAACCCGTTGTAGTTCCAATTAATCCTCCAATTGTAGATAAAATCAATGCCTCAATTAAAAATTGAATTAATATATCTGACTGTTTAGCTCCTATTGCTTTTCTAAGACCAATCTCTTCAGTCCTTTCGCTTACAGAAACGAGCATAATATTCATGATTCCTATTCCTCCAACAACCAAGGATACTGCCCCAATACCAGCCAATAAAAACGTTAGTCCACTTGTTATGTTGGTTACTATATTCAATGCATCTTCTTGCGATCTAACCGCAAAGTCATCATCTCTGATTATTTTATGTCTTTGCCTTAATAAGTTAGTAATCTGAAATTTAGCGGCACTAGTTGCATTTTTATTTATCGCTTCAACACTAATGAAGCTTAAACTTATTCCATATGTCGGGTCCTTACCTGTAATCCTATTGACCATGGTGGTTAATGGAATATAAGCATTTTTGTCTTGATTACTTCCAAATACAGCACCTTTTGGTTTTAATATTCCGATAATTTCATAAGTATGGTCTTTAATTCTGATTTTTTTTCCAAGTGATGAAGATTTATCTTTGAAAAATTCATCTTTAAGATCAGGACCTATTACAACATAACTTCTTGCACTATTAACATCACTTTTTGATAAAAATCTTCCCTTATCTACTTCAAAGCTTCTTACATCAAGAAATTCAGGAGTAACTCCGGCAATTGATATATTTAAACTTTTAGAATTTGATTGCACTATTTCGTTAGCAGAGATTTGAGGAGCTACTTTTTTAACTGTTGGGACTTGATTGCTTATTGCTACAGCATCATCTAAAACTAGGTTTTTAGGAAATGAAATACCTCTTCTTCTTGTATCATTATTTCCGGGAACAATGAATAAAACATTGGCACCTAAATTACTTAATTGGTTTTTTGCTAATGTTTGAGCACCTCTACCAAGTCCAACAAGTGTAATAACTGAAGCATTTCCTATAATGATCCCCAACATTGTTAACGAACTTCTTAATTTGTTCGAAACTAAAGTTTTTGTTGCCATGCCTAAGGCTTCTTTTATTGAGATATTCCTAGACATATTTATATTTATCTATTGCATCATCGTCCTCAATTTGTCCCATGTATATAACACCTTCATTAAGCTGGAGTGTAATAAGGTCGCCATTACTGATTTGATGATTATCCATATTTTCTAAATTACAAATTGTAGAAATCTTTTTATTATTTTTGTTAAACAAAGCATAAACATCATTTACATTTTGGTTCGTAACAATACCGGCAATATTTTTACTCAGTGGAATATTTTTCATTAATTCCTTCGGAACAAATAATATTTCTCCTGGGCAAATTAATGATAAATCTAGATTATTTCTAATTATTCTTGCTTTACCTGTAACACCGATTTCCCCTATTGAAATTCCTCTTGATACAATCTTTCTTACTAAACCGACTTTTATCAAATCTGTAGAGCCGCTAATTCCAGTTAATGTACCTGCGGTTTGTACTACTAAATCTCCTTGATTTAGGATCCCCATCTCCTGAGCAATTTGCATAGCTAAACTAAAGGTTTTTGCTGTTCTCTCATCATTTTTAACTACTATTGGAGTAACTCCCCAAACAAGTTGCAATCTTCTTGCTACACTCCTCTCTGTAGTAGTTGCCAAAATAGGTGTTGGCGGTCTGAACTTACTTACATTTCGAGCGGTAGAACCTGATTTTGTTAAAGGGATTATAGCACCTGCATCAAGTTGTCTAGCTATATTACTTACTGCAGCACTAATAGCATTTGGGATCGTACTGGGTAAGTGGCTTTCAATAGCCTTAAGTGGATAATCCCTTTCAATTCTTCTTGCTATGGTTGCCATAGTTTCAACTGCCTCTACAGGATAATCTCCAACTGCAGTTTCGTTTGAAAGCATAACAGCATCTGTCCCATCGAGAATTGCATTTGCAACATCACTAACTTCGGCCCTAGTTGGTCTTGGGTTAGAAGCCATAGAATCAAGCATTTGGGTCGCTGTAATTATAGGTATACCTAATGAATTCGCTTTTCTTATTAATTCTTTTTGTAAAAGAGGAACTTCTTCAGCAGGCATTTCTACTCCCAAATCACCTCTTGCAACCATAACCCCATCACATAAGGGCAAAACTGTATCGATTTGATCAATTGCTTCAAATTTTTCTATTTTTGCGACTACAGGAGTTGAATGCCCATTTTTGTTTATTAAATCTTTTATCTCATTTATATCGGTTGGATTTCTAACGAAACTTAGTGCTATCCAATCAACTCCTACAGATAAACCGAATTTTAAATCCTCTTTATCTTTTTCTGTTAATGCTTTAACTGATAATTGTACATCTGGGAAATTAACACCTTTATTGTTTGATAGAACCCCTCCTACAGTTACCATGCACTTCACAAGATTAGCCTGTGTATCTACTTTTTCTACAATCATTTCTATTTTTCCATCGTCTAAAAGTATTCTTTTCCCTTCGCTAACTTCTTGAGAAAGTTTGTCATAGGTTACATTTGCAATAGTATTTGTACAATCGACTTCATTTGATGTCAGCGTGAATTGATCGCCTTTTTTAACTTTT
>NZ_CABYWZ010000039.1 GCF_902522795.1 uncultured Prochlorococcus sp.
CCGTGGTGATAAAGAACTTTGTAAATTCCACATTATTCCTACCTAAATTTACGCATTCTGACTTTTCATATCAAACTAATTAATAGTTGAAAAAAAGAATATTTAACAGCTGAAATTTGAGAAAAATATCCCAAATAGTATTTAAATCAAGTCTTAATTTATAAAGTGAATATAAGTTTTACATAATTAAAAAAAAAAAATTTTTTAACTGTCAAGATGAAAATCATCTTGCTTTAGTTTTATTATTTATTAAATTAATTTTTTTATTTTGGATTTCAATTCAAACAATACAATTGTATATACCGTATTAATTGGTCAAAATGAAGGATTAAATTCGCAACCTTTTATTAAAAATTCCAAGTTAAGACATGTTTGCTTGACCGACGATCCAAATTTAAAGAGCAATCAATGGGAAATAATAAATGTTAATAGGATATTGCCATTAGATGCTCATAGATCACAAAGAAATTATAAAATTAGGCCGCATTTAATTTTCCCAGAATATAAATATTCTTTTTACCTTGATAATACTATTGTTTTAAAGTGCAAATCAGAAACTTTTATAGAAGAAGTTTTTGCAAAATATGTTTCTAATGAAAATGAACCCTTCATTATTTTGCCATACCATTCTTACAGAGATAATTTAATATCTGAATTTTATGAATGCTTTATTTCAAATCTTGATTCTGACTTAAACTTTTTTGAACAAATATCCGATTACTTAAGCATTGATATTTTAGCTATGAAATCGAAACCTTATTGGTGCGGCATTCTATTTAGAAATCATAGTCATCAAAAAATAAGGGATTTCTCGGAAATTTGGTATTCGCATATTTTAAAGTATTCGAGAAGAGATCAACTATCAATAATTTATGCAGGGTTGCAATTAGGTTTAAAATTTGCCGCAATTAAAATTGATAATTTTTCCACCAAATATCATGAATGGCCAATAACTAATAATGAAAGAAAATCAAGAATTTTTAAAAATAATATTTATGAATTACCTTCAGAATTTTTAAAAAATTTTGTAAGTAAGTTTTCTTCTACTGATCAAGAAATTTTAAAAATTGATTTTAATAAAGAACTAAGTGAAATTAAATCAAATTTTAAAAAATCATTTAAAGAATTTCAAGAAACAAAAAATCAAATAAACGTTCTTAAACAAGAGCAAGATATTTTGAAGAGTGATAATAAAAGACTGATTTCTGATCTTGAAGCAATTAGAAATTCAAAGATATGGAGATATGCTTTTCGATGCAGAAAACTTCTTAGAAATTTTAAATCTATTTTTACTTTTTATGATTCGAAAAGTTTGCCTCCAAAATCGCTAAATACTGATTTAGAGATACTTAAATATATTGCAAGTCATCCCGATTTAATAAAAGTTTTTCGTACTGATCTTGGCAGCGCCAAAAAACATTTCAGGGAGTTTGGCTATAAAGAAAAAAGAAGACTTACATTTAATACTAAGCAGTATTTAGCTAAATATGGAGATCTAGCTGATTTCTTTAATGCAAAAAATGGATATAAAACAACTGATTTAGTTCATGAGGGAGCACTAAAGCATTTTATTAACTATGGCTATGAAGAGGGAAGAACTGATGCTGTAATAACATTTGAGAAAAAATTAATAATAAAATTAATAAAAAAATCCGAAGAATTAGGCTTGAAATTAAAACTTACCTCACTGGGTAAATTTACAATTGGCAGATTGATAGTTGATTTAATCTTATTTCCTTCGGATGTTTATAAGGTTTTTTATTATTGCAAAAAAACTCTTGGAATATTTCCAAATATTATTTTCCCTAAAACATTCAATGAAAATCTTCATAGCCGTAAATTATTTAATAGAAGAAAATTATATACAATTTTGGCAGATAAGTTAGCCGTTAGAAATTACGTTGAAGATAAAATTGGTAAGGAATATCTTAACAAGTTGATTTGGTCGGGATCTAGTATCCGGGATCTAATTGATAAAGAAAAACTGCCAAATAAATTTGTAATAAAAACAAATAATGGTTCCGGAACTAATTTTATTTGTAAGGATAAATCAAAATTCGATTGGGATTTTGCAGCTCTCACAACAGATAATTGGCTCAAAAATGATCATTCTATTAATTTCGCAGAATGGCAATATAGATGGATAAAACCAAAAGTTTTAATTGAAGAATTTTTGGAAGATAAAAATGGAAAATTAATTGATTATAAATTCTTCTGTTTTGGTGGAAAAGCTAAGCTTATCGATATACAATATGATCGGTTTTCTTCTGAGCACAAAAGACAACTATTAGATGAGAATTTTAATTTTGTAGATGTTGAATATAATGAAATTAAGACCATTAAAGGTATGCTACCTTGCCAAGAAGATTTAATTCTAATGAAAAATTTAGCAGAGAAACTTTCTAAAGGAATAGATTTTGTATGTGTAGATCTATATCTTCCTGATAAGATTGTTTTTGGAGAGTTAACATTACATCCAGCAGCTGGTCATGGAAAATTTGTACCTAAAAGTTTTGATTTAGAACTAGGCAAAGAATTTAATAATTAATTTAAAAAAAAATGATTTTCTCTGCTTTCAAAAATTCAAGAAATAATAATACACATTTATTATTCAAGCTGCATTTGATTAATACAAAATCTGTGAGGAAATTAGGGATAGCATCTAAAATCTAAAAGTTTTTATTTTAA
>NZ_CABYWZ010000040.1 GCF_902522795.1 uncultured Prochlorococcus sp.
AACTCATGGCAGGGTTGCCACCTCCAGCATTCCCGCTTTGGGATCTTCTGAAAAGAAAAAATAGGCCTCCAATCAAAAGTATTGGGAAAATCAAGCTGCTTACAGCTTGTTGCCATGGATTAGCTAATTTTGTGGGAGTTACAGCAATGTCAACATTATTTTCCGTTAGGATTTTTAATAAGTCTTTATCTGGGGCTAAATTGACCTCAGATCTACTTCCATCATTTTCAACAACTTGAGCTGTCGCATTGTCTGGGGATATTAGTACTCTACTAATTTCTTTATCTTGAACTGCCTCAATAAAATCGCTATATCTTAAAGTTTTTGTAGAATTTTCTGTACTAGGTTTATCAAATACAGAAGTACCAATGAAAATTACAGTAATAACAGCTAGAACATAAAGTCCTAAGTTTCTCCAGCGTTTGTTCACAATAAAAAATTTTAATATCTACATGATACTAATAATAAAACATTATTAAGAGCTTCTTAGAACATCTACTACACTTTTGAATGCAAACCACTCAGGAATTGGTTCGCCATTCCTCAATTTCTTTCTAAACTCAGTACCACTAAGCTTCATAATTTCATAATTAAATTCTTTAGCTTCTTCAGCTGTAATATATCCTTTTTCCTTCGTATAAACTAAATTTTTTGAAGGAACAGTCTTCATCATCAATTCGTCTGCACATTTATTTGCAAAATTCTGGGCGTCATATGGGCCATAAAAATCTTCTCCAGTGGATGATGACTTACAGCCAGCCATATCTCTACCGATAATAAAATGGGTGCAGCCATAATTTCTCCTAATTATCATATGTTGAAGAGCTTCTCTTGGCCCTGCCATATGCATTGAATAAGGTAAAAAAGCCCATTTTATTCTTTCATCAGATATTTCCTCTTCTAATTCTTTATACGTTAAGTATCTAACTTTTCCGGGGATATCATCTTGTTGAGTTGGCCCACAAGTTGGATGAACTAAAACAACTGAGTTAGAGGAAACATTATCTGAGAGTAAAGCATTAGTAAATAATTCATAATGTGCTCTATGAATTGGATTTCTGCATTGAAATGCAACCACATCATGATTTGATGGCAGTGTAGATCTTACTTCTGCTGGAGTTTTGCAGGGGAATTCTCTAATTGGTAGTTCGAAACCATAAACTCTTCCTCCTATGTAAAATCTTCCTCTCTCATTAAAAATCATCTTAACTGCAGGATGATCTAAAGAGTTAGTACCATAACAAAGTTTAGCTTCTAAGGATTTATCAGGCTCCCATTTAGAGCTAACTTCTAAAACTGCTATTTTTTGTTTTTTATAAGTAAGCAATATTGTCTCTCCAGCTTTTACTTTTTCATTATTTGAATCAAATACAATAGGTAGGCCAAAAAGCAACCCGTTTGTATTTCTATTATTTTTAATTACCGAATTGTAGTTATTTTCATCCATAAACCCTTCCAATGGAGAAAAAGCTCCAACCATTAAAAGTTCTACATCGCATGCATTTCTCTCGCTACATTCAAACTCGTAAGTAGCTTTAGAGATAAAATCATTTTTAAGGTTTTTATCTTTGATAATTAAATTTTTTAGTTCCCCTCCATAAGGCGGTATTAGTCCACTAATATCTTTGTTAGTTTTTTGTTGTAATTCCATTTTTTAAATTGATAAAGAAAAATTTTGAAAAAAAAAGAGGGGTTTAACCCCCTTTTTCTCTCAAGTAGGATTTATGCCTTTCTTCCGTAAAGCTCCCCAATTATTTTTACATCAAGTGGATCCTTTGAACCCATATCTGTATCTGAAGGTTGGATAGCTTCAAAAGTACCAGCAAATTCGTCTGTATCAGAATCTACATTGTTGATTGAAAGAGTAATAACGCCAGTACCATTTACATCAACTTTAATATTTTCTTTTGCAAGTTCTTCGTCATCTCCTCCTAATGCAACTAAACCTTGAGCATATTCAACACCAGTATTTTTAGCTCTCGCTTTAGGATCTAGAAAATCACCAGTTCTGTAATTAGGTGTAAATGTTGAACCACTAACCTCAGTGCCTGGCTCAATAGATGAAGGTAAATCAGCTTTAAGATCTTTTGCTGAAAATGCAAATGGCACCTCTAAACCACCAGGAGTTAGTACAGTAATAAGTTGAAAATCAATTCCACCTTTTTCGGTAAAAGTTCCTGAATCTATATCTCCATAAACTTCTGTCACTGTTGTGTTATTTCTAGGACTAATAATTTTTGTAGAAACAAATTCTGCAGCTTTTCGTTTTGTCCCTGGCACTTTTACATAAACTTCTGTTGGATGCATGCATATTCCTTTGAGGCTATCTCCATTCCCTAGAGATATTGATCCGATAAGAGATGAGTCTAATGTAGGGCAATCATTTGCTTTTCCAGTATTAACAACATCGGTGAATTGTGCATTTCCTCTTTCAGAAAAAGCAAATGTTTTAACAGGTACGAAAGCAAAAGTTATACAAATTGAAATAACAAAAGCTAAGAAAGAACGAATTCTCATAATTAAAGTTGCAGTAAGGTTCTGTGACGATAGATTAAAGGTCA
>NZ_CABYWZ010000041.1 GCF_902522795.1 uncultured Prochlorococcus sp.
TTTTGCAGAACCTGAATTAGGAGAATTTGATGATAACTTTACTTGGTCTGCAATGGTATTAGCTGCTCAAGGAAAAAAAATTAATCAAATATCGATTGATGAAATTGATTGGTTAACTAAATTACGGAGAGGATTAGAAGAAACCCGAAAAGGATTTGTTACTGAATTATTGGATAAATTGGGAGATGATCCTCTTACTCCTGAATCTCTTGATGATTTAGAGACCTTATTAATAAGAGCTGATGTAGGGATTGATTCAACCGATAAAGTTATAAGCTCTCTCAGAACAAAATTAAACGAGGAGGTCGTGGGTGGAGAAGCAGGAATAAAATTCTTAAAGAAGGAATTAAAAGTAATTATCGATAAACCAATAAAAAATTCAGGAACTGATCTCTTGGTTCCCCAAAAGGGTAAGTTAAATGTCTGGTTATTAGTAGGAGTTAATGGTGTGGGTAAAACTACTACGTTAGGAAAATTAGCATATTTGTCGTCCAAAAGTAATTATAAAACTTTGATAGCTGCTGCTGATACCTTTAGGGCGGCTGCAGTAGATCAACTTAAAGTATGGGGAGATAGAAGTAATGTTGACGTTATATCTAATCAATCAAAAAATGCTGATCCAGCTGCTGTAGTTTTTGATGCAATTAATTCTGCAAAAAAAAGAAATGTTGATTTATTACTTGTTGATACAGCGGGCAGATTGCAAACAAAAAATAATTTGATGGATGAATTAGCAAAAATAAAAAAAATTATTGATAAAAAGGTTCCAGATGCAATTATTGAATCATTATTGGTTTTAGATGCAAGTCAGGGTCAAAACGGCTTAAAGCAAGCAAAAAGTTTCGCTAAATCAGCAGATTTAACTGGTGCAATTATTACTAAATTAGATGGGACTTCCAGAGGAGGAGTCTCTTTAGCTGTATCTGAAGAAGTAAATTTGCCTATAAGGTTTATTGGTGCTGGAGAAGGTATAAAAGATTTGAGACCATTTAATAGTTATGAATTTGTAGAGGCTATGCTCGCAGATAAATAAATATTTAATTAATTTTTTTTTAAAATTTAAATTTAATGTTAAAACATACATATATATTAGATTTGTTTTGACAAATAACCAAAAAGAAAAAATATTTTCCAATAAATTTATTCAAAATTTTTTAGAAAATGAAACTACAGTAACTTTAAAAAATAAATATAAATTTGTTGAAATTGCTTCTTCACTAGCATATTATTTAAAATCATTTTCTAATATAGATAAATTACTAGATTATATATGCTTAATTTTTAAACATATTTTTTCTGAGAATATTTTTTTAATTATTCCTTTAAATTATGAAGGTGAGATATGGAAAGAAAATATAAAAATATCTGCTAATGATGAATATTTAATAATTCAAGAAGAAATAAAAAGTTTTTTGAATAAATTTCATTTTTCAAAAAATTTTAAAATAAAAGAAATTCTAATTTTTGAAAATGCTTTAAATTTAAATTTTAAAGAATATAAAATTGAAACAAAAAAAATTATATCTAGAGGTAAATGTAGAGGGTTTATATATATTTTTACCAAAGATGTATCTAGCCAGTCGATTACTGAAGATAGTAATTTTAATTTTATCGAAAATTGTCTAGCTGTTGGATTAGAAAATTTTTACTTAATAAAAGCAAAGAAAAAGCATGAAAACGTAGATAGAGAAATTTCCACTGGCGCTGAAATTCAATCTCAGTTACTACCGGATTATTGTCCAATTATCTATGGTTTAGACCTTGCTGCACATTGTAGACCAGCTCTCCAGCTCGGTGGCGATTACTATGATTTTATGTGCTTAAAGACCAATATTTCTGAAAAAAGAAAAGAAAAATCAAGATGGGCCTTTGTAATAGGTGATGTTATGGGCAAGGGGATTCCAGCTGGTCTTTTAATGACTATGTTAAGAGGAATGCTACGTGCTGAGGCTCTTACAGGTCTACCTCCAGATAGAATTTTGTATGATTTGAACCAATTAGCAATAAATGATTTAGATCAATCGCATAGATTTGTTACGTTATTTTATTCAGATTATGACCCTAGAACTAGAAAATTGAGATTCGCTAATGCAGCACATAATCCTCCTCTGCTTTGGAAAAGTTCAGATCAGAGAATTATAAAATTAGATGCAGAAGGATTTGTACTTGGACTACAAAAAGATGCTGAATATCATTGTCGTGAAATCAAACTTAATGAAAAGGATTTAGTTCTTTATTACACAGATGGCGTAATTGATACTTCTAACTCTTTAGGGGAAAGATTTGATGAGGAAAGGTTAATAAAAACCCTCACAAAATTATGCAAGCAATCTTATTCATCCCAAGAAATTTTAAATAAAATATTTAAAAAGTTAGATGATTTTACAGGGCAAAATAGACATCTGGAAGATGATGCATCGATGGTTATTTTTCAATTGAAATAGATATTTTTTGTCACTTATACAAAAAAATGCTTTA
>NZ_CABYWZ010000042.1 GCF_902522795.1 uncultured Prochlorococcus sp.
CCAAATCTGCATCTCTTGTCACTCTAAAAAAGGAGTAATCTACACATTCCATTCCATTAAATAAAGTATTTATATTATTCCCAATTAAATCTTCAACACTTATGAAGACATGAGAACATTCATCACTATATTGAATAATTTCATTGGGAATTTGTATAAATCGATTAATATTTTTTGTTGGTATTTTGACTCTAACAAACTGATTTTTAGAATCTTCTTTATCTTTTATTAAAGCTGCCAAATTTAGACTTAAATTACTTATAAAAGGGAATGGATGCGCTGGATCGACAACTAATGGAGTTAATAAGGGAAAAATAGATGAAGTAAAAAAGTTATTACACCAATTTCTTTGATTTTCACTTAGATCCTTATATTTTTTTAAGATTACACCTTGCTCTTTTAATTCGTTATTTAATTCATTATTTACATAGCTCTCTTGAAGAGTAGTTAATTTTTTTACTTCCTTGTTGATTTTTGTTAATTGCTCTTTAGGGGTAAGTCCGTCAATACTTTTTTTAGTAATTTCTGCTTCAACTTGCGCCTTTAATGAAGCTACCCTTACCATAAAAAATTCATCAAGATTATTGCTAAAAATTGCACAAAATTTCACTTTATCTAGGATTTTGTACTCCTTTTCCATACCAGTTAGGAGTACTCTTTTATTGAATTCAATCCAACTTAATTCTCTATTAATAAAGATATCAGCCTGGCTTTTCATTAAAAAACTTTTGATTTTTGATTTTTAAAAAAATTATTATTTTTACCCTCTGCAATAAGGTATATCATGAAAAGTAAGATAACGGAACCAGCTATAAAAGGTGATTTAGGACCAAAACTATCATAAACCCTTCCAGCCATTGCGATTCCTAAAACACCTCCAAGACTCTGTAGACCCTGAAGGCTACTTAAAATTGATCCTTGTTTATCAATGTCTAATTTCTTTGATATTAGTGCTCTTAAGGTGGGCGTAATTAACCCTGCCCCAACGGCTAAAAATGAAACAGCTGAATAAATATTAATTGTGGCATTTTCTTTTGGAGCAGTTATTAAAAGAGCACATGCCACAAGAATGAAACCTGATCCGATAAGTGTTAATCGCATTTCGCCAAATTGCTTTACAAGAGGCCCTATTAGTCCTCCTTGAACGATAATTGCAATTATTCCTACTACAACAAGAGTTCCACTTGATGCTTTGGTCGTCCAGTTTAATGATTCTTGAAGGAAAAATATAAGGATATTGGTGAGTCCAGTAAAAGCAATAAAGTAAATAAAGAAAGCTAATGATAGTTTTTTAATTTTTTCTTCTTTGAAAACTGTAAATAGTTCTTTTAAAGGGTTTTTTAAAATATTTGTTGATTTATTTGAGTCACTATTAGGCTTGGTTTCTGGTAAGTAAAAAAATACAAGGAGGAAATTTATTATTGGAATGATAGAGGCTATCAAAACTGGAATAATAAAATTATTATTTGTATTTTTTGCAAAAATTACAACAAAAATATTACCTAAGAAAAAACTCAAACCAAAAGCTACACCAATAAGACCAAATGTTTTTGCTCTTTTTTCAGGGCTTGAAATATCTGCAAGAATTGTTGTTGCAGTAGCTGCAGTCCCCCCACTTAATCCGTCAATTAGTCTGGCTAAAAATAATAAAAATAACGGGATAGAAGCTATTGAATTTGACCAATTAAAAAGAACTGTAAAAGATAATATTGATATTCCTATTACTGAACCAGTAATACAAAAAAGAGTGACAGGTCTTCTTCCATATCTATCACTCATAAGTCCTATAAAAGGAGAGGCTGTAAATTGAGCTAATTGGTAAGTGCATGATAGTAAACCATATGTACTTGCTTTAGAGTCAAAAAGTAAAACAAAAGAAGGTAGTATAGGTAAAAGTATACTTTCACTTAAACGATCATTTAAAAGAGTGATAAACGCACTAAGGAGAGTAAATTTTTTATTTGGTTTTAATAAACTTTCTTTCACAATATTTACCTTCACCGCGATTAACTTCTACTACCATACTTGTTAATGGAGATTATTGTGCCCGGCATTGTTTATTTAGTTGGAGCAGGTCCTGGTGATCCTGAGCTTTTAACTCTTAAAGCTTTGCGCCTAATAAAAACTTGCGATGCATTAGTTCATGATGCTTTGATCCCGGATGAAATAACAAAAGAGGCAGGAAAAAATACAGAAATTTTCCATGTAGGTAAAAGAGCTGGGAAGTGCTCTGTACCTCAGGCTGAAACCAATTCTCTTATTTTGAAATTGGCAAAAGAAGGCAAAAATGTTGTAAGGCTTAAAGGGGGAGATCCTTTTGTCTTTTCTAGGGGTGGAGAAGAAGTATCTTTTTTAGAAGAAAATGGAGTTTCAGTTGAAATAGTTCCAGGGATTACTTCTGGTATAGCTGCTCCC
>NZ_CABYWZ010000043.1 GCF_902522795.1 uncultured Prochlorococcus sp.
AACTTAATTTTACTATTAGGGCTTTCAAAAATAATTGCCCCCTGTTTCTTTCTGAATGTTCTACTTTTATTTAATAAATTTTTTATTTCAATTAATTCAATTTCTTCTTTAGGTTCTAATTCTAATATTTCGTTTGCATCTTCATATGTTAATTGATATTTTGGTTTTATTATTGCTTCAGTTATTACATAATTATTTATTGATCCATCGTCATTAAATTCTATTGCTGCACTTATAGTTTCTGAAATTTTATTTTGAGCTAGATTTGCCTTTTCAAGAATATCTTTAGGTAGCATTGGGACATATTGATCAATTAAATATAAACTGCTATTTCTCTTTCTTGCATCTAAATCAATATTAGAGTCATGCAAAAAGAGTTTGCATGGATTACTAATATGTATCCATAAATTTTTTTTATTTCCTTCTTTTGTTTCTAATGAAAAAGCGTCATCAACCTCATGTGGATCATCAGTGTCAATAATATATGTTTTTAGATTAGTTAAATCTTTCAAATATTTGAGATATTAATTATAGTAACAACTATATTCAATATGAACTTATCCTTCAGGATTTACAAAGGGTAAAAGAGCTACAATCCTGGCTCTTTTTACAGCTAATGTAAGATCTCTTTGTTGCTTAGAGGTTAAACCTGTCATTCTTCTTGGTAGGATTTTACCCCTCTCAGTTATGAATTTTTTTAGTAGTTCTACATCCTTATAATCAATAGGATCTCCAGGCTTGATAGGTGATAATTGTTTTTTAAAAATTGAATTAGGCATGATTTAATTTGGTTTGATTACTTTATTTCTTTGTGAATTGTCATTCTGTTTAAATGAGGATTAAACTTTTTTAGTTCTAACCTTTCAGTTGTATTTCTACGATTCTTTTCAGTGGTATATCTTGAGACACCATTTGATCTCTTAGGATCTGTGCTTGTCCTAGCTTCAGTACATTCCAGGGTAACTATAACTCTTGTCCCTTTTTTGGCCATTTTGATTAATACTTTATTGTATAATTTCCTATTGTACATCTTCAACAAACTTTTTTGAAGATATACACATTTCTTTTATCATCATTGATTTAAAAAATATATATGAAAGTTTCTCAAAATTGGTTAAAAAATTTAGTGGAAATTACTTCTACTCCTGAAGATCTCTCTGAGAAATTATCTATTGGTGGATTTGAGGTAGAATCATTAGAAGACTGTTCAGAAAATGTAAATGGTGTTGTTTTAGGTAAGGTATTATCTGTTTTAAAACACGAAGGATCTGATAAACTCTCAATTTGCCAAGTCGATATTGGTGCTTCAAAGAATTTACAAATTATCTGTGGCGCGCGAAATATTAAACCAAATATTTATGTTTATGTTGCTACTGTCGGCGCGAAATTAAATGCAATTGATTTGACTATTAAAAGAAGTGAAATTAGAGGTGTCTTGAGTGAAGGAATGATATGTTCTCTGCAGGAGCTTGGATTAGAAGACTCTAGCGAAGGGATAGAGATCATTGATGAAGATTTAGCCTTAAAACATAAATTGGGCACTCCAGGGTCTGAATTGCTTCAATTAAATGATTATATATATGATTTAGCCATTACAGCTAATAGACCCGACGGAATGTCAGTTATAGGCATAGCCCGCGAAATTTCTGCCCTTTTAGAATCCACATTAAATTTTCCAGAATTAAACCATAAATACAATATTGATTTACTTAAGGGAATTAAACTTTGTCCAGAGGCTATAGAATCTAATTGCATATATACAATAAGCTGCATTGATGGAGTAAGTGGAGATAAATTATCGCCAAAATGGCTTAAAGACCGTATAGAAAAATCTGGTATAAAGTCGATAAATCTTTTAGTTGATTTGACAAACTATATTCTTTTAGAACAAGGGCAACCCTTGCATGCGTTTGACAAGGAAAAACTATCTAACTTAATCGGAAAGGAAGTTTCTCCAAATGACTTTTCTGTACGAAAAGCAATGGATAACGAAACCATTGTTTGTTTAGATGGTAAAAAATATGAATTAAATGAAAATATTACAGTAGTTACATGTTGCGATAAACCTGTTGCTATTGCTGGGGTGATAGGTG
This sequence comes from uncultured Prochlorococcus sp., assembly GCF_902522795.1. GTDB lineage: Bacteria > Cyanobacteriota > Cyanobacteriia > PCC-6307 > Cyanobiaceae > Prochlorococcus_A. The sequence continues at coordinate 2,094 of NZ_CABYWZ010000043.1, forward strand.
GTTTAGAGACTTCTGTAAGCAATACTACGTCTTCTATTTATCTCGAAGGCGCTGTTTTTAATCCAGTTACAATAAGAAAATCTTCAAAGGCGATTGGCATAAGAACAGAATCTAGCAGTAGATATGAAAAAGGGATTTCATCAAAAAATACTATAAGTTCAGTAACTAGGGCAATTAATCTATTAGAAGAATATTTTTCTATTAATTCACCAATCATCAATACTTCGAACTTAAATAAAAATGAGGACATATTTATTAAACTACGGAGAAATCGAATACATAAAATCCTTGGTCCTTTATTAATTAACGATCAATTTGAA
>NZ_CABYWZ010000044.1 GCF_902522795.1 uncultured Prochlorococcus sp.
GGTAAAGGAACAAATTTTCAGGAGTTAATTAATCTTTCAGAAAAAGGTGAATTAGATATAGATATAAAAGTTCTTATAACTAACAAAGATGATGCAGGTTGCATAAAAAGAGCTGAAAGTGTAAAAATACCTCACAAAATAATAAGAGATAAGGACTTTTCGCAAAAAGAGCTTTTTGAATTGGAAATTGTTAATACTTTAATTAGTTATGATGTTGAACTTGTTGTTATGGCAGGCTGGATGAAAATTATCACTCCATTTTTTATTAATAAATTTAGGAATAAGATCATAAATATTCACCCTTCATTACTTCCTGCATATAAAGGTGGTTCTGCTATTAAGGACTGTATATTAAACGGCTCAAAAATAACTGGTTGTTCAGTACATTTTGTTGAAGAGGAGGTAGATAGTGGTTCTTTGATAATGCAAGCTGCATTGTCAATTAGAGATGGTGATGATATTGAATCACTTTCACAAAGAATACAAATCCTTGAGCATAAAATTTTACCTCACTCAATCTCTCATGCTGGTTTTTTGATAAGAACTAATATTATGGAAAATTATTAGTTAACTCAAGGCCTTCATCCATTGAAAATCCACTCATAATATTTAAATTTTGAATTGCTTGCCCACTCTGTCCTTTTAACAAGTTATCAATCACAGATAAAATAATAATCCTTCCATTTCGTATATCAACTTTAACAGAAAGGAAAATTTGGTTTGTATTTTTAACCCATTTTGTTGAAGGGTATGTATCAACAGGTAAGACTTTAATATTTATAAAATTTCTATAATAATTATCTAAAAGAATTCTGCAATCATCAGAAGTTAATCCTGGATCTCTTAATCTCCCATATATAGTCGAATGCATACCCCTTGAGATTGGAACCAAATGAGGTGTAAAAAGAAGTTCAATTTTATTTCCAGAAATTAAAGATGCAACTTGCTCGATCTCTGAGGTATGTCTATGGTTTATCAATCCATATGCAGATAGACCTTCTCCACATTCTGATAAGAGTAGCTTTTGGTTTGGTTCTCGACCACCTCCAGAGGTTCCGCTTTTAGAATCAATCACTATACCTTCATTTTCAATAATTCCTTGCGAGAGATAAGGAGCTAATGGAATAAGTGCTGATGTTGGATAACAACCTGGACATGCAATTAATCTACCTTTTGAAATGGCTTCTTTATTTATTTCAGGAAGACCGTAGACTGCCTCTTTACATAAATCGTCATCATTCCTTTTATAAATAGCTGCTTCTTTGGAATAAACTTTTTTCCATTCATCTAATGACTTGTATCTGTAATCTGCAGATAAATCAATAACTTTAAGTCCTCTATCTAATAATTTCCTTGTCAATGTTGAAGATAGGCCATTTGGTAAGCAAAGCAACGCAACATCAGCATTTTTTGAAATATTATCTACTGAAATTTCTTCAATATAAGGATCATTATCTAAATAAATAAAAGGGAAATTATCATTCCACTTTGATCCAGATGTTTTATTACCTCCTAAAAATGAAATTTTGTATTTTTTATTTTTCTTTAAAAGATTTACCGCTTGAATACCGCCGTAACCAGTAGCACCTACTATTGCAACATTCATTTCTTTGAATTGGCAGACTTTGAGATAGGATTATAAAGTGTTGAATTTAAGGTAACTAAAACACTATTTTTCTATATTGATAGGAATAATGAAAGAAACAAGTCCCAAATCAAATAATGGAACAATTTTGGATATAAATGAATCTTTTAAAATTGAATTTGATCCTATCAGCGATGCGTTGGCAGCTATAAGAAATGGTGAATGCATAATTGTTGTAGATGATGAAAGAAGAGAAAATGAAGGAGATTTAATTTGTGCGGCTCAGTTTGCAACACCACAGCAAATTAATTTTATGGCTACTGAGGGACGAGGTCTTATATGCCTAGCTATGCAAGGTGAAAAACTTGACTCTTTAGATTTACCATTAATGGTAGATAGAAATACAGATGAAAATCAAACAGCTTTTACGATATCAATTGATGCTGGACCTGAAAATAATGTTACTACTGGAATTTCCGCTGAAGATAGAGCAAAGACAATTCAAGTTGCTATAAACCCAAATACAAAACCTGATGATTTAAGAAGGCCAGGACATATTTTCCCATTAAGAGCTAAGAAAGGTGGAGTGTTAAAAAGGGCAGGTCATACTGAAGCTGCAGTAGATATTGCGGCAATGTCAGGTCTTTATCCTGCTGGAGTGATTTGCGAAATTCAAAATCCTGACGGTTCCATGTCAAGACTTCCACAACTTAAAGAGTATGCAAAACAGTGGGGAATGAAATTAATATCCATAGCTGATTTAATAAGTTATCGGTTTCAAACTGAGAGATTTGTATTTAGAAAATCCGATGCTGTACTTCCAAG
>NZ_CABYWZ010000045.1 GCF_902522795.1 uncultured Prochlorococcus sp.
TAAATCCCCTATAAATGGGACTATCTTCGACTTAGATATTACAGGCAATAATTATGAAACACTAAAAGGCGAAAGATTGCTTGGAATAATGCCCGATAGCAATTTAGAAGCAAAAGTTTTTGTCCTAAATAAAGATATAGGTTTTATCAAGAAAAATATGGAAGTAAAACTTAAAGTAGATTCTCATCCTTATACTCAATTTGGGTATTTATATGGAAAAGTTGAAAAAATAGGAGATGTGCCTAAAAAATCGACAAATGATTTAATATCCTCTCAATCGAAGTATCCAGTTTTTATAGAATTACAAAATCAATATCTTGATAAAAATAATGAGAAATACATTCTAAGGAATGGCCAGTCAATTACTGCATCATTTAAAGTAAGAAAAAAGCCTTTTATTAGTCTTTTTTCTGATGTATTTGAACGAATAACAGATAGTTTAAATAAAATTATCTCGAAAAAATCACTTTTCTTTCAAAACAGAGAAGAATAAATTTTTTTATTTAAAATTATCCAATAATTCTAAAAGTTACATAATTGACCTAAAAAAAAATTTAATGCAATATTATTACTGAAAAGAGAATTCTAAAATAAAAATGTGCATCTTATGTAATTACGCTGGTAATAACATACATAATTCTCAAGGTTTAAATTATATTGGCACAAACTCTCTTGCGAGTATCGTATCAGAAAGTTCAGATGCAGCGCCTAATACATCTACAAGTTACTCAATTTCAGTAACAGATACATTTTCGGGTACTTTAAGTTATGCAGGTGACAGAGACTGGGTGGCCATAACACTCACCGCAGGAAATAATTATACATTTGATTTGACTGGGAGTGCATCTGGAGACGGAACATTAGTAGATCCCTATTTTAGATTATATAGTTCTAATGGAACTCAACTAACTTACAACGATGATTATGGGGGCACATATGAGTCAAGAATAACTTACGAAGCTACAACAACTGGGACATATTACTTAAGTGCAGGTTCTTATGGAGATTATTATACAGGAACTTATCAAATCTCTTCTTCTTTATCACCATCAGAGTATAGGGAATTCGGGGATTTTGATCCAACAATAAATTTGTCTTCATCAAATGTTTGGTCTGGCATAGATCGCACTAATGCATTTATGGATGGACTTCAATGGGATAATGGAGTTCGATGGGGAAGTGCAGATCCAGAAACCACTACAACGGCATTGAATTTTTTCATTTATGATAACGAATTAACTATAGGTTCACTTAGCGCGGGTTCTTTACTATCAGAGGAGCGAGCTGCATATATCGCAGCAATGAATGCATATTCTTCAGTAGCTAATATAACATTTACCGAAAGTGATACGGCAACTGATTCTCATATTCTTTGGGCCTCTTTAGGTAATAATGAAAGTTTTGGTGCTCTTGGTTGGGCAGTACCTCCCGATGTCGAAGGATCCTATGTTAATTCTGGTGGAAATGCTCTAGGTCTTACGACTCAAAACTATACTTTATACTCTACTGACGGGCAGGTTGATGACCCTAGTATTCTTTTGCCAGGCAGTTATTATTTCTTAACGACTATTCATGAGCTTGGACATTCATTAGGCCTTTCTCATCCTCATGACAATAGTGCAACATTTCCTGGAGTCTCAAGTAGTTCAGATACTGGAGATAACGGATTAAATGCAACCCCTTATACAGTTATGACCTACAATGATGTTGGAGCTAATGATTATGCTCCAAGTTCAGAAGTATATTCAGGTTATTTAGAAACTCTTGGTGCTTTTGACATTGCTGCTACGCAATCACTTTACGGAGCTAATACATCCCAAAATACAGGTGATGACACTTATTATCTCAATAGTAATCAATTAAATGGATTTTATTGTATTTGGGATAACGGGGGAACAGATACCATATCAGCAGAATCTGCATCAGATTCAGTATCTATAAATCTCAATAATGCTACTCTTCAAAATGCTGAAGGAGGAGGAGGCTATATTTCACAAATAGGATCACAATATCTAGGTTATACCATTGCTTATAATTCAACGGGAGACTGCATTATAGAGAATGCAATTGGTTCTTC
>NZ_CABYWZ010000046.1 GCF_902522795.1 uncultured Prochlorococcus sp.
CATGCCCTGGTCTATCAGGCACAAACTTTACTAGGTCAAAATATTTAGTTACGCCACAATTTTTTGGAGGAGAAAGGACATCAAGCTCTTCACAAATTTGTTGTACAAGTTCTAAATTTTTTATTTCATTATTGCCACCAATATTGTATGTTTCTCCAGGATTACCAAGTTCAAGAACTTTCATTATTGCCAGACAATGATCTTTGACATAAAGCCAATCTCTAATATTTTTACCATCTCCATAAATTGGAATTGCTTTTCCTTCTAAAGCATTATTAATTACTAGGGGAATAAGCTTTTCAGGGAATTGGTAGGGTCCATAATTGTTTGAGCAATTAGTAATGATTGTAGGGATTCTATAAGTTTCAAAATATGATCTAGCGAGATGATCGGAAGAAGCTTTTGATGCACTATATGGACTGTTTGGACAATATTGATTATTTTCCGTAAATGGAGGCTCATTTTCGTTTAAAGAGCCATAAACCTCATCAGTAGAAATATGAATAAATCTAAAATCCTCATTAATCATTCCAGATATAAATATTTTCCTTACTATTTCAAGTAAATTAAAAGTTCCTAAAATGTTTGTATTTATAAAATCTGATGGCCCAAGTATGGATCTGTCAACATGCGATTCAGCCGCAAAATGTATGATTGCACGTGGGTTATATTTTTCAAAAAGCTCTCTTATTCTAGGAGTATCGCAAATATCTGCTCTTTCGAAAATATAATTTTCATTATGAGCCACTGATTCTAAATTAGATAAATTTCCTGAATAAGTCAATTTATCAATATTGACAATTTTTTCATTATTTGAATTTAGCCACTCTAAAACAAAATTTGATCCAATAAAACCTGCCCCGCCGGTAACAAAGATAGTCATAAATTTTACTTTTATAAGATTATGAAATAATTAATAGATATTAAAAAAATATTTTAACTTTCAAAAGTCTCTAAAAGAAGTTTCGTAAAGAATATTCTTAATTAATTAAGTTGCATTTGAGTAATATTTATTTTATACATGTGTAAAATAAATCTTGTTTTTTGATTTGCAAATACTTATAAGAGTTGCCTAAGATTCTTGGCATTCAAAAAATGACTCACTTTAAGAATATTTTGCTTCCAAAGTATCTAAGAAAAATACTTAAAAAATATATATTTAATTTTTTTGCTCAGAGCCTTTTAAGAATAATTGCTAGATATAAAGCTAAATTTCCAAATATAGTCTGCCTGTAAAGCCCAAGGAATAGAAAACTTATAATTCTTCTGAAAAATGAATATTCTCTACATTCACATAATTTACGCAAGATAGTCTGATTTTCTTTGGTCAAAAGGCTTCTATTTTTATTTAGCGTATCTAAATTAATATCATTCCAAATTTTAAAATTGCCTACCAATAAACTTATTATTCTTGAAAGTTTAGCTCTTTTGGAAGTATTTGCTCCAACTTCATTTTTACCATGTTGTCTATATTTTATAAATGATAGTTTGTCATAATAGATAATTCCACCTGCACCAGAGATTATTTGATAGCACCACCAATCATGGAAAAGAACTTCAAAATTCTTAGTTATTGATTTTACGATAATGTTTTTTGCATGATTATTAAAAACCATAGTATTTCCTCCAGCAATATTTTGAATCAGTGCATTTCTGAAGGATGGTTTCTTTTTAAATAGTAAAGAATATCCTATTTGATTTGAGCATTCTGCATCATAGTAAGTAGTTCTTCCTCCATAAAGGATAGGTTTGTTAGTTGAAAAATTTTCTATTGTCCTTATTGCTTTTTCAAGCTTATTTGGTAACCAGACATCATCTTGATCTGAGAAGCAATAAAAATCAAATTGTGAATATATTAAATTAAGAGAGTAAATAAAGTTCTTAGCGTAGCCTAAATTAAAATTTGAGTTTCTATAAAATATTTTTAGATCTATATTTTTATTTATATTTAGATTATCTAAAGAAGGAAAATTTCCATCACTATTATCATCACAGATAAAAATACTTAAATCAAAAAATTCTTGCTTTTGATTAATAATTGACTGGAGCTGTTCATT